>DXYS01000071.1 GCA_019415705.1 Bacteroidales bacterium | reverse complement strand
TACTTTAATTTTAACCTCCAAATATTTTGAACTGAAATTTATGTTATAAAACATAAGATTTTTACAAGGAGCTGAGGGTCAGAGAGAAAAAATCGCCCCGAGCTCGGGGCGAAACAGTAACTATAGGGCGAATTGGGCTAATGGGGCGAATAGGCGGCGAATGAAGCCGCGTTTTTTAGTGAGAGGCGCAAGAGGGATAGGTAAGCGATGCGGCTCCGACTGCTGCGCGGACAAAAGACCTGCGGCCAAAGATGGGAGACAAGGGCGTGAGGAGCGATTATTATATTATTTTAATGTAAAAACGGGAGCGAATAAGTTTTATACGTTTTATCAACATGTCGATTTTTTGACGGGGATTTTTTATAACTTTGACGTCTGTAACTTTTAAATATACCTTTCTCATTATCTATATGTCTTTCGTTCATCTGCACGTACATACCCAGTATTCGCTGCTTGACGGTCAGGCCTCAATACAGAGTCTGGTTGACAAGGCGATAGCCGACGGTATGCCGGCACTTGCCATCACCGATCACGGCAATATGTTCGGCATCAAGGAATTTTTAAACTATGTCAACAAAGTCAACGGTAAGACAAAAGGCAAAATCAAAGATGCAGAGAAGGCTTTGGCCGAATTGGGCGAAGACGCCGACGAGGCAGAACGCGCCAAGTTAGAGGACGAAATCAGCGCACTGAAGCGCAAGATACTAAAGCCCATCGTAGGCTGCGAGATGTATGTCGCCTTGGAATCGCTCACGACACACGTCGACAAAAAAGACACCGGCCGTCACTTGGTCGTACTCGCAAAGAATGAAAAGGGATACCACAACCTTATTAAAATAGTGTCGCGCGCGTGGACCGAAGGATTCTACTCGCATCCGCGTACGGACAAAGAAGAACTCGCGCGACATCGCGAGGGACTTATCGTATGTTCGGCTTGCTTGGGCGGTGAAATACCGCGTCTGCTGCAAGCGGGCGAATACGAAAAAGCTGATGCGGCCGTCAAATGGTGGAAAGATACGTTCGGTGATGATTATTACATCGAGCTGCAGCGCCATAAAGCGACTGTCACACGCGCCAATCATGATGTCTATGAGGTACAGATGCGCATCGAGCCTCAACTGAGAGCTTTGGCCGAAAAATATAATATCAAAATCATCGCCACCAACGACGTGCACTTCACCAACGAAGATGACGCCGAGGCCCATGACCGACTTATCTGCCTGTCGACCAACCGCCTGCTTAACGACGAAAACCGTATGCTCTACACCAAGCAGGAATGGCTGAAGACTACAGACGAGATGAGCCGCATATTCGCCGACATCCCCGAGGCAATCGAAAATACGCTCGAAATCTGTGACAAAGTCGAGACATATTCGATAGACCATGCGCCTATCATGCCCACATTTGCCATCCCGACAGATTTCGGCACGGAGGAAGAATATCGTCAACGGCTTACCGAGGAAGACTTATTCAATGAGTTCACTCGCGACGAGCACGGAAATGTGGTGCTGTCTGACGAGGATGCACACGCCAAAATCAAAAAATTAGGCGGATACGAAAAACTTTACCGCATCAAATTCGAGGCCGATTATCTTAAAAAATTAGCCTATGAAGGCGCGGCAAAGCGTTATGGAACGCCGCTGACCGACGAAATCAACGAACGCCTCAACTTCGAGCTGCATATAATGAAGACGATGGGCTTCCCGGGCTACTTCCTTATTGTGGAAGACTTTATCAGAGCCGGCCGCGAACAGTTGGGCGTCAGCATCGGCCCGGGACGTGGCTCTGCCGCAGGCTCTGTCGTGGCCTATTGCTTGGGTATCACGCAGATAGACCCTCTCAAATATGATCTGCTGTTCGAGCGTTTTCTCAATCCCGACCGTATCTCGTTGCCCGATATCGATATCGACTTCGACGATGACGGCCGCGCCGACGTGCTTGACTATGTGACTCACAAATATGGTGCCGAAAAGGTGGCGCACATCATCACTTACGGCACGATGGCCGCAAAATCGGCCATCAAGGACGTCGCCCGCGTAATCAACCTCTCGCTCCCCGAGAGCAACCGCCTGGCCAAACTCGTGCCGGCCCGTATGCCGGTCGTCAACGGCAAGGAGCTCAAACCGACACTGAAAAACTGCTACGCGCATGTGGCCGACTTCGAGCCGGAACTCAAAAGTTCCAACCCGATGATTGTCGACACGCTCAAGTATGCGGGACAGTTGGAGGGCAACGTGCGCAACACCGGCGTACACGCGTGCGGTGTGATTATATGCCGTGACGACATCACTGACTGGGTGCCGGTCAGCACCGCCACCGATAAGAAAGAGGGCAAACTGCTCGTGACCCAGTATGAGGGCAGCGTCATCGAGGAGACCGGCCTCATCAAGATGGACTTTCTCGGTCTGAAGACACTGTCTATCATAAAAGAAGCCATCGCCAACATCAAGCATACACACGGCAAGGCTATCGACATAGACAATATACCGATTGACGACCCGAAAACATACGACCTCTATTGCCACGGACGCACAATCGGAACGTTCCAGTTCGAGTCGCCGGGCATGCAGAAATATCTGCGCGAGCTGCAGCCGTCGAAATTCGAAGACCTCATAGCAATGAACGCGCTCTACCGCCCGGGACCTATGGACTATATCCCGACATTCATCGCGCGCAAACAGGGCCGTGAGAAAATCGAGTATGACATACCCTCGATGGAGAAGTATCTCAAGGATACCTACGGTGTGACGGTCTATCAGGAGCAGGTCATGCTCCTGTCGCGCATGCTGGCCAACTTTACCCGTGGCCAGAGCGACACGCTGCGTAAAGCGATGGGCAAGAAGCTTATCGACAAGATGATGGCTCTCAAGGCCCTTTTCCTCGAAGGCGGCCAAAAGAATGGCCACGACCCCAAGGTGCTCGAAAAAATCTGGGCCGACTGGGAGAAATTCGCGTCATACGCCTTCAACAAAAGTCACGCCACATGCTACAGCTGGGTCGCATTTCAGACTGCATATCTCAAAGCCAACTACCCGTCGGAATATATGGCTGCTGTGCTCAGTCGAAACTTCACCGACATCACCAAGCTGACCGTCTATATGGACGAATGTAAGGCCATGGGCATAACCGTCAAATGCCCCGACGTCAACGAGTCTCTGTCGACATTCAGCGTCAACCGCAACGGCGACATACGTTTCGGTCTGTCGGCCATCAAAGGCATCGGCAACAACGTCGTGCATGATATTGTCGAGGCTCGCGGCGACGAGCCGTTCAAGGATATCTTTGACTTTGTCGAGCGCGTGCCTGCAGGCTCGGTCAACCGCCGATGCTTTGAGAATCTCGCGCTCGCCGGCGCATTCGACTGTTTCTCCGAAATAAAGCGCGAAGATCTTTTTGCCGAAAACAACCGCGGCGAAACCTTGTCAGAGCTACTGTTACGTTACGGAGCAAACTTTCAGAACGCACGCCGCAACAATGTTGCATCACTTTTCGGCGACGATGACGAGACAATAACCATGGGGGCGCGTCCTCAGATTAATCCCGCCATGCCGTGGGCCGCAATCACCCGTTTGGACAAAGAACGCGAACTTGTGGGCATGTATCTGTCGGCTCACCCTCTCGACCCGTATTACATGGAACTCAACTACGGCATGAGCTGCACGATTAAAGAGCGTGACGAGATGACATTCAGAGAGAACGACGAAGTCACTTTCGGAGGCATGATTATGAAATATGATGAGAGCACCCTCTCGTCAGGCACCCGCATGGGCCGCTTCAAAATCGAAGACTACTCGGGGAGCACCGAGATTGTGGCCTTCGGCAAGGGGCTGCTCGAGTTAACTTCATACTGCCACGAGGGTCTGCCGGTCGTGGTCAAAGGCATTTACAAGAAGAACAAGAACGGCGAACTGCGATTTAACATCACACGCATGCAGCTGCTTGACGATGTTAAGGGCAGCCTGATTAAAGGACTGTCAATCAAACTGACTACCAAACAGATTAACCGCGAGCTCAATGACTTGCTCAAGGAGTATATTGTCAAAGACCGCGAACACATCGGCGCCCGCGACGCGAAAAACGAGCCTACGGGCACATTGAAATTCCGCATATACGACCCCGAGACAAATCGCGAGCTTACAATGAGCTCGGCCATGAGAATCCCGGTCTCAAAACGGTTTATCGACGGTATTAAACGTCTTGACGATATCGAGTTCACAGTCGAGCATGCTTAATAAAGAATATTCATAACTTAATATAACATAACCCTGTAAAAATTAAAATTATGGCATTTACATTTACCGACGAAAATGTCGAAGAAATCATCGCATCAGGCAAACCCGTTGTAATCGACTGCTGGGCTACATGGTGCGGTCCGTGTGTCGCAATGGGTCCGGTCATCGACGCCCTCGCTGCCGAGTACGAGGGTCGCTGCGTCATCGGCAAATACAACGTAGAGGAGGAAGGCGACCTCAGCTCGACCTACCGCATCATGTCGCTGCCGACAATCCTGTTCTTCAAAGACGGCAAAAAAGCCGACATCAGACTGACCGGCTCTCAGTCTCGAGAAACACTCGTCGAAAAAATCGAGCAGCTCATCGCCGAATAATATTATATGACGGCGCGGCAAGCTTCTTTCACGGAGCCGATGTCGCGCCGTTTTAACTTTTTCTTCATCCACCGTCTGATTATCATGAAAAAACTTCTTATCGCCCTCGCCGCCATAACAGCCGCGACAGCCTGCACCGTCAGCCAACCGGAGACAACCGACTCGGGTCTGCACCCCGACGATTTCGCCGATACCATCGGCGGTAAAACGACAGCACTATACACCTTGCGCAACAAAGCCGGAATGGAAGTCTGCGTCACCAATTTCGGCGGACGCATCGTCTCAATCAATGTACCAGACCGTGACGGGCGCATGCGCGATGTCGTGCTCGGCTTCGACTCCGTCGCCGACTATGTCAACATCCCCTCTGACTTCGGTGCGACCATAGGCCGCTACGCCAACCGCATCGATTCGGGCCGTTTCTCGCTCGACGGCGTGGACTACCAATTGCCGCAGAACAATTACGGCCACTGCCTCCATGGCGGACCGCGCGGCTTCCAGTATCAGGTATTCGACGCCGAGCAGGTGTCCCCTACCCAACTCCGTCTGAGCTACCACTCGCCTGACGGCGAAGAAGGTTTCCCGGGCAATTTTGACTGTACGGTCATCATGACGCTCAGCGACAGCAACTCGATAGACATCATGTATGAAGCCGTCTGCGACCGTCCGACCATAGTCAACATGACCAACCACTCATATTTCAATCTCGACGGCGACGCGGCGTCAAATGCCAACCACATGCTGACCATCAACGCCGACAGCTATACGCCTGTCGACAGCACGTTCATGACCACCGGCGCCATCGAGCCGGTCGAAGGCACGCCGATGGACTTCCGCAGCCCGACCGCCGTAGGCGCACGCATCGACGACGACTTCGAGCAACTCGCCAACGGCCACGGCTACGACCACAACTGGGTGCTCTCGACCGGCGGCGATATCCGTCAGAAAGCCGCCACGCTGTCGTCTGACGCGAGCGGCATCGTCTTAGACGTCTACACCACCGAGCCGGGCATACAGGTCTACACCGGCAACTTCCTCGACGGCTCATTCACCGGCAAACACGGAGTGCGCTACAACCGCCGTGCGTCAGTCTGCCTTGAGACACAGAAATATCCCGACACCCCCAACAAACCCTCATGGCCCTCGGCCACCCTCCGTCCCGGCGAAAAATACACCTCCGAGACCATATTTAAATTCTCGGTAATGGAGTAAAAAAGATTTATATTAAATCAAATATCTGCGGCTGCTTCGTCTTGATTATTTTCGATTGAAGCAGTCGCATTTTTAATAATAGCTATTGACTTGAATTATAAAAATTTATAACTTTGGCAATAAAGGCTAAATATTTAATTAATCCATGAAAAACCGTCTCTTTAGACAAAATACAACTAACAACATGAAACGATTTCTTTTACCTATTCTTATCACTATCACCATTTTAGGATTTTCATCATGTTCTAAATCGCCCGAAGAGAAAGCCAATGCATTAATCGAAAACGAAATTAAAGCAAGTCTATATTTCCCCGAGAGCTATCAAAATGTGGCTACAAGGCTTGATAGCGCGTTTTCTCCATACTTAGCCCCTGAAAATTTTGAAGTTCTGAAAAATATCAAGGAACTAAAAGAAAAAATAGATAAATGCAATCGAAATATAGATTTTGAAAAATTTGAGATTTCGAGCGCAAAATCCACCATGAGCAGATATAGCGATGGATACACTGAACACTCACGCTATGTATACAAAGAGTATAAAGAAAAAGCAGACGAGCATGAAAAGAAATTGCAAAAGTTAAACGAAAAGAAAGATAAACTCTTAGCTCAGAGAAAAGAATTACTAAAAACATACGTTGAAAAAATGGCGGAAAGCCCCAAATTCATCGGTTATTTAGCTATTCACCGTTACAGAGCTAATAATAACGCCGGACAGACTATTATAGACGATACAGTATTTCTTTTAAATGAAGATTTAACTCAGGTTTTAGCTGTGTTTAAAAGCGATGAATTTGAGTCTTATTTTAAAATTTTAGAAGAGTTTGGCGAAGAATATAAAGACGAGTTTGACGAGGACGAATATTTTTTAGGAGATGAAGAAGAAATTTTCGAGGACGAAGAAATGATTGTGCCGGAAATTGAAGAAAAGATAATCGGAAAAGTATAACTAAAAAGTCTGATAGTTTCACTTGATTATGGATTATATCCCATTAATCATAATCACCCTGTCAATAACAACGGCCATATTTTTCGTCGTATATGAGAGACGCAAAAATATGGCCTTATTGCGCACTGTTTCCACCCCATTTCGCGGCACACGGTCAGAACGCAAACTGATTATTAAATTGCTCAAGATGGGAATACCCCCTATAACAATATACCACGACTTATATGTTGAAAAAGAGCACGGTGGATATTCTCAAATCGACACCGTTGTAGTTACCAAAGTGGGTATTATGGTATTTGAGGTTAAGGATTACAGCGGTTGGATTTTTGGTAAAGGCACCCATAATTATTGGACTAAAGTTTTGGCCTATGGCAAAGAAAAATATAGGTTTTATAATCCAGTTTTGCAGAATGCGGTGCATATTGACACTCTTAGGAAACGACTTTCAGGAGTAGCCAACGTACCTTTTTACTCTATAATAGTATTTTATGGAAGATGCAGATTACGAAATGTAAATTATATTCCTAATGGCACATACATTGGATATCCTAAAGATGTAAAATCAATTATAGACAGTATTATGAGTAATAGTCTGCATGGCAATTATAAAGATAAACGGGGAGTAATTAATATACTTCGAGAATGTGTCGAGAATGGAAATAATAGCGAAGTAATCAGACGACATATCAGCGATTTTAGATAATCGCCTTTAAACAGCATATAATTATGATACGTATGTTTTCATTCTATCAGCTAAATATTTAATGATTAATTATATTTATCTCTCAACTTATTATTCTCGTCTATTGACATGAATATGGAGCGGCTATTTTTAATCCCCCCCAATTGCAACAAACACATAATCAGGAAATTATGCAAGGACGATTGAAAATCGTCCCTCCATATCGTAAGGTGGCCACATTATACTTGCCGATGGCAAGTACCTACTGTATAACGGGGTACAGAATATGGAGCGGCGATATTTTATCGCCGTTAATCTTTATATATTGAGGGTGCAAAATAATGGGAGTGCAAAATAATGAGGGCGCAAAATTCTGCGCCCCTACTATTTTAATATAGGTATGCGGTGTGGGTCAGTCGACTTTGTGGAGGTCGTGGCCCATGCGCTCTTTTTTGGTGTGCATGTAGCGGAGGTTGTAGTCATTAGGTTCTATCTCGATGGGCACGTTTTCGACGACTTCGAGCCCGTAGCCTTCGAGGCCGATGCGTTTGATGGGGTTGTTGGTCATCAGGCGCATCTTGTGTATGCCCAAGAGATTAAGTATCTGCGCACCGACGCCGTAGTCGCGCTCGTCGGCGCCATAGCCGAGATGGATATTGGCCTCGACGGTATCAAGTCCCTCTTCCTGAAGCTTATAGGCGCGGATTTTGTCCATCAGACCTATACCGCGACCTTCCTGATTGAGATAGACGACAGCGCCGCGCCCTTCGCGCTCAATCATGCGCAGCGCCTCATGGAGCTGTTCGCCGCAGTCACAGCGTTTAGAGCCGAATATGTCGCCCGTCGCGCACGACGAGTGCACTCTGACCAGCACAGGCTCGTCGCCCGACACATCGCCTTTGATTATGGCGATATGCTCAAGGCCGTTGTTAAGCTGGCGGAACGGAATCAGGCGGAAATGTCCGTATTCTGAGGGCATATCGACCTCGACGCCCATCTCGACGAGTTTCTCTTTCTCGAGACGATAGGCGATAAGGTCGCGGATGGAAATCAGTTTAAGTCCCCACTCGTCGGCCTTGCGACGCAGCTCTGGGAGTCGGGCCATCGAGCCGTCATCACTCATTATTTCCATCAGAGCGGCGACCGGCTCTAATCCGGCGAGACGTGCGAGGTCGACAGCAGCCTCGGTGTGGCCGCTGCGGCGCAACACGCCCTGATCCTGAGCGTAGAGCGGGTTGATATGACCCGGGCGGCCGAATGTCTCGGGCGTCGACTTCGGGTCGGCGAGAGCGCGGATTGTCGCACAACGATCGTGGATGCTGACGCCGGTCGAGCAGCCTTCGAGTTTGTCGACAGTGACGGTGAAAGGTGTGCCGAGCACCGACGTGTTATCTTCGACCTGATGAGGCAGACCGAGCTGCTTGCAACGGCTGATGGTCAGCGGGGCGCAGAGCACACCGCGGGCGTTCTTGAGCATGAAATTGACCTGCTCGGGAGTTATTTTTTCGGCTGCGACGATAAGGTCGCCCTCATTCTCGCGGTCTTCGTCGTCGACGACCATCACCATGCGTCCGAGACGGAAGTCGGCGATGGCCTCCTCTATACTGTCAAGTTTAATTTTCTGTTCCATTTTCTTCTGTTTTATCTTCAGAGCCGTCAGAGCTGCCGATATAGGCAGTCAGTTCACGGGTGGTGGCAATGACCGCGTCGAGATTACGCCGCGTCACCGCAAACGGATATTTATTTATCAGATTAACGACCTGCGGGTCGCGAGTGTTCGAGAGATAATCGACAAGATTGTTGATTTCGTCGCGCAGCGGGCGATAAGGCGCCGTGATGAAATACTGCATCAGACGCGGACGCGAACTGACGACGGCACGCGCAGCCTCGGCATCGGCAAGCAGCTTGTCGAGAATCTCGAGCGAACGCCCGCGCTCGGTCTCGGTCATGATGACCTCCTTCAGCTCGAGATTGCGCTTGGGCTGACGGCCGATGAGCCGGTTGAAGAAATTGCGGTAGGCGTCGATATTGAATACCGCCGAATCACCGACAGCCTTATACGTGAAGAATACGCCGAGCGGCAATAGCACGGCCGTACTCAGCCACAGCCCCTCCCAGACAAGAATCTTGCCGTCACGGGCCATCTTGTAACCGGTGTTGTCGATAATGTAATATATAATGAATAGGATAATCGAAATAACGAGCGGTGTGCCGAGGCCGCCTTTCTTGATGATGGCACCGAGCGGTGCGCCGATAAAGAAGAAGATGATGCACGCAATGGACAGCGTGAACTTCTTCTGCATCTCGATGTCATGACGGCGGACCAACTTGGCCTGCTCGGTGAGCGAGAGCGAGCGATACTCGTAGTCCTGCCGCTGGCGGCGCGCTTTCATCAGAGCCTGATTGAGATAAGTCTTGGCGTAGGACGGCGTCGGCGCGTTGAATATCGAGTCGAGGTCGAGCGGTGCAGACATCGCAACCTCAGAGCGCTGCACAGTGACATAACGGCCGCTGTCGTTACGCACTCTGACCTCACGCGACAGACCGAGATAGGGCTGTGACTTGATTTCGTCGGCATAGACCGCGCCGATAGAGTCGACGCGTGCGCCGATAGAGTCAATCGAGTGACGCAGCTCGCTGATATTCTTGCCGACATACTGATTGCGCATGCCGCTCTCATCCATGCGGTTGAAATTGGCGTCGAAAGTAAAGTATATTTCCTTATCCGAAAAATTCTCACGGCGGAAAGGCATGTAGCCCGAGCTTGTCACGCCGAGGCTGTTGTCGCGCAGATTCTCAAACATCTCGCCGCTGTAGAGATGGAGGAAGAGGCGCGTCTTGTCTTCGGTAAAGCTCAATTTGCCTGAGTCGGCGAGTATGACGCGCGAGTTGTCGATGCCGCGGGTGACGTCATAGATAATCATGCCGTAGAGCATACCTGTCTCCGGATTCTTGTGATCGACATAAAGATTCATGTTAGGAATCTGGTCATAGAACGAGCGCTCGGGTATCTCGACCTCGGGCGACTTCTGACGCACCGAGAACAAAAGCGTCCACATCTTGGTCTGCGCTACGGGCAGCACATTGTTCTGAAAGAAAAAGGCGCCGATGGCGATGAACACCATCAGCACTATCAGCGGCCGCATGATGCGGAAAAGCGATATGCCCGAGGCCTTGAGGGCCGTCAGCTCAAACTTCTCGCCGAGATTGCCGAACGTCATCAGCGAGGCCAGAAGCACGGCAAGCGGCAACGCGGTCGGCACCATCGTCAGGGCGGCATAGAAAAACAGCTCGCCGATGACGTCGAAGGTCAGACCTTTGCCCACGAGCTGGTCGACAAATTTCCAGAGAAACTGCATCAACACGATGAAGAGCACGATAAAGAAAGTCATCAGGAACAGAGGCAAAAAGCTCTGCAGCATGAATGTGTATAGTCGCTTTACTCTTAATCGCAGCATTGGCAAATCGTTTTAGAGTGCAAATTTACGCATAAATCGCAAGTAATGCCAAATTATCAGTCGTAATTATAGAAGAATTGGGCCTATAGGGCTTATAGGACCTAAAGGCTATAGAAAAAGGCCGCGCCATCTACCGGGCGCGGCCTTTGCATAAGTTATTGTGTCAGGCGGATTACTCGTAGACGAGCTCGAGGTCGTCGAGCCAGAGCTGCGAGCCGTCACCGCCGACGAAGTAGTCACCGCCGATCGACGCCGAGGCTGTCACCATGATATAAGACGGCTTGACATCGTTGCGCTTGTAGTCGAGTGTGATTTCAAACTGCTGGAATCCGTCGCCCGAGGTAGCGTCCTTGAAGACCATCTCGCCGTAGGCAATCACGTTAGAGCCGTTCTTGTCGAAGAGCTGACGCTCGGCGGCCTTAGTCTTGACGATGACCGGATACTGCTTGCCGCTGTCTTCCTGCATCACAGAGTTGTCAAGCAGGGCGATATAGATGGTGCCTTGGTCCATGTCGCCCTTTTTGAGCGCGGCATAATCGGGATTTTCTTTCGTAACAGCCACGGGCGCATAACGCGCATAGCCGCGGAGCTTGGCGGGACGCGATGTCCATGGACGGCCCCAGCCGATGACGCCGTTGGTGCCGTCGGTGCGGATAAACTCGCCTATGAACATGTTGCCTGCGGCAAACTGCACTCCGGCCACACTTATAGACTTAAGTCTGACAGACGAATTACCTGAATTTTTCACATCCGTATCAATTGATGTCGGATTATTATCAGCCTTTACAATGAACAGGTAATCTAACAGCGCCGAGTTGCCCGAGCCCCAGAAAGGATTTGACTCGTCGCCGATGCCCCACAACTTGTTGTTAGAGCCCGAGAGGCGGAACCACTTCTCGAAACCGCTCTCGGGCAGCTGCGATGCGATCTCGGTGGTGAATGTCTTGGCGGTAGATGTGAAGTTGTCAAGGGTGCAGACGACGCGATATTCATAAGCTGTGCCGGGCTGCAGACCGCTGACAGCCGCGCTCAGTGACGAGCCGTCAGCCGTTGCGGCGACGGTCTGCCATGAGCCCGAGCCTGCGGGACGATACTCAAACGAGGCTGTGCCGTAATCGTCGCGGAGGACCGAAGCGCGAAGAACGGTGCGGTTAGTCCACGTATCAGCCGCGTTGACAGCCTCAATCTCTAAGGGAGCGTTGTTGATGATGACGGTCGCCATCACCTCCGTGCGGCGGTTTTTAGCATCTGTAGCCGTAAGTGTAAAGTAGTATATGCCCTCGCCCAAAGCATTTGAGAAATTCTCGAGGAAATTTACTTTAAGAGATGAAACTCCGGCCGCAGCGTCATAATTATATATACGCTCGAGTCCGGCGGCAGTCAGACGCTCATAGAACGAATCGTCACACCTTATCAGGTCGATATCGTCGAAATCATTGCCGTTTTCATCCTTTATGCCGAGCATCTTGCTGAAACCGACAGTCGAGATGGACGCGCTCGTAATTTCGTCGCTCGCCGAGATATAGATTGAGTGACGGCCCAGACTGCCGGGCTGACCGACAAGCGGTTTGGTGATATCAAAATCATAACCGGTAATCATCGGGGGGAGCTCAAGATAAAACTCGTCATAAACCTCGACCTGCTCGGTGTCAACCCTGATGTTGAGATATCCGCCGCCGACTTCGCCGGGAGTAGTGTTGCTGCGGACAGTCAGTATATACTCGGTGGCGGGCTTGGCATTGTCGATGGTGCCCTTATACTCGACGGGGCTGCCGTCAATCTTCTTGCTGCCCTTGAATGTCCACTCAAGTTTCTTGTCGTCTGAGGGCATCATGAAATATGCCTTGCGGCCGGCGTCGACATCAGCGGTCTCAAAGACAAGCGAGCCGCGGCTGTGACCGACCGTCATAGTGACATTTTCAAGCATCTCGGCAACATCATCGGGATAAACCACCGACACAAGCACATTGGCAATCTTGCACTCGACCGACACCGACGTCAGCGAGCCCGGAGTGATTTCAAACTCCGTGCTGCCTTTAAACCAACGTTTGTCAAATGATGCCGACACAGAGTCGCCGGCCCACGCCTCGGCCAGATATCTGCCTGAGACAAGCCAGTCGCCTCCTGACGGTATCTTGTCAAGTCCGTTATACTTTCTGACCGGACCGCGGTCGTTTGAAATCCACAATATCAGCGAGCTGTTGAGATAGTCCCCGTCAGCGGTCGCCGCGCGACTGACTGTCGCCGTGGTCTGACGTATCTGCGTGTCTACAATCACTCGCCCGTGCCCGGCGGCGGTGTAACGCTCGTCGTCGCTGCACGATGCCGTCACGGCCATTAAGGCAGTAACGCAAAGCGGTAAAAGATATTTAGTTTTCATTGTTTTCGGGTACGACAAAGATGAGTGATTTGGAAAGTTCATTGCCGTCGTTGCTGACCGGAGTCAGTTTGAAGGTAGTTTTTCCGTAAAAATTACCGGTAACAAGTAGAGGAATGAATGTCGAGATATCAAAGCGCACATTCTGTTTATTCAGGATGTCTTCGCCTACATCAAGACCCATATCCTTAAGAGTTCCGCCGGTCTCGCCGGGATAAGCGAGGTCGAAGCGGCCTTCGCCGAACATCGAGGTCGCGATGCCTCTAAAATCTTCATTCGTACTTGTAACTTCAAGATAGAGGTGAGCCAGACCCGAGGTGCAGGAGATATTGACAACGCCGCTGACAGTCTTTGGCAGAACTATTTCCTCATCAAAAACAAGATTGGGGTCGGGAGCAGTTATGTCCACGTCATTTGCCGGGTCGGGATTGTCGGGGTTGTCAGGATTGTCGGGGCCATCGGGGTCTGTCGGTTCTTCCTGACCGGGACGGTCATTGTCATCGAGGATATCCTCGTCGACTGTCACATTGCCGTCGCGGTCGACATCCTCGACACTCGTATCAATCGTGATACCCGAGCCGGGCTCTATAGTGCCGGTCTCGTCCGGCGGCTCGGGCTGACCTTTGATTCTGAAAAGAATTATGCGGTGATGTCCGGCCTTGACGTCTGTAAGCTCCTTGCGCAGCCACATGTTGGGGACACCGGCGACGGTGCCTCTGAACGTTGCGATAAGGGTCGTGCTCTCTGAGACAGCCTCGAAATAGCCCGAAACTGTCGAAGCCGGATGACGAGAGGGCGTGAAAACAAGGCGGCCGCCTGTACCGGCCTCGACAATCACCTCGACATCATCGCCAAGCAACGGCGTGAGCAGTTCGGAATACTTGATTGTCACGCGTATCGACGCAAACCGGCACGTAATCGTGCCTATGTCTGTGATATCATTTGCCTTGATGGTAAATGTCTTTGAGCCTTCGAAATACGGATGGTTAAACTCGGCCGGAGCGACATTGTGAGACTTGACTTCAACCTTATAGTCTCCGACAGGCAGAGTCATGACCTCGGGAACGGCCGAGTAGGCACACTCTAATTTGGCCACACCGCGCGAGTCGGTGATTTTGACTATATAGTCAGAGACGTCCACACCCGTGCGGGTATCTATGACCGTCTCGTTATCCTCGACATCGACACCAAACGACTCAAACGAGACGCTGCCCGTAGTCTCGCCGCCCTCGCCGTAATTATGATTGTCGCAGGCGCCGAGACCAAATGTGAGTGCTGTCAACAGAGCGATTGCTGAATATTTTATTTTCATTGCTGTGTGATTGCTTTGTTCGGTTAATAATAATACATTCTGATGTCGTCGATATAGAGACGAGAGCCGGTAAATTCATTTGAAGTATAATTTGCCGAGCCGGCATCACTTGTGTACTTGTTGTCGTAGGTCTCTGTAGCCGGAGCATATGCTGACGATTTGAAGTTGACTTCAATAGAGGCGGCTTTCTTGGCTCCGCGCGGATATGTCAGTTTAAGCTCCACATTCGTATACTCCGCCATTTCGTTAATATTTTTATGGGCCTCGGCGATCACATTGCCGTCGGCATCCTTGACCTTGATTTCGGCGAAGCCGTAATCGCCGTTACCGGCCTGATGCGTGACATACTTGGCATTAAAGGTCAGTTTGTTTGGACGCGATGTGAACGCATAGCCTCTCACCGGATTATATGATGCGTCGAGCGACCCGAGGAAAAGTTCGCCGGCCGTGACATGCTCGCACGTACTTCTATTGCCCAATGATGTATTGTTGCTGCCCCAGCCTACTGTCATGACAAGCGCGGCGTTTGTGCCGGTGCTCTGGTTACCGTTGTTAGCCGTCGCGCTCGGGTTCTTGGCGACGTTGGCGTTGGCCGGACGTGTGCCCGATGTCGCACGGTACGCTGTACCTCCATAAGAAAAGATGCCTGACCCTGTTCCGTGCGTCGATGTCGTCAGAGGATTCATGGTCGCCCACGCACATGTCGCCTTGTCCGTGTCAGCATACCACAGTGTCTGATAGTCGCCGACTTGGTCAAACGACCAGTTCTCCATATCGTTGTTGGGCAAGCGCAGAGGGGTCTCGGTCGTCACGGTGACAGGGGCACAGCACTGAGCGGGGTCACCGGTCAGCGAGACAACGATTTTGTTGGCCACGCCGGGAGTGAGTCCCTCGACATATATCGCGTCAGGCGCTGTCACGGGCGTGGTCTTGAGCGCTGTCTTCGTGCCGTCGCTGTAGACGAGATATGCTGTGGCATATTTGGTCAGGACAGACGCATCGCAGTCAGCCGACGCAAGCGTCATATAAACCATCGAGCCGAAAATATCGTCAGCGCTATCGACCGACGCCGAGAAGTTATAAGGAGTGCGCTTGACGACAAGCGTCTCGCTCATATGCGTTCCGCAACGCACGGCGAGCGTGATATCCTTATTGTCGGCCGGCAGACCGCTGAGACTGAGTCTGTATGTGTTGTCGGTTTTTGCCAGAGGCTCAATCTTGTCAATGCTCACATGGGTGAATGTGCCGCGCTCGTTGAGATAGCCGGCCACAAGATTTTTCTCCGGATTGATACCGTTATAATTCATGTCGACTGTCAATTCAGTCTGGTCAAAATAAATCGTCGAGGCATTTGAGAGAGAAATATTTACCGGAAGTACCTTCACCGAAAAAGCCAGCGGCGTTTCTGTCGTGCGGCCGACACGGTCTCTAACGCTCAGCGTCACCTGAGTCGTGTTGTCAGTGCCGTCAATGACAACAATGCGGTTAAGCGCGTCAGTGAAGTCTATGACAGCCATTTCGTCGGGATTCTGCCACAGGCCTTTGACCACAAGACCGTTAGAGGTCAGGCGGCTGCGTGTGGCCGCATCGGCTGTCATCAAATCGAAATCGCCCACAGGCCATCCGCAGCGGTCATTTAAATAGACCGACTTGACATTGAGGGTGACCGAGCCCAATCCGGCGCGGGCAATAATGTTTACGGCGAGTTTGTCGCCGGGATACGAACCCTCGACAAAACTGATTTCGGGACTGTCAAACCCGCTGAGAACAAACTCGGGCGCCGGCATGTTGAGCAGCTCGTCAGAGAGATTGATTTCAATCTCCTCACGGTTTTCAATCTGGTCGTCAAACGTAACCTGCAGGGTCGTTCCGCCGACATTGCCTTCATTTATATCCACAGTGACATGATAGTGTCGGCGCGCCTCGGCCACAAAACCGCCGAGGTCAAGATTTGTAGCCTTGACGCCGTTGCGTTTCTCGATATCCGCACGCAAAGTGACGGCTCCGGGCTGTACGTAAAGCGGACGCGACTCGGTGTAGGTGGGCGAATAGACAAAGCTGTTGATTGCGCCCGACGATGAGGTCAGGTTGACAGTGGCGCGGGCGAGATAATTCTTGAAAGCATCGGTATAGACGATCGAGACCATCGCCTGAGTCTGCGTGGCGCACAGCTCGACACCGGCGGCTCCTCCCTCGACGACAGTGACCTTATCGGAGTCGGCATAGGCTGCGGTAACGTCAAAGCCCTCAGCCTCGGGGTCGCCGTAGGCTACCTCAAAGGTGTAATTTCCTATCGGAAACTGATAGTCAGTCGGGAAATCGGCAAGTTTATCCCAATGACGGCTGAACGAGCCGTCTTCAGAAGTCAGCGTGACCGAGAGGTCATCGACCGTAACCGTTTTCTCTGAGTCGTCGACCTGACTGCCGGCACGGGCGCCGACTTCAGCCGTCAACAGACTCGTCTCCAGCGAAACCGACGGGACGATACGTCCGGTCAAGTCTCCTCCCGCAGTCATGTCATCGCCACACGAAGCGAGCGAAATCGCTCCGGCCAGCGCGACAATAGCTGTGCGGAATGTAGTCTTTTTCATTTGCTGATGATTAATGATTGATATGTTTCTATTTTAAATTTCAAGCATAATGGACAGATACTACTTATCCATTCTAAAACAAGGTACAAATTTAGCAATTTTTTTAATATATCCCACATTAAACACAAAACTGTTACACTTCAGACCATTTTTTTTTAGGCGAAAGACACCAATACCAATACATAGCAAATAATGGATGAATTATCATTTTTTTGACTAACTTTGCAAAAACAACCAATACATAATCCACGAAAATGAAAGCCTGTAAAATGTTTATCGCCGCCGCAGCGTTAGTGGCGGCCGGTTATGTGGCCACATCGTGCGGCAATCGCGACGCAGCCGGAGCCGAGCGGACAGAGACTGCCGCTATCGACACTGTCAGTGTTGACGTTCTCATGGCTGACCCGGCAGCACATCTCGGTGACACAATAGCCGTCAGCGGCGTGTGCTCTCATCTGTGCAAGCACGGCGGACGCAAAGCATTTATCACCCCGACCGGCTGTGACAGCGTCATACTGCGCTGCGACGCCTCCGACTCACTCGTCGCTTTCTCGCCCGACTGCGTCGGCAAATCACTGACCGTCACCGGTATAGTCTACGAGACCCGTTTCGGCGAAGAAGACATCAAGGCTATGGAAGCGCGCCACGCCGAAAATGTGGCCGCCACACACGACTGCGCCACTGATGCCAAGGCCCGCGGCATTGACAGTGTCTCGACGTTCGAGCAGGAGATGTGCGACTATCGTGCGGCAATCGCTCGCCGTCTGGCCGACGAGGGCAAAGACTATCTGTCATTCTATTATATAGACGCGATTTCATACGTCATAAACGAATAAAACAAGGTCTCAGACTGCAAATGCCCGCAAGCGACATTATCATACGGCTGCCCGAGACGGTGGCCAATCAGATTGCGGCCGGCGAGGTGATACAGCGCCCCGCCTCTGTCGTAAAGGAGCTCGTCGAAAACTCTGTCGACGCCGGCGCGACCGACATCAAGATTATCATCAAGGATGCCGGACGCACACTTATACAAGTCGTCGACAACGGCAAGGGCATGTCGCCGGGCGACGCCCGCATGGCCTTCGAGCGACACGCGACAAGTAAAATCAAGACCTCTGACGATTTGTTCAAATTAGTCACGATGGGATTCCGCGGCGAAGCCCTCGCCTCGATTGCCGCCGTGGCCAATGTAGAGATGCGCACAATGCGGGCTGACGACACTGTCGGCACACACATCGAGATTGCCGGCGCACGCGTCGAGTCACAGGAGCCGTGCGCCACTGTGCCCGGCACAAGCATCATGGTCAAGAATCTCTTTGCCTATGTGCCGGCACGACGCAAATATCTGAGCAAGGACAATGTCGAGCTGAGCCACATCATCCATGAGTTTGAGCGGCTCGCCTTGGTCAACACGTCGATAGACTTCACGCTGATACACAACGACACGACGGTCCACCAGCTGCTGCGTAGCTCGCTGCGAGGACGCATCGGCGACCTTTTCGGCAAGACGATCGAGCGCCAGATTGTACCGCTGCAGACCGAGACGTCCATCGTCAAGCTATCGGGTTTTGTCGGCGTGCCGGGTTTTGCACGACGCCGCGGCTATCATCAGTTTCTGTTTGTCAACGGACGCAATATGCGCCACCGCTATTTCCAGCGCGCCATCGCCTCGTGTTTTGAAAATCTCATTGCCGCTGACGCTCAGCCGTCATATTTCATCAACTTCGAGGTCGACCCCGAACGCATCGACGTCAACGTCCACCCTCAGAAACACGAAATAAAATTTGAGGACGAGGCTGCAATATGGCAGATACTTGTGGCTGCCGTAAAAGAAGCCCTCGGCAAATCAAACGCCATCGGGGCGATAGACTTCGATGTCAACGACGCGCCCGACATACCGCCGTTTCAGCCGTCGACCGACATAGCCGCGCCGACCGACGCCGACGACACCTCTTACAACCCGTTCACAGCCGACACGACTGTGCCTCCGATATCACGGTTTGGCGACGGACAGCGTCAACGGCGTGCCTCATTAGAAGAGGTGCGGAGCGCCCTTAACATAATGGAGGCCCGCAACTTCACATCACCGGCTCCGACACGCCAGCTCGGACTTGATGAACTGCCCGACACCGACATCAAACCGGTCGACGACACACGCATCTGCGACGGAACGACTCCCTCATATATCCAGTTAGGCAACAGATACATAGCGACTCCGTCGCGCGACGGAGGTCTGCTACTCATCGACCGCCACCGCGCCCACGTCAGGGTGCTCTTCGAACGCTTCATGTCAATGGTCGCACGCGGTGAGACCGCCTCTCAGCGCTTGATTTTCCCCGAGGCCGTCAGCCTGCGTCCCGACGACGACATCATGCTCGGCTCGATATGCGACTCGCTTGACGTTTTGGGCTTTGACCTCTCGCCACTCGGCGGAGGCACATGGTCGGTCAACGCGATGCCCTCGGCTCTCAGCGCCGCCAATCCACGAGAGACAGTCGAAGACATTATAATGCGCGTCAGACAGACCGGACAGCAGCCCGGCACGAGCCTTTATGAGACCATAGCCGCATCTATGGCACGCACTGCAGCCGTCAATGTGGCCGACAGGCTCACACCCGAAGAAATAGACATGCTCGTCGCCGACCTTTTTGCCACAACCTCGCCCAATTTTACACCTGACGGACTGACAATCCTTGTCAGCATAAGCGCTGACCGCATTAACAGCTGGTTCTGATACTACCTATGAAAAAGTTTCTGAAAGCATTTGTCATGACAGTCTGCGCCGGCGTCTTGTGTGCCGCCTCAACCGACATCGGCATCAGCCCCGAGCAACGTGACGATGCCCTCAGACGTCTTGACAACGCTCTCGAAGAACGCAACAATTTTATAACCGCACGCCAAAATCACATCGACTCGATGACCGTGCGGCTCAGTCTCGTGTCCCCGGCTCAGCGCCGTAATCTGCTGATGGAAATCGGCCGAGCCTACACGTCGTTTGTCAACGACTCGGCAATCGCTTATTTCACCCTCGGCGAACACGAAGCCGCATCACCCGACGAGGCTCTCGCTTTCAGACTCCATAAAATTTCAAACCTGCCGCTCGCCGGACTTTTTGACACGGCAATTCAAAATTACGAGTCAATCGACCCCGACTCGGTGCCTGATACTCTTAAAGAAATGTATTATGAACACGGTAGGCGCATGTATAGTTATGTGGCATCATTTCACTCGACATACACACCCTTGGCCAAGCTATATAACGCCAAAGCCCTTGACAGGCAGCAACATCTGCTCGAACTGCTCGAGCCTGACAGCGAGGCACATAAATTCAATCTCGGCGAGTATTACTTCCTCACCGGCGAAGACTCCGAGGCCCGCGCCTATCTGAGTGATGTGCTACATTCAAAGGACAGCAGCGGCGAATACAGTGCGCATGCGGCCCATCATCTGTCAAAACTCGCTCTCAAAGACAACGAGTTAGACGCCTATGACTATTATCTGGCTCTTTCGGCTATAGATGACGTCAGAGCGGCCACCCTCGAGGTCATAGCCCTGCAGGAACTCGGAGCCGACATGTATCGCCGCGGAGACATCGAGCGCGCACATGCCTACCTGTCGACAGCTCTCGAGAATGCTGTCAAATGCGGTGCGACGCTGCGCATGATAGAGTCATCGCGCTCCCTGCCGATTATCGAGCGTGCCCACTCTGACCAGCTTAAATCGCGAAGCAAAACCCTGATGTGGGTGCTCGGCGTCATTGTGCTGCTGATGATTGGACTTGTCACTATGATTGCGCTGCTCTACCGTCAGTATATGCGCATGAAATTACTCCACGAGGGCCTGAGGCAAGCCAACCGCACTAAAGAAGTGTATATCAGCCAGTTCCTCAACCTGTGCTCAATATACATGGACAAACTCAACCAATTCTGCAAAATCGCCAACCGCAAGATTTCGACCGGTAAGGTCGACGACCTCTACCGCATGACCAAATCAGGAAAGTTTGTCGACGAACAGAGCCGCGAGTTCTACGAGGTATTTGACAACGCTTTCCTGCATCTTTACCCCGATTTTGTCAGCGAAGTCAACAAACTGCTGCGGGATGACTCAAAGATTGTACTCAAGGAGGGCGAGTTGCTCAACACCGAGCTGCGAATCCTTGCTTTCACACGCCTCGGCATCGAGGACTCTACGCGCATAGCACAGGTCCTCAACTACTCTCTCAACACCATTTATGCCTACCGTAACCGCCTGAAAGCTCGTGCGACAGACCGCACGAACTTCGAGGCCAATGTTATGAAAATAGCTTCTGAAGACTGATTGCCAAAGCAATGAGCGGCACGTCGGCACTTTATCACAGCTTATCTGCCCGGCAAATTAACTTAATAATCAATGCCATAGCGGTTAATAAATCACAACAAATCTTATACGTCGAGGCAATCTCTTGCACACATGCCCGAGAAACCGTAATTTTGCAGCGTTATAATTGAATTTATGATTCGCACTCTAACCTATTGATTAAACACACACGTCACTTAATGTCAGTTTAACAAGGTTTTTCACCGCCGTAACGACACGGCACATGTGCGACGCTGTCACCTAACAAATGCAAGCGCCTGCCTCTCTGTGCCGTTAAATGACGATGAGCAATGAAAATGTAAAATGTGTTTTATGTTAGTTATGTAATTGTTTTAAGTTTATTTTAAAACAGAATATGGGCGACCTCGTGATGAAGTCGCCCATATTGATTTTATGACGCATTGGCCATGCGGTATATACAAATAAAAACCTTAACTTTGCGACATAATAGGCCGCCGGCATCTGTCTCCGCCGGAGGCTGCTCAACAAATCAAAGCATCAACAGTCTGTAATGATTAATATAGAGCAATTTACAAAACAACATGTCATCTCGCGCGATGAGAGCATGTTTCTGCCCGACATAGTCGACAACGCTGACGCCCTCAGTAAAGAAATAAAGGGCCGAAGCGTCCTTGTCATCGGAGGTGCGGGCTCTATCGGCCAGTCTTTTATCAAAGCCGTGCTCAGATTTGAGCCGGCCGAACTGTATGTCGTCGACCTCAACGAGAACGGACTCGCCGAACTGACCCGCGACGTGCGCTCGACCGACGGTCTGAAAGTGCCCGATGTCTTCCTGACCTATACACTCGATTTCGCCGACCCGGTTTTCGAACAGATACTCCGCGAGCACGGCCGTTTTGACATCGTCGCCAACTTCTCGGCTCACAAACACGTGCGCAGCGAAAAAGACCGTTTCTCGGTCGAAGCCCTGCTCCGCAACAACGTCATCAAGGCCCGCGGACTGCTCGAACTGCTGAGCGAGTTCCGTCCCGACCATTATTTCTGCGTGTCGACCGACAAGGCCGCCAACCCCGTCAATGTCATGGGGGCGAGCAAACGCATAATGGAAGACCTCATAATGGCCTACAGCGACCGTTTCAAAGTGACGACGGCCCGATTTGCCAACGTTGCCTTCTCAAACGGCTCACTGCCGCTCAGCTTTGTCGAGCGCATGATGAAGCGTCAGCCGCTTGTCGCGCCGCGCGACGTCCGTCGCTACTTCGTGTCGTTAGAGGAGAGCGGCCAGATATGTATGCTCGCCTGTCTGCTCGGCCACAACGGCGAAGTGTTCTATCCCAAACTCGGCCAAGAATCGATGAAGACATTTTCGTCAATCTGCGACGACTTCCTCGCCGCCACCGGTCACCGTCCGCTGCTCTGCCGTGACGACAACGAGGCAAAGGCGCGCGCCGCTGCCATGCATGACTCAGACGTCGACTACCCTGTCGTTTACTTCGACAGCGACACCACGGGCGAGAAAGACGTCGAGGAATTTACGGTCGAATCCGAGACCACCGACACCGACCGTTTCAAGTCTCTCGGCGTGGTCACATCGTCTACGCGCCGACCCAAGGCCGATGTTTCGGCTCTTATCGACCGTCTCGACTCGATTTTCACCCGTCACGATTTCACTAAAGCCGAGGTCGTCGACTGTCTGCGCGACTATCTGCCTAATTTCCACCACGAGGAGCTCGGCCGCAACCTCGACCAGAAAATGTAAAAAACGCTATGTTTAAAGATATAGTCGAAATTATACGCGAGCATTACCATGCCGCCGACGGCGAGCGGGTGATGCTCCATGCACCGACATTTGCCGGCAACGAAAAACGCTACTTGGAGGAATGTATCGACTCGACATTCGTGTCGAGCGTCGGGCCGTTTGTAGACCGTTTCGAACGCGACATCGAGGCATATACCGGCGCACGCCGCGCCGTGGTCTGTGTCAACGGCACAAATGCCCTCCACATGGCCATGATGCTCGCCGGTGTCGAACGCGACGACGAAGTGCTGACACAGGCCCTGACCTTCATCGCAACATGCAACGCCATCAGCTACATCGGCGCACATCCGGTCTTTATCGACGTCGACGCCGACACCATGGGTCTGTCGCCGACTGCTCTCGAGAAGTGGCTTAAAGCCAACGCCGAGCGCCGCGACGACGGCTGCTGTTATAACCGCTCGACGGGGCGCCGCATCAAAGCCTGCGTGCCCATGCACACCTTCGGTCACCCCGTGCGCATCGACGAGATTGCCGCGATATGCAACCGCTGCGGCATCGAATTGGTCGAAGATGCTGCCGAGAGCATAGGCTCGCTCTACAAAGGGCGCCACACCGGCACTTTCGGCCGCGTGGGAGCCATGAGCTTCAACGGCAACAAGACCATCACCACCGGTGGCGGCGGCATGCTCCTTTTCAACGACGAGGAGCTCGGCGCATACGCCAAACATCTGACCACGCAGGCCAAAGTGCCCCACCCCTACGAATTTGTCCACGACGCCATCGGCTACAACTACCGCATGCCCAACATCAACGCCGCCCTCGGCTGCGCCCAGCTCGAGCAGATAGACCGCTTCTTGGAGAGCAAACGCGCCACGGCAGCCGCTTATGCCGACTTTTTCGTATCAGAGCCTGACGGCATCAGATTTATGAAAGAACCCACTGACACGCGCTCCAACTACTGGCTGTGCGCCATACGCATGCCCGACCGCGAAAGCCGTGACGCAATACTCGAATACACTAACGCTCACGGCGTGATGACTCGTCCCATCTGGCAGCTGATGACCCGTCTGCCCATGTTTGAGTCGGCCGAGCGAGGAGACCTGAGCGTCACAGAAGCCTTGGCAGATACAATTGTAAACATCCCCTCGGGAGTCATACTTTGAGCATATGATTTGCAAACGAGCGACAGACTTATCATTCTTCGATGATTTTTATAACCTTAAGTGTGACTCTAATGCCATAAAATGGTCAGGCTTTGAGAAAGCGCCCGACTACAACAGATTAAAAGAACACTTCATAAACCTGTTGCAGACAGATAAGATAGTACTCTTTTATTTGGTTGACGATAAGGTGATAGGCTATTCGAAGATTGCGTTTAACAATGAAGGCGCCGAACTCGACGGATATAGCGTGTTATCGGAATATGCCGGCAAAGGTTACGGCAGTCAGATTATCAAGATGTCTGTAGACTACCTCAAAGATAATTTTGGCCGAGATAAAAAGATTATCGCATGGGTCTCCGAGAACAATATCGCATCGCAAAAATGCTTTAAAAATAACTCATTCGTTATTGTCGATGGCGTATATGATTTTCGTGAGCTAAAATCCATGAATCGCACCGATAGATTCATTTTATTAGAGCGACTTTGATTTTCATCCTTTGTCATTCATATCCGACCAATGAAAAGAAGATATAAAATATCTGTTGTCACCGCCGCAAGGTCAGAGTACGGACCTCTGCAGTGGCTCATTACCGACTTGGAGAAAGACTCTGAGGTAGATTTGTCATTGGTCGTGACCGGAGCCCATCTGTCAGAAGAGCAAGGCCTGACTTACAGACAGATTGAGGCGGACGGACACCATATCACCCGGCGTATCGAATATCTGATAGACAACCGCTCTGCATTAGGCGTGGCTAAATCAGCCGGTCTGTGCGGCACATATTTCGCAGACACACTTAATGACCTTTCGCCAGACATTATGGTCGTGCTCGGCGACCGCTACGAACTACTGCCGATATGCACCGCGGCTCTCATCCAGAACATACCTGTCGCGCATATTTCGGGCGGCGATGTCACCGAGGGTGCCATTGACAATCAGGTGCGCAATGCCGTGACCATGATGGCCACACTCCACTTTCCCGGCACAAAAGAGTCGGCCGATAACATCATCCGCATGCGCGGCTCAAACGACGGAGTCTTTAATGTCGGCGAGCCCGGATTGGAGACATTCAGACGCACACATCTGCTAAACCGCACTCAGCTTGCCAAATCATTAGGTCTTGACCAAAACAAAAAATGGGTGATATGCACATTGCATCCCGAGACCATGGAGTCCACGGCCTATAATCTCGAGATGGCCCGCAATATGATTAAAGCTGTCACTACGATTAAAGACTGCGAGGTGATAATAACTGCCGCTAATGCAGACTTGGGTGGCAGTGACATGAATGATTATTTCATCTCGGTGTGCCGGGAGAATCCCTCGTTTCACTTCATTCATTCGCTCGGACAGCAGCGTTATCTTTCGATAATGAATGAGGCATATGCTCTCATCGGCAATACGTCGAGCGGACTGATTGAGGCCCCGTTTATCGGAGTTCCGGTCGTAAATATCGGCGGTCGCCAGTCAGGACGGCACTTGTGCACAAACATTATTTCAGCACCGGGTGACTCTCTTGACGGTCTTAAGGATGCCATTGATAAAATTCCTGATAATAAGTTCCGCCCCGATTATTATTACGGAGACGGTCAGACGGCAGCCAAGATTATCTCCCGGCTTAAAGATTATTTGTCATGCAGCAAAAAATAATCGGCAAAGGCATTACCGGCAGCTGGAATAATTACCTCGGCATGTTTCCCGCCGAACTACGTGATATCTATTTCACGGAGGAATATCTTCGTCTTAATGCGGCAGACGGCGAAAAAGCCCGTGCGTTTGTCTACACCGAGGGCGACAAAGTCATGCTTTTCCCGTTTCTGGCACGTGAGCATGAGACTTGCGACGGTGTTAAAATCCGGGATTTTGAAACCGCCTATGGCTATGGAGGCCCGATATATAATACTTACGACGATGCTTTCATCAAAAAAGCTCTTATCGCTTTCAAAAACGAAATAACTGATGAAGGTTATCTCGCCGGATTTGTCCGTTTTCATCCTATGCTCGACAATCAGAGATATTTCGATTTGATTGGAGACGTGATTTATGACCGCAAAACCATAGCCATTGATCTCTCTGAGCCGATTGATGACGTGTGGATGAACGAAATACATACAAAAAACCGCAATGTCATAAAAAAAGGCTCTAAAGAGGGCCTTACATTTACCGCAGACTACGAGTATAAATCACTTGACCGTTTCAAGGAGCTTTATACCGCCACAATGGACAAACTCGACGCTGACAGTTTCTATTATTTCAGCGATGAGTACTTTCATAATTTCAAAAAGTTATTCCCCGACAGTTTCATCGGATGCGTAAATTTTGGAAACGAAATTATCGCTGCTGCTATTTTTTTCTTTGACGGCATATATGGCCACTACCATCTCGCCGGGAGCGATATAAACCGTCTTAGCCTGTCTCCTAATAATTTCATGCTATGGGAGGCGGCAAAGGAGTTGAAAAAACACGGGGTCAAACGTTTTCATCTTGGCGGAGGAACAGACTCGTACGAATCAAACTCGCTCTTTCAGTTCAAACGCAAGTTTTCTAAAAACACATGCGATTTTTATATCGGGAAACTAATCTTTGACAATAATACTTATACCGAAGTATGCCGCCTTTGGGAAAAACGCAATCCCGACAAAGCGGCACACTATGGCAACCGTCTTTTAAAATACAGATACTGATATGGCAACTTATATAATTGCAGAAGCGGGCGTAAATCATAACGGCAGCCTTGAACTGGCCCTGAAACTCTGTGATGCGGCCAAAGAGGCCGGTGCTGACGCCGTTAAATTCCAGACTTGGAAAACCGAAAAAATAGTTTGCCGCAACACCGACACGGCAGACTATCAGGCACGTAACACCGGCAACACGACCGAGACCCAGTTTGACATGCTGAAAAAACTCGAGCTGACACATCAGGATTTTCATGCTATTCAGAGCCACTGCCGCGAAATCGGTATTGACTTTCTGACTACGCCTGACGAAGAAGACAGCCTGCGTTTCATTGTCGAAGACCTGCATCTGCCTCTCATCAAAATAGGGAGCGGAGAAGTGACTAACTTGCACTATCTCAAACAGATTGCATCATACAGACTCCCTGTAATACTGTCTACGGGCATGTCGACCCTCGCCCAAGTTGCGACTGCATATGACACACTGTTGGCCGCAGGCGCTCCCGAGGTCATCCTACTGCATTGCACGACTAATTATCCGTGTCCGATGGACGAAGTCAATCTCAGGGCCATGATAACGCTACGCGACTCGATGCATTGCAATGTGGGTTATTCTGACCACACACTCGGCACAGAGATACCTGTAGCAGCCGTAGCCATGGGCGCCAGAGTGATTGAAAAGCACTTCACTCTTGACTGCACGATGCCCGGTCCCGACCATCGCGCATCACTCGAGCCGGCAGAGTTAAAACGCATGGTTTCCGAAATCAGAAATGTCGAAAAAGCACTCGGCGACGGCATCAAACGTCCAAATCGAAGCGAGATTGAGATTTCAAAAGTCGTCCGTAAATCAATTGTCGCAAAACGTCCCATCAGCAAAGGCGAGTTGTTTTCGGATGAAAATCTGACGGTAAAACGTGCCGGCACAGGATTAAGCGCATCTGCTTGGGACATGGTTATCGGCCTCAGAGCAGATGCTGATTATCAGGAAGACGAGCCCATAAGAATACAGACTTTATGAAAACACTGGTTATTATTCCCGCCCGTGGCGGCAGCAAAGGCATCCCCCGCAAGAATATCAAGCTTTTGGGAGGACGGCCGCTCATCCATTATGCTATTGACGGCGCGCGTTCGGTGGCCGACGACGAAGATATCTGTGTGACTACCGATGACGCTGAAATCATCTCCGTGGTCGAGGATTATGGCCTGAAGGTGCCGTTCGTACGCCCTGATTACCTTGCGTCAGACCACATGGGCACATACGAAGTGTTGCTGCACGCTCTCGACTATTACAAGAGTATCGGACGAGTATATGACCGTATCGTCCTTTTGCAGCCCACATCTCCGTTCCGTCGTTCCGAAGATATCCGCGGAGCCATCGACTGCTTCTCGCCCGACATTGATATGGTCGTCACGGTCAAAGAAGCCGCGTCAAACCCTTATTACAACAGTTTCGAAGAGGATGCCGACGGATATCTGTGCATATCCAAAGGCGACGGCAAATATGTCAGGCGACAGGATGCGCCGAAAGCATGGGAATACAATGGCGCGGTTTATGTAATCAACGCCCGTGAGTTAGAGCGCCACAATATGTCAGAATTCAAACGTGTTAAGAAATATGAGATGGACGACCTTCATTCTCTCGATCTTGACACACCTTTTGACTGGAAAATAGCCGAACTCCTTTTGGCCGAGAAAATGGTATAAATCATGGCGAGGGCTCTCCTTTTCAACCCCGAAAACGACCTTGCGCTCGCTGCAGGCACGCCCAACTATACACCCCCGATTGCTGCTCGACGTCTAAGACAGGCCGGCGAGACGCTCCCTCTGTGGTACGCATCGGGCGGCGACCGTGTCATTGCTCACGGCGTCAATGCACGCTGGCTTGAAACGACAACAACGCTTTTCGGCCTGCAGGCCGACCTCTACGACCACCGCTCGGCAGCAGCTCTCACTCCGTCGCCTTGGGGCTGGTCAGCCGCCGCACGCCGTAACTTTATAAATGAAAACTTTGACCTGTCGCAACTGCCTGACGACGCGCTCCTCGAGCACTTGCGACAGCTCTCACACCGCCGCACATCGATAGAAATAAACCGTCGGCTGCGCGACATGCTCGATTTCGAAATTGCATCCGAGGCCGTCGAGATTGATAATCCCGCCACTCTTGCCGATTTGCTGGCCGAAGACAACAACATGGTAATCAAAGCCCCGTGGTCGAGCACCGGCCGCGGCATCATCGACTGCCGCACGCTTAGTCCTGACGGGGTCATGCGTCATGCCTCAGGAATAATATCCAAGCAGGGGTCGGTCATGGCCGAACACGCCTATGACCGTCTTGCAGACTTCGCCATGCTATTCCACTCCGACGGTGGACATTGCCGTTTCGCAGGGCTGTCATTCTTTGATACTGACTCGCGCGGCGCCTACACCGGCAACATCATTGCACCACAAAGCTACATAACAGAGCTTTTAGACAAATTTTACCCGGCAGATCGTCTCGCGGAGACTGCCGCCGCGCTTGAGCAAGTGCTCAGCGACCTCATTTCGCCCCTCTACTCAGGTCCGCTTGGTGTAGACATGCTGATAGCCGGCCACGATGACGGCCGCCCGGCGCTTTTGGATGCTACGGTCGAACTCAATCTGCGCCGTACTATGGGTTTCGTCGCTCTCAGTCTTGCCGAAAAATATATAGCTGAAGGCTCAACAGGACATTACGCAGTCATACCGGGCACAGTCAGCGCCGACTCTCAAGCAGTTGTCGAGAGTCACAAACTTGTCAGCGGACGCATCTTGCTTACGGAGCCGAATCCGTATTTCAGCTTCGTATTTGAGGCGCAACCTGTCGGTTAGACTGCTACTTGCGGAGTTTGTCAGCGGCTGAGTGTGCCTTGTCGGCGAGATTGTCAATCAAATCGCCGCCGCGCTCCAAAGCGTCAGCCGTGAATGATTTGACCTTGTCACCTATAGTCTGCGATTTCTCGTTGATTGTATCCATCAGTCCCGATGCCGTCTGACTGATTTGTTCTTTGGCGTTGTCAAAACCCTGAGTTACATTGTCTTTGACAGCCTGATATTTGTCTTTGGCAGCCTCATTGGCTTCCTTAGCCGATAATTCGGCGGCCGCGCGTGCCATCATCGCCGCGTCCTGAGCTTTCTGATTATTGTCTTCCATAATATACTTTTTAATATGATAGAATAAAACACACCGCCTGGTCGCAATGTTCAGCCGTTTTTTGTTTTGAACGTATATAAAAAATGAGTAAATTTACACATTTGAGCGCCCGCGCATCACGCCGCGCCACAATGTGACAATGAGTTTATACGCACAGATTATATTACCCGTCCCGCTCGACCGCAGTTTCAGCTACGAGGTGCCTGAGTCGATGGTCACCGACCTTGCCGTTGGCTCACGAGTGCTCGTGCCGTTCGGTCCCAAACTTTACTACACCGGCATCGTCGAGTCGTTCACTCCCCACGCGCCGCAGGGCGAGTACCGCATCAAGCCTATAACAGCGCTGATTGACCGCAAGCCTGTCATCCGCCATCCTCAGCTCAACTTCTGGCGATGGATTGCCGATTACTATCTGAGCGCCATCGGCGACGTTTTCAAATGTGCCCTCCCCTCGGGTCTTAAAGTCGAGAGCGAAACCAACGTCGAGATAAATCCAGACATAAAGGACGAGCCCGACGCAATGGCCGAGGTAATCGCGACACTCGACGATGACTCGATCAGACTGCTCACCATGCTAAACGAGCGCGGCCGCATGTCGTCAAAAGAGCTGGCTCGCACAGCCGGGCTCGACTGTCCCGAGCGCCTCGTCAGCCGTCTTTTGGACAGCGGTGCAGTAGTCGTATCGGAGAAACTCGTCGAACGATTCCGCCGCAAACGCATCAGCTATGTGCGCCTCACTGCCGACCTCAACGTCACGCCTGACAAAACCACCGGTATGTTTGCCGCCGTAAAAGGCGCAAAAAAACAGGAACAGACCCTGCTCACACTAATATCGCTGAGCGAGCGCGGCCGCAAGGAGGTCACGCTCAAAGACCTGACAGAGCGCGCCGATGTCGGACGTCCGATTGTCAAGGCTCTCGCCGACAAGGGGCTTGTCGAAATCTTCGATCGCGAAGTCTCGCGATTCGCACCGGTCAACAGCAAACCGGGTGAACTGCCCGTTCTGTCTGACCCGCAGAGCACGGCGCTTGACCGGATTCACAAATCATTTCTCGAGCGCGATGTCTGCCTGCTGCACGGCGTCACGTCGAGCGGCAAGACCGAGATTTATATCCATCTGATTGACTATGTATTGCGCCGCGGAGACCAAGCGCTCTATCTCGTGCCCGAGATAGCCCTGACCACCCAGCTGACCGCACGTCTGCAGAAAGTCTTCGGCGACCGCGTGGTCATCTATCACTCCAAATTTTCAGACGCCGAGCGCGTCGAGATCTGGCAGCGGCTGCTCAACAGTTCAGAGCCATGTGTCGTGGTCGGCGCCCGCTCGGCAGTCTTTCTGCCTTTCGCCAAATTAGGCATTGTCATCGTCGACGAGGAGCACGAGTCGAGCTACAAGCAGTATGACCCGGCGCCGCGCTATAACGGACGTGACGCAGCCATTGTGATCGCCTCGATGCACGGGGCCAAAACCCTTTTAGGGAGTGCCACGCCGTCGGTCGAGACATATTACAAGGCTGTCGAAGGCAAATTCGGTCTCGTAAGCCTAACCGAGCGCTACGAGTCGACTCCGCTGCCCGAAATAGAGATTGTCGACCTCAAGCGCGAGCGACGCGCCGGTCGTGTAGTCGGCTCGTTTGCCGACACAACGGTCGAACAAGCCTCTGAAGAAATAGCCGGAGGCTCACAGGTGATATTCTTCCACAACCGCCGCGGTTATGCTCCGATGGCGCGGTGCAAACAGTGTGCTTTCGTGCCCAAATGCGACCACTGCGACGTGTCGCTGACCTATCACCGCTCCCCCGAGGCACTCGTATGCCACTATTGCGGCGCAGTCTATCCCGTCATGCGCACATGCCCGCAATGTCACGAGCCGGCCATCGAGATAGTCGGATTCGGCACCGAACGCATCGAGGACGAGGTTGCGACGCGTTTTCCCGACCGCCGCATCCTGCGCATGGACCTCGACACCACGCGCAACAAAGACAGCTACCAGCGCATCATCGGCGACTTCTCGACCCACAAGGCAGACATACTCGTCGGCACACAGATGGTAACCAAGGGGCTCGACTTCGGCGATGTGTCGCTTGTCGGCGTAATATCGGCCGACGCTCTCATCCACTACCCCGACTTCCGCTCTGCCGAGCGCGCCTTCAATATGCTCGAGCAGGTATCGGGCCGCGCCGGACGCCGCGACTGTCAGGGCAAGGTCATCATACAGACCTATCAGCCCGACAATCCGGTCATCGACTTTGTCTCGCGTCACGACTATCTCGGCTTTTACGCACACGAACTTGAGGAGCGCCGCGCCTTTGCATATCCGCCCTTCTCACGAGTCATAAACATCTATATCAAACACCGCAACCGTGAGGACGTCGAGCGTTTTGCGCATGACTACGCAAACCGTCTCAAAGCTCTCTTCGGCTCACGAGTCAACGGGCCGCGCGAGCCGCACGTGCAGCGTGTGCAGTCACTATACATACGCTCGATAATGCTCAAGATTGAGACAGCGGCCTCGATGCGCCGTGTCAAGGAGATACTGAGGCAGCTTTATATCGACACCGTCTCATCACCGACTGTGCGTGGATTCAGCATTTACTATGACGTCGACCCGGTCTGACAATTTGGGCGTTTGAGCTAATTTGCTTAATTTTGCCAAGTCATGACTAACTCTTACGAATTATGAAGACATCTGTGATAATAGGTTTTGCCATCCTTTTTATCGTGTGGGTCGCATTGGTTGCTTTCATCCTGATTTACAGCCGTCCTCTCACACTTTATACATTCTTTGTCATTGTGGCGTCTTTTATCATCATATTTGTCCCTCTATATAAAAAATATGTGAAAAATGTCAAACGGTAGTCACACACCGGCCGCGCCTCTGCTGCCTGCTATAGACTCGCCGGCAGACTTGCGCAAACTTCGGCAGGAACAACTGCCGCAGGTCTGCGCCGAAATCAGACAGTTTCTGATTGACTCACTGTCTGTCAATCCCGGTCACTTCGCGTCGAGCATGGGCTCGGTCGAACTGACTGTCGCCCTGCATTATGTATTCAACACGCCCTACGACCGTATAGTCTGGGACGTCGGACATCAGGCATACGGCCACAAAATCCTAACCGGGCGCCGTGACGCCTTCGCCGGCAACCGCAAATTAGGCGGTCTGAGCGGATTTCCCAATCCTGACGAAAGTGAGTATGATACTTTTGCCGCCGGCCACGCATCAAACTCCATTTCTGCCGCACTCGGCATGGCTATAGCCTCGCAGCTTAAACACGAATCTCCGCGACGCAATATCGTCGCCGTCATAGGTGACGCATCAATTAGCGGCGGTCTGGCGTTCGAAGGCATAAACAACGCCGCCAACACACCCAACAATCTGCTTATCATCCTCAACGACAACGATATGTCGATTGACAACAATGTCGGCTCGCTAAACTCTTATTTAGCTAACCTGACAACGTCGCCCGCATATAACAATATGCGCTACAAGGCTTTCAACCTCTTCAAAAGCCTTAATCTTGTAACCGACCATCGCAAAGGCTCGATACTGCGCTTCAACAATAGTCTCAAATCACTCCTGTCACGCCAGCAGAATATTTTTGAAGGGCTGAATATCAGATATTTCGGCCCGTTTGACGGACACGACCTGCCTACGATCGTAAGAGTTCTATCCGACATACGCGACATGGAGGGACCACGCATCCTGCATCTGCGCACAGTCAAGGGCAAAGGCTTCAAGCCGGCCGAAGACGACCCCGCGACATGGCACGCCCCGGGCCGTTTCGACCCCGTGACCGGCAAACGTGAGGAGGATGAGAAACCCGCTCCGTCCGTTCCAAAATTTCAGGACGTATTCGGCGACACACTGCTCGAACTCGCACGCCAAAACGACAAGATTGTCGCCATCACGGCAGCTATGCCGTCAGGCACGTCAATCGCCACAATGCAGCAGTATATGCCTGAACGCGTCTTTGATGTAGGCATCTCCGAAGGCCATGCCGTGACGTTTGCCGGCGGCCTCGCCAAAGAGGGTCTGCGTCCGTTCGTAGGCATTTACTCGAGTTTCCTGCAGCGCGCCTACGATCACATGATACATGACGTCGCCCTGCATCGCCGGCCCGTAACATTCTGCATCGACCGAGCCGGTCTCGTAGGCGAAGACGGCCCGACCCACCACGGCGCCTTTGATCTCGCCTATCTCAACACTATCCCCAACATGATTGTGTCGGCTCCGCGCGACGAGCGGATGCTGCGTCATCTGATGTATACGGCTCAGGCCGATGACCACGGCCCCTTCGCCATACGCTATCCGCGCGGTCGCGGCAACATGGCCGACTGGCGATGCCCGATGCACACCCTTCAGATAGGCCGCGGCGAGAAACTCGCTGACGGCAATGATGCCGTAGTGCTCAGCATCGGCACCATAGCATCCGAGGTGACAAAAGCCATTAAAGCAGCCGCCGACCGCGGCATATCTGTCGCACACTATGACATGATATTCCTCAAGCCTTTGGATGACAATATCATAAAGAAAGTAGCTGCAACCGGTCTGCCGATTATCACTGTCGAGGACGGCACCGTCGAGGGCGGTCTCGGCAGCGCAGTCGCATCGCGCATAGCCGACCTCGGCCTGAATGTCAGATCATTGACACGTGTAGGTATCCCTGACAAGTTCATCTCTCAGGGAACCCCCGCTCAGCTCGCCTCGCTCTGCCACACAGATGCCGAAGGCATACTTGATGCCATTTGCCGTGCAACCGCCAACACAAAGTCTAACAGTCAGTCCGATTTAAGATGAATATCGTAATCGCAGGTGCCGGCGAAGTCGGCTCCCATCTGGCAAAATTACTGTCAAACGAGGAGCAGGACATCATACTTCTCGACGAAAATGCCGACAAACTCGCCTCTCTTGACGCAAATTATAATCTGATGACCGTAGTCGGCAATCCGACCAACTTCGGCTCACTGCGCGAGGCCCGTGCCGGCTCCGCTGACCTTTTTATTGCCGTAACCCCATACGAGACCGACAATGTCGTCGCATGCTCGATGGCAAAGAGCCTCGGAGCGTCGACGACTGTCGCACGTATCACCAGCTACGACTATATGGCGCCCGGCAACAGCCGCTTTGTCAAACAGATGGGCGTAGACCGCGTCATATATCCCGAGTATCTTGCCGCACAGGAAATAATTACAGCCCTTAACCACTCATGGGTACGCCACTGGTTTGAGCTGCACAACGGCGAAATCATACTTGTCGGTGTCAAAATCCACGACAACGCCCTCATCGCCGACATGCACCTCAAGGACTTCGCCAATACCAACCATCACTTCCATGTCTCGGCAATCAAACGCAATCACGAGACAATCATCCCCCGCGGCGACGATATTATCAAGAGCGGCGATATACTTTATATCACCACCACCCGCGACCATGTCAATGACCTTATCGAATTGACAGGCAAAGTAGCTCAGCGCATCAGACGTGTTCTTGTCATGGGAGGCAGCAAGATTGCCGCACGTTTAGCCGTCATGGCCGGCGAAAACTTTGATTTCCGCATTGTTGAAAACGACATCGAGCGATGCCGTAAACTGCCGACCATCTGCGCCGACTGTGAGATAATACACGGTGACGCCCGTGACCCCGAGTTATTGTCTGAAATCGGTATCGAAGAAACCGATGCATTCATAGCCCTCACCGACAGCAGCGAAAGCAACATCCTCGCCTGCCTTACAGCCAAAGAGTTAGGTGTCAAAAAAACCATAGCCGAAGTCGAGAATCTGCAATTTATCTCACAGGCCGAAAGCCTGAATATCGGCACGGTCATAAACAAGAAACTGCTCGCGTCAAGTTCGATTTTCCAGATGCTTTTAGACTCTGACTCGTCGACGGCCAAGTGTCTGGCACTTGCCGACGCCGAAGTCGCTGAACTCGAGGTCAGACCCGGCTCCAAAATAACCTCCGCGCCGGTCAAAGACCTGCGCCTGTCTCGCGACATGACACTCGCCGGACTGATACGCGACGGCAAGGGCATGCTTATCGGCGGTATGACACACATACAGGCCGGCGATCATGTTCTCGTCTTCTGTCTGTCAGGCTCCATACATAAAGTCGAGAAATTATTTAACTGATAATTTGGCATTTAAATATAAGGCATAATGAAACCGGCAGAAAAACCCTTAGTCAATATACGCATGCTGATGCGCATCATCGGCCTACTGTTGGCTATCGAAGCCGTTTTCATGCTTTTCCCCACCCTGACCTGCTTAATATATGATGAAGCCGACGTCTGGTCATTCGGGCTTACGGCAGCAGGCACCTTTCTCGCCGGCGTCATGCTTTCGGTCTTCTCTCGGCCGCGTGTCAGCCACATGGGCAAACGCGACAGCTTCCTGCTGACATCTATGGTGTGGGTCTTTTACTCGATTTTCGGTATGCTGCCGTTCATATTCTGTACGACTCCGATGAGCGTCAGTGATTCGTTTTTCGAAGCCATGTCTGGTTTCACGACAACCGGAGCATCGACCTTCGAATCCATAAACGAGATGAGCCATGGTGTCCAGTTGTGGAGAGCAATGATGCAATGGATAGGCGGCATGGGCATTATACTGTTCACTCTGGCAGTTTTTCCGATGTTCAACCATTCGGGCGGCCTGCAGATGTTTAACGCCGAAGTAACCGGCATAACCCACGACAAGATACGTCCGCGTATATCTCAGACCGCCAAAGCGCTATGGTATCTTTATATCGGCCTGACATTTATCCTCGTCATGCTCTTGTGGGCCGGACCGATGGATTTCTTTGAAGCAATCTGCCATTCATTCGGCACAATCTCGACCGGAGGTTTCTCGACCAAGGGCAATTCGATTGCCGCCTATGACTCGGTCTATATAAAAATTGTAATCACTGTATTCATGTTTTTGGGAGGCGTAAGTTTCGCTCTGATGTACCGCGCTTTATGCGGTAACTGGAAAGAACTCAGACGCAACGACGTGCTCCGCACTTACATAATGCTGATTGCCTTTTTCTTCTTTGTCTTCGTCATCTGCATCATATCGCGTAACGAGGTCCACAGCTGGCAAGATCTTACAATCAATCCTCTATTCCAGATAATTTCGACGATGACATCAACCGGATTCTCGGCCACAAATTATGAAAGCTGGGGCCCGTTTGTCATAGCCCTGATGTTCTTCATGATGTTTTTCGGAGCATGTGCCGGCTCGACCGCCGGCGGAACCAAAATCGACCGTCTGCTGTATTTGGTCAAGAACTGCCGCAACGAAATATATCGCAGTCTCTACCCTCACTCAATTCTGCCGGTGCGCATCAACGGCAAGGTCGTAAGCCCCGAATTGGTTAACAAAGTCATCGCCTTTCTTTGCATCTACGTAGCTCTTATTTTCATAGGTGGACTTGTGCTGACGGCTCTCGGCATGCCGCTTGTCGACTCATTTTTCTCCGTCCTGTCCTGCATGTCAAATATCGGACTCGGCGCCGGTATGACCGGCTACGGAAGCAGCTTTGAAATCGTTCCGGATGCGGCGAAATGGGTGCTGTCGCTGCTTATGCTCACCGGACGTCTCGAGGTATTCACCGTGCTGCTGCTTTTTACCCGCGCTTTTTGGCGAAAATAATCGTCCGAAAGCCAAACAAAGCGGCTGTTAACCTCGTTCTATTTTTATAACATCGATTAACAGTAGGCCTTGAAATAAGGCCTGTAAACACTCACTGAATCTATGAAACATATTGCACGCATAATAATATTGTTTCTGAGTGTCGGGTTCCTGCTGCCGTCATGCAGTGATAATGACGATGTATGGAATTCGATACCCAAGGAAATCACCGAGTTCATCAACCAGTACTTCCCCTTCTCGCAGGCAGAGAGCTGCACCGAAACACCGACGGGCTGGCATATCCGCCTCAAAAACGGCCCCGGCATGACATTCGACAAAGACTATTCATGGCAGTCTGTCAACGGCTACGGCATGCCTTTGCCTCAGGTATTGCTCTTTGACCAACTGCCACCGCAGCTATATAAATATCTCGAGGAAACGTCCAATCTCAATGACGTTTTCAGCATGGAACGCACCCGCGGCTATTACACACTGATGCTGCTTGACGCGACAGTCAACTATGACGCCAACTCGTCACAGTTTACGGTATCAGACTCGGGAAAGTCGAAGTAAACTCCGTTTACTTACTCTTGGCGAAACGCAGTTGCGAACGTCCGTAAAGCGGGAAGTCAAGCGTAAGCAGACTGTTATCCGGAGCGAATGAAGCGTTTGACTCCGCCCCGGACTCCGTGTGGCCGAAAGCATCCGTCCATATCAGGTCATAATGCCCGGCAAAAGCAGTCGGACGCAGACGCCCCTTTATCATCATCGGGGTCCAGATACGCGCCCCGCGCTCAGCGCCGCTAATATATAAGAGCAGGTAGCCTCCGTCACCATCGCTTACACATGCCAAACGATAACGTCCGCCAAGCGTACAGTCTTTATAATCAAGATTGCGGTCAAGATAAGTCCAGAAACCTTCCCGCGAATCTTTTGTAACGGCAAAATATTCATTCAGACCCTCCTGACTGTCAAACAGACTGCATATTTCGGGCCGGTCTATACGTTCGGTCACCACATCAAACCGACGCAGGCGCATGCCGCGGCTCAGAAACGCACTCACATTGATGATATCCTCATCACCGATTTCAAAGTCGTAATCAGAATATTTACTTCCGAACTCACCGTAACGCCCGGTGATACGCAGCGAAAACTCATCGGCTGCCGCGGCCTGCGACACTCTGCGTTTTATCACATGCGCGACACTGTCTGTAAAGAAAACCGCAGCCGGGTAGTCACCGTCATGCAAATCGTCGGTATTGCCGCTGATGACAATGCGACGGCTGCTCCCCTCAGTGTCTTTGAGTATAAGTCCCCACTCAAAGTCGCCCGATGCGGGAAGCCCGGCACGCAGATGGATGCGGGCGGCACGCATGCCCTCAGCTACAGACCTGACTATGACGGTGTCTGTCGCAAGAGCGGCTCCGCTGTCGCATGTCTGACTTAATACTTCAGGCTGACAGAAGACAAATGCAAAAAGTAACAATATCAGTCCCGTCCTACTCATCACCGACTGCGGATAACAAATCAACGACACGTTCGACAAATTCCTCCCGATCCATGTCGTAAGGAAGCCACTCTATATGCAGTCCGCGACGCTCCATGCCTCTGAACCATGTCATCTGACGCTTTGCAAACTGGTGTATGGCAATCTCTAACTGACGGCGCATTTCATCATAACTTAGCTCCCCGATGACATAGAGAGTCAGAAACTTATATTCAAGCCCGTAATAGACCAAATCTTCAGGCGAGATACCGCCGTCTATCAGACGGCGCACCTCGTCGACCATGCCCTCGTCGAGACGCCGGTCGAGACGTTCGCTGATTAAACGGCGCCGGACGTCACGGGGTATGTCAATACCGACAGTCAGTACATTTGCCAGCGGATGCGGCTCCGAAGCAAGCGCCGCATCGGGATGTTCGTCGTAATATGTGGCTATCTCGATGGCACGTATGGCTCGTTTGCAACTGTCGACATCAGTGGTGTTATGGAGCGTTTTCATCGCCGAGAGCATGTCGGTCAGCTCGGCGAGCGTTTTGCCTTCGAGACTGCAGCGCAAACCGGCATTAGCCGGGACCTCGGGCAGTTTCAGCCCCTTGAGGACAGACTCGACATAAAGTCCGGTACCTCCGCATAATATCGGCTGCCGTCCGCGTGACACAATACTGTCATGCGCCGTTGCAAAATCACGCAGGTATTCATATAGATTATAACGGTAACCGGCAGGCGCGATATCTATCAGATGATACGGAACGGAGCCATAGTCAGCGAGGTCCTTGCCTGTGCCGAGATCCATCCCGCGATAAATCTGGCGTGAATCCGCGCTGATGATTTCTCCGTCAAGACGGCGCGCCACATCGACAGCACGTGAAGTCTTGCCCGAAGCGGTGGGACCCGTTATTACTAAAAGCTTAGTCATTACGGTCAGGGCGCATTTCTGAAAAGTTTGCGCCAGAAACGGCGAAGACGATAGAAGGGGCGGTCTTCGTTGTTTGTGACCACCTTCAGCCAGTGCAGGTCATTATAGTCCACATCCCAGTGACGGAGGTCGCGCAGACGGAAAGTCGGATGATAGTTCTTTATCGGATATATGCGGCGTCCGTCACGGTCATAAGTCTTCCATGCCATCGTGACATTATAGATGCGGTAAATTTCATTGAGCAGCATAGGTGCAAGACCTCCGCTGCGCAATATACGGTCAATCTCATCTATCCTGAGCCATACGCCGATAAGCGGCATCTGCAGAGTTTCTTCATTTAAGAAAACAGCATAATGCAGGACATTCGCTCCGTTGACATAGCCCTCGTTGGAATACATAAACTTTATCTCAAAGTCCTTTATTTCGGCTATACGCTCGAAATCTGTACGTGCCTGCTCCAATTCAAGACTCTCGCGACGCGGTATATTGATACGCGCCGGAGTGTCGAGGAGCTCGTCTGTGTTAGGCGCCAAAAAGACTGAATCACCCGAAAAGATAAGGAATCTGACCATCGTCATCATCGGCTTGGGCGCATCGGGATGTGTCGCGTGCTCTGATATGCGGTCGGCCATGTTCATATATCTGACACCCATATAGACAAGAGAGAAAAGATAGATTGCCGCCGGCATAAACGTGAAATAAAAACGGTCGGGCGTGTTATAGTTTACATTGATGTAAAAGAAATAATAATACGCCCAGTCTATCATGGTCAGAGCCAGCGAAAGCCAGAGCATCAGCTTGACCTGATTGCGCGACTCGCGATAATATAATGTCGCGATGATACCGTCGCCGGGATAATAGCCGTAACGAGCCTGACAATTCTGACAGAACTTAAGGTTATGGCCCATCAGCAGCGTATAGCCGCAGACGATGAGCGCAGTCGGAAAGACAATAAGCGAACAGATATAGGGATGCTCGGGATTGAAAGGCTCCCAGACCATCATACGTCCGAAAAACCATTCGGCCTGCAGCAGATTGATTGCCAGCATCACCGTAGCCGACCAGAATATTATCAGCATCGCCACACGCAGTATCAGATTACATACTGTCTGACGCTTCTTTGTGTCAAACGATGCTTTGAGTTTCAGGCTGAGCACGTATGCCTCGGCATAAAGCAGCAGCGGAAGCCAGTTCTTGGAAATAATAAGGGGTGCCAGCATCACAACGGATATCGCTCCGAAAGCGAGAGCCCAGTTGTTCCAAAGTGCTCTCACAGTCGCCGTAGATACTGTATAATTATGTGACATATCTTTTTACTTGAGATTACGGTCAAAGAAATCGAGCATTTTAGCATATACGACACGTCGGGCGTTGCATCCGTTAATCGAATGGTTCATGTTGGGGAACACAAACATGTCGCAAATCAAACCGGCGCTCTGCAGACGCGAGACAAACTCAAGGGTATTTGCCGGATGAACATTGTCGTCGGCTGTACCGTACATCATAAGCAGCGGACACCCGAGACGGTGAGCGCGCAGCAAAGGAGCCGATGCGTTGTAGCCCTCCTCGTTCTGGGCCGGGGTCAGCATATAGCGCTCGGCATAGACCGTGTCATAATAGCGCCAGTCGGTCACGGGTGCAATAGCAACGGCGGCCGCAAACGGAGTCTGTGAGTCGGTGGCGCACATCAGAGCCTCATATCCGCCGTAGCTCCATCCGTAGATGCCTATGCGCGACGCGTCGACATAAGGCAACGACGCGATGTGACGTGCAGCATTACTCTGGTCTATGGTCTCGTAATAACCGAGACGTTTGTAAACCACATCGCTGAACTTGCGGCCGCGACCGCCTGTGCCGCGCGGGTCTACACATACTATAATATAGCCCTGCTGCGCGTAATAATAGTCAAAGTCAAGCTGCCAGCGGTTTACAACGCTCTGTGAGCCGGGTCCGCTGTACTGTGTCATTATCACGGGATATTTCTTGGAGGGCGAGAAATCTATCGGCTTAATCATATAGGCGTTGAGTTCATAGCCGTCGCTGTTAACGGTGAAAAACTCCTTTGAGGGCAATCGTGACGGCAGTTTTGACAGAAAATCGGCGTTATCCTCGACCACGCGCACTTTTTTGCCGTCTGTAGCCTGACAGAGAGTGTATGAGGTCGGGGTCGCGGCGTCGCTGTAAGAGAGGAGCATCAGACTGCGGTCAGGCGAAAACGATGCCGAGCTCCAGCCCTTCTCGGCACTGACTCGTGTGGTCACACCCTTGCGGTCGAGGCGCATAATCGTGCGGTCGAGCGGAGTCGGAGCCGCAAGCTGATAATATGAGTTGCCGGCAGCGTCTGAGCCGTACCATGCGGTCACGTCACACTCGCCGTCTGTAATCTGACGCAACATCGAGCCGGTGTAGGAGTAGGCATAGAGCTGAGTGTATCCGTCGCGCGACGACATGACGACCATCTCGCGCTCGCCGAGGTCGAGTTTCTCATATGTCTGCGGGTCAATCCAAGCCTGTGACTGCTCGACATAGATAGATTTGACAACAGTCGATTTGGGATTGACGCTGTAAATCTCGAGGCGATTCTGGTCACGGTTGAGAGTCGGCACGACGAGCACCTGACCGCCGGGCTGATAGTCGATACGCGGGATATATTCGATGCCGGCGTCAGGCAGCGCGATGTCCTTGACCTTGCGGGTGTCGATGTCATAGCTGTGAAGCGACACACGCGAGTTGGGGGCACCGGCCACGGGATATTTGTAGTCATAACGTCCCGGATATAGGGCATATTGGCGCTCCGGGCTGCATGTACCCTCATAGAGCGTAAGGCTGTAAGACGGCACTTGGCTCTCGTCGTAACGCACAAAGCAGAGAGTCGAGTTATCGGGTGAGAAAGCCATCGAGCATGTAACGGCAAACTCCTCCTCGTAGGTCCAGTCAGATACGCCGTTTATGATGCTGTTGGCCTTGCCGTCCTCAGTGACAGCTACCTCGGTGTTGAAGTCAAGCTTCTTTACATATATATTATTGTCGGCGACAAAAGCCACCATACGCGCGTCAGGTGAGAATATCGGCGAACGCTGCACCTCATGCTGCGTCGACAGCGGACGCAGCAGACGTGTACGCACCTCGTAGACATAATACTCTGCTGTGAACGAGCGGCGGTAGATAGGCTCGCTGTTGCGCCATACGAGCACCTTTGATGCATCAGCCGAGAGACGGAAGCCCTCGATGGCATCGAGAGTTGTCTCGCGCGTATTTTTAAGGTCGACATACTTCTCGATTTCCTTGCCCGAGCGCACGTCATATCTGACGATTGCCGTATGGTCGTCAGACAGGAGCAGATAACTCTGTCCATCAGGCATATAGACAAACTGAGACGGAGATTTGAGCGCATTGGCGGGATAGACATAGGGCTCGAGCGCCGAGACGGCCGCCGTGCGCTGAGCCATGACGCCGGCCCCGTTCGTCAGAGAGACAGCGGCTGCCAGAACTATGGTGCGGATATAATTTACAGATTTCATATATAATCAAACAATATAATTTTCATAATTCAATCAAACAATGAGAGCTGGGCGTCATTGGTGGGTGTATGGTTTTTGCGCACCGGCGCCTGATAGCCGAAGTCACTGTCCTTGACCTCCGAGCGCATTGACGGCACATCTGCCGGCGGATCAGAACGCATCCAGTCAGCATTTTCAAAACTCTCCTCTATCTCGCGCAAATCACTGTCAGAGATTTTGGGCATTATCCGGCAGGGGTCAGACTTTGAAGAGTCGTCACCATCAGGCTCGCCATACGTCTCAAGCTCAGACGCCACAACCGGCGTCACTGTCAGAGATTCGAGCTCGGTTATGCGCTGACGCAGCGCGGCCTCAGTCTCGGCGCTGTTTGTTATGTTGTCGGCTATGGTGGCACGGAGCGAGGAGTTCTCGTCGGTGAGCGCAGCCACATCAGTCTTGAGTTTTTCGATAAGTTTATCTCGTTTCTCGACAGCCTGCTCTATCTTATCCATTTGCTCCGACAGGGCCACGACTTCATCATTCATCGCCCGTGACTCCTCGAGACTCGCCTGCAAATCTTTGCACTCACTGTCGCGGCGGTCAAGCTCCTCGCGTGCCTCGGCGGCACGGCGCTGCAGGTCTGTAACCATCTCACGGCTGAGTGCCTCTTTGGCCACAGCCTCGTCAAATGCCGCCTTTGCCTCGTCAAATGCCGCCTTTGCCTCAGCTAATGCCGCCTTTGCCTCTTCTAATGCTGTCTTTGTCGCCGCGAGCTCGGCCTTTGTTTCCTCTAATTCATCGGCAAGCTCAGCCGAGTTATCGGGCACAGCCGTGTCAGATGCCACGGCTGCATTGCGCTGCTCGAGCAACTGCCGCTGCAGATTGCTTATTTGCTCGCGCATGGCGTCGGCGTCATTCTCGTGGATTGAAGCGACCTTAAGCTTGTTGAGCAGACTTTTGTTCTCAAGGTCCAACTGTTCGCGGTCGGCCTCAAGGGCGACAATCTTCGCCTCAAGGTCATGCACACGGTCACTGAGAGCGCGCTTCTGACGGTCGGCGCTGAGTTGCTGCTGCTTGATGTCAAAACGCTGCTGCTCTATCTCTTTGGCCTTGGCTTTGAGACCGTCCATTTCGGCGCGCATTTCGCTTTGCTCGGCTGCAAAACGCGCTTCGCTGCGACGCCGTGCGTCAGCGCCAAGTGCCGAGATATATTCTCTTAAAGACGCATCGAGACCTTCGTAAAGTTTGCGACGCTGGGCCTCGGGGTCGACACTCTCGCGGATAAACGATGGCAGAGCCTCGTTAAATGTAGCTATGACATGGTCAAAAATTGCCGCCACCATCTGAGGGTCAGGCTCCGGATTTTCAATCGGGGCAGCGTCGCCATGATGGTCTGAGCGACGACCGGCAGACATTGTCTCTGCCTCATTGTCAAACGTGTCGGGACTGTCGGCATAAAGCTCGTCGTCAGTCTCGCCGCCGAATCCGAGCGAACGTTTTATATTTTTGAAAAATGACATAGCGTATTTAGTGTGATGATTGTTGCTTAAATTATTGGACTCGGGATTGTTCGTCAGGTTTAAAAACGACTCCGGCTCCCTTGCGTCCGTCTATGGCGACTCTCAACGGCCGGTCAAACCTGACGACCCGCAGATGGGCAGTCTCCTCGGCAGGCTCGAAACTGTTGAGAAAAGTCTCGTCGAATATACCTTCGCCGCCGAAAGGATTGACCGTGAAATAGCCGACGCCGAACGACGTAAGATTATGGAAGAAGTGTGTGCCCTGACTCGGCTCGATACGATAATTGCTTAGCGCGGTCTCGACAATAAGTTTTGCACCGGAGATATCGGGCCACTTGACAGG
>DXYS01000070.1:36870-42730 GCA_019415705.1 Bacteroidales bacterium | reverse complement strand
GGAGGGGGACCGGGGCGCCAGCTGTTGTGTATCGGTCTGTTGTTATGTCCGGGACGCATGTCGGGGCGGTGATTTGTCTGCGGACGGTTGTAGTCATGGTTGGGACGGTGATTTCCCTGACCGCCGTTGTTTCCGGGACGGTTGCTGTTGCTGTTATTGTTGTGGCCGGGGCGCTGTGTCGGACGGTTGTTGTTGCCGTTATTATTGTGACCGGGACGCTGTGTCGGACGGTTGCTGTTGCCGTTATTATTGTGACCGGGACGACGGTTGCTGTTTGAGCCGGGTCTTTGTGATTGCTCGGTGCGACGCTGCTGCGAGTCGTTGTCTGCGTTGTTGCGGCCGCGGGCGTCAATCTGGGGACAGGCAAGAGCCATACAGATGAGCGAAATAGCTGCTGATGTCAGAAATTTTTTCATGGGCTCGTCTTTTAGTGTGCGTTTAAAATATGTTTTAATTATATGATAGATTTGTATCGGTAAAGTTTAATTTATCGTGGAAAAATAGTAATTTTGCAGTAAATAACATATAATTCTTTTTGAAATGAAACAGGTCGCACGCATCCTTGCCGAAAAACTACTTAAAATCAGTGCCATTAACCTTCAGCCGGAGAGCCCCTTCGTATGGGCTTCAGGATGGAACTCTCCCATCTATACAGATAACCGCAAGACGCTGTCATATCCGGAGATACGCTCGTTCATCAAGATAGAACTCTGCCGCACCATTCTCGAAAACTTCGAGCAGGTTGATGCCATAGCCGGTGTTGCTACGGGAGCAATCGCTCAAGGCGCGCTTGTGGCTGATTCGTTAGGTCTGCCTTACGTTTACGTAAGATCTACTCCCAAGGATCACGGACTCGAAAACCTCATCGAAGGTAATCTCAAACCCGGTATGAAAGTAGTGGTTATCGAAGACCTTATCTCAACCGGCGGCAGCTCGCTCAAAGCTGTCGAAGCAATACGTGCAGCAGGCTGCGAGGTTATCGGCATGGCCGCCCTCTTCACCTACGGATTCCCCGTCGCCGAAGAGAATTTCCACAAAGCCGGCGTCAATCTGATTACGCTCAGCAACTACAATGCTCTGCTTGAGGCCGCTCTCGCCACAAACTATATCAAACCGGGCGACGTAGACACTCTCAAGGAGTGGCGTAAAGACCCTGCAAACTGGATTCCGGCACGCAAATAACAGAAGACAAGTAGGCAGTCAGCAACAGATTAATTTATGGGCCAATATAAAAGTCGTGCCGTGACTATAAATCGTCCGGCTACATATATCGTTGACAAATTTGCGGATCTTACAAGTTTCGGCGAGGCCGTCGATCGTATTCCCGCAGCCGAGCGCGCCAAATTGGGCGATATCGCTTTCGACAAGGACAGCATAACCCTCAACACGAGTCAGGTAGGCAAGATTGTATTCAACGTTGTTCGTCGAGATCCCGAGCGCATCGAGATGGACGCCGTCGGAGCCCCTGTGCCGTTGAAACTATTTGTCGACCTTACTGATAAAGGTGATGAGACCACCGAGATAATCACGGCTGTCGACGTAGACATTCCTCCGATGCTGCGTCCGTTCGTAGGAGGTGTTCTGCAGAAAGCTGTCGACCAGATCGGCGACATGCTCGTGCGTTTAAATTCATAAATGATGCTAAGGCGCGCCCGTCAGACAGTGAGTGCCTTGTGCGCCATGGCCGCAGTCGCGGCGGCGATTGTCACGGGTGCATGCTCAAAACTTGACGACGAACGCATCCCGCCGATGCCTGTCAGTCTGACTTTTGCCACTGTAGCCCAGTGGAATACCTACGGCATAGGTGGCGCTATGGATTACCGTATTTTTATAAAGCAGGATCGTCTGCCCGCCAACTATCCTTACACGGCCATTTCGGCCACGGGATTTGGCGGACTTTTGCTTGTCGGCGATATCAACGGCAATCCGACCGTCTATGATCTTGCGTGTCCTGTGGAGCGGCGTAGCGATGTCCGAGTTTTTATAAACACGACGTCGATGGTGGCCGAGTGTCCCAACTGTCACTCGACATATGATGTTTTCTCGCTTAACGGACATCCGCTTTCAGGGCCGGCGGCCGAGCAGGGTTTCGGGCTGCGACACTATTATGTCGGTCCCGGGCGCGGAGGCGAATATATGATAGTATCTAACTGATTTCCGGGGCCGTGAAGAGCAATTACAGACCTCTCTGGGTGTTGCTGTTTACGGCTTTTGTCGTAATCATACTGATATCTGCGTTTGACGGCCTGAGTATCGGGCCTTTGAAGCTCAAGTCGTCGGGCATTGTCGAGCGTCTGACACAGACACGTCTGCAAAAGGATGCTCCATCGCTTGCGGTCAAATTCCTCCCTGACTCGACGGTGACTGATAGCGCAGCCTCGTTTCAGCCTGCACCATTGGACACTGCCTCAAAGACTATACTTTTCATCGGAGACTCGATGCTCGACGGGCTCTCGCCGCGCATGGGCGCTTACGCCAAGGCTAACGGCCATAAACTTTACTCGGTGATATGGTACAGCTCGACAACCGCCACATGGGGTAAATCGACCAAGCTGCGTGACTATATCAGGCGTCTCAAACCCGACTATGTTTTTATCTGTTTGGGTGCCAACGAGCTGTTTGTCAAGGATGTCGTCGACAAACGTTCGGCCTGTGTCGACTCGATACTCTCTGATATCGGAGACCGGCCTTATGTGTGGATCGGCCCTCCCAACTGGCGCAAGGACACCGGTATCAACGACCTGCTCGCCGCAAAATGCCGCAAAGGTACATTCTTCAAGAGCGACGGCATGACATTCGAGCGCGGACATGACGGCGCTCATCCCACTCCGGCCTCGGCCGCAGAGTGGATGGACAGCGTTGCACGGTGGATGCCGATGCACTCGGCCGCGCCCATAAAAATGGAGCAGCCGCAGACGACTACGGCGCGCCCCGCGAGAGTATTTGTTCATCAGCCTGACGAGAAATAATATGTACGCCGGGTATGACAGCAGCGACTTGGTCGCCAATCTCGGTGAGATTTTCACCTATGATGCCTCGGAGCCGATGCTCTTTTCGAGCGGTACGTTCTGGGCGCTGTTTCTTGTCTTTATCCCTGTCTATGCGCTGCTCAAAAAACGCATGTGGCAGATGGCGGGCTTTGTAGTCGCGTTCAGTTTCTATTTCTACTACAAGTCGAGCGGATTATTTGTCGTGTTGCTTGCCGCGACCTCTGTCTTTGACTGGACGTTGTCACGGCTGATGGTCAGGACAGAGAGGCGTGCTTTGCGCCGGCTTTGTGTGGCGCTTTCGCTGATGACCTCACTCGGCATATTGGCTTATTTCAAGTACGCCAACTTTTTCATGTGGAATCTGTCGGCTATGGTCGGCTCAAACTTCCAGCCGCTTGACCTTATACTGCCGGTCGGCATCTCGTTTTACACCTTTCAGTCGGTCAGCTATATAATAGATGTATACAAGGGGCGAGTCAAGCCGACGGCGACATGGCTTGAGTATGCCTTCTTCCTGTCTTTCTTTCCGGCACTTGTCGCCGGACCTATAGTGCGCGCCGATTATTTCCTGCCGCAAATCAGGGCCAACCATCGTGCGGTAAAGGCCGAGATTTACATGGGCTTTTGGCTTGTAATCTTGGGTGTGGTCAAAAAAGCGATTATTGCCGACTACATCGCCGGTTATAACGACATGGTCTTTGATGCGCCGGGCGCTTATCACGGGTTTGAGGCTTTGATGGGCATAATCGGTTATACTATGCAGATTTACTGCGACTTCTCGGGCTACTCCGACATGGCCATAGGTATAGCGCTGATTATGGGATTCAAGCTCGCGCCAAATTTCAACTTCCCTTATAAATCACGTAATCTGACCGATTTCTGGCGCCGCTGGCATATCTCGCTGTCAACGTGGCTGCGCGATTATGTCTACATACCGTTAGGCGGTAACCGCCACGGCACGGCGCGCACATACGTCAATAATTTTGCAACCATGCTGATAGGCGGTCTATGGCATGGAGCCGCATGGAAATTTGTGTTCTGGGGCGCCATGCACGGTGCAGGGTTGGCTGTACACAAGGCTTCAAAGCCTCTGATGGGGCGTTTGGGCGAAAGTTTTGCCATAAAGGTGTTCAGCTGGCTGCTCACGATGACTGTCGTAGCTTTACTGTGGGTATTCTTCAGGGCGGCGAGTTTCGGAGACTCGGTGAAGATAATCTCGTCGGTCTTTGACGGGTTCTCGCTTGCTTACGCGTTGCCGTTTGCAGCCGCACGCACGCTATGGCTTGTCATGCTGCTCCTGATTGTCGCCGCACATTGCTTGCCGACGCGTTTCTGGGATAAAGCGGCGGCGACCTTTGTGAGATCGCCGTGGCTTGTTAAACTAGTTGTGTTACTCGTGGTGGTGCAGCTCGTTGTCGAACTGCGCGGCGAGGATGTTGCACCGTTTATCTATTTCCAGTTTTAGTTTTAATTTTAATTGCCGCTCGTGATGAGTTTGACGATGTAGGCATCATTGCTCTCGATGAGTGTTTCCAAATGACGCGCATAGGTCTCGAGGTCGGCGACCGGGTGACGTGCCACGCCGGAGTCGGCAGCGGCCTGCGCGATGACAGGAGCGACGGTCGGTAAAAGGCGTTTGTCGAAGGGTTTGGGAAGAATATATTCGCGGCCGAACGTAAGCTCTTTCACACCATAGGCGCGTTTGAGCGATTCGGGCACCGGTTTGCGAGCCAATGAGGCGATGGCGCGTGCGGCGGCGAGTTTCATCTCGTCGTTGATGACCGATGCGCGGCAGTCGAGAGCGGCACGGAATATATACGGGAAGCCGAGCACATTGTTAATCTGATTGGGGTAGTCAGAGCGTCCGGTGGCGAAGACAAGGTCGTCGCGTGTCTGCATCGCTATATCACGGGCAATCTCCGGATTGGGATTGGCGAGAGCGAAAACAATGGGTCTTGGAGCCATCGAGGCGAGCATCTCGGGTTTGAGCGCGTCGGCGACAGACAGACCGAGGAATACATCGGCGTCTTTGACAGCCTCGGCGAGAGTGTGTATGTCGCGTGTTGTCGCAAACATGCGCTTTGACTCGTTGAGATTCTGACGGTCGGCGCGTATGACTCCGTGGCTGTCACACATGACTATGTTCTCTTTCTTGACGCCTAATTTGACGTAAAGTTTGGTGCATGAGATTGCAGCTGCGCCCGCTCCGCTGACGACGACCTTGATTTCATCTATTTTTTTATTCTGGATGTCAAGGGCATTAATCAGTGCGGCAGAACTTACAATGGCTGTGCCGTGCTGGTCGTCGTGCATCACGGGTATGTCGCACTCCTCTTTGAGACGGCGTTCGATTTCAAAGCACTCGGGCGCCTTGATGTCCTCTAAGTTTATGCCGCCGAAAGTGCCCGACATGGCTCTGACGGAGTCTACAAAACGGTTAGGGTCGGTCTCGTCGATTTCGATATCATAGCAATTGAGTCCGGCGAATATTTTGAAGAGTAGAGCTTTACCCTCCATTACCGGTTTGGCGGCGTCTGCTCCGATATTGCCGAGGCCGAGCACGGCGGTGCCGTTTGAGATTACGGCCACGAGGTTTGACTTGTTTGTGTAAAGATAGGCGTTGTCCTTGTTGTCTTTGATTTCAAGACAAGGGAAAGCTACGCCGGGAGAGTAGGCGAGTGAGAGATCGTCGGGATGATGGGTGGCTTTTGTCGGGATTGTTTCTATCTTACCCGGCATCGGATAGCGGTGATAGTCAAGCGCTTTGTTTTTGAGATTGTCAGACATGAGATGTTGGTTATGTAATTCACAAATTCTTCTGTAAAATTAATAACAATTTATGAAACGCAGAAGATTTTCTGCTAAAAAAC
>DXYS01000070.1:31543-36860 GCA_019415705.1 Bacteroidales bacterium | reverse complement strand
CTAAAAAACTATGTTGTAAAATTATATTTTCTCTTAGACGAATTTTCTCTAAATTTGCAGCATCAATATACAAAACCATGATGGAAATCAGTGAAATATTTAATGCGGCGGCTGTGCTTAAGGGCGTGGCGCGTAAAACTTCGGTAATACCTGCTCCCAAACTTAATCCCGGAGCCGATATATATCTTAAAACAGAGAATTTACAGCTTACGGGCTCATTCAAGCTGCGAGGCGCTTACTACAAAATATCTCAGCTATCTGATGAGGAGAAGGCGCGCGGCGTCATCGCCTGTTCGGCCGGTAATCACGCGCAGGGTGTGGCTTTAGGCGCTACTCATAACGGCATAAAGTCATTGATTTGTCTGCCTGCCGGCGCTCCTATTTCAAAGGTTGAGGCTACTAAAGGCTACGGTGCCGAGGTGTGTCTCGTGCCCGGTGTCTATGACGATGCCTACGCCAAGGCTATCGAGCTTCAGCAAGAGCACGGCTACACTTTTGTCCATCCGTTTGACGATCCTAAGGTGATAGCCGGTCAGGGCACCATCGGACTCGAAATATTGGAGCAGATGCCTGATGTCGATTCGGTCATCGTGCCTATCGGCGGCGGCGGTCTGATTTCAGGCGTGGCATTTGCCATAAAGACTCTGCGTCCGGAGATAAAGGTCTACGGCGTGCAGTCGTCGGGCGCTCCGTCCATGGCGGCGTCGCTTCAGGAAGGCCGCATACAGCATCTGAGCAATGTCTCGACCATCGCCGACGGCATAGCTGTCAAGGAGCCTGGAATCAACACCTTTGAGATGTGTAACCGATATGTCGATGAGGTTGTGACTGTAAGCGATGACGAAATTGCAGCTGCCATTCTTGCGCTTATCGAGCAGCAGAAACTTGTGGCCGAAGGCGCGGGAGCCGTGTCTGTCGCTGCGGCGATGTTCGGCAAAGTGCCGGTCGAGGGGCGCAAGACCGTCTGCCTTGTGTCTGGCGGCAATATCGACGTCAATACTCTCAGCCGTGTCATCACACGCGGTCTGTCAAAAAGCGGGCGTAACTATACGTTTATCATCAATCTTGACGACAAACCGGGCCAGCTCTCGGGTGTCTGCAACGTCATCGGCGAGCATAACGGTAACATCATCTCAGTCTCGCATGAGCGTATTAACACGAGCACCCAGATCAATGGCTGCACGATACGCATCGAGCTTGAGACCCGCGACGCCAAGCACATCGACGAACTGCGCGAGGCTCTCAAGAACTCCGGCTACAAGGTGATGAACTGATATCATTAATTGACATAACGACAGCGGGCCGTCAGGATTTCCTGACGGCCCGCTGCAGTTTCTATAACGTGGTCAAATGCTTTTCTCGATGTCCCAGACGAAGGCGCGGAGGCCAAGTTTGGGGCGCTCGTCGTTGAGATCCTTTAGACGGGCGAGTACACGGTCGACAGCCGCGTCGGCCACCATGGTTATGATGGCCGAGGCCATCGAGGGCCAAGCGTGTGAGCCGTAGTGTGGCTCGCCGTCGCGGCTTCCGCGTCCCATAATCTGGGGCCATGACGAGAATCCGCGGCAGTTGTTGCGGTCGAGTATCTCGATTATATGCTCATAGTGAGCTTGGTCGAAAGTGATAAGTATAGCTTTCATTGCTTAAATGTTTGCAGTGGATGGATTAAGCGTTGGCAGCCTTGGCGGCGGCTTTGCGCAGCTGGCGGCGCGAGCGTTTGATGCCGTTGTGGGCGAAGATACAATAAAGCACGGGCACAAAGAGCAGCGTGAGGACGGTCGAGAAGGTAAGACCGCCGATTACGGCCGTACCCATCGGGCGCCACATCTCGGCTCCCTGACCTGTACCGATAGCCATAGGCACCATGCCGAGGATAGTCGTCAAAGTCGTCATCACCACAGGACGCAGACGTGATTTGCCGCCGAGTATGACAGCCTGTCTGATTGACAGTCCGCGCTCGCGGTTGAGCGTGATGTAGTCGATTAGCACAATACCGTTTTTGACGACGATACCGATAAGCATGATGGCGCCGATCATCGACATGACGTTGAGCGAGTGGCCTGTCAGGAACAGGATAATGAACACGCCGGAGAAGGCGAAGAGCAGCGAGGTCATGATGATGGCGGGGTAGGTATAGCTCTCAAACTGCGCCGCCATGACGATATAGACGAGAATTACGATAAGTAGTGCGAGCATAAGCAGGTCTCTGAATGAGTCCTGCTGGTCCTCGTAGCTGCCCGAGAGGTCTATAGAGACACCCTGAGGTATTTCCATGCGGTCTATTTCGGCCATTGATTTGGCTACAATCTCGCTCATCGGCACATCCTGTACGGTGGTCTTGACCGTAATGATGCGCTCGCGGTCCTTGCGCTCGATGGTCGGGGGTGTGAAACGTTCGACCACCGTGCCGATATCGCGGATTCTGACTGCTTTACCGGCAGAGTTATAGATGAGGATATTCTCGATGTCTTCGATTGATGTGCGCTTGTCAGGCTCGTAGAGCACCTTGATGTCATATTCCTCGCCGTCCTCGCGGAAACGTGAGGCGGTCGAGCCGTTGATGCGGTTGCGCAGATAGTTGGCAGCGGTCTGGAGATTAAGACCGTAGATAGCGAGTTTCTCGCGGTCGAAATCGACCTGATACTCCGGCTGGTAGTCAGAGCGTGAAATGTAGACGTCGGCCGTGCCGGGGATATTCTCAAGTATTTGTTTGAGCTGACGGGCCACGGAGTCTGTCTCGGCGAAGTCATAACCGTAAATCTCGTAATCGATGGTCGACTGGCCGCCCATTCCGGCGCCGCCGCCTACCTGCACGATGGCCTTCTTAAACTCCGGATAACGGGCGAGGTCCTTACGCATCTCGCCGGCAATCTCGGTGATGCCGCGCTCGCGGTCGCCCGGGTCAAGCAGACGTATATTCATTGAGACAATGTGCGAGCCGTTGTCGCGTAGCGATGCAAATGTGTTGTCGCTCGATGCCTGTCCGGTGGTGTAGTTGATAACCTTTATTTCGGGATATTTCTCCTGCCACTCCGAGACGAGGCGCGCGGTGGTCTGCTGTGCAATCTCGACACGTGTGCCGATAGGCATTTCGAGGTTGACTGACAGACGGGCGTCGTCGGCGGTCGGGAAAAACTCCGTGCCGACATGCTTCATCAGGAAGAGCGAGCCTACAAAAGTTGCCATACATATAAGTATAGTCACCATCTTGTGGCCGACTACCCAGCGGAGCAGACTTGCGTAGCCGTTGTCGAAAGCGTCGAGTCCGCGGTTGACAGGTGTGAAGAGCAGGGTATATAGCTTGCCGTGATGAGTGGTACGCCGGAGCAACACGCTGCAGAGCATCGGAGTGAGAGACAGCGCGCAGGTCGTCGAGATAATCATCATGATGGTTACCATCCATCCGAGCTGACGGAAAAGCACGCCGGTCATGCCCGTAACGAGTGTCAGGGGGAAGAATACGGCGATAAGCGTCAGAGTCGAGGCGATTACAGAGATTGCGACCTCGTTGGTGCCGTGAACGGCGGCCTGTTTGGGGTCGGCGCCGCGTTCGATATGGGTCGTGACGTTCTCGAGCACAACGATGGCGTCGTCGACGACCATACCGATTGATATCGACAGGGCCGACAGAGACACGATGTTGAGCGAATTGCCCGTTATGGCGAGGTATATGAAGGATGCAATCAGCGAAATCGGGATCGTGATGGTGATGATGAGTGTCGCACGCCAGCGTCCGAGGAAGAAGAACACGACGATAACGACGAAGAGCAACGCATAAAGCACGGTCTCAACGAGTGAGGCTATGGTATTGCGGATATTGTCGGAGGTGTCGACGATAATGCCTAACTTGACGTCTGAGGGCAGACGTTTTTGCAGCGAAGGCAGCATCTCGAGGACTTTGTTTGAAATCTCGACCGAGTTTGCGCCGCTCTGTTTCTGCACGACAATCATGGCGCCCTTGACGCCGTTGTTGTAGGTCTGCTGGGCGCGTTCCTCAAGCGAGTCGTCGATGCGGGCCACGTCACGCAGATAGATGTTGCGGCCGTCGCGCGAGCCGACGACGATGTCACGCATCTGGTCAGACGACGAGAACTCGCCCTGCACACGCAGAGAGTAGGTGTCAGAGCCGATGTCGAAGGCGCCGCCCGGGATATTGCGGTTTTCGGCGGCTATGACCGAGGCAATCTGCTCGATAGTTATGTTGTAGGCTTCGAGGCGGACGGGGTCGACATAGATATGTATTTCACGCTTTGGAGCACCCGAAATTGACACGGAGCCTACGCCGTTGATACGTGCGAGCGGGTTGGCGACAGCCTCGTCAAGTATCTTGTAGAGACCCGGCATGCTCTCGTCGGCTTGGACCGACAGGAGCAGAATTGGGATCATGTCGCTCGAGAACTTGAAGATGATAGGGGTCTCGGCGTCATCGGGGAGCATTGACGAGACCATGTCCAATTTGTCTCGTACATCATTTGTCAGCACGTCGATGTCTTCGCCGTATTCAAACTCGAGAGTGATTACAGAGATGTTTTCACGCGACTTAGAAGTGATGTGTTTGAGGTCGTTGACCGAGTTGAGGGTGTTTTCGAGTGGTCGTGTGACGTTCTGTTCGATATCCTGTGCGCTCGCACCCTGATATGTCGTCATCACCATGATGGTGTTGGTGTCGATATCGGGGTAGAGGTCGATTGGGAGCATTTTGAGCGAGAAAAGACCGAGAATGACGACTGCTACAAAGCAGAGGGTCGTCATGATGGGTCGTTTTACCGCACTTCCGTATAAACTCATTTGCTGATGTCAGTTGTGATGGTTATAAAATGAATTTCTGTCGTGCAACCGGCCGTTTATCTGTCGGCGATTACCTGCACTTTTGCGCCGTCGGCAAGGCGTGCCTGACCGGAGATGACTACGGTGTCGCCGTCGTTGACGCCTGAGATAAGCTCGTAGCTGTTGTCAAGGCGACGTCCCGTCTCGACGCGTTCATAGCTGACAGTATTGCCTCCGTGGAGTACATAGACGTATCTGTTGCCCGAGCCGGTCTGTTTGACGATAGCGCGGTCAGGCACGACGACATTAGACTGGGCGCCGAAGTCGATGTTTACGCGCGCAAACATGCCGGGCAGGATTCTCTCGCCTTTGTTAGTGATGCGTACTTCGGCCTGAAATGTACGAGTCGTCGGGTCAACGGTCGGATAGATGCGCGAAACTTTACCGGCGAAGACTTCTTCGGGGAAAGCGTCAAGGCTGACTTCGACGGGCATGCCGGTGCGTACGAGCGCGAGGTCTGACTCTGTGACGTTGATGATGACCTTTACTT
>DXYS01000070.1:31009-31533 GCA_019415705.1 Bacteroidales bacterium | reverse complement strand
TCGGGCGAGAGCTGGCTTACCGTCAGGACTGGCAGGTTGCCGGTCATGTCGCCCGGGTCGTAGTTACGTGCCGTTACTACGCCGTTAATCGGCGAGACGAGCACGGTGTTCTCCATCAGATTGTTATACTGCGAGCGTGCTGCGTCTAACTGGGCTTTGAGCTGATCGACCGACTGCTGTGTACCTGCGCCGATTTCAAGCAGTTGCACGGCACGCTGATATTCGCGCTCGATTTGGTCGAGGTTAATTTTGAGCTGGTCGCTGTTGGCTCGGTCAAGGGTCACCAATGTCTGTCCGCGGCGTATGCGGTCACCGACTTCGACATTGATGGTCTTGATGCGGTTTGGTGCCGAGGGTGATATGTTGTTTGTGTTCTCGGCTTCGACTGTGGCTGTATATTCTTTGATTTGTGGCACATCCTGACGGTTGACGACGTTTACGGCGACCATCGGCAGTTCGTCGGCCGGGTCGGTGACTGTTGTTTTCTGTTCGTCAGACCGGCATGATGCGAGTGCCAGCAGGAG
>DXYS01000070.1:30439-30999 GCA_019415705.1 Bacteroidales bacterium | reverse complement strand
TTTTCATTTATGTGATGTTGTGGCTTGTTTGTTTGCTGATTGCAGAGAGTCGATGTCGGCCGAGCCGAGGAGCAGCTCGAGTTCGCTGTTGGCGACAAGGAAATTGTAGATTGCCTGATAGCGCGACAGACGGGCTTGGGTCAGCGCCAGCTCCGAGTCACGCAGGTCGAGATAGGAGGCTGCGCCGATGGCAAAACTGCGCTCCATGATGTCGTGTGCACGCTCGGCCTCTTTGACGCTCTCAGAGCACGATGCTATCTGCTTGACGTTTACATTGATGTTGTCGATTGCAAGCGATACCTGATTTGAGATGCTTCGCTCGAGATTTTCACGTTGCAGGGTGATTTCGGCTGCCTGTATTTTGGCCTGTTTGACGCGCGAATACTTCTGGCCGCCTTCAAACAGTGGCACCGACAGAGTCAGACCGACCTGAGAGTAAGGATTCCAGCGGAAATTACGCAGCGGAGAGCCGTTGCTCATCGAGGTCCAGTTGTAATTGGCCGAGATGGCGAGTGTCGGAAGCCATGCGAATTGTTGCACTTTGACGGTGCGGCGTGTGA
>DXYS01000070.1:10677-30429 GCA_019415705.1 Bacteroidales bacterium | reverse complement strand
GTCCGCATCGATACTGTTGAGTTTCAACGAACTGTTGCCGCTGTAGTCTGGATTGATGTCAAGCACGGTCTGATACATCGTGTCTTCATAATCTGACAGCCCTGACGGCACCTCGATTTTGAAAGACGCGTCGAGACCCATCAGTATCAACAGCTGGAGTCTTGCCTGCTTGATGGCTATGTCGGCCTGCATCAGTTGCGGCTCGATGTTTTTCATCGCCACAGATGTGCGCAGCACATCATAGTCAGATGCCGCTCCGGCTGTGTATTTTTTTGAGTAAATGTCATAATTGAGCTTGGCCATGTCATAGCTCTCCTGTATCACCCGGCGTGAGTCTTTGGCAAGCAAATAGGCGTAATAAGCGGTTTTGACTTGGTTTATAAGGTCAAGGCGTGACTGACGCGCAAGCTCGACGTTACGCAGAATGTTTGCGTCTGACAGCTTCAGCGATTGCCACAGCTGAGGGGCAATCAGAGGCATGGAGGCAGTGAAGCCGGTCGAATATGAATTATCGAGACCGACTTTGATACCGCCACCGGACGCAGCGCGTCCTGACGATGCGGGAGTCTCTGACGACCCGTCGCCTTCGCCGTTGTTATCGCCGCCCGAGCCCGAGCCTGAGCCGCCGCCGAAGCCGTCCATGTTCATATACATGACCTGTTTGGCGAGCATACGGTTATAGTTGGCGCCAAAGCTGACTGTGGGCAAGAGTTGGCCGAGAGTCTCCTTGCGCGAATAATCGGTGCGTGTGACCTCCATGTCAGCGATTTTGACAGTAGGACTTTCGTCAAGTGCTATTCTGAGACACTCATCGAGCGAAAGCACGAGTGTGACGGAGTCGTTTGCCACAGTCTGCGCCGCAAGACCGCCGCTCACTATAAGTGCGCTGCTCGCAAAAAATAATCTTTTGAGAAACATTTTGATAATAATCGGAGTTGACGATTGTAGAAATTGGTTTTACATACAAATTTAGGAAACATGAATAATTTAAACTAAACGATAAGACATTATGGACAACGTAGTGGAATAAATGACCAATTATACATTGTTAAAAAGCATCGTTGGCGGCAATGTTGACAAGCTGTCAAAAACTTAACCGCGATTTATAGTCTCTCAGAGACAAAAACGCTAACTTTGCATACGCGGTGAGACTATGCACCGTTTTATCACGATAACGATGGAATCAACTGCTAATAATAATTATCGCCGACGCGAGCGTCAGCCACAGGCTCCCACTCAGGATGCTCTCGGACGTCTGGCTCCGCGTGACACGGAGGTCGAGGCTGCTGTGCTCGGCGCACTCATGATAGAGAAAGACGCTTATGTGGCCGTATGTGACCTCCTCAAGCCGGAGAGTTTCTACGAGCCTGCCCACGCCAAGGTGTATGAGGCCATACAGACTCTCGGAGCCGCACAGCGGCCGATTGATATGCTGACGGTTACAGAGCAGCTGCGTCTCAACGGTACATTCGACGAGGTCGGCGGCATGGCCTTTATCGTGAATCTGACATCAAATGTCACATCTGCTGCTCACGTCGAGTTTCATGCACGAATTGTCGCACAGAAGTATCTTGCCCGTGAGCTGATTAACTTTTCGGCTCAGATTGAGAACAAAGCTTTTGACGAGAGTATTGATGTCGATGATTTGTTGCAGGAGGCCGAGGGACGCCTTTTTGAGATATCGCAGCGCAATGTCAAAAAAGATGTCACCCAGATAGACCCGGTCATCACGTCGGCTCTCACGCAGATTGAGGCTGCTGCAAACCGTTCGTCGGGCCTGAGCGGTCTGGCTACCGGATTCCATGAATTGGATAAAGTGACCTCAGGTTGGCAGAACTCTGACCTTATCATCATAGCTGCCCGACCCGCTATGGGCAAGACGGCTTTTGTGCTCTCGATGGCAAAGAATATGGCCGTTAACTATAATACCCCCATTGCGATTTTCTCGCTTGAGATGAGTAATCTGCAGTTGGTTAACCGTCTCATATCGAACGTTTGCGAGCTCCCTGGCGACAAAATCAAGAGCGGACAGCTTACGACGCTTGAGTGGGACCAGCTTATGGCTCGTATCAAGTATCTCAATGGTGCGCCGCTGTATATCGACGACACGGCGTCACTGTCGATTTTCGAATTACGTACAAAAGCACGCCGATTGGTGAGAGAGCATGATATCAAGATGATAATCATCGACTACTTGCAGTTGATGAATGCGTCGGGCATGAAGTTCGGCTCGCGCGAGCAGGAGGTCAGCATGATATCTCGTTCGCTCAAACAGCTTGCCAAGGAACTGAATATCCCTATTATCGCGTTGTCTCAGCTCAGCCGTCAGGTGGAGTCGCGCAGCGACAACAAGCGTCCGCAACTCTCCGATCTCCGTGAGTCGGGTGCAATCGAGCAGGATGCCGATATCGTCTGCTTTATACATCGTCCTGAGTATTATTATCATAGTGACACAGACCCGTCGGGTAAAGATATCCGCGGTCTCGCAGAATTTATGATTGCAAAACACCGCAGTGGCTCGGTCAAGGATATCGACATGAGATTCCGCGCTCAGTTTGCACGATTTGAGAATTATATCGAGGACTCGTCTCAGCCGGCGGTGATGGAGTCGGCACAGTCAGCGCTCAATACCTCAGCCGAGCCTGCAGTGTCACAAATCGGTGCGTCGCAGCCCTTCACAGGAGGCACAGCCGACTTTATGGCCCAGTCTGACGAAAAAACACCGTTCTGATTAATGGTGTTAGTTAAAACATCAAGGCCTCGTAAACCAATCGGTTTCGAGGCCTTGTATGTAGTTAGATCGGATTATCAGAAGTTATATCCGAGGCTGAATGTTACGCGGTTTTCGTGAAATTTAGCGTCTGATTCTTTAGCCATATTCAACATACCTATACCTCCGCTTACACCAAAGTAAAAATGCTGATAAGATATACCGGCTCCGATGCCCCATAAGAGGTCGACACGGTTTAGAAATCCGTCTTTCCCGTATGCATCGGTTTTTACTTCAATATTGTCGGCCTTATCATATTCTTTTGCAGAAAGTCCTATTTCAAGTTCTGGGCCTGTAAAAATCGATACTTTGATGTCATTGGTGAAATCAAAGTGATAACCGGCCATAACCGGAATACGCATACCGAATTTCCGAATAGATGAGCTTTCGCCCCGGTCTAAATAATCATCCTTTACCGAGTAAGTATTATAAAAGAATTTGAGTCCCGGCTCGATATAAAAGTTAGCAACAACAGGTGCATTGTAAATGGCGCCGAACTCAACACCCCCTCCGTTTTTGAAAAGGCTCACGCCGACGTTTTCAGCTGTCAGTTTGCCGGGACATGTAACTTCGCCGCCGACGCGTATGCCGAAATAGCCTTTATTGTCAGGATTATTGAAAATTGAGTTTTGTGCCATCACAGGCATGCATGCGGCCAAGCCGATTGCCATTGCGATTAAATGTTTTTTCATAATCTATAAAACCTTTGACTCGCAGGTTGAATCGGTTTGTATATGAAACGTGAGTCATCTATGCTTAGCATAACGTTTCGATATGAATAGTTTTGTTATCAAATGCAAAAATACATCTGTTCGGTCACTTTTGCAAGCTTTTCGGCATTAAATTTATATAATTCGTGGGGGGATTGCTTATAATCAGTAATTTATCATGCGAGACTTTAGCGTGATTATTTCGCTCGTAATTGGTTGCGTAACTTATGTTTTTTTGACTTTTTTCGACGGATACAAACCTTTTTTGGCTGACGCTTGTTAGAATCATAAAAATCAAATAAACATATTCAACCATAATTTATAAGCATTATGAAAAAAGTCGCTTTAATGATTGCTGTAACGCTTGGTAGCTTGACAGTATTCGCACAAAACGTTAACAAAAATGAGCTGAAACAGCTTCAGGCATTCCTTGCCGCTCCCGCCGAGCAGGGTATGACTAACGCTCAGGCTCTGAAAGTAACAAATGTAAATGACCCCTCGACATGGGAGGGTGTGACTGTAGCCAATGGTCATGTAACCAAAATCGAGTGGAAGAACAAAAAAATTGCCGGCACTCTTAATCTTAAAGGCTTCACCGCTCTGACAGATGTCGACGTGTCACGCAATTCTCTTACAGCCGTTACGGTTGCGGGTGCTTCGCAGCTTGTCAACTTTAACGCCTCACGTAACAAAATAACCGAGATTGATTTGGCTGAATGTCCTCAGTTGATTAATGTTTCAATCAACAACAACCGTCTGACAGAGTTTGAGCTCGTCGATGTGCCGGGTATCAAGAAGCTTAACATCGCTTCTAACCTGATGACATCGCTTGACCTCTCAAACTCAACCACTCTGCAGACTGTCAACTGTCAGTCTAACCGTCTGGAGTATCTCAACATCAGCAATTGTACCAACCTCAAGAACCTGTATTGCGGCTATAACAAACTGACCGGGCTGACTCTCACAGGTGTGACAAACCTCACCAACCTTAACATTGACGATAATCACATCTCAAATCTCCTCGTCTCGGGACTGCCCGCACTGTCGACCTTTATATGCTCCGACAACAACATGAAGACTTTGGGTATGCGCGAGTGCAACGCTCTGCTTGACATCGTCTGCTCTTACAATGACCTGACCGACTTCCAAGTTGACAACTGCCCCAACATCCAGTTTATCGACTGCTCATACAATGACCTCGCCCAGCTGACTCTCAGCAATCTGACATTCCTGCAGCGTCTGCTCTGCAACAACAACGAACTGACAATGCTCGATGTATCATTTGACTCGTCACTGACTTATATCAACTGCAGATTCAACATGATTACCGACCTCCGCACCATCGGTTGCAACAGTCTTAACATGATTGCCTGCCAGTGGAATTATTAAACAAATAATACTTTTTCAGCGACTGATTAAAGAGCTATCTACTGAATAAGTGATACGTATATAGAGAAGGCCTTCGGGACGCATCCCGAAGGCCTTCTCTGATTTATGAGGCAATGTGATTTGTGGTTACTTGCCTGTTTTTGCTCTTAAGTCTATGTTTTTGACAGGCTCGAGACCGCGGTTGCGGAGCAGGGCGTCAACTGTAGGTTCCTGACCGCGGAAATTTACGTAAAGCACCATCGGGTCGACAGAGCCGCCTTTCTCGAGTACATTCTCTTTGAAAGCCTTGGCTGTTTCGGGATCGAAGATGCCTTTCTCTTTGAAGAGCTCGAAGCCGTCGGCGTCAAGCACCTCGGCCCAGAGATAGGTGTAGTAGCCCGACGCATAGCCGTCGCTGCCGAAGATGTGTTTGAAGTAGGGCGAGCGGTAACGGAATGTCAGTTCGGCCGGCATGCCGAGTTCCTCGGCCACACGTTTCTCAAATTCGGCGGGATTGATGGTCTCTTTGGTGTTGAGTTTGCCGTACTGCAGGTCGAGCAGGGCTGCGCCGGCGAGCTCGGCAGTGGTGAAGCCCTGATTGTGGGTCGACGAAGCCTGAAGCTTGGCAATCATGTCATCGGGGATGACTTCGCCGGTTTTGTAGTGGTGGGCGTACTCTTTGAGCAGCTCCGGCTCGAGAGCCCAGTGCTCGTGAATCTGTGAGGGCAGCTCGACAAAGTCGCGGTCGACGTTTGTGCCTGACTGGCCTTTGTAGCGTGCGCGTGAGAGCATGCCGTGAAGGCCGTGGCCGAACTCGTGGAACATTGTCTCAACCTCGTCGAGTGTCAGCAGGGCAGGGGTGTCAGCCGTCGGACGGGTGAAGTTGCCGACGTTGAAGATGACGGGGCGCGAGGCTGTGCCGTCGTCGTTAATCCATGAGCCTTTGAATTCGCTCATCCATGCGCCCTGACGTTTTGACTCGCGGGGGAAGTAGTCGGTCATGAACACGGCCACATGCTCGCCTGTCTTGGCGTCGGTAACGTCATAGACTGTTACTTCGTCATAGTATCTGGGCGCGTCGGGCATCTCGGTGAACTTGACGCCGTAGAGACGTTCGGCCATGGTGAAGATGCCGTTGCGCACAGAGTCAAGCGCAAAGTATTCGCGCACCTTAGACTCATCTAAGTCATATTTTTTCTGACGCACTTTTTCGGCGTAATAATAGTAGTCCCACGGAGCGATTTTGAAATCGCCGCCCTCTGAGTCAACTACGGCCTGCATCTCGGCGACTTCTTCTTTGACGCGGTTGACTGCCGGACGCCAGATTTGCATGAGCAGGTCCTCGGCGTTCTGCACGGTCTTGGCCATGACGTTGTCTGTCATGTATGCGCCGAAGTTCTCGAAGCCGAGGAGTTCGGCCTTCTTTGAGCGGGCGATGAGGATTTTGCTGATGACGGGGTTGTTGTCATACTGACCCGATGAGGCAAGCGAGGTGTAGCCTTCGTACATCTGACGGCGCAGGTCGCGGTCGGCAGCATACTGCAGCAGGGGCAGACGGCTGGGGGCGTGTAGTGTGAACACCCATTTGCCCTCGCCGAGACCACGTTTGGCTGCCTCGTCGGCTGCGATGGCGATGCTCGATGCGGGCAGACCGGCCAGACGGGTCGAGTCTTCGACTACAATTGAGAAATCGTTTGTGGCGTTGAGCAGATTTTTGTTGAACTGCAGATAGAGGTCGGTGAGCTCTGTGTTGACTTTCTTGAGTTCCTCTTTCTTGGCGTCGTCAAGCAGAGCGCCGTTGCGTGTAAAGCTCTTGTAAGATTCCTCGATCATGCGGCGCTGGTCGTCGGCATAGCCGAGTTCGGGATGATCGTAAAGATATTTGACACGCTCAAAGAGTTTGGCGTTCATCGATGTCTCGTCGCTGTGTTTTGAGAGCATCGGATAGAATTTTTCGGCGATGGCAATCATCTCGTCAGATGAGTTTGACTCGTCTAAGTTGGCGAACACGGCCGTGACTTTCTCGAGGATTTCGCCCGAACGGTCTAAGGCGAGAATGGTGTTCTCGAATGTCGGGGTCTCGGGATTGGCGGTGATGGAGTCAATCTGAGCCTGATGCTGGGCTATGCCGGCCTCGAGAGCGGGCAGATAGTCGTCGTAAGTGATTTTGTCAAAGGGCGGAATCTCGTAGGGCGTGGTGTAGGGCTCAAGAAACGGATTCTTGTGCTCGGCCTGCGAGCATCCGACAGTGGCGGCGCCGATTAAGGCGGCCGACGCCACGGTTAGGATTTGGTGCTTCATTGTTTTGTGATGGTGATAGGATTATTTTGTAATAAATGATTGATTCATAAACTTAAGAGCAAAGTTAAGTCTTTTAGTTTTGAAATACAAGTGCCGGCGCGGACTTTCGTCAGTCGGCGCCGGCATATAACAGTAATTTAAGATTGCAGATTATCGAGAGGGCGTCAGAATCGCGCGTTTACATAGATTATGCTTATTATTGTTGCAGTTACAAGCAATACTTCAAGGACTATAGCCGAAATTATGGTTGCTGATGAGGCCCCGCGTGCGTTAAAAAGCACTGATGCTGCAGCCCATGTCAGCGCGACGGCCGGAATTATGAAACTGAGAGAGAATAGCATCCCGCAGATGCAAGCGACGTTAGGATATATAGTATAGTGGAACGGAGAGGCGTGGAGCAGTATTTCGTTGCCGAATCCCCATGAGGCGATTAAAGAGACAAGGAAGAAAATAAAGAAACCTGATGCGACCATGGCCGTGACTGCACCCGTAAATCCGAGGAGAGCCATCAGAGATTTGCCCAAGATGGTGAAGATGGTCGAAAGAAAGCTCGACGAGTCGTCATGCACAATTATTGTACGCGTTTCGCTGCCTTTATATGGCGGCGGCACAGACGACGAGAGCACATTGTCGCTGACAGTGGCTACGGTGACTGGTGTGCCATGCTGCTCAAGCACCCGGCGCGAGGTGTTGGCCGGCGGTATAATCATCCATGCGATGAGATAGATTAATGTAAGCGGCCAGAAGTAGGTCAGGACCGTCAGTGCGAGATACAAAACTCTTAGGATATTGGTCTCCCATCCGAGATAAGTGGCTATGCCGCTGATGACGCCGCCAAATATGCGGTTGTTCATATTGCGGTAAAGACGTTTTTTGGAAAGTGTCTCGACGATGCTTTCACCGATGACTGTCTGTGTGTCAGATTCTGTTTCGGAGGTCGTTTCTTGCTCGGGGCTGTCGTTGATGTCAGAGGGGTTGCCCATGACTTCGATGACCGAATTCACGTCAAAGTAGCTGATGACTTTGGCTCCTTTGTCGACTCGCTCATCAAAAAGCTCGCTGATACGGCTTTCGATGTCGGCTACTATTTCCGAGCCTTCGGAGCTGTTGAATGCTGAGCGCAGCTGTGTCAAATAGTTGTTGAGCAACTGATAGGCGTCTTCATCAATATAATATATTTTGCCGTTGATGTTGACCGGAAATGCTTTTTTCATAATGGAGCGGATTATTTTAGTTGTTTTCTTGTGAGGTGGCGTTGATTAGAAGTGTTACGGTGTTTGACAGTTCGTCCCATGATTTGTGGAGCTCGCTGATGAAACGTCGTCCGAGGTCGGTGATTGAGTAGTATTTGCGGGGAGGGCCTGACAGGGATTCCTCCCAGCGATATGAAAGCAGACCGTCGTTTTTCAGGCGTGTCAGTAGTGGATAGAGCGTGCCTTCCATCACTATCAGGTGGCTCTCTTTCATCTTTACGATAATCTCCGAGGCGTATGCGTCGCTGCGACTCAGCAGAAGGAGCACGCAGAACTCAAGCATGCCTTTGCGCATCTGAGATTTCAGGTTGTCGATGTTTGTTGCCATTAATAATGTGATTAAATAATGAATAATAATGTTTTTATATGATTGCGTGACAAAGATAATGACAGATATAGTACTATGCAATACAAAGTACTATAAAATAACTTATATTAACAAATATAGCCTAAAGGATGAAATTTTGTAAAAACTGTCTGTCGCCTCGTAATTTTATTAATTTTGCATCCGAAACCATAAAACCAATGTATCTGATCCCATGAATAAGATATTAGAAAAGAGTCATTTCTCCGAGAATGTCGTCAGGCTCGTAGTCGAGGCTCCTGACATCGCGCGGGCTCGTAAACCGGGTCATTTTGTTATCGTGCGTACAGGAGAAAAAGGCGAACGCATACCGTTGACAATTGCCGATGCCGACACAGTGCGTGGCACGATAACTTTGGTCGTGCAGGCCGTGGGAGAGTCGACACGTCAGATATGCGCGCTTGAGGCCGGTGACAGCCTGACCGATGTCGTCGGCCCGCTCGGACGTGCAACCAAAATTGCCAACGTCGGCACGGTGGTGTGTTGCGGCGGCGGTGTGGGTGTCGCTCCTCTGCTGCCGATTATCAAGGCCATGAAAGAGGCGGGCAACCGTGTCATATCGGTACTTGCCGCTCGTAATAAAGACCTGATAATACTTGAGGACGAGGTGCGCCGCCACTCCGATGAGGTTATTATTATGACTGACGACGGCAGCGCCGGACGCAAGGGACTCGTCACCGACGGCGTGGAGTCTGTGATACAGCGTGAAAAAGTCGATGAAGTCGTGACTATAGGACCGGCTATAATGATGAAATTTGTCGCGCTGCTCACACGTAAGTATGAGGTGCCGACCATCTGCTCGCTTAATACCATAATGGTCGACGGCACGGGCATGTGCGGAGCTTGTCGCGTGACAGTCGGCGGCAAAATGAGATTTGTATGTGTCGACGGTCCCGAGTTTGACGCCCATCAGGTCGACTTCGACGAAATGCTGATGCGCATGCGCGCCTATAATTGAAATAGAAAGGATTTAGCAATGAAAAATCAATTCGATACAAAAGCGCCGCGAGACGCCGAGTGGCGCGAACAATTGAGACAGCAGATGAGTCCGCGCGAGCGTGCGGCCATACCACGCGCCGAGATGCCCATGCTCGATGCCGCTTACCGCGTCACCTGCAATGACGAGGTCAATCAGGGTCTGAGCGAGGAGCAGGCCGTCGTAGAGGCGCGACGTTGTCTCGACTGCGTCGACCCGACATGCGTCACCGGCTGCCCGGTCAATATCAACATACCGGGTTTTATAAAAAACATACAGCGCGGCCACTACGCCGAGGCTGCGGCAGTGCTTAAGGCCACATCGGCTCTGCCCGCAGTCTGCGGACGTGTATGCCCGCAGGAGAAACAGTGCGAAAGCCGCTGTATATATAATAAGATGAAGAAAGCACCCGTTGCCATCGGCTATCTCGAACGCTTCGCCGCCGACACAGAGCGCATGTCAGCCGAGCGTCCGGCTCCCGAGCGTGCTGCGTCAAAGGGTATCAAGGTCGCCGTTGTCGGCTCGGGGCCCTGCGGACTTTCGTTTGCCGGCGACATGGCCAAGCGCGGTTATGACGTGACGGTCTTTGAGGCTTTGCACGAGATTGGCGGTGTGCTCAAATACGGCATCCCCGAGTTCCGTCTGCCCAACGAAGTCGTTGACTCCGAGCTTGACTCGCTGAGAGCGCTCGGCGTCGAATTCCGCAAAGATACCGTCATCGGTAAGACTCTGAGCTACGATGATTTGTTAAATGAAGGTTTCAAAGGCATCTTCGTGGCTTCGGGGGCCGGACTGCCGCGCTTTATGGACATCCCCGGCGAGAATCTCATCGGTGTAATGTCGAGCAATGAGTATCTTACGCGCATCAACCTCATGGGCGCAGGCCGCGGTGGTGTGACTCCTGTGGCTAACGGTCGTCGTGTTGCTGTCGTAGGCGGCGGCAATACGGCCATGGACTCTGTGCGCACGGCCCGTCGCATGGGCGCGGAGCGTGCCATGATAGTCTATCGCCGCAGCGAGGCCGAGATGCCTGCGCGCGCCGAGGAGGTCGAGCATGCCAAACAGGAGGGCGTCGAGTTCCTGACGCTCTGCAATCCGATAGAATACCGCGGCGATGAGCGCGGTCATGTCACTACGATGGTCGTGCAGCGCATGGAGCTCGGTGAGCCCGATGCCGGCGGACGCCGTTCGCCTGTGCCGATTCCCGGTGCGATAGAGGAGATTGAGGTCGACGAGGTCATTGTTTCTGTCGGCGTTTCTCCCAACCCGCTGATTCCCAATTCTATCGAAGGTATCGAGGTGTCGCGTCGCGGCACCATCGTCGTCGACGACAACCTGCGCTCGTCAATCCCGACAATCTTTGCAGGCGGTGATATAGTGCGCGGAGGCGCCACGGTCATTCTCGCCATGGGTGACGGTCGACATGCTGCGGCCGCTATGGCCGAGCAGCTCGGATGACACTCCGGCCGTAAAATAATATCGAGAAATAACAAAATGTCATGCACGACCACTGAGGCCGGGCATGACATTTTTATTTTGCAATTTAAAGTCAAACATGTTACCTTTGCTTTTTATTGCAACAAAGAGTGGAGACTATCCTTTACATATTGTCGCGCGGCGTGGCTATCGGAGTGCTGATATCGGCTCCGATGGGCCCTATCGGTATGCTTATAATACAGCGTACTCTCTCCAAAGGGCGCTGGGCCGGTTTTTTTACCGGTATCGGCGCAGCTCTTTCTGACCTGATATATTGTCTCCTGACAGGTTTCGGCATAAGTTTTATCACTGACCTTATAGAGCGTCATCAGTTTTTGTTGCAGGTTGTAGGCGGAATTGTACTTGTTGCATTCGGCGTCTACCTTTTCCGTAAGAATCCTACACGTGCCCTCAAGACCGCACAGGTTGATGCGACGGACTATTGGAGCGATTTTGTCACCGGATTTCTGCTGACGTTTTCCAATCCGCTGATACTGTTCTTTATAATCGGTCTGTTTGCACGCTTTAATTTCATCCTGCCGGAATATGAGATATTTCATTATATATGGGCCTATGTGACCATCTTCGGCGGCGCGCTGATATGGTGGTATCTCATCACATTTCTTGTCAGCAAGTTGCGCAACCGTTTCAACGTGCGTTCGCTATGGTTAGTAAACCGCATCGTAGGCTCGCTGCTTGTCGCTATGGCTCTTATCGGTGTGGTGCTTGCGGTCAAGGATCATCTTTTTGTTTAATGTAATAATAAAATCTGTTGTCACGATATATGTCAGATAATAAAGAACTTAAAATTCCATATCTTCCGCAGCTTGACTCATGCGAAGGAGCAGACGAAATAATCAATCTCCTTGACGAACATGCTCCGCGCGAGACCATAGAGTCTGTCAACTGGGCCGACAAATATCCTTACAAGCCGCTGACGACTTTCACTGCAGCACACTCGGGGACTGCACTGTATATCGACTTTTTTGTTCGTTGCAATTTCTTGCGAGCCGAGAATTATGTCAATCAGTCTCCGGTCAGTCAGGACTCGTGTGTCGAATTTTTTGTCGAGCCTGACGGCAATCTCCCGTACTGGAATTTTGAGTTTAACTGCATTGGCACGGTAAATGCGTCTGTCCGCTCCGAACGTTCCAACCCACGACGTCTGAGCGACGATGAGATAAAGCGCATCGGGCGTTTCCCCTCATGTGGCACACGGCCGTTCCGTGAGCTTGAGGGACTTTTTTCATGGAATCTGCTTGTCTCCGTGCCCTTTGATTTGCTCGGGATTGACTACCGTGCCGGCGAGCCTCTGACCATGCGCGGCAATTTCTATAAGTGTGCGTCTGCAGCTACTCAGCCTCATTTTATGAGCTGGGCCCCGATAAATACTCCCGAGCCTGACTTTCATCGCCCTGAGTCGTTCGCACCTCTGATACTGCTCTGAACCTGCCTGTATAAAAATGATTAAAAAATAGGCCGTCAAGTAGTTCTCACTTTGAAAATAAGCGAAAAACTATTATTTTTACACAATATCTAAATACCGGTCAAAACAACATTTCTTCGATGAGACAAATCTTATTGCTATTACCCCTGTTATTTGGTGCGTGCTCGCCCAAGTCACAGTCGACTGCCGAAAATAGCCCGTCGTGGCTTGAGGCTGATTCAGCAGCTGCTATCGAGTCGCGTTTAGCAGCCGACTTTTCTTTGAGCTTTGATTCGGCCGCCTCTTTGGTGCGCCAGCGCCATCCCGAGTTGAGCGACTCCGATATTTTATCATTCATTGATAAAAAATATATGGAGGCCAAGATTATAAACGGAGAGATGCGCATACATCGCAAATCACCCCGTAATCTCGAGCTTCTGAATCCAGATTACAACGGTGGCTGGAAACTTCGTGGCGCGTCGGCCTCTGATGCCCGTATTTCATATGTCGATTCTGTGATTAAGTGGTCTGAGGGTAAAAACGCGCTTGGCGGAGCCCATGAGGTCGTCTATCGCTTCACTATCGACGTGCCTTATCATGAGGCGCTCCGTGGTGACACACTACGCGTATGGATGCCGCTGGCTCATATCAGCGAGCGCCAACCGATTGTCAAGATACTTTCTACATATCCTGAAGAATACATTGCATCGGCCCCGGAGCAGTCTGTCCATTCGACCGTATATATGCAGCAACCCGTCGCAGAGGGTGATACGACTCACTTCGAGTGTGTCGTGGCCTATGAGGCCCGCGGTCAGTATTTCACGCCTGACTTTATCCGCGCCAATATCAAGGATTATGACCGCGACTCTGAGGTCTATAAGAAATATACCGCTTTTGAGGCGCCGCATATAATCAATCTTGACACACTTGCCCGTCAGATAGTAGGTGGCGAGACCAATCCTTACAAATCAAGTGAATTGGTATATGATTATATAATCAACCGCTATCCGTGGGCCGGCGCACGCGAGTACAGCACCATCAGCTGCATCCCGGCCTATGTCGTCCGTGAGGGACACGGCGACTGCGGACAGGTCGGCCTGCTTTATATCTCGCTGATGCGCTCACTCGGTATACCCGCGCGTTGGGAGAGCGGATGGATGATTCATCCGGGAGAGAAAAATCTTCATGACTGGGCCGAAGTATATTTTGAAGGTGTCGGCTGGGTGCCTGTCGACGTGTCGTTCGGACGTTATGTCAATTCCGGAGACAAGGCTATCGAGAAATTTTATTCGACCGGTATGGATGCTCACCGTCTCGCGTCTAATCTCGGAGTTTGCGGTGAGCTGTACCCGCCCAAGAAATTTGTGCGTTCGGAGACTGTCGACTTTCAGCTCGGCGAGGTTGAGTCTACAAAAGGCAATCTTTTCTATCCGGCATGGGATTTGCACATGGAACTCATTTCAGTAACACCTAAAGCTGTAAAGTGATGAGACGTAACGTACTTTTCGGGTTTGCGATGCTGGCCGCTGTCGCCCCCGCCTGTCTGTTTGCAGCCGAATCTGACATCACTCGGGCTATTGGTGTGGTCGACGCGGTCAAGACTCGTCTCGCGCCGGACAAACGACAGATTATATATGATGTTAAAGTCGAGCCCGCATCAGACGGACGTGTTCTTATAGACGGCACTATATCGGAGGGCGCCGTAGCAGATTCGCTTGTCGCTGCGTTGGATGCCGCCGGGCTGCCGTATATAAATTCGGTTTCTGTCTCGCCATCTGATCGTTGGGCACTTCCCAAAATAGCGGTTGCCAATATGCGCACGACGCCGGGTCATGGCGCCGAAATGGCCTCGCAGGCCCTGATGGGCATGCCGTTGCGTCTTTTAGAGAAACAGGGAGAGTGGTGGCGTGTGCAGTCTCCCGATGGCTATATCGCTTGGATTGTAGACAACTCGCTGGCTTTTAAAACCGATGATGAAATGAAAAAATGGCGTTCGGCTCCGCGCGTGGTCGTCACATCGATATACCAGACACGTGCTTATAACTCACCGTCTGCAACAGGAGTGCGTGAGGTTGTTACCGACCTTGTCAACGGTGACATTGTCGAACTTGCTTCATCAAAGTCCGAAAAGGGCCGGCTCCGCGTCATTCTGCCCGACGGACGCGAAGGGTGGGTTGCATCTGCCGACGTCACTCCGATTGCCGACTGGGCCGCACAAAATTTTGACGCGCAGCGCATTCTTGATATGGCTTACTCTATGGAGGGCCAGCCTTATCTGTGGGGCGGGACCTCGACCAAGAGCCTTGACTGCTCCGGTCTGGCTAAAGTTTCATATCTCTCAAACGGCATCATTCTGCGTCGTGACGCTTCGCAGCAGGCGCTCACCGGCCGTCGCATCGAGGCCAGGGATTGGCGTGACTGCCGCGCCGGCGACCTTCTTTTCTTCGGCAATGCCAAGACAGGCCGTGTCACACATGTCGCCATCTATGACAGCAACGGCGATTATGTCCACTCATCAGGCCGCGTAAAACGCAACAGCGTCGACTCCTCGTCGCCGGCATACCTGACGACGCCATTCCTCCACGCTGTCCGTATCGACGGCTGTGAAGGGACCGACGGCATCACTCTGGCACGCAACCATCCGTGGTACTTTAATCTATAAACGACACCTTAAACCGTCTAAAACTTACACAGCAATGGACCGCAGAAAATTTCTACGCACAACAGCGCTCGGCGCCGCAATGGCCGCCGTGTCGCCCATATCATTCTCGGCCTTCGGACAGGCCACAAAACAAACCGGACGCTCGGGGCGTCTCAATCTTTCGTTCGAGCCTTATGAGCTAAAACTGCGTCATGCGTTCAATCTTGCCAAATCGCAGCGCACGACAACACCTGACGTACAGGTCAAATTAGAGTGTGACGGATTCACCGGCTATGGCGAGGCGTCTATGCCGCCTTATCTCGGCGAGTCGGTTGACTCGGTCTGCACTTTCCTCAACAAACTCGACCTCGGTCAGTTTGCCGACCCCTTCCGCATCGAGGATATACATGCCTACATGGAGAGCGTGGCTCCCAACAATCGCGCAGCCAAGGCTTCGGTCGATATCGCGCTTCATGACCTGCTCGGCAAGATGATGGGGCAGCCGTGGTATAAAATCTGGGGACTCAATCCCGACAACTGTCCCAATACCTCGTTTACCATCTCTTACGACAAAGACCCTGACGAGATGCGTGCCAAAATCGAGGAGACTTCGCCCTTTAAAGTAGTAAAGGTCAAGATGGGCCTTGATCATGACAAGGAGATTGTCAATGCACTCCGTAAACACACGCAGGTGCCTATCTGTGTCGACGCCAATCAGGGTTGGAATGACAAAGAAAAAGCTCTCGAGATGTGTCATTGGCTTGCTGAGCGCAATTGTCTCTTCGTCGAGCAGCCTATGCCCAAGGAGATGATTGACGAGACGGCATGGCTGCGTGAGCGTTCGCCTCTGCCTATCATCGCCGATGAGTTTCTGCAGCGTCTTCCCGATGTCCGCCGTGCAGCTCAGGCATATGACGGTATAAACATCAAGCTGATGAAGAGCACCGGTATGCACGAGGCTTATCAGATGGCAGTGCTGGCGCGTGCGCTCGGCATGAAAGTGATGCTCGGCTGCATGACCGAGACGTCGTGTGCGGTGACGGCCGCCGCCCAGTTGTCACCGATGGTCGACTGGGCTGACCTTGACGGCAACCTTCTGATTGCTAATGATCGCTTCGATGGCATCAAGATTGTAGACGGCAAGGTCACGATTCCCGACCGTCCCGGCATCGGTGTCGAGCTCCTCTGATAATGATAAGCCCCCGAAGGGTCGATATATAATGAAGTCTGACAATTTGCGGTCGCTAAATTTGCGAGGTTAAAAAATAATTTTTAAATTTGCACTCCGAATTGTGGAATATAAACAAGAAAATTACATACAGCAATGAAAAGAACATTTCAACCCTCTAACCGCAAAAGAGTTAACAAACACGGTTTCCGTGAAAGAATGTCGACCCCCGATGGCCGTAAAGTTCTGGCTCGCCGCCGTGCAAAAGGTCGTGCCCGCCTGACTGTATCTGATTCGATTGCAAGCAAGTAATCAGTAATCACACATAACGATGCGCTGCAAGTCTCCGTTACCGGGACATTGCGGCGCATTTGTTTTTATTTTGCACATCGGCATGGCGACGGAAATGTGCCGGAATATCTGCGATGGGGATGTTATTGTATTTGACTATCTGAGGGAGAAAGTAGGCCCGGAGTTGTTCGAAAGATAGCTTTTTGATTGTGCGCACAGTTGGATTGAGCAGGGCGTCGATGGTGCGTTCCTGTTCAGGGGTAAACAGCCCTGAGCCGAATAGATCTGAGAACGCAACGGGTTTTTCTTTACGGAGGATTTGGACGAGGATTCTCATGCGTTTCTCTGCACGCTGTCGTCGCGCCTCACGGCGCTCTTTGGCCCGTTCTATACGACGTCGTGCGTCCTCGGACATCGCTTCAGCCTCAGGCATTGATGCAGGGTGAAGATTACTCTCATCAAGCGACTCGGCTGCGCCGTCGGGTTTCCGGATACGCTCGGCGGTGATGATTGCCGAGACGAGGGCGTGGCAGAGCGAGATGTTCTCGGGGGCGTCAAGAATTTGGCGGAGTAGTTCGACGGGAATATGTGCGGTAATGGTCTTTTGTGCTGATTTGCGTGTCTTTTTCATAGTGCGTTCTTTTTTTTGCACAAAGATAGATACGCACCACTATGTCAAGATGACAAAAATTGCATCACTGACATTTTAACACTTCAGCGTTATCATTGAAAGTACGATTATCACAGCTTTGGCGTTGATTACGCAACATGTTTTTTTACATTGCTTATAAAAGCGCCAATAAATTTCAGCTATGATGCGGCGGCTGTGGCTATTCGGAGACTTGTCTAAGGCTGCGACTGAATATCCGCTCAACTATTTGGGCGATGGCTCCGTCGCCGGTGACATTGCATGCTGTGCCAAAACTGTCCATGGCGATATACAAAGCAATCATCAGCGCGTTATCGGCCTCGCTGAAACCGAGCATCGATGACAGCAGGCCGAGCGACGCCATGATGGCGCCCCCGGGCACTCCGGGGGCGGCGACTATCGTGATGCCGAGCATGGCGACGAAGCCGGCGAACATGGCTGTGTCGTATGGCATCGAGTGAGTTATCATAAGCGCCAGTGCACAGGCCACAATCTTGAGCGTTGAACCTGACATGTGGATTGTCGCGCAGAGCGGGACTACAAATCCGGCGACATCTTTGTTGACACCCATTGCTATAGCCTGACGGAGTGTGACAGGAATGGTCGCGGCCGACGACTGTGTGCCCAAGGCGGTGAAATAGGCAGGCATCATGGTCCACAGGGCTCGGAACGGATTGCGGCGTGAAAAAAGTGATGCGATGCAGTATTGAAGTACGAGCAGGCCGATGTGCAGTGCGAAGATGACCAAGATGATTTTTATAAATGTCGACAGAACGGATGCTACCTGCCCTGACACGGTCATTGATACGAAAATGCCGAGGATATAGAGAGGCAGCAATGGGATGATGACGCGGCGGATGACTAACTCGATGACGAGACGGAAGTCTTCAAGACCGTTGCGGAGCGAGTCGCGCCCGTTGAGAAAGGCCACGCCGAGACCAAGCACAAAGGCAAGCACAAGTGCAGTCATGACGTTCATCAGCGGGGCAATCTCGATGGTGAAGAAGGGCGAAGGCGCCTTGGCCGAGGCTTCGTCCAAGATGTAGGCATCGGCCGAGATGAGCGATGGGAATGTTGAGTCGGCCGTGAAGTAGGCGAGCATACCTGAGCCAAAGGTCATAATATAAGCTATTAAGGCTGTGACGGCGAGCATTTTGCCCGCATTACGTCCAATATCGGCAATAGCCGGGGCCACAAAGCCGATGATAAGCAGCGGTATGATAAAACCGAGAAATGCACTGAAAACTGCATTGAAAGTCGCCAATGAACGCGACAGCCAGTCGGGTGAGATGAAGCCGAGGCCGATGCCCAAGGCTATGGCGATGATGATGCGTGGGAGCAGGCCGATTTTGATTTTGTGGCTCGGTTTTGTCATGATATGTATATTTTTAGAGTCGAGTGAGACGAGGCGTGTTGCCGTTCAGTCGGCGACGGCAGAGCTGTCGTCATTAGTGTCGGCGGGGACAAGCCGGGCTGAAAGTTCCCATAACCCGTAAATCGGGAGGAAGACCGCAAACAGCGAGAACGGGTCGCCGGTCGGTGTAATGATGGCGGCGACTATCAGAAGACTGACAATGGCATGGCGACGGTAATTTTTGAAGAATGAGCGATGCATAAGGCCGGTTTTGCCGAGCAGCCAGCAAAGCAGCGGCAGCTCGAAGACGGCGCCCATCAGCAAAATGACTGTGAAGAAGTTGTCCATATAGGAGTCGAGCGACACGAGACCTGTGATGCGGTCGCTGAGTGAATACTCGGCTAAGAATCTGACCGCAAGCGGAAAGACGAGAAAGTAGCCGGCGGCCACGCCGAGATAGAACATAAGGTTGCCGAAGAAAAAGGCGCGACGAGCGTTGCGTTTCTCGTTTTCGTATAATGCCGGCTCGACAAAAGTCCACAGCAGATAGATAATGATAGGAAATCCTATGATGCATGCCATCCAGCACGAGGCCGACATGTGTATGAAAAATTGGGAAGTCAACTGCATGCTGACAAGGTCTACACTGAAGTCAGAAGACCGGCCGATTCCCTCAATGAGCGATGAGCCGGCCAGCATGTCAAGGAGGCGATATAAAGGGAAATCGCCTGAACATGGGGCGAGCACGACATGGTCGAAAAACCATGGCATGATAATGAATGATCCGACTCCGAGCGCAAAAATCACGACGGCAATTTTGACGAGCACCGAGCGGAGCGCGTCAAAATGGTCCCAGAATGTCATGTCGCTGTCAGACATCGGCGAGATATAAGGATGGAGTGGGGGCTGTCTTATTCTTTGTCAGATTTAGTGTTGTCAGAGCCCGGTTTGTCGGCGTCCTTGTCGATAGGCTTGTTGATTTCGGCTTTGGCCTCCTCGAGTCCT
>DXYS01000070.1:6594-10667 GCA_019415705.1 Bacteroidales bacterium | reverse complement strand
TTGAAACTATGGACACCTTTGCCGAGTCCGCGCATCAGTTCCGGTATTTTTTTACCTCCGAAGAGCAATAGAATAACAAGTACTATGATGATCAGCTGCCAGCCGCGGATATTGCCGAGAAAAACGGGTATGAGATAGAGAAGATTCATGATGATAATGAGCAATTGGAGAAAAAAATCTTTAATTGGTCTGTAAAGATACTATTTATTTCTGAAAAATGCCTAACTTTGTGCTGTCTTTATAACCTGTTAAGATTTATATTATAAAAAGAAATGAAAGCTTACGTTTTTCCCGGCCAGGGTGCACAGTTTGTCGGAATGGGCAAAGACCTCTATGACAATAACCCAGAGGCTCGTGAACTTTTTGAAAAAGCAAACGAAATTCTTGGTTTCCGCATTACCGACCTTATGTTTGAGGGTACTGACGAAGACCTCCGCAAGACATCGGTCACACAGCCCGCGATTTTCCTTCATTCGGTAATTCTCGCTAAGTCTCTTGGCGACGAATTCCGTCCGGATATGACAGCCGGCCACTCGCTCGGCGAATTTTCAGCTCTTGTTGCTGCCGGAGCCCTCAGCTTTGAGGACGGCCTGCGCCTTGTAGCCGCCCGTGCCGAGGCCATGCAGAAAGCCTGCGAAATCAATCCGTCGACAATGGCGGCCGTCCTCGCTCTCCCTGACGAAAAAGTCGAGGAACTTTGTGCCGAGGTTGACGGCACTGTCGTGTGTGCCAACTATAACTGTCCCGGTCAGCTTGTAATTTCAGGCGAAATCGAGGCTATCGACGCTGCATGTGAGAAAATGCTCGCAGCCGGAGCAAAACGCGCTCTAAAACTTAAAGTCGGCGGCGGTTTCCACTCGCCGTGCATGGAGCCGGCTCGTGCGGAGCTCGCCGAGGCTATCGAGCACACAACATTCTCTGTACCCACCTGTCCCGTATATCAGAATGTCGATGCCCTTCCTCATACCGATCCCGCAGAAATCAAAGCCAATCTTATCGCTCAGCTCACTGCTCCCGTGCGCTGGACTCAGACTGTCAAGAATATGATTGCCGACGGTGCCACAGAGTTTGTGGAGCTCGGTCCGGGCAAAGTACTGCAGGGTCTCGTCGCCAAAATCAATCGCGACGTCACTGTCAGCGGCCTTCAGTAAAAATTTACGTTTCGCGATAACATCGCTTCAAAATCACAGCGCTCCCGGCTTGCCCACGCAGCCGGGAGTGCTATTTTTTATAGCTAAATTAGTAAAGCTATCACCACAGATTAAACCTGTAACCGACTGATGCCTCTATGCTCAGCACGGCGGTTGCCATTGTGTGGTCTTTGTCATACACAAGATTCGCGTCCATGCGGCCTATTACGCCGGCAAACCACCGCTTGTTGTTCCATACCACTGACAGCGCCGCGCGGTTGGTCAGCGCAAACGAGTTGCGCTTCATCTCAGAGTTGATTGCGCCGTGGCGCAGACCGATAATCGGCGACTCGGTGACGCCGAGCACCCAGTGGCGTGCGAAAACCCAGTTGTAACCATAACCGAGACGGAAGGCATAGTCATCGGTTGCGACCTGATAATGATAGCCGATCCAGTTCTCGGGCAGCTCCTCGCGCATGCTGCGTGGAAGACCGCTGAAATCAAAATCATATTTGGAGTTTGCAAACGACAGACCGGCGTAAAACGAGCCCTGACTGCGCTTCTGCACCTTACTGAAATTGAAGGCCGCAGCCTGTGAGTAACGCTTGTGGTTAAAGAAATAATATGTGTCAAGATGCCAAGATGATGTGCTTATTCCGTCAAAAGGCATATCAAGATGTTGGACGGCATTTGGACGTCCGAAGCGTTTGATTTTGGTGCCGACGTCGTTATTGACATACGACCATTCGGCGGCGAAGAGACTGCAGTTGAAGCCGAAGTTAAAACGCTGGCGCGTAAGGCGGTTGCCCGTGATGAGTTTGCTCACGTTGAGGTCATAGCCGGCGCTTACGGCCATATAAGTTAGATGCAGACCTGCGGTAGTCGATGCATCGGAAATCATGTGCATCTTGAGATCGTTGGGCAGATAGAAGTTATAAACATCAGACCAGCTCTCGGTCTTAAACTTGATATTGAACTTATATCCCGTCCCGACAACATATGCCGAGTCGTAGCTGTTGAAGAACTTGTCGCCCCAACGATAGACACCTACACAAAACCGCGGAAACCGTCCCCACTCGGCGATAGAGTCGAGCGCAAACGACACTGCTCCGGCGGTCTGTGTGACCGTGAACAGTGTGACTACTAACGTCAATATTTTCAGCGTTCTCTTCAATATCTCCGTTTATGCAGGGGCTATATAGTAAAAATATATGCAAAATTACATTTTTTTGACTACTTGGTCATGCTCGTTGTCTCATTTTTGATTATTTAAAGTAAAAATGCTTAACTTTGCAGACGTATAAGACATCGTCACTTATTTCCCCTTTCTATCATATTTATGCAAGAGAAAATAATTATTCTTGATTTCGGGTCACAGACAACACAGTTGATCGGACGCCGTGTGCGCGAGCTCAATATGTATTGCGAGATTGTCCCTTATAACAAATTTCCGCACGACGACCCGTCGGTCATCGGCGTGATACTTTCGGGCAGCCCCTTTTCGGTTTATGACTCCAAGGCGTTCAAGACAGATCTCGCGCGTCTGCGCGGACACTTGCCCGTCCTCGGCATCTGCTACGGCGCTCAGCTTATGGCCTACGAGGCCGGCGGCTCTGTCGAGCCGGCCGCCTCACGCGAGTATGGCCGCGCTATCCTCTCTGAGATTAACGCCGCCGACCCGCTGCTCAAAGGCATCGAGACCGGCGCGCAGGTGTGGATGAGCCACGGCGACACCATCACCCGTCTGCCCGACGACTTCGAGGTCATAGCTTCGACCGCCGAGGTGCCTTGCGCCGCCTATCACATCCGCGGCGAGAAGACTTGGGGCGTGCAGTTTCACCCCGAAGTGTTCCACTCGACTTGCGGCCTCGACCTGCTGCGCAACTTCGTCGCCGACATCTGCGGCGGTAAGCAGGACTGGAGCGCCGAGTCGTTTATCGACACGACTGTTGCAGCACTACGCGAGCAGTTAGGCGACGACAAGGTCGTGCTCGGCCTCAGCGGCGGCGTTGACTCGTCAGTAGCAGCCGTGCTGCTTAACCGCGCCATCGGCCATAATCTCACCTGCATCTTCGTCGACCACGGCATGCTCCGCAAGAACGAGTTTGCCGACGTGCTCCGCGATTACGAGTGCCTCGGCCTGAATGTCATCGGCGTCGACGCATCAGAGCGTTTCTTCAAGGAACTCGCCGGTGTGACCGAGCCTGAGCGCAAACGCAAGATCATCGGTAAAGGATTTATTGACGTCTTCGACGAGGAGGCACATAAAATCAAGGATGTCAAATGGCTCGCGCAGGGTACTATTTACCCCGACTGCATCGAGTCGCTGTCTATTACAGGCATGGTCATAAAGAGCCACCACAACGTCGGCGGTCTCCCCGAGAAGATGAATCTCAAGCTCTGCGAGCCTCTGCGTCTGCTTTTTAAAGACGAGGTCAGAGCTGTCGGACGTTCGCTCGGTATGCCCGAACATCTTATCAAGCGCCATCCCTTCCCCGGTCCCGGTCTCGCCGTCCGTATCCTCGGCGACATCACTCGCGAGAAAGTCGAGATACTCCAGAACGCCGACGACATCTTCATCCGCGGTCTGCGCGAGTGGGGTCTCTATGACAAAGTATGGCAAGCCGGCGTTATTCTGTTGCCCGTGCAAAGTGTGGGGGTCATGGGAGATGAGCGCACATACGAGCGCGCCGTCGCTCTGCGTGCCGTCACCTCGACCGACGCCATGACCGCCGACTGGGCCCATTTGCCTTATGAGTTCCTCGCCAAAGTCTCAAACGAGATTATCAACACTGTTCGCGGCGTCAACCGCGTCTGCTACGACATTTCTTCCAAACCACCGGCAACAATCGAGTGGGAATAAATACAATATAAAAATTCCGCAGGCGTTCAATGTCTGCGGAATTTTTTTATGATTGCATGCCATTCGAGTTTTTGTGGCAT
>DXYS01000070.1:0-6584 GCA_019415705.1 Bacteroidales bacterium | reverse complement strand
CTGATAAATCGTTATATTCGTTATCGACGCTCAATGCGTTTGACGCCTTTGCGGATTTTCTCGACTTCGTGGAGTGTGGCGATTGCTGCTACAAGTGTTACAGCCTGAAAGGCGAGATGGATAAAGAAGTGTTTATGGCCGTGATGGCCGTGGCAATGGTCTTTCATATCTGTTATGTTTTTAGAGTTGTTATATTCTAAAAACATCTTCCGCGGGCGAGAGTTTGCCGATTAAGATACTTTATGATTATATAAAAATCCCGGGAGTCCGCACGGCACGGCTCCCGGGGTTTTGTAATGAGTTAGATAGCTCAGATAAGCTGGAGCATCTTGTTGAATGCGGCCTCAAGGCCTTCGGCATTTTTGCCGCCGGCTTGAGCAAATCCGGGCTGGCCGCCACCACCGCCTTTGATTTCTTTGGCAGCCTCTCGCACGATGACTGATGCGTTTTTACCTTCTTTGACAAGGTCTTCGGTCACCATTACAGTGAGCAGGGGTTTGCCTGACGGGTCGGAAGTAGCTGCGAGGAAAACCGTCGGCTCATTGACACGAGCGCGAATGTTGAAGGCAACGCCCTTAACCAAATCAGGTAGACGAATGCCCTTGAGAACGACTACTTTGATGCCGTGTTCGACGGTTGCCTTGGCGAGCTCTTCGGTTGCAATATTGTTTACGCGCTCATTAAAGTAGTCTTCGGCCTGACGGCGCAGCTCGGCGTTCTCCTCGATAGAGCGGCGCAGTGCGGCGACTACGTCGGGTGCGTTGTTGAACATGGCGGCGATGTCGTGGAGCGTAGATGTCATTTCGTCGATGGCCTTCTCGAGATTCTCGCCTGTGATTGCTTCGATTCGGCGTATGCCGGCAGCAATACTGCTTTCGGAAATAATGCGCAGCATGCCGATATTGCCGGTATTGGGCACATGTGTGCCGCCACAGAGCTCGACTGAGTCACCATAGCGAATCACGCGCACCTCGTCACCGTATTTTTCGCCGAAGAGTGCCATGGCGCCCATCTTGCGCGCCTCCTCGATGGGAACGTTGCGATGCTCGTCGCGGGCAATGGCCTCGCGTATGCGGCGGTTGACGATATGCTCTACTTTAGAAATCTCTTCGGGAGTGAGTTTCTGGAAGTGAGAGAAGTCAAAACGCAGGACGTCAGGCGACACGAACGAGCCGCGCTGCTCGACATGTGTGCCGAGCACTTCGCGCAGGGCCTCGTGGAGCAGGTGAGTGGCGGTGTGGTTGCACGATGTGGCCATGCGTGCCTCGGTGTCGATGCTTGCACGGAAACGTGCGGCCGGAGTGGCGGGCATTTTCTTGGCGAGATGCACGCCGATGCCGTTCTCACGCTTGGTGTCGTAGATTTCGATGGTCTCGCCGGTCTCAAGGTCGGTGAGAGTGCCGCGGTCGCCGACCTGTCCGCCCATTTCGGCATAGAAAGGTGTCTCGGCGAGGATTAACTGATAATATTCGCGATTTTTCTGTTTAACGCGACGGTAGCGAAGTATCTCGGTCTCGACGCTTGTCTCGTCGTAGCCGACAAATTTCTGTTCGCCTTCATGGACTGTAATCCAGTCTGTAGCCTCAACGGCGGCGGCATTGCGGGCGCGCTGTTTCTGAGCCTCCATTTCGGCGTCAAACTCGGCCTGATTGAGAGTCATGCCGTTCTCTTTGAGGATAAGCAGGGTGAGGTCGAGCGGGAATCCGTAAGTGTCGTAGAGAGTGAAAGCCTGTTTGCCTGAAATCATGTCAAGGCCTTTGGCACGTGCGCTCTGCATGGCGTCGTCGAGCATACGTATGCCGTTCTCGAGTGTGCGCAGGAAAGCGTCTTCTTCTTCTTTGATTACTTTCATGATGAGGTCGCGCTGCGAGACAATTTCGGGGTAGGCATCGCCCATGCTTTCGATGAGGGTGTCGACGAGGCGGTACATGAATGCACTCTTCTGACCGAGGAACGTATAGGCGTAGCGCACGGCGCGACGCAGGATGCGTCGGATGACGTAGCCGGCCTTGGCGTTGCCGGGCAACTGCGAGTCGGCGATAGAGAAGGCGATGGTGCGCACATGGTCAGCGATGACGCGCATGGCTATGTCGACCTTCTTGTCCTCGCCATATTTGAGACCTGATAGTGACGAGATTTTGTCAATCAGCGGGGTGAACACGTCAGTGTCATAGTTAGAGCGTTTGCCCTGCAGAGCCATGCAAAGGCGCTCGAATCCCATACCTGTGTCAATGACCTTTGCGGGGAGCGGCTCGAGCGAGCCGTCGGCCTTGCGGTTAAACTGCATGAACACAAGGTTCCATATCTCTATCACCTGAGGATGGTCTTTGTTGACGAGAGATGCGCCGTCGACAGCAGCACGCTCCTCGTCGGTGCGCAGGTCAATGTGTATTTCCGAGCAGGGACCGCAGGGGCCGGTATCACCCATTTCCCAGAAATTGTCATGCTTGTTGCCGTTGATTATATGAGACAGAGGCAGATTTTTGCTCCAGATTTCGGCGGCTTCGTCGTCGCGGGAGAGGCCTTCGTCCGGAGCGCCTTCGAATACTGTAGCGTAGAGACGTTCGGGGTCGAGCTTAAGCACATCTACAAGATACTCCCAAGCCCAGCTGATCGCTTCTTTCTTGAAGTAGTCGCCAAACGACCAGTTGCCGAGCATCTCAAACATGGTGTGATGGTATGTATCCATGCCGACTTCCTCGAGGTCGTTGTGCTTGCCGCTGACACGCAGACATTTCTGTGAGTCGGCTACACGTGTGTATTTAGGGGCTTTGTTGCCGAGGATAATATCTTTAAACTGATTCATACCCGCGTTGGTAAACATCAGTGTGGGGTCGTCTTTGATTACCATCGGGGCGGAGGGGACGATGTGGTGTCCTTTGCTTTTGAAAAAGTCTTTGTAAGACTCGCGGATTTCTTTAGCAGTCAACATTTTAAAAAGTTGCTTGGTCTATGAGTATTGTTATTTTCCGAGATATTTGCTTACTTTGCGTAATAATCTGCAAAAGTAGTCAGAACTTATTATTTTTGCAAGAAATCCGGCTGTTAACTGCTCTGTCAGTTAATATCAGGCCTCTGAAATCTCTTTTATGAGCCCTAAAGTTTTCTACCGATATAATCCGACGACCGAGCGTTATGACCGCGTATATCCTTCGCGGCGTGCGCGCGTCATGGCTGCAATCAGGCAGTCGGCGGTCGGTATTGTTGTAGCTGCAGTTACGCTTGTCGGTGTTTACAGCTTTTTCGAGATGCCGCGTGAGCGCGCTCTGAGGCAGGAAAAAGAGCAGATTGAAACTCAGATAGACCTGCTCAACCGCCGTGCGGATGAGGCTCTTGCCGTTATGGAAGACCTTGCGGCGCGTGACAATAATTTTTATAGGGTAATGATGCAGGCCGAGCCTGTCAGCTATGCGCACCGATATGCCGGTCTTGAGCGCCGACGTAATTATAACGCGCTTGACTCGATGTCTGACCCGGAGATACTGCGTGCGTCGACAGACCGTATCGACCGTCTCGAACGGATGATTTACACTCAGAGCAAATCATTTGATTTTTTGGCTACTCAGGCATCTTCGCTCAAGGACCGCGCAGCGAGCATCCCGGCGATACAGCCGATTTCCGAGAAATTTTTGCGTGCGATGGCTTCGGGCTATGGCTACAGACGAGATCCGATATACGGCACCGGCAAGTTTCATGAAGGTATGGATTTTTCGTCGCCCGTTGGTACACCGGTTTATGCCACAGGTGATGCTAAAGTCACCACGGCTAAGTGGCAGAGCGCCTACGGCAATCTCGTCGAGCTCGATCACGGATACAATTACACGACACGCTATGCACATCTTTCGCAGATACTCGTCAAGCCGGGTCAGACCGTCAAACGCGGCGACATCATAGGCAAGGTGGGCAACACGGGCAAATCAACCGGCTCGCACCTCCATTATGAAGTGCGACTCAAGGGTCAGCCGCAGAATCCCGTCAATTATTATTTTTATGACCTTACTCCGGAGGAATATGACGAAATGATACGTCAGGCCGAGAATGCGGGTCACGTCATGGATTAATCTTAAAAATGCTATGGAACAGGATTTAGACAAGAAGTATTATAAAATCAGCGAGGTGGCCGAAATCGTCGGAGTGCCGTGCTCGACACTCCGTTTCTGGGAGAGCCGCTTCACCATTATCAAGCCTAAGCGTAACTCGGGCGGCACGCGCTTTTATACGCCGGCCGATGTCGAGAAGATACGTATGATTTATTATCTTGTCAAAGAGAAGGGCCTCAAACTTGAGGCCGCCGAAAACCAGATACGCCACAATCACAGCGGTGTCAACCGTCGTTTTGAGGCAATAGACCGGCTGAAATCAATTCGTGCAGACCTCGTCGGGATGCTCAAAGCATTTGATACGATAAAAGGGTCCTGAGGGGTGTCTGATTATTATCCCCCCCCAAAAAAAACGCCCTGTCTTCGAGATTATTCTCGTTTAGACAGGGCGTCATCGTTGTCAAGCAGCTGACACGATTGATATATCCTTGTGGGGGGTAAATTATTTCTTTTTAGCGATACGGAAGATTGTGCCTTCGATAAGCGAAACGTAGATGTCGCCCGTGGTGGGGTCGACGTCGATGCCGTTGATTTCGCTGACTCCGAGGGGCAGACTCCAGATGACTTTCTTAGCGACGGGGTCGACGGCGGTGACTATGCCGCGGCGTGAGCCGGCGTAGACCACTCCGTCACGCTCGGCGATTACTGTCGGTGCATGCTCGTAGCCGAGACCCATGTCGACGGTGAATATCTCTTTGAAGTCGGGTGTCGTCGCGTCGACTGCCACTAATTCGCCGTCCATGGTTTTGGCGTAGACGCGGGTCAGGTCTTCGCTGTGGCCGAGGCTTTCGCGGTAGCGGTGACTGTTGTCGCGCCAAAGCTGACGGCCTGTGCGGCGGTCGACGGCAGTCATGTATCGGTCGGGGGCGACAACGATGACTTTGTCGTCAGTCACGACTGGTACGACATTGCCCGGGCCGAGCATATTGGCCGTCTTGCCGTTGTTCCACACCCATTTAAGCTTGCCGTTCTTGAGCGAGAGGCAGCGCAGGTTAGTATCCCATGCGCCGAAGATGACGTCGTCGCCGTCTACGACAGGGGCGGCCTGACAGTAGTTGAAAATCGAGTCATAGCTCCAGACGAGCGCGCCGTTCTTGGGGTTGCGGCGCTCGAGGCGTTTGTAGGCGCCCTGTATGTAAGCCTTGTCAGTGACAAGACCGTCGGCAACATAGGGACCCTCGGCAGATTTATATGTCTTGACGAGTTTGCCGTTGGCGGGGTTGACAATCATGATGCCGTCGGAGTAGGGTATGGCTACGCGGCCAGAAAGCAGGACTGACGGACGCGAGAAAAGTGACGCGCCGGTCTCGACTGACCATTTGAGCTGCGAGTCTTTTTTGCCGACGGCGCGGGCTGCACCGAGAGAGTTGCCGAAGTATACGTTATCGGCATCAAAGCCGAGGCGCGTGAAGATTGAGGCACTGTCAGCCCAGACTTTTGTAACCTCATAGCCCTCGGGCGAGGTCCACTCGGCTTTCTCGGCGCCCTTGAGGGGCTTAAGCGAAGTGCGTGCTGCCCATGCGAATTTGGGCTGCGGTTTTGACTCTCCCACGTTTTTGTTGTAAACATGAATCCACTCGGGAGTGATGTCGAGGATGGCGTAGCCGTAAGTGCCGTCGCGCATGTCGAGGGCGCGTACCATGGCTGCGTCGATATCACCGCCCTTATATTTCTTCCATGAGTGATAGTGGCCGTTGATGTGTCCTATGACGGGGTACTGCTCGAGCACTCTGACATAATCCTGCCAGTTGTCTAAGTCTTCCTGCAGGGGATAGTGGTTGAACGAGAGAACGCGTTTGCCGGGTGTCACACGCTCGTCGAGTGTGGATTTGAGCCAATGCAGGTCTTCCTGTTTGATGTGGCCGTCGCCCATCTTCATGAATGGGCCGCAGTTGATGCCGACGATGACGAGGGAGTCGACCTCGGTGACAAAACGGTCGTTGCCCCAGATGTCGACAAATGTCTTTGTGGCGCTTTGGCTCCAGTTGTTCTCATGGTTGCCGGGAAGCACGAAAATCGGATGGCGGACGGCGTCAAGGATGGATTTGACGTTGTAAAGCTGTTCGTCAGAGCCTTCGTTCGACAGGTCTCCGTCGACAATTACAAGGTCGAAATCGTTTTTGTTGATTTCTGCGACAGCGACTCTGAGCATTGAGTCACACATATTGCCGGGTGTGACATGCACGTCGCTGAGCACAGCGATGCGTTGGCTGTTTGCGACAAATGCAGTTGCGATTGCAGCTAACGATAATAGTCGTTTTATATTCATTTTGATAAAGATGTAATAAATGGATTTAGTCACTTTAGTTTGTTGCTAAATTAGCGCAAAGCCTCTAACTTAGCAAATATTGTATGGTTAAAATTATTAAATTAATGAATGTAAAACATAAACCGAACGTCATTATTGGCGTGTTGGCTTATGATAAAAAACGGCCGCGTCTCACGACGCAGCCGTCTTTTGGGATGATGACTTCCCCAAGGGGG
>DXYS01000007.1 GCA_019415705.1 Bacteroidales bacterium | reverse complement strand
TTTTCTAAAATAATCAGGCAAGATTCTTTTTATAAAATTTTGCCTTCACAAGACCCCGCGAACGTCTGTCTGACCTCTGCGCCCGGATCAACCGTTGTTTATCGTAGTCTAAAATACAGAATTGACAGAGTCGATACTTAAACGCCTCACTTCCTCGCATGAGGAATGAGACATCCGTCTCTTTTCTTGTACTACTTTTAGTCTCTATTGCAATTGTTTCAATGTTCTATGTTCGCTTTTAAAACACCGTTTTCAGCGGCGTCAGCTCGGCAAAATTACGACAAGTTTTTCAACCGGCAAAAAATTGTTCATCGTATTAACAATTTTTAATTCTTTGCGGCTGCCTCTCGTCGTTGCGCCTCTGCGCTGCCGGCCTCCTTTTCAAAAGCGAGTGCAAAGTTACACACTTTTATTTTATCATCCAAATATTTTTGCCTCAAATTTATGTTATAAAACATAAGATTTTTGCAACGAGCTGAGAGTCAAGGAGGAAAAATCGCCCCGAACTCGGGGCGAAACAACAACAATAGGGCGAATAGGGCATATGGGGCGAATAAGGGGTGCAGCGAGGGAGGGGCGAAACAAGCGAAGGGAGCGATTATCAGCCCCGAGCTCGGGGCGAAACAGTAACTGTAGGGCGAATAGGGCAAATGGGGCGAATAAGCGGGGGCGCAGCGAGGAAAAACGAAGCGGGAAAGATTAAAAAGAGGCGGCCGGGAGGGTCGCCTCTGTGTACCTGTCAATGGTCAGAGATGAGAGCTAATAAAGGGCTCAGCGGGGTCTGACGCGCCCGACGCAGGGATTATCTCTTTTGTTTGCGTTTCTCGAGCTGACGGTCGATAGCCTCGAGGGCTACATCGACGGCCTCCTCGAAGGTGTCGGCGGTTTTACTTGCGACGATATCTTCATGCTGGGGAACCGTCACTTTAATAACAGCTTCTTTATTCATTGCCGTCTCAGGTTTGACAACGCGCAGTGTCACGTCGACACTCGAGATTGAATCGTTATGACGGGCAAGACGGTCGGCTTTTTTATTAATAAAGGCGACAAGACGGTCTGCGATTTCGAAATGGATGGCTTGAATTCTAACTTCCATAGTTTATCCTCCAGACTTTAGCGCACGAGGATGTGCGAGTTTGTAATTGTTTAATAGTTCTCTATATGACAGGTGAGTATAGATCTGAGTAGTTGCGAGCGACTGATGGCCGAGCAACTGGCAAACGGCGGTTATGTCGGCACCATTGTTGAGCAGATCGGTCGCACAGCTGTGACGGAGTACGTGGGGCGAGTGTTTTTTAGCCGCCACATGTCCGTCAAGTTTTTTCCGCACTATATTATAGGCCATAACACGACTGAGAGGCTGACCGTCAGGGCGCACAAAGAAAGTCGCCGAGGCGGCTTGACCGGTCTGTTTATCTCTTAGTATGCGATAGCGCTCAATCATTGTCGGGAGAGCGCCCCCAAAGGGAATCACTCTTTCTTTATTACGTTTTCCGAGCACTTTTAGTTCGCAACGCAAGCAGTCGACGGCATCGTCGCGCAGAGTGATAAGCTCGGAGACGCGCATACCGGTCGCGTAAAACATATATATTATAAGAGTATCCCGAAAATCGACAAAGTCACTATAGTCGACGTCGCCGTCGAGCACAGATGCAATCTCATCAGGACGAATACACACAGGCAGGCGGCGAGGCAGTTTTGCAGGCCGCAAATCGGCAGCAGGATTGACACTACATAACCCACGCTTAAGCAAATATTTATAAAACGCTCTTACAGCCTGAATCTTACGTCGGATAGACGCAACCCCAATCCCCTCAGACGAAAGATATGCCACCCACTGCCTGAGGTCATCAAGTGTGACACGGGCCGGGTCAGGCTCGGATGTGTGGATATCACATCCGGCGACAGAAGCGGAGGCAGCGAAAGCATACCACTGCGCAATGTCGCTATGATATGACGAAACGGTGCAATCTGAAAAATTCAGTTCACACCGTATATATGTCAAAAAGGAGTCTATGAGCATCGCCTTTGCTGCCGGCGTTATTGTGACGGCCTGAGGCGAAGATAGTCAAACCTTTTTAGTCTTCCAAATAAAAAAGGATGAATTTAAAGGAAATTAATCCTCAACAGAGCGAAGTTTCTGAACATAAACCGCTTTCATCATTTTCTTGCGGTTTGTCACAGAGGGCTTCTGGAATGCCTGACGGCTGCGCAGTTCTTTAACGATGCCGGTTTTTTCAAATTTTCTTTTGAATTTTTTGAGAGCTCTTTCGATGTTTTCGCCTTCTTTTACTTGTACGATAATCATATTAAAGTGTTATATATTTGATTTTTGTTTAAATATGCATGTCTGTTTTGCGGGGCAAAATTAAGAATTGTTTTTTACATGGCAAAACTTTTAGACTCAAAATAAATTGAAAAAATATGCCGGTCACGGTTGTTTACGACCACCGACCGGCATAATCAGTATTTCTCTATCTAAAAATGGTTTACTCGGGATTGTCAGCGCCCTCGTCATACCACTTGGAATACATGAGGTAATTACGGGCAATCTTGCGGTTGATTTCGGCACTCTGAGCCGGGTCGACCATCTTGACGAACTTGGCGGGAGCACCGGCCCACAGTTCGTTAGGGCCGATTTTGGTACGTGAAAGCACGACGGACCCGGCAGCCACGATGGCGCCCTCCCCTACCTCGGCGTCGTCCATGACGACGGCGCCCATGCCTATGAGGGCGAGATCATGAATTTTGGCGCCGTGGATGGTGACGTTGTGGCCGATGGAGACGTCGTCGCCGATTTCAATAGTAGACTTCTGATAGAGTGTGTGCAGTACCGAGCCGTCCTGTATGTTGACACGGTTGCCGATGCGGATTGAATTGACATCGCCGCGAAGGACGGTGTTGAACCAGATGCTACATTCGTCGCCCATGACGACGTCGCCTATGACTGTGGCATTGACAGCGAGGAAGCAGTCGCGTCCGATGACAGGGTCAAAGCCTCTGACGGGTATTATATAAGCCATGTTTTGAAACGGTTTGTTATTTCAGGGGTGCTGTGCGCTCTTTGAGCCAAGCCTGAGCCTCGGCGTCGAGAGCGGGGACAAGTGTCTTATATACGCGCTCGTGGTAAGCGTTGAGCCATGCGATTTCGTTTTCAGTCATGAGGCTGAGGTCGAAGAGCTTGCGGTCAAACGGGAAGAGCGTGACAGTCTCGAATTTGAGGAAACGTCCGAACTCGGTTTCCATGGCCGGGACACAGAGCACGAGGTTTTCGCAGCGGATGCCGTGGATGCCTTCGCGGTAGAGACCGGGCTCGTTGGAGGTGAGCATGCCGGGGCGGAAAGGTACGGTCGAAATGTTGAGCGCGACACGCTGCGGACCTTCATGGACATTGAGGAAGTGGCCCACACCGTGGCCTGTGCCGTGGAGATAGCTCAGGCCTTCTTTCCAGAGATACTGGCGGGCGATGACGTCAATCTGCGCGCCGCATGTGCCTGAAGGGAAAATCATCTGTGCCATAGCGATGTGGCCTTTCATGACGAGGGTGAAGTCGCGGCGCTCGTCGTCGGTCGGTGTGCCGAGGCAGACCGTACGGGTGATGTCGGTGGTGCCATCGAGATATTGTGCGCCCGAGTCGACGAGCAGCAGGTTTGAGGCGTGAATCTGAGCGTCAGACTCGGCGTCGGCCTCGTAGTGGACAATGGCTCCGTGGGGGCCGTAGCCGGCAATGGTGCCGAAGCTCTCGTCGAAGTAGTGCTCGCCGCGGCTGCGGTATTTGCGCAAAATTTCGGCCACCTCGGTCTCCATGAGCTTGTCGCCGGATGCGACACGGCGCTCGATTTCCATAAATGAGTGCACGAGGGCGACACCGTCGCGGAGCATGGCGTCTTTGATGCCGGCTATCTGCACGGCGTTCTTGCACGACTTCATGATGGCGACGGGCGATACGCCGAGCACGGCGCGTCCGCCGAGGGCAACACGTATGGCCTCAGCCGTGCGACCCGGCTCGATGAGCACTCTGACATCTTCGGGCAGAGCCGCGAGGGCCGACAGAGCGCCGGCGTAAGGAGCGACGGCCACGCCCTGACCCTTGAGATAGCTGACAACCTCGTCGGTGAGTTTCGACGGGTCGACATAGAGGGTTGAGCCGGCGGGCGATATATATAAGAATGAGGTGACGACGGGGTTATAGGTGACGTCGCGGCTGCGGATGTTGAGCGTCCAAGCTATCTCGTCGAGGGCCGAGATGAAGATAGCGTCAGCCTGTTGGTCAGCGGTCTCGGCGAGCACGTCGGCAATCTTGTCGGCGGCTGAGCGGCCGGCGAATTTTATGTCGTGGACGAAGATTTTGCAGTCGGGCAGGGCGGGACGGTCAGTCCAGATGGCGTCAAGCGGACGGAAATCTGTCTTCATGGCTATAGAGTGCAAGCCGAGTGTGGCGCGGAGGCTTTCGGCTTGAGTAACAGAGAAAAGGAGACCGTCGACACCGACGTTCGTGCCTTTTGAGAGATTTGCGCAGAGCCAGCCGGCGATGGTCGGTGTGGTCTCGAGGCCGTCTTTCATCAGTTCGATACCGGTGCCTTCGAGCTGTGCGGCAGCCTGCAGGAAGTAGCGCGAATCAGTCCAAAGAAGAGCCTTGTCGGCTGTGACAACAAGGTCTCCGGCCGAGCCGGTGAAACCGCTAAGCCAGCGGCGAGCCTGCCAGTATGAGGCAAGATATTCACTCATGTGTGCATCGGCCTGCGGGATGATGGCGGCGTCGATGCCCGATTTCTTCATCTCGGCGCGCAGGGCGTCAAGACGTGCGGGAATATTCTCTTTCATTATTTTATATTTTAGTTAATGCAAACTTAGCGAATTTTATCGAGAATTTTGTATGTTTGCATAAAATCTTTCTTCTATCACATAACATAAGCACGACCATGAAAATAGAGACTGAAATCAGAGAACAGTTTAAGAAGACATTCGGCGACCCGGCGGGCACCATGTACGCCTCAGCCGGCCGCATCAACCTCATCGGCGAGCACACCGACTACAACGGCGGCTTTGTCTTCCCCGGAGCAATCGATAAATGTATAATGGCCGAAATCAGGCCCAACGGCACCGACCGCGTCAGACTGCGGTCTGTCGACATGGATGATAGCGCCGAGTTCGGGCTCGAGGAGTCTGACAAGCCCGAGCAGATGTGGGCACGCTATGTCTTCGGCGTCTGCCGCGAAATCATCAAGCGCGGAGGCCGTGTCGGAGGCTTTGACGCCGTGTTTGCGGGCAATGTGCCCCTTGGCGCCGGACTGTCGTCGTCGGCCGCTTTGGAGAGCGTGTTTGCGTTTGCGCTCAACGATTTGTTCAACGACGGCCGCATCGACCCGTTTGAGCTGGCGCGTATCGGACAGTCGACCGAACACAACTACTGCGGCGTCAACTGCGGCATCATGGACCAGTTCGCCTCGATTTTCGGTCGTAAGAACAAGCTGATACGCTTGGACTGCCGCTCGATGGAACACGAATACTTCCCCTTCGAGCCCGAAGGCTACCGCCTCGTGCTCGTCGACTCTGTGGTGAAACACGAGCTAGTTGGCTCGCCTTACAACCGCCGTCGCGAGTCGTGTGAACGCGTTGCCGCGCGTCTCGGCCTCGACTGCCTGCGCGACGCCGGTTACGACGACCTCGAGCGCGTGCGCGGCGACATCAGCGACGAGGATTACAGCCGCGCACACTTTGTTATCGGCGAAAAACAGCGCGTTTTAGATGTCTGCGAGGCGCTCGGTCGCGGCGACTATGAGACCGTAGGCCGCTGCATGTACGAGACCCACGAGGGCCTCTCGAAAGAGTATGAGGTCAGCTGCGAGGAACTCGACTTTCTCAACGATGTGGCCCGCGAGGAGGGCGTCACCGGCTCGCGCATCATGGGCGGCGGCTTCGGCGGCTGCACCATCAATTTAGTCAAGAACGACCTTTACGACAAGTTTATCGACGCCGCCGTGAGCAAATTCGAGGCACGCTACGGTCACAAACCCAAAATCTACGACGTCATCATCTCTGACGGCGCGCACAAATGCTAACCATCAATCATTCAGCATAAAATGTCAATCGAAACAAAAACAGTCAAATCGCCATGCGGCGATATCAAGCTATACACACTCACCAACTCGCGCGGCGAAAAAGTCACACTGTCAAATCTTGGCGCCGGCATAATCAGCGTCATCGTGGCCGACCGCGACGGACGGCAAGCCGATGTGGCCCTCGGTTATGAGAATCCGGCCGACTACATGGGCGACGGCCCCTGCATGGGCAAGGTGCCCGGACGCTACGCCAACCGCATAGCCCGCGGACTTTTCACGCTCGACGGCAAGGAGTACAAACTGTCAATCAACAACGGCCCGAACACGCTGCACGGCGGTCCGACGGGCTTCATGAACCGCCTGTGGAACGCGGAACAAACCGCCGCAGACACCGTCCGTTTCACCCGCGTCAGCGCAGACGGCGAGGAAGGCTATCCCGGCACACTGACCGCCGCCGTCACCTACCGCTGGACCGACGACAACCGTTTGGAGGTCAAACTGGAGGCCGAGACAGACGCCCCGACCGTTGTCAATCTGACCAACCACGCATATTTCAACCTCGGCGGCCACGACTCGGGCTTCGTCGGAGACCACATCCTCGAGCTCGCATGCTCTCACTACCTGCCCACCGACGAGACCCTCATCCCAACGGGCGAGATTGCCCCCGTGGCCGGCACGCCGATGGACTTCACCGCGCCCCACCCCATCGGCCGCGACCTCAAGGCCGACTTCACCGCGCTCAACTACGGCAAGGGCTATGACAACTGCTGGGTTGTCGACGGCTACCGTCCCGGTGTGATGCGCGCAGTGGCCAAACTCGTTGACCCGCAGAGCGGCCGTGCACTCGAGATTTCGACCGACCAGCCTGCAGCTCAGGTCTATACCGGCAACTGGCTCAAAGGCTCGCCGCGTGCCAAAGGCGGCAAGGACTATGACGACTACGGCGGCGTGGCCATCGAGTGTCAGGACATGCCCGACGCGCCCAACCGCCCCGAATTCCCCTCGACCCGCTTAGAGCCGGGCGAGAAATATGAGCGTCATATAACATTCAGATTCTTCGCCGAGTGATGAAGCCGATACTGTTTGTCCTTGCGGCAGGCATGGGCAGCCGCTATGGCGGCATCAAGCAGCTTGACGGCCTCGGCCCTCACGGCGAGACCATCATGGACTACTCGATTTATGACGCGCTGCAGGCCGGATTCGGCAAAGTGGTCTTCGTCATCCGCCACGACATCGAGGACGATTTCCGCTCCAAAATACTTTCGAAATACGAGGGACACATCCCCGTCGACGTCGTTTTTCAGGCTGTAGACAAGCTGCCCGAGGGGTATGTCTGCCCCGAGGGGCGCACCAAGCCTTGGGGCACAAACCACGCCCTGCTGATGGCCGAAGGAGCCATTGACCGGCCGTTTGTCGTCATAAATTCAGACGATTTTTACGGGCGCGACGCTTTTGAGGCCGTAGCCCGCGAACTGATGCGCCCCGGCCGTCGCGACGACGAATTCTGCATGGTCGGATTTCGCGTCGGCAACACGATGAGTCCCAACGGCTCGGTCTCGCGCGGCGTCTGCGCCACCGACACCGACGGCTATCTGCAGACCGTCACCGAACGCACCGCCATACGCTATGACGCCCGAGGCGACATCGTCTTCACCGACGAGCACGGCGCCGAGGTCAGCCTTGACCCGATGACGCCCGTGTCGATGAATCTGTGGGGGCTGACGCCGGCCTACTTCGGGCCGGCGCGCCGCGAGTTTGAGCGCTTTCTTGACGCCAATATCGACCACCCCAAGGCCGAAATGGCCATTCCGCCGGCTGTCGACGCGCTCATCAAATCGGGCGAGGCAACAGTCAAAGTACTTGACACGACCTCGCGCTGGTTTGGCGTGACCTATCAGGCCGACCGCCCCGGCGTCGTCGAGCGCCTCGCCGAGCTCCACGCCAATGGAGTCTACCCCGACAGACTATTCTGAATCGCAGCGGTAGATATAGGGCGCAATCATGGAGGGACGATTTGTAATCGTCCGAGGTACTAACCCATTGAAACGTAGCGACATGCCAGAGCGGGCGAAGCCTGCGCCGGCATGTATAATTCGCGAATCATGGCGGCATGTCCCTACATTTCGAACGGTGCTCACAGCGCTCAACCCATTGAAGTACAGAGATATGTCATAACAAGCTAACGAGATGCCGGCGCTATATTATTTACCTTTGGGGGCGGGCTTTTTCTTTATGTAGCTTTGGCCGTTGTTATCTGTCCCGACGGGGAAAATATTCAAAATCTTCAATTTCCCGTCCTCGCAAACGGCCTCTATCGGAAAAAGGGTTTCCCGAGCGTCAGGACTCCATTTATATTTGACCAAGTAACAGTTATCGGGCATCGGCACAATATTCAGTGACTCGATGGCATACTTGTTCACATCCTGAGCGTGGATTATCGCGTCGGCATCATATTGCTCGGTATATTCGGCAAGCGTTGCGATGAGTTCGGGCGACATGTGTGCCTGTTTTAACTGTTCGTTTGCCTTGTCGTCACACTTTTCGACATTCTGCATATAGGTGACGTAGAAATTCTTTATCGCCTCTTCACACTGCGCAAATGCATCTATTGATAACAATGAAAAACATATTATCAGAGCAACCCGCATAGTTTTTGTAATGAAAGTCTTCATATCAGATTAAAATTTGTGGAAAATACTCGCCACAAATTAAAAAAAAAATCTAACCACCAAATTTTATTGCAAAAATTTCCCGACGGCACCCATGTGAGGCCACGATATATGGAGGGCGATTTGCAAACATGGGAGGGGCGATTTGCAATCGCCCGATGATAAGCCATTGAAAATCAACGGTCGATTAAAAATCGACCCTCCATAACCCCTACATATTTGTTAACAGTCAGTGTTAATTTGCATGGCTGACGGAATGTGAGCGTTTCGGGGCGCGCACGGTCGTACTTTTGTATTGTCTTTAAACCTCAAGCAATACATTAATATGA
>DXYS01000069.1:9748-10821 GCA_019415705.1 Bacteroidales bacterium | reverse complement strand
GCTGTGGTGATGGAAAATCTTTCGCAAGAAGCGCCAGCGACGGTGTGAGCCGAGCTCGACGAGGAAACGTTTTATCTGGTCTAAGAAGAGTATGACGAGTATCAGCAGGCCGATGCTCATGAATTTGTCGAGTATCGTGCCTATCAGTCTCATCTCGAAAATCTCCGATGCGAGCAGCCAAACGACGATAAAGGCCATCACGCCGTAGAAGATGTTTATCGTGCCCGACTCTTTCATCAGACGGTAGATGTAGAAGAGCAGCAGGGCGACGATGACTATGTCGATGATGTCTTTGATGCCGATGTTTAACATGGTAGACCGGTTGGGGAGAGTGGTTTATGATTTAAGATTGGCCGGTTTGCGGCAAAAGTCCGTCATAAATTATTGAGACGGCTTCGCGGCACGCTTTGACGTCATGGACGCGGAGTATGGAGGCGCCGCGCTCGACGGCGAGGGTGTTGATGGCCGTGGTGGCGTTGAGGGCCTCGTTGGCACTGATGCCCAAAAGACGTGTTGCCATCGATTTGCGTGACACGCCGACAAGCAGCGGGCGACCGAGGAGTTTGAAAGCTTCGAGGTCGGCGAGCAGACGGTAGTTTTGCTCGAGCGTCTTGCTGAATCCGAAGCCCGGGTCGATGATGATGTCGCAGACGCCGGCTTGAGAGAGACGGTCGGCTTTTGCGGCGAGGTCGGCGATGACAGCGGCGGTTACATTACCGTCGTAGTCGGTTAGTGACTGCATGGTGGCGGGGGTGCCGCGCATGTGCATCAGCACGTATGGCACACCGAGCTCGGCGACGGTGTCAAACATCGCTTCGTCAAGTGTGCCGCCGGAGATGTCGTTGATGATGTCGGCTCCGAAGTCGCAGACGGCGCGCCGTGCGACCGATGCTCGGAATGTGTCGACCGACACAATGGCGTCAGGGGCGACACGGCGTATGACCTCGAGTCCGTGGCTCAGGCGGCGTGTCTCCTCGTCGGCGCTGACATCGTCGGCGCCGGGGCGCGAGGAGTAGGCGCCGCAATCTATCATGTCGGCTCCCTCGTCGACCGCACGTCGCACGGTGTCGGCC
>DXYS01000069.1:0-9738 GCA_019415705.1 Bacteroidales bacterium | reverse complement strand
GTGTCGGCCAGTCGGCTGTCGTCGCCCAAAGTGCGGCTCTCCGCATAAAACGAGTCCGGCGTGAGATTGACGACCGCCATTACGGCCGGGCGGTCATAGGTCATCAGGCGACCTTTGATATTGAGCGAGAAGGGAGTCATCATGATTGGTCAGGATTGAAGGTAGGGTCGACGGTCAGCCTCGGCCGGCGCGCTTGCGCTCGAGTTCGTCGAGGATGATTTTGCGCAGACGCAGGTGGTGAGGCGTAACCTCGACATACTCGTCCTCCTTGATATACTCGAGAGCCTCCTCCAGAGAGAAGACGACGGGCGGCACGATGCGGGCCTTGTCGTCGGCGCCTGAGGCGCGCATGTTGGTGAGTTTCTTTGATTTGGTGACGTTGACCACGATATCGTTTTCCTTGGCGTTTTCGCCGACGACCTGTCCGGCATAGACCTCATCCTGCGGGAAGATGAAGAATCGTCCGCGGTCCTGAAGTTTGTCGATGGCGTAGGCGTAGGCCGTGCCTGACTCCATGGCGATTAGCGAGCCGTTGGTACGTCGCTCTATATCGCCTTTCCACGGCTGATACTCGAGGAAGCGATGGGCCATGATGGCCTCGCCGGCAGAGGCGGTCAGCACGTTGTTGCGCAGGCCGATTATGCCTCGCGACGGTATCTGGAACTCCATGTGCACGCGGTCGTTCTGGGCTGTCATCGAAATCATATCGCCCTTGCGCCGTGTGACCATGTCGATGATTTTTGACGAGTATTCCTCGGTGACGTTGATGGTCAGCAGCTCGACAGGCTCGCACTTGCGGCCGTCAATCTCTTTGATGATTACCTGAGGCTGGCCGACCTGCAGCTCGTAGCCCTCGCGGCGCATTGTCTCGATGAGCACTGACAGGTGCAGCACGCCGCGGCCGTAGACAGTCCAGACGTCCTCGTGGTCGGCCTTGCGGACGCGTAGGGCAAGGTTTCGGTCGAGCTCGCGTGTGAGGCGGTCGCCGATATGGCGCGATGTGACATATTTGCCGTCGCGTCCGAAGAAGGGTGAGTCGTTGATGGTGAATGTCATTGACATCGTCGGCTCGTCGATTGATATGCGAGGGAGCGGCTCGGGATTGTTTATGTCGGCGACTGTGTCTCCGATTTCAAAGCCCTCGATGCCGACAAGTGCGCAGATGTCGCCTGAGCTGACGCTCTCGACGCGTTTGCGGCCCATGCCCTCGAATGTGTGGAGCTCCTTGATGCGCTGGCGTGATACAGAGCCGTCGCGGCGGCAGAGAGCAATCTCCATGCCCTCGCGCAGTGTGCCGCGGTGTACGCGGCCTATGGCGATACGGCCGACATAGTTTGAGAAGTCGAGCGATGTGATGAGCATCTGGGCGTCGCCCTCGATGGTCTCGGGTCCGGGGATGTGCTCGATGATTGCGTCAAGCAGCGGCAGGATGTTGTCGGTGGGTTTGCGCCAGTCGGTGCTCATCCAGCCTTCTTTTGCCGAGCCGAAGATGGTGGTGAAGTCGAGCTGTTCCTCGGTAGCGTCCAAGTTGAACATAAGGTCAAACACCATTTCCTGCACTTCGTCGGGACGGCAGTTGGGTTTGTCGACTTTGTTGATGACGACGATTGGCTTGAGACCAATCTGGATTGCTTTCTGCAGTACGAAACGTGTCTGTGGCATCGGACCCTCGAAAGCGTCGACAAGCAGCAGACAGCCGTCGGCCATGTTGAGCACTCGTTCGACCTCGCCGCCGAAGTCGGCGTGTCCCGGAGTGTCTATGATGTTTATCTTGTAGTCTTTATAGTTTATCGAGACGTTTTTTGAGAGGATTGTGATGCCTCTTTCGCGCTCGAGGTCGTTGTTGTCAAGGATTAGTTCGCCGGTGTTTTGGTTGTCTCTGAAAAGGTGACCGGCGAGAAGCATTTTATCGACTACCGTGGTTTTGCCGTGGTCGACGTGGGCAATGATAGCGATGTTACGTATTTTCTGCATACACTATTGGATATTTTTACAACTTGCAAAGTTAGTAATTTTTCGGCAATTACGGCTTGTAAGTTTACTGAGTATGTCAAAAAAATATGCCTCCCCCGGTATAAAGTGCCGGGCGAGGCATGATGTAGCGGATAATCGCTTGTCAATCAACGGGTCCGTCTAACAGCAGGTCGTGGGCGCGTTTGGCCTGACCGTCGCCTTGGGCCGAGGAGCGGCCGGTGGCGAGGCCGATTGAGCCGAAAAGTTTGCGCCACATCGCGGCGGCTGCATCGGTAGATATGGTGTAGTCTACGGTCGACAACGTAAGGGCGGTTTTGTCGCCGAGCGTCGTCTGCATCCAGCAAAGGCCTGACGGCTTGTGGAGCGATTCGTATAAGACGACTTGCGCACATTTGTGGTGCTCGGCGGTGTTGTTGAACAGCGACCAGTCAATGCTCGAGGCGGTCAGCGCGTCGCGTCCTCTGACGGCGAGCGGACCCTCCATGCAGGTCTTGACGATATTGCGGTCTCCGTCATTCTCGGCGAAATAAAGCTCACCTAAGCGGAGATAATTGCCGAGCGCCGAGCCGGCGGCAGGCTCCATGGCAGTGGCGCTGCGGTCGTTAAACTTCAGGCTGTCGCCGGTCCATGAGGTGAAGGCCGGGCTTACCGACGCTTTGTCGCGTCCGAAGGCTATTGCGGCCACTTTGTTTTTTGATTTGCCTATATGTCGGTCAAGCGCACGGAGAGCGTCGTCGTCGGCTGTTGACATATCGATGACAAACATTGTCGTGCGGTCGGGCTTGTCGGTGATGCTGACACCTGCGCGGCGCAGGAAGGCGCTGAGCGAGTCTGACAGCTCGCCGACGGCGCAGACCTTGTCATAAAGTGCGGCCGGCATGGTTTTCGGCTCCCGGGCATCGCGGTCAGCCGGCTGTTCCCACACTCCGCCAGACAGGGCTGCTTTGAGCGCATGGAAAAGCGGCAGGGGGCGATAGAGCGGCAGCGCAGGATCCAGACCGGGGTTGAATGTCGTCACGTAGGGCGGGATGCGCTCATACTGATAGCCGAAACGCCCCTCCTCATATGGCTTGCCGGCCCAGATGCCGTCGTTGCTGTCGGGCAGACGGCTGAAGTCGTGATAACCGAGGTTGAGATGTTCGATGCCAAACCAGCTTATTTCAGACGGTGAGAAGTAGGCGAGATGTGGCAGGGCCATTTGGGTGACATTCTGATAAAGGTCGGCTGCGAGAGCGCGGTTCCGCCCGCGGTAGGTGCGGTAGGCGTCGTCTCCGGCAAACTGTGTCAGTTGCGACGGGCGTCCGTAATAAGTAGCTCCCGACTCGCCGACTATCAGCGGTTTGCCGAGTCCGCGAGGCAGGTCTTCGACACGCAGACCGTGGCCGAAATGCTTGCTCCATACGGGCAGGCGGCCGTCCATGTCGCGGTCGCCGTCTAAGGTGATGAACTGACGTGTGCGATCATGCTCGGCGGCGCTCCGGGCGAGGGCTACGAGGCTGTCATTCCATCGGGCGTCGGTGGCCGCGTCGGGCTTGTTGAGCAGTGCGATGGCAAACATCTCGTTGCCGGCGCTCCAGCCTATGACCGACGGATGATTGCGGTCGCGGTGTATCAGTCTCGCGAGGTGGCGGCGCGAGCGCGCCCATGTGACCGGTTCCTCGAGATTGAGGCGTATCGAGGATCCGAAGAGTGCGGTCTCGTCGAGCACCATCAGGCCCATCTCGTCGGCGAGGTCATAGTATGCCCGTGGCCACGGCTGTGCGTGAGGACGGACGGCATTGCCGCCGAAGTCCTTAATCATCTTGAGCCACGCCCATGCGAAACGGCGCGAGCAGACATAGGCGCTGAACGGATGCTGGATGTCGCCGAAGCACTGTATCTTCTTGCCGTTGAGACGGAACTCGTCGCCGACGATTGTAAACTGTCGCCAGCCGAAGCGTGTCGACTTGCGGTCAACTGTTTTACGGCCGTCTTTCAGATCGAGTTCGAGTGTATAGAGATTCGGCTCGTCGGGGCTCCATAGTTTCAGGCTTTCGCCGGGACGGCAGACGAGGCTGACCCGGACAGATTCGCCGGCCGGGATTTTTGTTTTGACATCTTTAATGTTTATGACCGGCTCGCCGATAGTCCATGCAATTTCGGGCGCCGATATGACATCGTCGCCTGCAAGATTAATCCACGGCCGTATGTCGCCGCCGACTTTAACGCTGCGCTTGCGAGGTGAATTATTGGTCAGTGTCACCTCGAAGGTCAGCAGGTCAGACTCGACATCAGGCACGACATATACATCAGATACGGATATCTCGGAGATAATCATCAGGCTGACGTCCTGCCATATTCCTAAAAGGCCGTCGGTATTTGAGCCTGTGGGGTAGGTGGCGCCCATCTTGGTGAGCGTCGGATGGCTTTTGTCAAACAGACGCGGCTGTCTGACGCCGACCATCAGTTCGTTTTTGCCGCCCTGCGGTGCGACGTAGTCGGTGATGTCGACCTCTATCGGCAGATGTGACTCGAAGTCGTTGTGGACTTTATGTCCGTTGACCATGATGACCGACTCTCCGGCTATGGCTTCGAAATGAAGGATGAGACGGTGTCCGTCGAGACCGGACGGTGTCTCAAACGAGCGGCGCAGCCATGCCATGCGTATATCTTTCCAGTCTTTTGGATAGGAAGGGAAATATACCGAACTCGGCGTGTAGGGATGCTGTGTCCCGGCGCCGGTCTCGGCTCCGCGCCCCCAGTCGTTGACATTAATCGGGGATGGTATTTTGATTTTGACCTTCTCCCATTTGTCGGCTGCGGGGGCGGTGAGCTCGGGCGCTACGCCGGTCCCCGGGCGCCAATCGGCCGGGACGTCGACGCGCTGCAACTCCCAGCTGCCGTTGAGGCATATTTCGTCGCGCAGAGGTTTTTCCTGCGGGGTGACAAAGCCCTCGGCCGGAGAGAAGACGTGGTTGAAAACTGTTTTTTCGGCTTTGATGCTGACGCCGGTGCATATTGCGGCGATAAACAGCATAATCAATCTTGTCTTACGTGGCATCAGAGTGTAATTGCAAAAATGAATGTGATGAATGTTTTCAAAAAAAGTTTTTTAGGCGCTTAAAGTTACGCAAAAATCATGATATTGCAATATCATTAAGAAATATGAAAAAACGGGGCGCTGCATCGATTTGCAACGCCCTCGTGGAGAAATTTATTAAAATGTCAGTTTGCTTTCGGGTCGCGGGGGAAGAAGCGCCACGGCCGATATGCGTCGCCCATGCGACGGACGGTGCGATGCCAGTAGGCGTCTGCTGACAATCGCAGCAGTCCGTCACGCTCAGCCGGAGCATCGGTGACAGCCCAGACGCCTTCATTAATCTCGTCGTTAAGCTGACCTGCGCTCCAGCCGCTGTAGCCGATGAAAAATCTTATAAACCCTTCGGTGGGATAGCCCTGATTGACATAATCAATCGCAGCCTCGAAGTCGCCGCCGAGATACAGTCCGGGTGCAAAAAGACGAGCGCCAGGGAAGACCGTCTCTCCTAAAGTGTGCATGAAGACCATGCGGTCTTCGCCTATAGGACCGCCGCAATAGACCGGAACGTCGGTCTGGGGACCCACTCCGTCAAGATACTCGTCGAGGGTATGCCCGGTAGCGTTGTTCATTACTAATCCGAGAGCCTCTTCGCCGTCGTTGTAGTCAACGAGCATTATCACCGAGTGATTGAAATATGACTCGGTCAGAAACGGCTCGGCGACAAGCAGCGAGCCCTGCGTCGCAGCGGCTTTGACAGTCTTTATTTTCAGTATTGATGTTCGTAGGTCTCTCATTGCTCTCATCGTATGAATAGTTTTGAAAGTTTGCCGGCAAACATTTGGCGCGGTTTGTATATTTAAAACAAGTAAAACGCCCTTATTGCTTATCACAGAGGATAAAAAAGCCTATAAAATACCAATAGCCTTAAACATCGCGGCGTAATAGGCGGCTTTTTTGTCGACTGCGAGCGGATAGGCACGGCTCGTCGAGGGCATGCGCCAGAGTCTCAGTCCGTCGGCCGATGTCACGGATGCTCCCATGGGAGGCACTGCTGTAGAAGTGAGCGACGCGAGGACTTCGGCGGCTTTCTGACCTGTCGTGGCGACATCGCGGCAACACGGCATCGCCGAGAGAATCTCATCGAGCGGAAATGGCTCGATGATTTCGAGATATTTGTCTGAGGCGTTGCCTCGCAGACGTCTGACGGCGCGGCCGGTGTCGCTGAGCGCTATGCGGCGCTCTGTGAGCATGCACTTGATTTTATCCAAGTCGTAGCTGCGTGACTGCGGGTCGTAATAGGCATTGACGTCATATTCAAAAATCAGGCCCATGGCTTTCCAGAAGTCGTTGCTGCGGTTGGGGTAATAGAACTCCATGGCGCGGCGGTGCTCGCCGGGCGGAAATGTGCCTGCTATGAGGATGCGTGCGCCGTCAGGGATAAACGGAGGCCAAGGGTGATACTCGATGTCGTTTTTATCCGAGGAGGAAACTGTCATGAGTTAAAGATACAAAAGACCATAGGAGCGCGGGCCGTCATGGCGGCAGCGCTCCTATGAGTATGAGAATGTATTGTTATGACGCGGGATATCAGGCTTTGATGCGCTCTACGTAGCTGCCGTCGCGGGTGTCGATGCGCACCTTGTCGCCGATGTTGCAGAAGAGTGGCACACGCACCTCGGCGCCTGTCTCGACAGTGGCGGGCTTGAGTGTGTTGGTGGCGGTGTCGCCTTTGATGCCGGGCTCGGTGTAGGTGATTTCGAGCACGACGCTGGTAGGCATCTCGCAGGTCAGGATGGTGTCTGATGCGGCGTGAACCATAGCCTCGCAGATGTCACCTTCTTTGAGGAACTGTACGCCCTCGATGCTCTCGCCGGGGATTGCCACCTGTTCGAAAGTTTCGGTATGCATGAAGTTGTAGCCCATGTCGTCTTTGTAGAGATACTGATAGGGGCGACGCTCTATGCGGACCTCTTCGACTTTTACGCCCGAGTTCCAAGTTTTGTCGAGGATGCGGCCGGTCTTGACATTTTTAAGTTTTGTACGGACGAAAGCCGGGCCTTTGCCGGGTTTTACATGGAGAAATTCAACGATGAAAAAGTAGTTGCCGTCGATATCGAGGCACATGCCGTTTTTAAAATCAGCTGTTGTTGCCATAAAAAAGTTTTATTGTAAGCTTAATTGGTGTTTCGTTGGTCGCGGCAGCCCTCAAAATCGTCTTTTGCGGGACTCGCCGTCATACATGGCTGCAAAGTTACAAAAACTCTGCGATTATTTCGGCAATATATACTTAAGTTTTTTTGATAATCGGCTTGATTCTCGTTATTAATGATTAACTTTGCTTTGTCATTAACGCTATTTCAGAGCTCTAAGGAAATGAACGAGGAAGCCCTCAGCCAATTATATCTCAAAGACACGGCCTTTCAGAAACTTATGCAGCGGCGCATTTTCAATGTGCTGCTTATCGCATCGCCATATGACGCATTTATGATGGAGGAAGACGGCCGCGTCGAGGAGCAGCTTTATTTTGAGTATGTTTCCCTGAATCTGAGCTCGCCTCCGCGTGTGACACGAGTGTCGTCGACCGCCGATGCGGTCAAGGCGCTTCGCTCGGCTCCCTTTGACCTCGTGATAAGCATGCCGAGCATGGATATTTCCGAGACTTTTGCCGGCGCCGCCGTCATTAAGGAGGTAAACCCGTCGATTCCGGTAGTCGTGCTGACCCCATTCTCAAAAGAGGTGTCACGTCGTCTCGAAAACGAGGATTTCACGCATGTCGACTACGTGTTCAGCTGGCTTGGCAATCTCGACCTGCTGCTCGCCATCATCAAACTCATCGAGGACAAGATGAACGCCGACGACATAGACGAGGTAGGAGTGCAGATGCTTCTGTTGGTCGAGGACTCCGTGCGTTTTTATTCTTCGATACTCCCGACTGTATATAAATTTTTGCTCAAACAGTCGATGGTCTTCTCTACGGAGGCGCTAAACGAGCATGAGCAGCGTCTGCGCATGCGCGGCCGCCCCAAGGTAATGCTTGCGCGCGACTACGAGGAGGCCGTCACACTTTTCGAGCGCTATCACGACAAGATACTCGGCGTCATCTCCGATGTGTCGTTCAAGCGCGAAGGCGTCAAGGATTCTCAGGCCGGCATGCGTCTGGCTCATTATCTGCGCGAGCGCTCGCCCTATCTGCCCATCATCATCGAGTCGAGCGATGTCGAGAATGCCGCGCGCGTCGGCGAGTTCAACGGCGTCTTCCTCGATAAAAATTCCAAAAAACTGCCTGTCGATTTGGGTGAGGCCATCATGGCCAACTTCGGCTTCGGTGATTTCATTGTCAGAGACCCTGCCACGGGACGCGAAATCATGCGCCTCGCCAATCTCAAGGACATGCAGAAAAATATCTTTGACATCCCTGACGACGCCCTGTTCCATCATGCATCGACCAACGATATCTCACGCTGGTTTTACTCGCGCGCCCTCTTCCCGATAGCCGAGGTCATCAAGCAGCACCGCTTCAAGTCATTAGACGAGGCTCCGGCCGTCAAGCGACTCTTTTTTGACCTGATAGTCAAGTATCGCAAGATGAAAAACCGCGGCGTCGTCGCCGTGTTCAAAAAGGACCGTTTCGACTATTACTCAAACTTCGCACGCATCGGCGAGGGCAGTCTCGGCGGCAAAGGCCGCGGTCTGGCTTTCGTCGACTCGATAATCAAGAAAAATCCCATCTGTGACAACTTTGACGGTGTCACAATCTCCATACCGCGCACAGTGGTGCTCTGCACCGACATATTCGATGAGTTCATGGCCTCGAACGGTCTGTATCCCAAGGCGCTGAGCAATGCGTCAGACCGGGAGATACTCGACTATTTCCTTGCGGCCCGTCTGCCCGAACGACTTATCGAAGACTTTTTCGCTCTGTTTGAGGTCGTCGACCGGCCGCTTGCGATACGCTCGTCGAGTCTGTTGGAAGATTCACATTATCAGCCTTTTGCCGGCATCTATTCGACTTATATGATACCATATGTCGAGGACCCGTATGAACGTCTGCACATGCTCACGGAGGCAATCAAGGGTGTATATGCGTCGGTGTTCTACCGCGCCAGCAAAGCATATATGTCGGCCACAAGCAATGTCATCGACCAAGAGAAGATGGCTGTAATCATACAGGAGGTCGTCGGTGAGGAGCACGAAGGTTATTATTTCCCGTCTTTCTCGGGCGTGGGCCGTTCGCTCAATTATTATCCCATCGGCGACGAGCAGACAGCAGAGGGTGTGGCCGAGGTGGCTATAGGTCTCGGCAAATATATTGTCGACGGCGGTCTGAGTCTGCGCTTCTCGCCAAAGCATCCTGACAAGGTGCTCCAGACCTCGACACTTGACCTCGCGATGCGTGACACTCAGACTTCGCTCTACGCTCTCGGCAGCAACAACTCCGAGCTGACGATGTCTGATGATGACGGTTTCAATATCATCAAGCTGCCCGTGCAGCAGTTTGCCGGCAAGGGTGTGCTCCGTCATCTCGTATCGACTTACGACCCTTACGACCAGATGCTGTATGACTACGACGGCACGGGCCGCGGACGACGCGTCGTGACATTTGCCAATGTGTTGCGCGACAAGACTTTCCCGCTCGCCGAGGCCGTCGATTTTATGCTGCGTAACGGCCAGAGCGAGATGCAGCGTCCGGTTGAGATTGAGTTTGCGGGCAATATCAGTCCCAAGGAAAACGAAGACGGCATACG
>DXYS01000068.1:7109-24903 GCA_019415705.1 Bacteroidales bacterium | reverse complement strand
CCTCACCCCCGACGCAGTCTACCCCCGCCTCCACACCTTCCTCCAAAGCCTGTAAAGCATCATGACATTAGGGCTTCGGAGCTAAAATAATAGTTCAAACAGTCTCTTTATATGAATATCATCTCACGCTTAAAGACACTTGACGGATTTAAAGGCGGCATCTCACCTCGGCTATCCTATCGCAATATATGCATTGTTTCCGGCTTGGAGATATTGATGGTCTTCATTTTATCAGGTTGTCAAGGACTCTTTTACTATTATGATTCATATACTTTTCTCGGCCTCCTCGACAACCTATTAAATTTCATTCCAGATAATCTTCGCACACCAATTTACCCGCTCTTTTTCGATGGGCTAAGAAAGATAGCGGGAGAAACGGCAGGAAATATCCTGACGGTATTAATCCAAGTCGCTCTATTCTATATTTCTCTTGCCATTTTAAGAGAAATATGCAAGGAAATAAAATTGAATGAAAAAATTACGTTTTGGCTGATAGCTTTTTATGCCATCTGGCCCCCGATGCCCACATTCACGTGCCTCTTTATGACCGAGTCACTCGCAGCCTTTTCATTCGTTCTCCAATTGTACTTAGTACTCAGAGTTTTGCGTCACCCATCGATAAAATTAGCGGCAGCGATTGGTCTTTTGTCTATTTTCATGGTATTCCTTCGACCCGCATTCTTGTATATTTTGGGCATATTAGCCATTGGGTGGGTCATAATATGGATTATGTCGCCACGGAGCTCGCGTATATGTATAACCGGAATATGCTTTTGCCTCATTGCCGGCGCCGTCGTGTTCGGTTATAGCTCGCTGATAAAAAATTATTACGGATTCAGAGCAATTTCAGCAGTATCTGACATTAATAATTATTTCCTCTTACGTGAGGCGAAAGCATTAGACCCGTCTTCAACCGACGATGAAACTGTGAAGGATATGTTCATATCCTTTCAGCAAGAAGAAAAAGAGTTTGGAGCTGACATGAGTGACTATATAAAGGGTTGGAGAGAGGTGCCTACAATAACTGACATTATTGGATATGCCGAATTTCATGAGGTCATTAGTGCCAATATCAAGTCCCATCCTAAAGAGATTAGTATCGCTTTAGCCAAACGTATTAAGAATTCTTCGTCTGTCCCCTTTTTCTATGCCTACAAAAGCGAGGTGAACCCTTTCTATGTATTGGTATATATGATTAATATCAACTTCGGCATCTATTATCTCTTTATGCTTATAATGTTGATTATAATAATACGCCAATTTCGCAGGCCACGTCAGATGCCGGTATATACACTTTTTTTATGGGCATCATCAGCAGGACTCGCCTTTGTATCGATAATCGGAGCTATGAATGACTGGGCGCGCTTGATGGTGCCTGCTGAATCAGCATTTCTGCTACTTGCAGCACTTGCGTTCCGTAAGATTAAACTGCAAAAAACTGATGCTATATTGCCCTGATTTGATGGCTAATGACATAATCCCGGCAATACTCATAAAACAAATACAATCCCCTCATTTTATTGGGTTAACTGCCCAATAACTCGTTGTAGAGATTTAGATAGGCGTTGATGTGATTGTCGTAGCTGAATGTCCGGGCGTAGGCTTTCACGGCCTCGGCTTTCGACGGGTCAGCGTAGAAAGCGGGAAGATTTTGACGGATGCTCTCGAGCATCTCGTCGGTCGTCAGGTCGTGCCACAGATAGGCATGTCCACCGCAGATTTCGGGCAGACATGTGCGCGCGGCGGCAAACACCGGCTTGCCGAACTGCATGGCCTCGATGGGCGGCAGCCCGAAGCCTTCGCCCTGACTCGGGAAGAGGAAAGCCTCGCAGTGGCGATAAAGCCAGATGCGCTCTTGGTCGGATATTGTACCCGTAAGAAAAACATTACTAAGTCCTTTGTCTTCGATGGCCCGTCTGATTTCCTCGGCATAGACGCCGCCGGCGCTGCGTGTATCTCCGCTTATATATAAGTCATATTCGGGCATTGCGGCCATGACATCCAAAAGCAGATGGAAGTTCTTCTTGCGACGTATCTGACCGATGGTGAAAAAGAACGGACGCTCGCCGGCGAATGTCGGACGGCTGTCCGGCAACATATCGACTCGCTCCACTCCGTTATATATTACCTTAACGGTTTTGCCTTTTAAGTCACAATGCTCCGTGACAAGGTCAGCCGTATATTTCGATATGGCAGTCACGGCGTCGGCACGATCGATGCGACGCTGCAGACGGCGCAGGTAACGACGTGCTTTGGCCGGCGATTTCTCAGTCAGAAAATTAAGGTCGTGTATCGTATAGACAAACTTGGCAGAACTGTTGGGCGGCATCACCTTGCACTGCTGATTTACAGCATGCCACAGGTCGACACGCGGACGCGTCATAGGCAGGAACTTTGTCAGAGTGGTTTTCTCGACAGTTCTCACTCCGTCACCGAAACATTCCTTGCATCCTTTAGGGACAAGGTAGACGAGATCGAATTTGTCATGCTCGGCAGACGCAAAACGATGTGCATAATTCTCGGCTATCTGCCCGAATCCACAGGTGACATTACCGTAGTTGGTTAAATCGATAAGTACCTCTTTCTTAGCTCTGTCCATATCTAAATAGTGAAAAGATTATACATTATATCCGCGCTCGGCGAGCAGCCGGCGCATCTCGGCGACACGCACACGCCATGAAGCGAAACGCCGCGCCGTCTCCAAATTGCGGTCGACCAGCGGCTGATATGACGCAATGTCGCCGAGTATAGCCTCAAGTTGGCCCGCAGAGTCGCTGAGGTCAGCCTCAATGACGGGATTATATCCTACGAGGTCGCTGAGCTCGCGCGGACAGTGTCCGACTATGACACAGCGAGAGAGCATGCCCTCCCAGTAACGCATCGTCAGGGTCTCGACCTCGCGGTTAACTTCATCGGTGACACTTGCCGGAAACGAAATATTGATTTTAGAGTCGCGCAATGCGGCGAGATAATCGTCGAACGTCTCGAATATATAGCTGCGGCCGTCGGGCTTTTTGTCTAAATAGATGAAACTGTGGCGGCCGCCTATGCCGGCCTCGATGAGCCGCTGATGATAGGCGGGATATTTGCGTCCTATCTCATAGATGTCTATGCCGCGCTCGGCCAACGCCGGACCGGGCTGATAGTCAGACATGTCCAATCCCTCAGGTATATGGATGAACTCTATGTCGGGGAAAAGCGGCTGAAAATGCCTGACCGCGTCAGAGGCTGTCATGAAACACGTCCTGACATTCAGACGGCTCAAATCGCGGCGGAGCTGTCGCCATGTGTAAGGCCAGCAGTCCCACAGCATCGGTATAATCTCACCTTTGAAATTAAAAGGCAACGACGATTTGAGCAGATGCTGGCCGCGAGAGCAGACCAGATATGCCCGACGTGGATTGACGGCGCGAAGCCCTGTCATGGCGGCAGCCTTTACTACATTCTTGACCATGCGGCTGTCGAGTGACTTCGGGCGCAGCACTGCCCGGCCGCCGGCCGATATCCATGCCTCACAGAAACTCGACATATACACCTGACGGTCTGCAGGCTGTCTGACTACGTTTATAAGAGTGACACTTCTTTCCAAATCAGGTGCGCTTAACAATAATGACGTAAAGAATTTATTGTCTGTTTATGAGGCAAAGTTAGTCATTTTTACCGTTAACTGACTAAGATACAGATATGTTTTATTTAAGGTAAATTCGACAAACGCAACACATCTATGACGTTAACAGATTATTATATAATGAATTATCAAGAAACAGCCATTTTCCTTTAACTATTATTTACATTTGACGTGCAACATGGCAATCTTTGTTAACGCAAGCTCACTTTGACATGACTTATTTGTTTTTAAACAAAGCAAAGCCTTTACCTTTGTGCCGTTTTTCAACTAAGAAAGCTATTTTATGCCAAATATACTCACCGATTTAGTCATCCGTCAATCATTACGCTACGGCGACCGCCCGGCCTACGCCTTCCGCAGTCCCGGCTCTGACAAATGGCTTGATCACAGTTGGAACGAGATGCGACGCGACGTCGACGATGTGGCCTGCGCACTCGAGACTCTCGGCCTCGAGCCACAGCAGATGATAAACATTTTCTCGGCCAACTGTCCGCAGATACTTATTACCGACTTTGCCTGCTACCGCAACCGTGCCATCCCCGTGTCGATATATTCGACAAGCAGCCCCGAGCAGGTGCGCTTTATCGTCAACGATTCGGGAGCTGTAATGCTCATGACCGGCGACCGACGCCAATATGACATCGCGCGTGAGATAGCGGCCGACTGCCCTACTCTGCGTGTAATTGTCAGTTTTGACGAGACAATAGAGCCTGACAAAGACGAACGTCTGATAATAATGCGATTCTCGGACCTCGTCAAACTCGGACGCGCCGCCGGCGCCAAGAGTCACGATGCCGTCAATCTGCGTGCGGCCGAAGCCACACCCGACGACATCGCCACCCTCATATATACCTCCGGCACAACCGGCGAGCCCAAGGGCGCCGTACTGCCCCACAGCTGTTTTGATGCAGCCATCGAGATACATCATCGCCGCCTCGAGACCCTCTCCGACAGCGACACATCACTTAGTTTCCTACCCCTGAGCCATATTTTCGAGAAGGCATGGACCTACTTCTGTCTCGATTCGGGCATACATGTGTCCATCAATTACAACCCCAAGGAAATCCAGACAGCCATACGTGAGGTCAAACCGACCTGCATGTGTTCTGTGCCGCGTTTTTGGGAAAAAGTCTACACCGCCGTGCAGGAAAAGATTGCCGGCATGAAAGGCATCAAGCGCCTTATGGTGCGGCGTGCGCTTAAAATCGGCTATCGCCGCAACCTCGACTACGTGCGTCGCGGGCGCAAGGTGCCGGCATGGCTTGAGATGCAATACCGCTTCTACGACAAGCGTGTTCTCTCCGTAATGAAACGTGCCATAGGCATCGGCCACGGCAATATTTTCCCTACGGCCGGCGCACCGCTCTCGTCTAACATCGTCGAGTTTATGCACGCCTGCGGCATCAACATCGTCATCGGCTACGGTCTGTCAGAGACCACGGCCACCGTAACATGTTTCCCCTCCGTCGGCTACGAAATAGGCACCGTCGGCACTCCGCTTGAGGGCATCGAGGTCAAAATCGGCAAAGAAAACGAGATTCTGGTCAAAGGTCCGACAGTCATGCGATGCTACTACCGCCGGCCCGAGGCTACGGCCGAAGCGTTCACCGAAGACGGCTGGTTCCGTACAGGCGATGCCGGACGTTTCGACGAATCGGGCGCTCTGATACTGACCGAACGACTCAAAGACCTTTTCAAGACCAGCAACGGCAAATATATCGCCCCGCAGGCCATCGAGAGCCGCCTCGGCGAAGACAAATACATAGAGCAGGTGGCAGTCATCGGCGACCAGCGCAAATATGTGACAGCCATCATCATACCGGCTTTCGAGGCTCTTAAGGAATATGCCCGCCGCAAAAAAATCGCTTTCCGCAACGTAGACGAGCTTATCGAGAACTCAGAAATCAAGAAGATGATTGCCGAGCGTATAGAGCGACTTCAGAACGGATTTGCAGGCTTTGAGCGCATCAAAAAATTCACCCTGCTGCCTAAAGAGTTCACCATCGAGGCCGGTGAGCTGACCAACACCCTCAAACTCCGCCGACCCATCATCAACGACCTCTATCACGACAAGATTGAGGCCATGTACTGCTGATTACAACCGGTCAATACTCGTCACGGCGTCGCGGATTCATCGGAAACCATCCGCGACGCACACGCTCGCGTTGTTCGAAGATTTCCTTGATGGTCCAGAACGACGAAAAGGCAACCACACCCGACAGCGTCGAAAGGAAGACATCGTCGATGACCACCGCCGCGATGCAGAACGCCAGACCGGCAAGCAGAAACCACCACCAGCAGCGCGTGCCGAAATAATACTCGCACTTTATGCAAATCGGATGAAAAAGACCGATTACGAGGAATGTCATCAGGCCTGTCGAAAGCCCGAGCAGATGATACTCCTGAAGAAATTGTGTAAACTGTGTCATAACGCCACAAAAGTAATAAAAATATAATAAAGCTTTCGGCCGCGCCGTTAATTAAACATGGACGGGACTCCGCGCATATTACTTCTCGGCGACTACAGCAACTGCCATCGGGCTCTCGCGACCGGTCTGCGCCGGCTCGGCTGCGACGTGACAGTGATGTCAAACGGGTCGATGTGGCAGAATTGCGAGCGCGACATCGACATTTCGCGCCGTCCCGGCAAATTCGGCGGCCTGCAGTTATATCTAAAAGCCAAGTATCGGCTGCACAAACATCTGCGCGGCTATGACATCGTCTCAATCCATGACCCGAACTTCCTCACTCTCCGGCCGAGGCGCCTGAAGCCATTGTTTGACCGCCTTGTCAGAGAAAACGGCTCTGTGTTTCTCAACGCCATGAGCACTGACCGCTACTATCTCGAGATGTGTGCCGACCCCGCCGGACCGCTGCGCTACAGCGAGTGGTTTGTCGGTCGCGAACCATCGAGACATCACATCGCCAAGCTTGACAGTTGGCAGCAGTGGCACGGCAAGGAGATAAGCGACTATCACGAATACGTTTACTCAAAGTTAGACGGCGCTGTTGCAGTATTATACGAGTATTATCTCGGTCTCGGCTACGGGCTGCCCAATGAAAAAATCGCTTATGGGGGTATACCCATCGACACCTCAGCCCTCGAACCTGTCGACCTCGCTGCCCGACAACGAGACAAAATACGCATCTTCCTCGGCCGTGACCGCACACGAAAATTGCAAAAAGGCACCGATTTGCTCGAAATCGCCTCACGGCGTGTCGTCGAACGCCATCCCGACAAAGCCGAACTTGTCATCGTCGAAAACCGCCCTTACGACGAGTTTATCGGCTTACTTCGTAGCGCCGACATAGTCCTCGACCAGATTTACAGCTACACCCCGGCCACGACCGCTCTGCTCGCCATGGCTTACGGCCTCAATGTCGTCACCGGCGGCGAGCCGGAGTATTATGACTTCATCGGTGAGACTGAAAACCGCCCTATCATCAACGCCCCCTTGGACGTTGACGCGCTGACCGACACCATCGAAGACGTTATCCTCCACCCCGAGGAAATCGCCGAGCGCGGACGACGCTCGCGCGAATTTGTAGTCAAGCACAACGACTGCGTCACCGTAGCCCGGCACTACTTAGACTTCTGGCTCCAACGTTTAGAACTCAAACAGAAATGCTGACCCTCGACCTCGCACTTATCACCTACGGCGCTGACGGCATCAGCCGCGTGGCTCGAATGTATTTGCCCAAACATGAAGGCGTTAGATATATTGTATCATGGCAAAAAAGCGACAACGTCGATATTCCCCGCCAACTTGCCGAACGCGACGATGTAATCATCTGTCGTACAGATACTCGCGGTGCAGCAATCAACCGTAACAATGCCATCGACCGGTGCACAGCCGACATAATCCTTTTTGCCGACGACGACATCATATACACAGACCAATCAATGCCTACTGTAATCAGGACATTTGAACAGAATCCCGACCTCGACCTCGCATGTTTTAAAGCCATTCATCCGGCAAATCCCAAATATCCTGACAACGAGTGCAAGCTGCATGTAAAACTGCCAAAAGGCTACTGGGTGGCATCATTTCAAATGGCCATGCGCCGTGAATCAATCGGTGCCCTGCGCTGTCATCCCGCTTTCGGCGCGGGAGCGCCATATTTCGAGGGCGCCGACGACTCGCTTTTCCTGCTTGCCGCAATACGCCGAGGCCTCGAATGTCGTTATTTCCCTACCACAATATGCGAGCACCCTCAGCTATCGACCGGGACACTTGCTAATCAATCATCAAAGTCGCTCAGGGCGCAGGGATGTTACATAGCTCTCAATTATGGACTATTGGAAAGTCTGCTCCGTGTCCCCCTGAAAGCATGGCGCGTTTGGCGCGCGAGACAGTCATCGCTGCCTCGCGCTCTGTGGTATCTCTCCGAAGGAGCATTTAAAGCTCCCGGAGTATTACGCTCCGGGCATGACTACCTTTGGTGATTAGCATCTCATAAAAGTATTTGAATTAAATACAGCCGATGAATAAATCATTATATATCGTCCCGAGCGGCGGACTCGCCAACCGTATGCGCGCCATTGCCTGTGGCATCTACCTCGCTGACAAGTTAGGGTTTAAGCCCGAAATCATATGGCGAAGGAACTGGGAAATCGGAGCCGCATATTCGGATTTATTCGCCGAAAGCCCCACCACCCGTCTTGTCACCGACGCCGGCTTTCTGAGATATAATCTCCTTTACGAGATTCCACGCAAAAAAAACTTTTATATCAGCACCTTAACTCAAAAAATAATGTTTGACAAAGCATTGTTTGATGAAAAAGGATTACTGTTTATTGCAGACGAGCCCGAAGAATTAGTGAACTTAATTGGCGACAGTCGCAAGGTGATGATTCGTTCGGGATTGGAATTTTATCTATTTGACCCGACTTATTATCGTCAGACCTTCCGCCCCTCGCCCGAAGTCGCTGACATACTGAGCCGCATCACCGACTCATTCAATGACACCACTTACGGCTTTCATATCCGCCGCACCGACAATGTCAACTCCATAAAATACAGCCCGGTCGAACTATTCGTCGCCAAAGCCGACGAACTCCTCTCCGACCCTGACGCACGGATATTCCTCGCCTCTGACAGTGAGGATGTCAAACAATTATTCCACAATAAATTTCACGGCCGCATCATCACCTCGCCCGTTGCAGCAGACCGCTCCTCGCGTCACGGCATGCTGTGGGGCTTCGCCGAACTACTCGCCCTGTCAAAGACCAAGCGCCTCTTCGGCTCATATTACAGCAGTTTCTCTGAAGCAGCCGCCCTACTCGGCGACGTACCTTATGAGCAGGTAAAAATTCGCCCCTAAAAACGCTCACGCCCCCTTGCGCGCATGGCTAAGGAGGCGTGGAAATCATATTTTGATACTTCACTCCAAATAAGTGACCTTGGCCGCATCCCATTTGTCTTTCGGCGTATTCTCGCCGGACGGATATCCTACGGGGATGATGCACATAGGCACAATGTTGTCACCGGCGCCTAACAACTTGCGCAGCATGTTCACACGCTCCGAAATCGGGTAGACACCGCACCACACGGCGCCCAAGCCCATCGAATGAGCTGCAAGCAGAAGATTCTCTGCTGCGGCCGAGCAGTCCTCGACCCAGAAACCGCTTGCCTCCTCTCCCTCTAAGAAACGCATAGAGTCGCCGGCCACGACAATAGCGACCGAAGCCTCACGCAGAGCGTGTTTGCCATACTCCAACGAGTCGGCGATAGCATTGCGCACCTTCTCGCCGCGCACCACAAAGAAATGCCACGGCTGCTTGTTGACAGCTGTCGGAGCCGCCATTGCAGCTCGCAGAAGCACCTCGACCGTATCGGCCGAAACCGTGCGGTCAGTATAAGAGCGCACTGACATACGCGTCATAATATTCTCAATAGCCGGATTAACCTGATTCTCACTCATAGACTTTTCATTATTTTCAGAGCCCGAGCACCCGCTCAGAGCCGTCGCTGCCACAACCATCGCCATGCACAGCCTTCCAAACTTAATAATCATTTTATCACATTTTTGTTTAACATTTCCACCCCTAAATTACAAAAAACGGCGTTAATGTAAAACGCAGGTCATAAAAGTTTAACTTACTCGAACGCATCGAAACCCATGAGGGCGGCGAGCCAATATAGTATTATCAATATGATGACTGCGATTATAAAATTAACGATATATGCTACCCATCGCTTGCTTATACGTTTGTTTACCGCCTTCTCGATAGGATTCATCAAATGCACATAGACCAAGCAGACTATAATTATAATTAGATATTTCATAGCGGAGCGTCTTGTTTTAATTTTTCATCCACTCGCAAATTTAAAATTAAATTTCTGAACAGACAACCGAATGTATCGGCTCGGGTGACGCTCGTCGAGACGATACCACAGCCTGTCGCCGTGACGACATGACAATCGATAATATATTGTATAATAGCGAAACTATAACAAATCCGATATGACGATTTAACAACTATTAAGCATTAAAAGTGCCCGATGTGACGAAAAGTACCTATCTTTGCCTCACAAAATAGTATCATCTGATGACAGGGGGACTCGCCGACAGCGGCCGAGTTTCTTTTATTTTTTTACTCTGTCTGACCTTTAAATTTATTTTAACCCTTAAAGACACTCTCTTATGGCTATCACTTACATGACCAAAGAAGGTTACAAAAAGAAAATGGAAGAAATCGCTTACTTGGAGTCAGTTAAGCGTCCCGAAATATCACGTGCAATCGCCGAGGCCCGCGACAAAGGCGACCTCTCGGAAAACGCCGAGTATGACGCCGCCAAGGAGGCTCAGGGCATGCTTGAGATGAAAATCTCGCAACTTAAAGACCTTGTGGCTCAGGCTCGAATCATCGACGAGAGCAAACTCAACAACAACGAGGTGCAGATTCTCAACCGTGTTAAAATCAAAAACATCGCCAACGGCATGGTAATGGAGTACACCATCGTGGCCGACTCCGAAGCTGATCTCAAGGCCAAGCGCATTGCCTCGTCGACTCCTATCGCCCAAGGTCTGCTCGGCCACAAGCTCGGCGAAATCGTCGAAATCAAGGTGCCCTCGGGTCTGATGAAATTTGAAATCGTCGAAATTTCATTCTAAAATCCACCCGATATGGCATCTATATTCTCTCGCATTGCCGCCGGCGAAATCCCCTCATATAAAGTAGCCGAAGACGAGCATTATTATGCTTTTCTCGACATCAATCCTATTGCCGTGGGGCACACGCTTGTGATACCGCGCCGGGAGACAGACTACATCTTCGACCTCAGCGACGAGGAGTACGCAGGCCTGCAGTTGTTCGCAAAAAAAGTCGCCACGGCGATGAAAAAAGCTCTGCCCTGCCGCCGCATCGGTGTCGCCGTTCTCGGCATGGAGGTGCCTCACGCTCACATACATCTTGTGCCGCTTAACAGCGAGCGCGATCTCGACATGTTCGGCGAGAAGCTTAAACTCGCTCCCGAGCGCATGCAGCAGATTGCCGACGCTATTGCCGCCGAGCTCTGAAGCCACGGAACAAACGAATACAATTCACTCACATTTTTCACTATTAATGAAAATCACAAAACTCAGCCTCATAGCCCTCGCGGCTATCGCCCTCGCCACGGCTTGCTCCAAGTCTGACGGTTGGTCTGTCGAAGGCACTCTCTCTGACGGCGCCGGCAAAAAGATAGCACTGCAGGGATTCAATAACAATAACTGGTACACCATCGACTCGCTCAGCGTCGCCGACAACGGTAAGTTCAGCTACCGCTCGGCCACTCCGGCACCCTATCCCGAGGTGCTCCGTCTGAGTCTTGACGGACGCTCGATTTACTTCCCCGTCGATTCAGTCTCCGCCATTGACATCACGGCATCAGCCGGGGACTTCGGCCGCGGATACAAGATCAGCGGCACATCGTCGGCCGCCCGCTTCATGACCGTCGACTCTCTGATTGCCGCCACAGCCGCAGCCAAAGGCGAGGCAGCCGCGCAGACCGACTCACTGCTCAAACGCAATCTGACCGAAATCATTCTCGCCGACAACGAACTGATTACGGCCTACTATATCATCAACAAGCGCGTCGCCGGCCGTCCGCTCTTCGACCCCGCCGTCCCCGCTGACCTCAGAGTCATCGGCGCCGTGGCCCAGAGTTTCGCCACATACCGACCCGACGATCCCCGCACCACCTATCTGCGCGACCTCTTTATCCGCGCCAAGGCAAATGCAAATCCGTCAGCGGTCAACACCACCACTATCGAAGTCCCCGAAACGGGCCTCGGTCCCGACATCAAGGGCTATGACAATAACGGCAAAGAGCACAGTCTCCACGCCACTGCCGCCAAAGGCGATGTCGTGCTGCTGAGCTTCACGAGCTACGGACTCGAGTCATCACCGGCCTACAACGTAATCATGGCCGACCTCTATAAAAAGTACCATGAGCGCGGCCTCGAGATATTCCAAGTAGCATTTGATCCCGACGAGACCGAGTGGCGCCGCTCGGCCTCCAACATGCCGTGGATTACAATCTGGAACTCTCCGACTGACGGCAGCACAAGCATGGTCAACTATAACGTCTCCGTCCTGCCACTGACCTACGTCATCGACCGTAACGGCGACCTGCGCGAGCGCATCACAGACCCGACCAAACTTGACGCCACCGTCGGCAAGTACCTGTAAAAAATTTATGACCTAAATAAGAAAGGACGCTTACCGCGTCCTTTTTTTATTCCCTTGTCGACAAAAGCAAACGACCGAGGAGCGTGGCGCCACGACCGAAGAGGCGTGTCACTTCATAAACGGCGCGAGCCTTCAGCCGTCCGAATCGCGGAGCTATGGCCTGTGACAACAGACGCGCGGCGTTGTCCGAGCTTCCCTCTCGTGCATACATTCCGGCGAGCACCGCGCGACGATATGCCACCCAGAAGAGCAAGTCGGGAGACTTCGCCGCAAAATCGCGTTCAATCTTATTTAATGACGTCTCCCATTTGTCGGGCGACGCCGAAAATGTACGGCCCGTAATAGACTCAGGCGTGAAATAAACGCGGACAGTGGACTTGGCGCCATCGCCTAACTTCTTTATCGCAGGACGCGCAAGCACAATACGGACACCCAACTCAAAATCATTCCACCCCTGCAGCATCGCGTCCCATCCGCCGACCTCACGAATCAATGACGTGCGCACAATAAATCGCTGAGTGGCAAATGACGAATACAGCATCTGCTCACTAACAGGCCGACGCGCGCCAAAATATGCCCGGTAGTCGCGGCCCGACGCCAATTTGCAGTCAACGTCCCATCCGAAGACATCCGTTGCGCCGTCAGAGCGTATAGCCTCGGCTATCATGGCAAGATGGCCGGGCAGCATGACATCGTCGGAGTCAAAAAACATCACATACTCCGTGTCGACAACCTCAAGTCCGCGGTTACGGGCGGCTGCAGCGCCGGGACAGCTCTCATGCAGGAGACAGCCATCGATATCGCGATGAGCGTCAAGCCATTGCTTCACAGCATCAGCCGACGCATCAGTCGAGTTATTGTCGACCACAACCAATCTGTAATCACCGACAGACTGCTGCGCAGCCACCGAATCGAGACAGCGCACAATCAGTTCCTGACGATTATAGACAGGGATGACGATAGTAGAGATTTTGAATGTCATATATCTTTAAACGGCCGTCCTTGGCCGCATATTGTCCGACCGTTCCACATTAATTTGTCACGTGCGCGGATTTTTCGTAACTTTGTAGAGCCGCGCAGTTACAGGCATCTAACTTAAATCACATCACCGAGAAAATGAGTCAGGACAACGAACTCGAGTTTGACCTCGAGGCATCAGAGAGCATATCACAATACACCGAAGACGACATACGCACCCTCGACTGGAAGGAGCATATACGCCGCCGTCCCGGCATGTATATCGGCAAACTCGGCGACGGCAGCTCCAACGACGACGGCATCTACGTGCTGCTCAAAGAGGTGCTTGACAACGCCATCGACGAATACATGATGGGCTTCGGCCGCATCATCAACGTCGATGTCGACGCTGCCTCTGTGACCGTCCGCGACTATGGCCGCGGTGTGCCCCTCGGCAAACTCGTCGACGTCGCCTCAAAAATGAACACAGGAGGCAAATACGACTCAAAAGCGTTCAAAAAATCTGTCGGACTCAACGGCGTCGGCATCAAGGCCGTCAACGCCCTGTCGACATCGTTTGAAATCACATCGGTGCGTGACGGACAACTCAAACGCGCCCGTTTTGCATGCGGCGAGCTACTTGAGGAAATCGGCCCGGCCGACACCGACGAGCCCAACGGCACCACTGTCTCATTTACGCCGGACGCTACAATCTTCCGCGACTACCGTTTTGACGAGGAGCATATCGTGCCTCTGATTAAAAACTATACGTTCCTCAACACCGGTCTCACCATCTGCCTGAACGGACGCCGCTACAGCTCGCGCAACGGCCTGCTCGACCTGCTGCGCGAAAACATGACTCAAGAGCCACGCTATCCCATCATCCATCTTAAGGGCGACGACATCGAGGTGGCCATAACCCACGCCGACCAGTACGGCGAGGAGTACTACTCGTTTGTCAACGGCCAGCACACCACACAGGGCGGCACACACCTGAGCGCCTTCAAGGAGGCCGTCTCACGCACCATCAAGGAGTACTATGGCCGCGGCTTCGAATACTCCGACATACGCAACGGCATGGTGGCGGCTGTCGCCATCAAGGTCGAAGAGCCTGTCTTCGAGTCTCAGACCAAGACCCGCCTCGGCTCGCGCGACATGGGCCCCGAGGGTCCGACCGTCGCCAAATTCATCGGCGACTTCATCAAGAAAGAGCTCGACAACTACCTCCACCGCGAGCTTGACGTGGCCGACATCATCCTCCACAAGATACAGGAGAGCGAGCGCTCGCGCAAGGCCATGGCCGGTGTGGCAAAAATTGCCCGTGAGAAAGCCAAAAAAGTAAGCATCCACAATAAGAAACTTTTAGACTGCCGCATCCACCTCAACGACACCAAGGGCGACGAACAGAAGAAAAACGCCTCGAGCATATTCATCACCGAGGGTGACTCGGCTGCCGGCTCCATCACCAAGATACGCGACGTCGAGACACAGGCCGTCTTCTCGCTCAAGGGCAAACCGCTCAACACCTACGGCGCCACCCAGAAAGTGCTCTACGAAAACGACGAGTTCAACCAGCTGCAGGCGGCCCTCAACATCGAGGACGGCATCGACGGTCTGCGCTACAACAATGTCATCATAGCCACCGATGCCGATGTCGACGGCATGCACATACGCTTGCTGATGATTACCTTCTTCCTGCAGTTCTACCCCGACCTCATCAAGAAGGGCCACGTCTACGTACTCCAGACGCCGCTCTTCCGTGTGCGCAACCGCAAGACCGCCCGCCGCGGCTCGCGCAAAAACGGACAGGAAGCCGAGACATATTACTGCTATAACGACGAGGAGCGACTCAACGCCATCGCACGCCTCGGCGACAACGCCGAAATCACACGATTCAAAGGCCTCGGCGAAATCTCGCCCGAGGAGTTCCGCGGTTTCATCGGCCCCGACATGAGAGTCGACCGCGTCAACCTGCGCAAAGAGGACGGCGTCGACGCCCTGCTCGAATTCTATATGGGTAAAAACACCATGGAACGTCAGGGCTTTATCATCGATAACCTCATTTACGAAGATGACAGCGAAATCTCCTGAAATCATACCTGACGGCGAGCCGCGCACGGCTCTTTTCGCCGGCTCGTTTGACCCGTTCACCATTGGCCACGCCTCGATAGTCAGCCGCGCGCTGCCGCTGTTTGACCGCATCGTCATAGCTGTCGGCGTCAACATGGCCAAGACATCGGCCGACGAAGTCAGCCGTCGCGTCGAAGCCATCGCCGCACTTTACGCCGGCGAGCCGCGGGTGACCGTCACTCATTACGAGGGCCTGACCGTCGACATGGCCGCACGCTGCGGCGCCCGCTGGCTGCTGCGCGGAGTGCGCTCGGTCAAGGATTTTGAGTATGAGCGCGATATGGCCGACATCAACCGCCAACTTTCGGGCCTCGAAACCGTTTTATTATATAGCCTCCCCGAGCACGCCGCCGTCTCGTCGTCGATAGTGAGGGAGCTGCGCTCCTACGGCCGCGACGTCTCAGACTACCTGCCCGGTAAATAACTCATCACCAACAATCTGCAAAAACTTAGATAAATGATTAAACGTTTCAGCTCGGCATTAATCGCCATCACAGTCTTCGCCCTGTCAGTGTCAGCACAGGTGCGACAGCTCACCCCCGACCAGAAACTGCGCATGGCTGCCGCCCTCATCGAAAATTATTATGTCGAGGACGTCGACAGCAAGAAGATGGCCGACGAGGCCATCATAGCCATGCTAAAGACCCTCGACCCTCACTCGTCATACACCGACGCCGAGGAGACAAAGGAACTCACAACGCCGCTCGAAGGCAAATTCAGCGGCATCGGCATACAGTTTAACGCCGCAACAGACACAGTCTATGTCATCCAGACAGTCGCCGGAGGCCCCTCGGAGCGCGTCGGCATCCGTCCCGGCGACCGCATCATAGCCGCCGACGACAGCATCATCGCCGGCCGCAAACTGCCCAACTCGGCTATTCTGAAGATACTGCGCGGCCCCAAAGGCTCCAAAGTGCATCTTAAAGTCAAACGCGGCGGCTCGCCCGACCTCATCGACTTCGTCGTTGTCCGCGATGACATACCCATCTACAGCGTCGACGCCGCCTATATGGCCAACGACTCCGTCGGCTACATCCGCGTCAGCCGTTTCGCCGAGGAGACTGCCGCAGAGGTCGCCCGCGCCGTCGAGAAATTGCAGCGCAAAGGCATGCGCCGCCTCATCCTTGACCTCGAGGACAATGGCGGCGGCTATCTCGGTGCTGCCGTCGAGCTCGCCTCGGAGTTCCTCGCTAAAGGCGACCCCGTGGTCTATACAAAGGGCCTCCACGCCGAGCCTATGTATTTCAACCTCGACAAAGACGGCGCTCTGCGCCGAATGCCTGTCGTGGTGATGGTCAACCAGTACTCGGCCTCGGCCTCCGAGATTCTATCGGGTGCGTTGCAGGACAACGACCGCGCGCCCATTGTTGGCCGACGCACTTTCGGCAAGGGTCTCGTGCAGCGCCCCTTCCCCTTCCCTGACGGCTCGATGATTAGACTTACCACGGCCCGCTACTACACCCCCTCGGGCCGCTCGATACAGAAACACTACGACAAGGGCCACGGCGAGGAGTACATGCTCGACATGCTCAACCGCTACAACAGCGGCGAGCTCTGGAGCGCCGACAGCATCCAGCGCCCCGACTCGCTGCGCTTCGAGACCCTGCGTAACCGACGTCCGGTCTACGGCGGTGGAGGCATCATGCCCGACGTCTTTGTGCCGGCCGACACCACATTCTTCAGCCCTTACTACCGTGACCTCGTGGCCAAAGGCGTCGTCAACCAGTACTGCCTCGGCTACGTCGACCGTCACCGAGCCGAACTGCTCAAAGCCTATCCCGACGAAGACGTCTTCATAGCCCGTTTCGAGATTACACCCGAGATGGAGAAGGAGCTGATTGAAGCCGGCGAACGCGACAAAATCACATACAACGACGAGCAGTGGCAGCGAAGCCGCCCCTATGTGCTTGCCGTGCTTAAAGGCCTGCTGACACGCGACTTATACGAGGACGGCTCCTACTTCCGCGCCGTCAACCCGCTCTCGCCCGACTACCGCGAGGCCCTGCGCGTCATCAGTGACGACCGCCGCTACCGCTCGATACTCGACGGCACCACCAAATAGCTTCTGCCGCAAAACTTTGCACCCGGCAGGCCCCACCCTGAGGCCGACCGCTTAATTGTGTTTTGAAATGTCGCGGTAATTTTGTATCTTTGCGCGAATTATCACGAAGATACATTATAACACAAGCAACATTTATGAATCCAATCAAAAAAACCATCGAGCTCGCTGACGGTCGCACGATTACACTCGAGACCGGGAAACTTGCCAAGCAGGCCGATGGAGCGGTAGAGTTGCGCATGGGCGACACAATGCTCCTCGCAACCGTTGTTTCGGCAAAAGAGGCCGGCGAAGGCGTCGACTTCATGCCCCTGCAAGTAGAGTACAAAGAGAAATTCTCATC
>DXYS01000068.1:0-7099 GCA_019415705.1 Bacteroidales bacterium | reverse complement strand
ATTCTGACATCACGTCTGGTCGACCGTGTGCTCCGCCCCCTTTTCCCTGACAACTATCACGCTGACACATTTGTCAACATCACCCTCTATTCGAGCGACGGTGTCGACATGCCCGACGCACTGGCCGGTCTGGCCGCATCGGCAGCAATCGCTGTCAGCGACATCCCCTTCAACGGCCCCATCTCTGAGGTGCGCGTGGCCCGCATCGACGGCAAATTTGTCATCGACCCGACCTTCGAGCAGTTAGAGAAAGCCGACATGGAACTCATGGTAGGCGCCACCTACGACAACATCATGATGGTCGAGGGTGAGATGAACGAAGTCAGCGAGGCTGACCTGCTCGCCGCTCTCAAAGCCGCCCACGAGGCTATCAAAGTGCAGTGCAAGGCTCAGATTGAGCTCGCCGAAGCTGCCGGCAAGACCGTAAAACGCGAATACTGCCACGAGGTCAACGACGAGGAGCTCCGCGCCGACGTCAAGGCCAAATGCTATGACAAGGCTTACGCCATCGCCAAAGCCGGCAGCGCCGACAAACATTGGCGTCAGGACAGCTTTGACGCTATCTGCGACGAGTACATCGAGTCGCTCCCCGAGGAAGAGCGCGACGAAAAAGCTCCCCTCGTCAAGCGTTACTATCACGATGTCGAGAAAGAGGCCGTGCGCCGCTGCATCCTCGACGAAGGCATCCGTCTCGACGGCCGCAAGACCACCGAGATTCGCCCCATCTGGTGCGAGGTCGACTATCTGCCCGGCCCTCACGGATCAGCCATCTTCACCCGCGGCGAGACACAGTCGCTCTCGACCGTAACCCTCGGCACAAAATTAGACGAGAAAATCCTCGACGACGTGCTCAATCAGGGTCGCGAACGTTTCCTGCTCCACTATAACTTCCCTCCCTTCTCGACCGGCGAGGCTAAGGCACAGCGCGGCGTAGGCCGTCGCGAGGTAGGCCACGGCAACCTCGCTCACCGTGCGCTCAAACGCATGTTCCCCGATAACTTCCCCTATGTATGCCGCATCGTCAGCGACATCCTCGAGTCTAACGGCTCATCGTCGATGGCTACTGTCTGCGCAGGCACACTCGCTCTGCTCGACGCCGGCGTCAAGATGAAGAAACCCGTCAGCGGCATCGCCATGGGTCTCATCACAGACACCGAGAGCCCCAAATACGCCATCCTCAGTGACATCCTCGGCGACGAGGACCACCTCGGCGACATGGACTTCAAGGTGACCGGCACTGTCGACGGCATCACAGCCACACAGATGGACATCAAGTGTGACGGACTCAGCTACGAAATCCTTGAGAAAGCTCTCAATCAGGCTCGTGAAGGCCGTCTCCACATCCTCAATATCATCAACCAGACCATCCCCGCACCGCGCGAAGACTACAAGCCTCACGTGCCTCGCATCGTCACCATGATTATCCCCAAAGAGCTCATCGGTGCCGTAATCGGCCCGGGCGGAAAAGTCATCCAAGGCATTCAGGAAGCCAGCGGCGCCACTGTCTCAATCGACGAAATCGACGAAGGCGGTTATATCGAGGTCGCTGCTGCCAACAAAGCCTCTATTGACAAGGCTCTCGACATGATTAACGCCATCGTCGAACTCCCCGAGGAAGGCAAAGTCTACCACGGCAAAGTCGCCAACATCATGGACTTCGGCGCATTCGTCCAGTTCATGCCCAACCGCGACGGTCTGCTCCACATCTCCGAGATTTCTTGGAATCGCCTCGAGAATATGGAGGCATCGGGCCTCAAAGAAGGCGACGAGGTCGACGTCAAACTCATCGAGATTGACAAGAAGACCGGCAAATACCGTCTGTCGATGCGTGCCCTGCAGCCCAAACCCGAAGGCTGGACAGAGCCTCAGCGCGCTCCCCGCGGCGAACGCGGTCCGCGTCGCGAAGGCGCTGAGCGTGGTCCCCGTCGTGAAGGCGACCGTGGGCCGCGCCGCGACAACCGCGGTCCCCGTCGTGAAGGCGGCAACCATGGCCACAACCACTCTGACGAACCCGCCGGCAACGAGTAAATCGTAACCGACATCATCTATAACCAACGGCGCCCGTGAAATTCACGGGCGCCGTTGTTATTCAGTCGCTAATGTCGACCGAGACTGACCACATATCCCATGGAGACACCCTAATTACAAGCAGTCAATCATTAAAGCGCTTATTTTTAGTGCTAAAATAAATGAGAGATAACATCAAAAAATGTGGATTAATCTCCAAATCTGATACCGTTGCATTCCCCCTTTTTAAGCACTAAATCAATAAGCAAAACTGCATGTTCTTTTTCATCTTTTGGAGCATCTTTCGGACGCCATGCCACAACAAAACGAATTGAAGATGAATCTACTGTATAGCCTCTTTCTGACCAAAACCGCATTTCTCCCTGCATTTTCTGAGACAATTGAGCCTCAACTTTATCAGTGGAACAATCATAGAAATAATTATTGTCAAATCGGAGTGTCTGACCCGCTCTGAGCGCAAGTATCTCTTTCTTTCTCATTTTGAAAAATCCAAGATTTACATCTCTGTGAGATAACTGCAAGACAATCTCATCCGGCATATCATACTCAGTCGTGCAGACCAAATGCTCATCAGCAGGCATTTTGTCAAAAAGAAAGGAATTTGTATGAATAAACAAACGCTCTTTTGCTCGAGTCGCGCCCACATAATATCTGCGCAAAGTTTCATTTATGACACGCTGAGGGTTAGTGATCAGCATAAAGACATCGTCAAACTCACGGCCTTTAGCTTTATGAATAGTAGAAACTACAACATCAGCTCCTGATAGGTCGCAAAAATCTTCTATTGACGATTCAAAGATAAATTCCTTTAAATCTGTGTGATATTTAGCTTTATTAGTTTTTTCGAACAACAATAAACATCGTTGTAGATAAGGAAGGCTTGAAGAATTGGCATACATAGCAAATGTCTTTTGTTTTGCCTCTTCCCATGCATTTTCAGAAATTATTGGAGAATAGTTTTCACTATTTATCTGCTTGAGGAACATACGTACTTCAGCCATATTCCAAAAACGGAATCCGTCCATACTCTGCACAAGCTTGCTCCTCAATCCGTTTTTACGCAATAATGCCACAAGAATGGCCGCCTCCTCATTGGTTTGTGTCAGCACGCATATAGTGCCATTTCCTTTATGGGCAAGCAAATCTTCGACAAGTGGCTGATACATCAAATGAGAAACATGATGGCGGATATATACAAAACCTTCCTTATGATTCATTGAAACAATAGGAGAATGTTTTATACGGCCGGGGATTCCTTTTACAAAAGCATTTGCAAAATCAACTACATGTTTTGCGCTCCGATAATTTTCTGTCATTTCAATGAATCTTGTTCCCGGTTTCTCCAGAAGCTGAGACATGAAACGAGAATCTGATCCGCGGAATTCAAAAATATTCTGATCATCATCGCCAACGACAATAACGCGCATATCTTCATTTACCGTCATCAATGCATGTATTAAAGCATACTCCTCTTCGCTCATATCCTGTGCCTCGTCAATTACAAGAACTGTTTTGGCAATACGATTCGGCTCTACTTCCCCGTTGCCAATCATCTGCGCCGCTCGCGCAACCACATCCTTGGCATCATCAAGGTTGCCAATCTTGCCCAACAAATCGAAGCAATAAGAATGAAACGTCTTTATCTCGACAAAATGGGCCGCATTTCCAATAAGCTCCAACAATCTTTGTTTAAACTCTATGGCTGCCGCACGAGAAAAAGTAAGCATCAGCAATTGTTCGTGCTTAACATCTTCGAGCAAAAGCAGTGATGCAAGTTTATGAACTAAAACTCGTGTTTTTCCACTTCCGGGTCCTGCCGCCACAACTATACATCGAGATTCCTTTTCAGAGATAATCTCCATTTGCTTCGCAGATAATGCGCCAAAAATATGCTTATATTTTTCAGGAGTAACATTACGCTCTATTTCCTGTAGTCGCTCGCCTTTAAAATATTTTGAAACAAATTTCCGGTAATCCATTTGGAAGTAATCTTGCACATATTGCAGTGCCGCATTATAGTCTCTTACCATCAGATTTGCATATTCCCCCACAATATGCACCTGCTGAATCTTCTGTCGATAGAACTCACTAAGCATACGATAGTCTTCTTGCTTATACCACAATCGACTGTCTTTGATTCGACGAATATCCATGGCATTATATAGTACGAGAAATCCGCCTTCGAGCTTTAAAGCGCCTATCTTTGACAAATAAAGCAATGCCTCCTCTACTTCTTCCAACTGTACATTTTGCATCGATCCGAACAAGGTTTCCCCGTTAGCCTTCAAATCATTCAACAAATCCACGACAGAGAACTGAATTCCATTGTTATTAGAGGTTTCCGGGGAGTCGGATGAAGTCAGTCTGTATAGCCATCCAATTGTAAACTGACATATTTCTGAACGTCTGTTAAAACGTTTAAGTATTGATTCGAAATCTGCCTGTCTGGTCAATTCAATATTATGTGAAGCATCCTCTTTCTTACGAGTATAACCTTTTATTGTCAGAAAAAAGAGCAGTGTACGGAGATCCTTTTCGTTAGACGTTTCAACCCCTTCTTTCTGGGCATTGTCGTTCAGTTGCTTATAAGAAATCCTTAACGTTTCATCCGATATTTGCCCGAGAATGTAGCTTTCAAGCTTAGTGAATCGCTCTAAAAGACGTTTCGATTTGTTTTCCGACTCTCCGGCATCATTTAAATATGCTGATATATCTTTTGTATCCGCAAGTATTCCTTCCTGCCGCATTCGTACCACGTTTGAGACAACGTCACTCTTACTCATTCCAAGAATATCAGCTAAATAATCTATTCGCGATTCAGCTTCTGCATCTTGAGCTTTAGATATATACTTTTGTGATATAAGTGACTTGATGATACGCACAGCTTTTTCAACATCTTCATTCTCAAAAAGCAAAGATTCGGTAATTCGCCGGCGCGCCTCATCTATGTTTTTCACTGTTATTCCTGTAGCATAGACATGTGGCACATTGTTTCCCCGCTCAATGTATCCGGCTTGTTCCAATGCACCCAAAGCGGTTCTGACTCGAGTCTCAATGTCAGATACTGAATCATCCCATCCGGCTTTTCTTGCAATCTCCAAAGCTGAGCAACATGCCCGCATTCTTTGTTTTGTTAAGTCCTTAACGACTTTCCATACCTGTTGAATTTCACTGATGCTTAACTTCGTCTGATTTAGAAGGATAAAGTGTTTATCTAAGTCAGCATCGCTGTAAAGGACAAAACAGCGGGCTTCGAGTTGAGGGTTCCTACCGGCGCGACCGGCCTCCTGAACATAGTTCTCTAATGAATCCGAAATGTCATAATGTATCACGATGCCCACATCATTTTTATCTACTCCCATGCCAAAAGCTGATGTAGCCACCATTATACGCACTTTATCATTCATGAACGCCTCTTGATTAAATTGTTTATCTTTAGCATCCATTTTACCATTAAATGGGAGTGCCTTGAATCCATCTCGCGTGAGTTTTTCTGCCAATTGTTTAGTACGTTTAGTTCGGGAAACATACACTATGACAGGACATGACGATTCAGCTATCAATGAACGCAGCATCATATACTTATCATCCTCAGTATCTGCATGAATCACCGAATAACGCAAATTTGTACGAGTCGCCGCCGATGCATAAATTTCAAGGTCGAGATTAAGAGTCTTTTTAAAATAGTCACATATATCCTGAACTACCTTCTGTTTTGCAGTGGCCGTAAAACAGGAAACAGGTATTGCCTCTCGACATTTTTTTATTTTCTGATATTCGCTTATAAACTTTCCTATATAAAGATAATCTACCCTGAAGTCCTGTCCCCATGATGAAAAACAATGTGCTTCATCTACTACAAACCTGACAACATGACGTGCTAACAATATTCGTTCTATGGTTTTTGATCTAAGCATCTCAGGTGCAATGTAGAGTAATGAAGCATCTCCGTTCATCACTCTTTGTATTGCCTCGGCACGACTGATAGGATCAAGCATACCGTTAATCGTTACAGCATCGGTGATTCCTCTTTCTGCAAGATTATCAACTTGATCTTTCATCAATGACTGCAAGGGAGAGATTACTACTGTCAATCCATGCACAGACCGACCTTCCATCAAGGCCGGCAACTGGAATGTCAGGGATTTGCCACCGCCCGTAGGAAAGATTGCCAACAATGATTTACGGCCGACAGCGGCATCAACCGCATTCTCTTGCAGCGGTTCTCCTTCGTAAGTTCTGAACTTATCAAATCCAAAAAACTTTTTCAGATTAACGTGTATATCAAGTTCTTGATTGCAATATTCACATCTTTCTTTACATTTTGTATGTCTGAGGAGACGCACCAAATTCTCCACATTGGGGAAATTATGAAGAACCCATGAGGGAGTGATAGAACGATAATCCGTAGTATTTATCAAAGCAAGTGCATAAGCCAGCTCACAGGGATATTCATTTATCATAAGTTCAAGATCAGCATTTTCACAGATACGACCTTTATACTCTGACCTTATTAGCTCCACTACAGGCATCTTCGAATCAGTTTTGGCCCCAACGAAGGTCAAAAAGCCGTTAAACTCTTCATGCCCGTAAAGGAGTGTAGAAAAAATAACCTGCAATGTAGTAGACAGCTCTCGCCATCGAGATATCTCATCCATTAACAACTTATGAGATTTTTCGCAATCATTGACAGGATTGTTAAGTTCATCGCTTATTAGTTTATCATCTTTCAACAAATGATGATATGGGCGTTCCGGAAAAAGTAATGGAGACAGAAAAAGCGTATCTACGAGCATAAAATCATTTAGATCACCTTCAAACAGGTACTTGGCATCATGCCTAATGATGTTATGTCCACAAACAAAATCCACATTCTTCCCTAAAAAAGTCATCAAATCTCGTTTGTTTGCGGAATGAAACACTCCTCCATCCCATCGAATTGCACCTATATCATGAATCTTTTTATCCGTAAGGCTGACTTCAACATCAACAAAACAAAAATGTGACGCATCATACGATGTTTTGATGTGTGGTATTTATAATACTGAAAATCAATAGATAGACGTGATTT
>DXYS01000067.1 GCA_019415705.1 Bacteroidales bacterium | reverse complement strand
ACAAACATTAGACACTATCCTCAGCAAAGCGCTGACGAGCGAAAGGCCGAATTCCGCGAATACATCCTCAACAAGATTGCCGGCAACCTGCCTCCCGAGCCCGACATCTCAGACTGCTATTGAGCTACGCGAGCTTGAAATGTAGAAGGGACATGCCGGAGCGACCGTCAAGGTAGGGGCGCAATACTTTGCGCCCTCGTAGTCAAGCATTACATAGCTTCAGTCATTACGATGTTTCATGGCGGGCGCAAAATATTGCGCCCCTACCATTCGCCTGCTTGTCATAGGCTCACATACGGCGCTGCGCGTCCCGCGCTTATTTGGCGGCCACACAATACATGCCAAAGGCATGTCCCTACATCGCATTGATAATCAATCTATTAAAAAATGGTCGATTAAAAATCGACCCTCCATATATAACAACGGCCCCACAAGATGTGAGGCCGTATATGCAATTTTATGTCGGATTGGTGTCAGACTGTGACGCGGAGTACTTTGCCGCAGCCGGTGAGGGTGAGGTCTTCGGCCTCGGCGGGTATGAGGGCGGTGTGGCCGCAAGTGAGGCGGCGGATCTCTTTGCCGACGCGCACTTCGACTTCACCACCAACTACCATCAGCACGGTGAACGACTCGCCTGTGGTGATGAAGTCAAGTTTCTGCCCCTCCTTTAGTTCGATGAAATCGGTCGTAAAATACGAACACTCGACAGCACCCATGCGGGTCGCGTCAAACACTTTAGCCGTGGGCTCTACCTCCTTGGGGAAGGTGTAGTCAATGGCGTCACGGGCCTCGACGGTGTGGAGCTGGCGGGGATTGCCGGCGGCGTCGCGGCGGTCATAGTCATAGACGCGATAGGTGATATCGCTTGTCTCCTGAATCTCGGCGATGAGATTGCCGGCGCCGATGGCGTGGATAGTGCCGGCGGGGATGAAATAGAACTGACCGGGTGCCGATTTGTGGACACCGACGACGTCCATTATCGTATTGTCGCCGATGCGGCGCACGTATGACTCAGGGTCGAGCGGAGCGCTGAGACCGGAGTAGATATTAGCATCTTTCTCGCAATCAACGACATACCACATCTCTGTCTTGCCGCGCGAATTGTGGCGCACACGGGCGAGCTCGTCGTCGGGGTGGACCTGCACAGACAGATTCTCACGGGCGTCGATAAGTTTGATGAGCAGGGGGAAATCATCGCCAAACTCCTTAGCTACCTTGGTGCCGAGCAGGCGCGAGCCGTAGGTGTGGCAGAGTTCGACGATGTTCTTGCCGGCGAAGGGGCCTTCGTCGACGACCGACTCGTGGCCGGGCACAGCCGACAGCTCCCAGCTCTCACCGAGGCGCTCGACGTCGATTTTCTCATTTTTTAGAGCGGCTATCTTGTCACCGCCCCAGACGACGGTCTTATAGTAGGGTGTGAATGTCAGAATAGTTTTTAATGAATCCATGTTTTATGTCGATTATTAAATTGTTAGAATGATGTGAGCTTAAACGAATACTCGGCGTCACGGTCGAAGCAGCGCAGCGTGTTGTCGGTGTCGCGGAGCATAATCGAGTGAGTGAGGTTGTCAGGGTCGATGCCCCAGTAGAGCACATAACCCTGCGCCCCCTCGACGGGCTCGAACGAGACATGATAGATGCGGCGGTCTGTGTCGTCGCGCTTGATTGATGCGCCCTTGATTTCCTTCTCTTTAAGTTTCTCACCGAAGACACGCAGGTCGTAGAGCGAGAAGTCGCCGCTGCCGACCGTAGCCATGTTCTTGATGCGGATATGACGTGCCTTGACCGGGCGGTCGAGCACGATAAGGTCGTGGGGCAGGTCGGCGCTGTTGTCGGCACGGTTGATGACGGCGGTCCATGTGCGGCCGTCGTCAGAAGTCTCTATGACATAGCGGTAGGGCTTGGGCTGGGCGCCGAGGTCATACTCACTGTTGTTGTCGGCGAAATTGACCTGCACGGCGCGGATGGTCTGCGGACGGCCCAAGTCGAGTGCAAGCCATTCGCCGGGACGGCCCGAAGCGGCGCTCCACCATGTCTCGACGGTCTCGTCGGCGGCGAGGGCTGCGGGGTGGTCAGGGCGCTCAGACGAGGCCGTGGCCTTCGCTCCGATTGCGAGCTGACGCCAGCCCTTAGTCAGAGCAGTCTCGCTGAAATCGACCTTACGGTCAGGAATTTCAAAGGGATAATCAGACCAGAGCGTGTAGGCATGCATGCCCTTGTCGTCGACAGTCACGGGGAAGAGTCCGAGACGGCGCTCAAACCAATGGCGCTGACAGACACACATCGTGGCTACGTGCCAGTAGTTGCCGTACTCATCTTTAAACGTGTGGCCGTGGCCGGCGCCGCCCATGAAGCCGCCCGGTTTGTGTGAGAAGGGATTGTCAGGCATGTAGGTATACGGACCGAGGGGGTTGTCCGAGACGTAGACACCGTCGCCGTAAGAGCGCCACTGAGTGCCGGGCGCCGCATACTGCAGATAATATTTGCCGTTATATTTAATCATGGCCGGACCCTCGTTATAGCCGTTGTGGTTTGTCTCCTCATTGTTGGCGCCGGGCACTTCCCAACCGTAGAGGTCGATGTGGTGGCCTATCATCTCCTTAGGCTCGCCGATGGGGGCGAAATCGTTCTTAAGGTCAAGTTCGACGCCGACTATCGGGTCTTTATCGTGGCAGCCCCAGTAGAGATAGAGACGTCCGTCATCATCGAGGAAGAAGCTCGGGTCGTGTTGCGGCAGCTTGAACTTGCAGGCGACCTCCTGCCACGACGTGCCGTCGTCGGGCGTGGCGGTCTTGAAGATGCGCGTATTGCCCGTCGAGGCCGTGAAATAAATCTCGCCGTCGAGTATGAGGATGGTCGGAGCGTAATCGTTAATCGTGGGGATATACGGTGCGGGGATGTAGGTCCACTCCGCCAAGTCGGGCGACGACCAGTAGCCCGACGATTTCGATGCAAAGAGATAATACTTGCCGTTAAAATACTCGCACACCGGATCGGCGGCCTCGCGGCGGTGTCCGTCGTTGGGGTTGTAAGGCTGGAACTGATAGTTGAGCTCGATAGGATTGGCTACTATCGGATTGGCGGCCTCGGCAGGCAGCATGGCCATAAATACGGCTGCCGAGCCAAATAATAAAGATTTATTCATGGTCAGTGATGAAGAATGGTTATTTGCTGCAAAGATAAGCTTTTTAGACATATAAATGTTAACTTTGCGTAGTCTTATTTTTAACTTCATTCATCACAACCAATCATCATTAACATCATGGTTGCAAAGCAACGTGTCGTCTTCCTTGACTGGCTGCGTGTCATAGCCTGCTTTATGGTTATGATCGTTCACGCCTCGGAGTGTGTTTACTCCAATGACTATTCATTCTCATTCCCGTCCGAACTCGGGCGCTGGAGCGTCTGCCTCATAAACGGATTCGTGCGCCCGGCCGTACCGCTGTTTCTGATGGCCTCAGCCTATCTGCTCGTGCCGCTGCGCACTGACACGGGCACTTTCTTCCGCAAACGCCTGACGCGCGTGGTCATCCCCTTCGTGCTGTGGCTCGTGTTCTACGCCGTGCTGCCCGCAGCGTGGGGCGAGACCACCGTCGACGGCGCCATATCAAACCTCGCGCAGATAGCCATCAACTTCATCCCGCGCGCATCGCATCTGTGGTTTATCTATATGCTCTTGGGCATCTATATCATCATGCCCGTACTCACGCCGTGGTTAGAGCGTGTAAGCCGCCGCGAGGAAGAGTGCTACATACTGCTGTGGCTCTTTACCACCCTCTTCTGGCACGCACACGAGATTTTCGGCGAAGTATTCGGCGAATGTTGGTGGAATCCCTTCCCGCTGTTCTACTACGTCTCGGGCTACGTCGGTTATGTCCTCCTGGCCCACTACATCCGCAAATATCTTGACTGGAACATGCGCAAGACGCTGACCATCGCCCTGCCCTGCTTTCTCGTCGGCTACGCCATGTGCATCTGGTCGTTCTACACCCGCTCGTTCACCGTCGCCGAGGTGCGCCTGCTCGAGCTGAGCTGGCAGACGACGTCAATCGCCCCGGCGCTCATGAGCTTCGGCGCGTTCATGCTGATAAAGCAGATTAATTATTCAGGCCGCCGCGTTTATGGCGCCGTGATGAGCATCTCGGCTGTCAGCTACGGCATGTATCTGATGCACATGCTCGTGCTGCCGTATGTCTTCGTACCGCTCAACGAAGTGCTGCCCGTGCCCGTCACCATCTTCGCGACAGCCGCCATCACCTACGCCGCCACCTATGTCATCTGCCGCCTGATATCGATGCTCAAAATCGGCAAATACATTGTCGGCTGACCGGGTCGAGCCTTCGGTCAGTCGATTTTGTGGAAGTGGGTGACGTCGACGCCGCAAATCGGGCATTTGAAATCTGCCGGAAGTTCGCCGTCAACCTCGGCGATGTAGCCGCAGACATCACACTGATAGCGGTTCTTTGTCGTTGATGTCTCAGGGACTTCGTCGGCCCGATAAGTGGGAGCGTTTTTAGGGGCACGGCCTTTGATGACGTTATGGTAATAGGCATAGGTCATCGGCGTGCCCTCGCCGGCGACGGTGTCAACCAAACGTGCGACAACCAGCACATGAGTCTCACAGTCGATAAACTGTTCGGCCGTAAGGACAAGGCGCCCTGCAAATTTACCTTTGACGCAAGGCGTGTAGCCAACGACATCATAGCCATATTTCTCGTATTTATCGACATCACGGCTGCTCGAGAAACCGAACGTGCCGATAATCTCCGGATTTGTGTCCTCGGCGAGTATCGACAGCGAGAAACGGCCGGTCTCGCGTATGGCGTCAAGAGTGAAATTATTCTTATTCAACGAAATAACCAATAACGGGTTTACACTCGTCACCTGAAAACATGTGTTGATGACGCATCCGACAGCGCGACCGTCTTTAAACGCACCTACTACATACAGACCGTATGTAAGTTTGTAAAGAACTGTTGTATCCATAATACTTTATATTTATATATTAACAATTTACATTTCGATAACTCTGACTGTCATAAATCAGTGCATGGCAAAATTATTGATTTTTTTGATTGGGAATTGAAATAAAACACTAAATTTGCATCGATAAATAATCCGACTTGTATAACAAACTAATTAACTTATCAACATGGCCTACGTAATTACCGACAGATGTGTGGCATGCGGAACTTGTCTTCCTGTTTGCCCCGTAGAAGCTATCTCTGAAGGCGAAATCTATCACATCGACCCCGACACTTGCATCGAGTGCGGATCGTGTGCAGAAGTTTGCCCCAGCGGCGCTATCGAGCCCGGAGAATAATCAGCTCAAATTGATACCAATAACAAGAGGCTGTGTCAGACGACGCAGCCTCTGTTATTTTTATTATCAAATGATATGGAGGGGCGATTTGTAATCGCCCGCGGGATAATGCGTTGAAGCAAAAGGTCGATTGAAAATCGACCCTCCATAGCCCTTACCCTTTTGCCATCTCGAGGATGATGGATTTGAGACGGCCGGCGAGAGTCTCGGCCTCGTCCATCGTGTGGGCCTCGGAGTAGATGCGGATGATGGGCTCGGTGTTAGATTTGCGCAGATGCACCCAGCTGTCTTTGAAGTCGATTTTGACACCGTCGATATCTGTAATCTGCTCGCCGGCAAAACGCTCTTTGACTGTCGCGAGTATCGCATCGACATCGAGACCTTCTGACAGTTCGACCTTGGTCTTATAAATCGAATAATCGGGCAGCGACGCACGCAATTCGCTGACTTTCTTGCCCGACTTGGCAAGCATGGTCAGGAAAAGTGCCACACCCACAAGGGCGTCACGGCCGTAGTGGATGGCAGGATAGATGACACCGCCGTTGCCCTCGCCGCCGATTACGGCGCCCGTGCGTTTCATCTCTGTCGTAACGTTCACTTCACCCACGGCGGCCGAACTGTAGCGGCAATCGTGAGCCTCGGCTATATCACGCAGCGCACGGCTCGAGCTAAGGTTATTGACCACGGGACCCGGCTTGTAGGTAAGCACATAATCAGCCACGGATACAAGAGTATTTTCCTCGCCGAACATGCGTCCGTCCTCCATGATTATGGCCAGACGGTCGACATCGGGGTCGACGACAAAACCGACATCGGCCTTAGACTCTCGCGTAAGGTCTGAGATAGCCGAGAGATTCTCGGGGATAGGCTCCGGCAGATGGGCGAATCGTCCGGTCGGAGCACAGTTGAGCTCGATGATATTGCGGACGCCAAGGGCGTGGAGCAGCTCCGGGATGACGATGCCGCCGACCGAGTTGACAGCGTCGACCGTCACGGTGAAATCGGCGTTGCGTATAGCCTCGACGTCGACAAGGTCGAGCGCGAGCACGAGGTCGATATGACGGCGGTTGTAGGTATTGTTTATGTACTGATGTCCGAGACTGTCTATCGGGGCGAACTCATAGTCACGCTGCTCGGCTATGCGAAGCACTTCGCCTCCCTCGTCGGCCGACAGGAACTCGCCGTGCTCGTTGAGCAACTTGAGCGCGTTCCACTGGCGCGGATTGTGAGAGGCTGTCAGGATAAGGCCTCCGCACGCCTTCTCTGCAACGACTGCAATCTCGGTGGTCGGAGTCGATGCCAGACCTATATTGACTACGTCAAAGCCCATAGCCATCAGAGTGCCGACGACAATATCGCAGACCATCTCTCCTGACAGACGTGCGTCGCGTCCGACGACGATAGTATGGCTTTTCTGTGTTGTGGTGCGCTCTATGAACGTAGCATAGGCCGCTGTATATTTGACGATGTCGATGGGAGTCAGCGCTTCGCCGGGCCGCGCGCCGATTGTGCCGCGAATACCCGAGATTGATTTAATAAGAGTCATGGTGAGACCGTGCTTAAGGTATTGACAGAAATATGTTGTTTAGATAATTATATCAATTGTTTTAAGATAATCATAATTTAAAGACATCGCATGCAGAGAGCCGCACGCGATGCGAAAGATGCGTCTCTCAGGTCTGCGGTTTATAATAACGCAGACGGAAGAGATAGGGGATTACGTTAGCCGTTTCAGACGAAAAACCGTACTGTGACTTCACGACAAGGTTAACCTGACAGTCTATCGGCAGAAGCGACAGCGGATACTGTATGCCCGATCCCCACTGATAGGAACTGGGGAGCTGATAGTTGTTATATCTGAAACAGGTGTTGATTTGGCTCATATCACCTTCATTGCCACCGCCGTCAGACAGCTGGCCGTTATATGACTGCAGGTTATATCGTGTAAAACGGAAGTATATCAGCTCGTCGTCGGTCACACGGTTGCCGGGAGTGCCTGCGTTGAGCACCTGCATATATAGATTGCCGTCAGGGTCGATGCGATAATACGGGGCATTTTCGCCGACCTCAAAGACCGTGTCGGCGGGGATGTGGTCTACCACACGCTGGTCAGCCAGAAAACGGTTGACATAATGTGTCTCGTCAGTAAGCAGCTCGGCATATGACTTGGTGTCGCTGCATGATGCCGCAGCGAGGGCGGTCACAGCCGCAAATATCAGATAGATTGTTTTGATTCTCATTGTCGGTGTCTTGTAATTTTTCCGTCTAAGTAAACGTTCAGTCTTGTTTGGTCTCTTTTTTGTCAATATACTTGGTCTTGTTTTGGTCAAGCAACGATTTAAACAGATTGCAGGCCTCGTCAAGCGTGCCGTCAAATTCGCCTCCGGCTGCATTGACATGGCCGCCGCCGCCGAAATATTCTTTGCAGATGATGTTGACCGGGAAATCTCCTGTAGAACGCATCGACACCTTGACATAGTTTTCCTCCTCGCGCATAAACGCCGAGTAGACTATGCCCGGGATTGCAAGAGGCTTGTTGACGAGCCCCTCGGTGTCGCCTTTGGCATAATGAAACCGGTTGAGTTCGTCGCGAGTCAGCCGGATAAGAGCTGCTCCGCGGTCTGCAAATACCTCCATGCGTTCAAGCAGCGCATAACTGTTGAGGCGCATGCTGTCCTCGCTCTGCCGATTGATTAGTTTCTCATAGAGAGCGACTTTGTCAACCCCCTTGCGCAAAAGCTCGGCAACAATGATATAGTCGTCAGGGTCGTTGGCGTTATATGCGAAATTACCCGTGTCGGTCATCATGCCCGCCAGAAGACACTCGGCAGCCTCCTTGTCAATGACATTAAAAAGCTCAAGGCGACATAACACCCTGAACAGCAGCACACATGTCGATGACATCTCAGGATGGGAAATCAACGGGTCGGCGAAATCCGAAGGGTGAAGATGATGGTCGATCATCACTTTTGCGGCCGCAGACGCCTCGACCATCGGAGCGAGGCGGTCTATGCGCTTAAGCTCATTGAAATCAAGACAGAAAATCAAATCAGCCCGGTCAAAGATGCGTCGTGCGAAATCGGCATAACGCGAGCCGACAATCACATCCTTGGCGCCGGGAAGCGACATCAGTTGCGACTGTGGCTGGTCAGGCACAACGACCTTCACATCCTTGCCCATATTGCCGAGCACATGAGCCAAAGCGAGTGATGCCCCCATGGCGTCTCCGTCAGGCGACATGTGGGTAGTAATGGCTACACGGCGTGCGCAGTCAATGTGACGGGCAAGCCTGCGGATGCTGTCTTCGTTTAATATACGTGCTATCATCTTCGCAAAATTCCTTGCAAAGATAATATTTAGTCTCGTACAGAGACCTAAGAAGGCAGGCTTTTATGAAAGTTTAAAATTTTGCCCCTAAGAGTTAATATTTCTTAATAATATCTGTCCAAGCCGCAATTCTGCCATCTGTCAGTTCAGGCTTGTTCACCTCGTCGAGCACCAATCCGACAAAACGCCCGTCGACCTCGGCTCCGGAGCGTTCAAAGTCGTATCCGTCAGCGTCAAACGGGGCGATAAACTCCGCGCCGGTCGGCTGCATCCGGCGATATATCTCGCCGACAGCATTACAGAATGTATCGCTCATGGTTTCATCACCGCAACCAAACACGGCTATCTTGTGGCCCTTGAGGTCAAGGGCATCCGCACCGTCGAGAAAGTCAAGCCAGTCTCTCTCGGGCTCACCCGAGCCCCATGTGCTCGAGCCGAGAATATCTATCTCATAATCACCGAGGACCGACGGTGCCGTCTTGGCGACATCATGCACATCATCATCGGAGACACCGAGTTTCGCGGCTATACGCCGTGCTATAGCGGCCGTAACGCCTGTAAGCGAGCCGTAAAAGACACCTGTTTTTTTCATATAATCGATATTGTTTTTATGCGATTCAACCAACAGTTTTAGATTATAACATCCGCCGCAGCCGCGTTGTTTATGCAGCGCCTTAAGAGTACGCATAATTTGTTGTGACTTTTTATCAACATTAAAAAGTTTTATTGCTGACATGCAAACTAAAATGATTAAATTTGCACCTTGAAAAGTCATAACAACCACCAACATGTCAGACAGCAAGCAGATCAAAACAGCTCTTATCTCCGTTTTCCACAAAGACGGACTCGATGAAATAATCAAAAAACTCCATGCCGACGGCGTCAGATTCCTGTCGACAGGCGGCACGAAATCATTTATCGAATCATTAGGTTTCGAGTGTGACGCAGTCGAAGACCTCACCGGATATCCCTCGATACTCGGAGGCCGCGTCAAGACGCTGCATCCCAAAGTTTTCGGCGGTATTCTTGCCCGTCGCGACAATGAGAGCGACAAAGCCCAGTCTGCTGAATTTGAAATCCCTGAAATCGACCTCGTGATTGTCGACCTCTACCCCTTCGAGGCCACAGTCGCCTCTGGCGCGCCTCTGAGCGACATCATCGAGAAAATCGACATAGGCGGCATATCGCTTATCCGCGCAGCTGCCAAAAACTATAACGACGTGGTCATCGTCGCCTCAAAAAAACAATATCCCATCCTCGCCGGGATGCTCGACGCCCACGGCGCCAGCTCGACATACGAAGAGCGCATGCTGCTCGCCAAAGAGGCTTTCGGAGTCTCGTCATACTATGACAGCGCCATCTTCAACTACTTCGACAAGACAGCCTGCGCCCCAGCAGCTCCCTCGGCCATGCGCGTCGCCATTGACGGCTCAAAGCCCATGCGCTACGGCGAGAATCCCCATCAGGAAGGTTTCTTTTTCGGCGACTTCGGCGCCATGTTCGACCAGCTCCACGGCAAAGAAATTTCATACAACAACCTCCTTGACATCGACGCCGCAGTCTCGCTCATCGAAGAGTTTGACGACACGACGGTCGCCATCCTCAAACACAACAACGCCTGCGGTCTCGCCTCACGCGACATCCTGCGCGACGCTTGGCGCGACGCCCTCGCCGGCGACCCCGTCTCGGCCTTCGGCGGCGTAATCATCACCAACCGCGAGATTGACGCTGCCACAGCCGAAGAAATCAACAAAATATTCTTCGAAGTCATCATCGCACCGGCCTACAGCGAAGACGCCCTCGCGATACTCACTCAGAAGAAAAACCGCATCATCCTCGTGCAGAAAGCCGCGCTCAAGACTCAGAAATCATTCCGCTCGATACTCAACGGCGCTCTGATGCAACAGCGCGACACCAAAGTCGAGACTCCCGAAGATCTCAAACTCGTCTCGGGCGACGCTCTCACTGACGAGCAGATCGCCGACATGCTCTTCGCCAACAAAATCGTCAAGCACTCAAAGAGCAACGCCATCGTCCTCGCACGCGACCGCATGCTACTGGGCAGCGGCGTAGGCCAGACATCGCGCGTCGACGCCCTGCGCCACGCCATCGAGAAGGCCAACTCTTTCGAGCTCGACCTCAAAGGCTCGACCATGGCCTCGGACGCCTTCTTCCCCTTTGCTGACTGTGTCGAGATTGCCGACGGCGCCGGCGTGACCTCTGTCATACAGCCCGGCGGCTCCATCCGCGACACCGACTCAGTCGACTATTGCCGCGAGCATGGCATGACAATGGTGATGACAGGCTTCCGCCATTTCAAACATTAATGCACTTCACACAACACGCCATAAACATCCTCATCAAAATGAGACTTTTCTCTCTGACAAAAGAAATCGCAATCGACCTTGGCACAGCCAATACGATTATAATACATAACGACAAGATTGTCATCAACGAGCCATCTATCGTCGCTCTCGACAACCGCACAGACAAACTAATCGCTGTCGGCAACGAAGCCCATCTGATGGAAGGCAAAGGCCATCCCGGCATCCGCACGGTCCGTCCCCTGCGCAAAGGAGTCATCGCCGACTTCAACGCCGCAGAACTGATGATACGCGGTCTCGTCAAAAAGGCTTCGTCAAAAAACAACTGGTTCTCGCCGTCGCTGCGCATGGTCGTAGGCATTCCCTCGGGCTCGACCGAGGTCGAAATCCGCGCCGTGCGCGACTCATCGGAGCACGCTGACGGCCGCGACGTCTACATGATCTACGAGCCTATGGCCGCAGCTCTCGGCATCGGTCTCGACGTCGAGGCTCCCGAAGGCAACATGATTGTCGACATAGGCGGCGGCACCACCGAGATTGCCGTAATCTCGCTCGGCGGCATCGTCAGCAACAAGAGCATCCAGATAGCCGGCGACGACCTCACAGAAGACATACAGAATCACATGCGCCGCGCCCACAACGTAAAAGTCGGCGTACGCACGGCCGAGCAAATCAAGATGAACGTAGGCTCTGCGCTCACCGAGCTTGACAATCCGCCTGAGGACTTTGTGGTCCACGGTCCGAATGTGATGACCTCGCTGCCTATGGAAATCCTTGTTACATATCAGGAAATAAGCCATTGCATCGAGAAGACCATCTCAAAAATCGAGGCTGCAGTGCTCGGAGCCCTCGAGCAAACTCCTCCCGAGCTATACGCCGACATCGTGCGTAACGGCATCTATCTCGCCGGCGGCGGCGCCCTGCTCCGCGGTCTTGACAAGCGTCTGACAGACAAAATCGGCATACAGTTCCACGTAGCCGAAGACCCGCTGCTCGCTGTCGCACGCGGCACCGGTGTGGCGCTTAAAAACGCATCTAAATTCTCATTCCTTATCCGTTAACGGCATCGCGGCCGGTCTCATGCCGAGAAATCAGGTGGAAGCCCGGCCGCCGACTCCGGCATATCACATGTCTGACAAGTGCGCGAGCTCTTTAACTTTTTCATACGCAACAGCAAATGGTTTGTCTTCACATTCTATGTGGTGATAAGCTGTATGCTGCTGTTTCATGACAACCCCTATCAGCGCCACGTCTATCTGACTTCTGCCAATGCCGTATCCTCTGCCGTCTACGATGTCAGCAACAATGTCACATCTTACTTCAACCTGCACGACATCAACGAGGACCTCAACCGCCGCAACGCCGTTTTAGAGAAAGAGGTAATCAACTTGCGTGAGCGTCTGCAGAGCTACGCCGAACTTGTCTACAAAGACACGATGCGTGTCGACAGCGGCATCGACCATTTTGATTTCATCGTAGCCCACGTAATAAACAACAGCGTTTCGAGACCATACAACTATCTGACCGTCAACAAGGGACGGCTCGACGGCGTCCGCCCCGAGTTGGGAGTGATAGACCAGAACGGCGTTGTCGGCATCGTCAGCGTCACCTCCGACCACAGTGCGCGTGTAATCTCGCTGCTTAATCCCGATTTTCGTCTGTCATGTAAAATAAAAGGCAGCGACCACTTCGGCTCGCTCGTCTGGGACGGCAATGACCCGACACGCGCTCTGCTCGAGGAGCTTCCACGCCACACGGTCTTCCATCCCGGCGACACCGTGGTCACAAGCGGTTACTCGGCCGTCTTCCCGCCCGGTCTGCCGGTCGGCGTCATACTCGACGACAACCGCGAGCACAACGAGAATTTCTTCACCCTCGATGTCCGTCTGTTCGCCGACTTCACGACCCTGAGCAACGTGCAGATTGTAGTAAACAATTACGGCGATGAACTCGCAGAAGTCGAAGGTCGCACACCTAACGATAAAACCACGGCAAAATGAGCAAGACCACACTGACATTCATCATGCTTTTCATTCTGCTCGTGCCCGCTCAGGCTGTTATCTTCAACAACCTGATACTCTTCAGCGTGGCCCTGCCGATCGTTTTTATCTACCTTATCATAAGACTGCCCATAACGCTCAGCCCCAACTGGGCCATGACCGTAGGATTCTTAACAGGCCTCGCCGTCGACATTTTCTCCGACACGCCCGGCATGAACGCCCTCGCCTGCACCATCCTCGCCGTCTGCCGTCGCCCGGTCTTCCACCTCTACATGTCGCTTGACGACGACCTCTCGGGCCAGTGCCCGTCAATACGCACCATGGGGCCGGCCGCATATACAAAATACATGCTGACTATGGTCTTCATATACTGTCTGTGTGTATTTGCAATCGAGGCCTTCCAGTTCTTCAACTTCCGCCTCCTCATCCTGCGCACGGTCTGCAGCACACTGTTCACCTTTATTTTGATTTACGCAGTCGACAGCCTATCATTCAGACGACGTGAGAAAAAACTATAATTTAGAAAAACGCAAATATGTCATCGGCGGATTTATCGTGCTGATAGCCATCATTTATCTAATACGGCTCTTTGACCTGCAGATAAATGACGAGCGCTATAAACGTTCGGCCGACTCAAACGCCTTTCTCAAGAAAACAGTCTACCCCTCGCGCGGCCTCATATATGACCGCAACGGCGAGCTCGTCGTCTACAACCAGCCGGCCTACGACGTCATGCTCATACCGCGCGACGTTCAGCCTTTCGACACGCTCGACTTCTGCCGCACGCTCAACATCACCCCCGAGCAGCTCGTCAAGCGCTTTGAGGACATGCGCGACAAGCGCCTCAACCCCGGCTACTCGTCATACACGCCCCAGCGCCTGATTGCCCAGCTCTCGTCGCAGGACTACGGCCGACTACAGGAAAAACTCTACCGCTTCCCAGGCTTCTTCATACAAAAACGCATCCTGCGCCAGTATAATCATCCGACGGCAGCCAATGTGCTCGGCAACATCCGTGAGGTTTCGGCCACCGACATCGAGCGCGACCCCTACTACGCCGCCGGCGACTACACCGGCGACCTCGGCGTCGAAAAAAGCTATGAGGAGCACCTGCGCGGTGTCAAAGGCGTCGAGATACTCATCCGCGACGCCCGCGGCCGCATACAGGGCCGCTATGAGAACGGCGCCCATGACGTCGACCCCGTCTCGGGCCGTGATCTGCGCCTGAGCTTGGATATCAAGCTTCAGGAGTACGCCGAGTCACTGATGGTCAACAAACGCGGCGCCGTCGTGGCCATCGAGCCTTCGACCGGCGAGATTCTCTGCATGGTCTCCAACCCGAGCTACGACCCGCGCCTGCTCGTCGGACGCCAGCGCGGCGAGAATTACCGCAAACTCGTCGATGACGACTCGTGGCCTCTGTTTGACCGCGCGCTGATGGGCGCCTACCCGCCCGGCTCGACGTTCAAGCCCACTCAGGGTCTGATTTTCCTTCAGGAAGGCATCATCGACCTCAACACAGCTTACCCGTGCTATCACGGCTATATCAACGGAGGCCTGCGCGTAGGTTGCCACGCACACGGCTCGCCTCTGCCTCTCAAACCGGCCCTGCAGACATGATTGACCGACGCTCTAAATACGGCTCGTCAGCCAATGCCTTTGAAGTCTGGAAGAATCATCTCGTATCAATGGGCTACGGCTACCGTCTTGGCGTAGACCTGCCCGGCGAGAGCCGCGGTTTTTTACCGAACGCCAAATTTTACGACAAATTTTATCGTGAAGGACGCTGGAGCGCCAACACCATCATATCAGTCTCAATCGGTCAGGGCGAGATTCTCGCCACGCCGCTGCAGATAGCCAACCTAAGCGCCACCATCGCCAACCGCGGATGGTTTATCACGCCACATGTGGTCAAAGACATCCACGGCACGGAGATGCCGGCTGACCTGCTCAAACGCCGCACGCCCACCGTGGCAGCCCACTGGTACGGCGACGTGGCCGAAGGCATGCGCATGGCTGTCACCGGCGGCACCTGCCGACGCGCCGCCATGCCCGACTTCGAGGCCGCCGGCAAAACGGGCACAGCCCAGAATCCACACGGCAAAGACCACTCGGCCTTCATGGGCTTCGCCCCCTACGAAAATCCGCGCATCGCCGTCGCAGTCTATGTCGAGAACGGCGGCTGGGGCGCCACTTTCGGTGTGCCAATCGGCAGCCTCGTCATGGAGAAATATCTGCGCGGCTCCATCTCGCCCGAACGAAAATATATGGAAGAACAAATGTTAAACTCATCTATCATATATGCAAGCCCAAAGAAGAAGTGAGACGCAGTCAATACTGCGTAACATCGACTGGCCCACGCTGTTAATCTACCTTGCGATGGTCATTGCAGGCGTCATCAGCATCTACGCCGCCAGCTACGACTTCGACGAGGCGAGCCTGTTCTCGGGCGACGAGTTCTCCGGCAAACAGATACGCTGGATAGGCATGGCGCTGATGCTCGGCTTCGTCATCCTGCTTATAGACGCTCGCATGTATGAGACCTATGCCTATCCTATATATATTATAGTATTACTTTTGCTGCTGATAACGCCCTTTGTGGCCCACGACATCAAGGGCTCGCGCTCGTGGATATCGTTCGGCTCAATGAGCCTTCAGCCGGCCGAGTTCGCCAAGTTTGCCACTGCATTGGCCCTCGCCAAGCTTTTCAGCGGCTATCAGTTTGTGCTCAACGCCAGCTTTCGCAACTATGTATGGGCGGTGGCAATTATCGTTGTGCCTGTGCTGCTTATTCTGGCGCAGAACGAGACCGGCTCGGCGCTCGCCTTTATGGCCCTCTTCTTCGTTCTCTACCGCGAGGGCATGAGCGGACTTATACTTTTCGCCGCGCTTTTGGCGGTTGTGATATTTGTCGTGGCCGTCAAATTTACCGAGACTACCGTCATGGGAATTCCGACGGGCGAATTTGCCATCATGCTCATCATCATGGTCATAATGGTGGGTATGTCGGTGGTCTATTCGCGCCGCGGCGAGATCGGCCGCAATCTGCTCATCGGTTTTGCCGCCGTCGGTCTCATCGAGTGGCTACTCAGCGGCCCGTGCGGCTTGGACATCCCCACCCTGCCCATCACATTAGGCGCTATTTTTGCCGGTTGCATCTACATCGTCGTCGAGTCGGTACGCCACCGTCGCCGCAAGATGCTGATAGCCGTCGGAGCCGCCGCATTCTCGGTGTTATTCATGTTCTCGGTCAACTTTGCCTTCAATCACCTGCAGCCCCATCAGCAGATGCGCATCAAGGTCGTGCTCGGCATCGAGCAGGACCTGCGCGGCGCCGGCTACAATGTCAACCAGTCAAAAATCGCCATCGGCTCTGGCGGTTTCGCCGGCAAGGGATTTCTCAACGGCACGCAGACCAAGCTCAAATACGTACCCGAGCAGCACACTGACTTCATCTTCTGCACCATCGGCGAGGAGGAAGGTTTCCTCGGCGCCCTCACTGTCACTGTGCTCTATGTAGCGTTAATACTGAGAGTTATAAGCATCGCCGAGCGCCAGCCCAAGCCTTTCGGACGCGTCTACGGCTACTGCGTGGCCTCTTATTTCATCTTCCATTTCTGCATCAATATCGGTATGGTAATAGGGCTATGTCCCGTCATCGGCATCCCGTTGCCATTCTTCAGTTACGGCGGCTCGTCGCTCTGGGGCTTTACCATTCTGCTGTTCATACTGTTACGCATCGACGCATCGCGTCGCTACGAGACAAACAGATAAAAAACAGGAGCGGCTACACAAATCAGTGTGGCCGCCCCGTTTTTATTATTCAGCTAAAAAATTATTTCACAAGCACTTTGCGGCCGCGGTTGATATAAAGACCTGCCGTTGTCGGGCGTTCTTCGCCGAGGGAGATGCCTTGCAGATTATACCAGCACGGATCTGCTGCGTCAGCATCATCGGTGACAGCATCAGTCATAATGTCGCCGATACCCGAGGTGACAGCGTCAGAGATATAGACGGCGTAAGCACCCGCAGCCACTGAGGCCGAGGCTGTCGAGCCGCTGACGCTCAGCGTGCCCTTATAGAGCGGCGAGGCGCAGAGCAGACGCGAGTTAGAGGCGTTGATGACCTCGACAGGCAGCGTGACGGTCTTGGCCATGGTGGTGATAGACGTGTTGACCAAGGCAATCACCTCTTTGTCGCCGGCGCGCAGACGCATGGCTCGCGGCAGTGACAGCACATCATCGATGTTTGAGGTCTCGAAGGTTGCAGACTGCGTGAAAAGGTCGGGGTTGTCGCGGCGCAGACAGCACATGGCCTGATAACAGTCATGCAGGGCCTTGATCTGCGGCTGTGAGAGGGTCGACCACAGCACGGTCTTGGGGTCGGTGTTGTTGCCGCCGTCGTCATTCTTGGTCGACTGCGAGGCGCCGAGCTCACCGAACTGCCATATCATCTTGGGGCCGGGTGTCATCAGCATCTCCACGGCGAGTGCTCCGAGACGGCTTGCGCTCAGGTCAGCGTTGCCGCGTATACGCTCGTTCTTGCCGTCGTTGAGGTTGTAGAAGCCGAGTCGCTGCTCGTCGTGGCTCTCGGCGTAAGCCACGGTCGAGCCCCACGGGCGGCCGCCGTCAAGTGATGACAGGAAAGCCGACACGGGCTGACCGCCGGTCAGCGTGCCGCTGATACCTGTCTCACCGTCGTTCCAGCCCGAGGTCAGGCGTCCCGAGGCGCGATTGATATTGGCCCACTGCAGCATGCCGTCAGCTGCAAGAGCCTTCTCCTCGGCGGGTCCGGCGAGGTCCTCGTTGATGTGGATGGCATCAGGCTTGACCGACTTGATTACGGCATGGAGACGTTTCATACGGTCTATGCGCGACTGGTTGTAGCCGTCGGTGCCGTTGCTATAGCTGTCGTTGTCGCCAAGACCTTTGACGAGGTCAAAACGGAAACCGTCGACATTGTAAGCCGTCAGCCAGTAACGCAGGGCGTCGGCCCACTGCTGCTCGACAAGCGGGTTGCCTCCTTGATTCCAGTCATTGAGCACCGAGTAAGCGTGGGGAGCCACAGCGTTATAGAAAGGATTTGATCCGACAGGATACATCTGATACCACGGATGCAGACCGTCGCTCTGGTTGAAGACGATGTCGAGTATGACGGCTATGCCGTTCTGATGACAGAGGTCGATGAAGCGTCGGTAGTCGTCGGGGCTGCCGTAAGCCTTGTCAGGCGCGAAGTAGAAGTTAGTGTTATAGCCCCACGAGTTGTTGCCGTTGAATTCCATAATCGGCATCAGTTCGACGGCATTGACACCCAATGCCTTGAGATAAGGCAGACGCTCGATGGCTTGAGCGAGAGTGCCGTTGCCGTTTGCCTCGCCGTCAGTGCCGGTGAAGTCGCGCAGAAGCATCTCGTAGATCACAAGTGTCTCGGGCGCGGGGATGTTGAAGGCTGACCAGTTGTAGTCGTCGGCACCGCTGCGATAAGCCGCCATCACGATATTGTCAAAACGTTCATAGGGATAGCGCGGCATGTCGGGCCAGATGCTGCTGTCAAGCCATTTGTCGCTGTAGGGGTCGAGCACCAAACGGGCATAGGGGTCGCCGACTGCGGTCTGTCCGTCAACGAGATAATAGTAGGGGTGATACTTGCCGTCGTTGATGCCCGTGACGGTCGTGTGGAAATAGCGGTTGCCCTGATAGTCCTGATAATACATTACCGAGGCATCGGTCAGCTCGTAGCCGGTCCAGTCGCCGATGAGCGCCACACTCTGCTTACCGGGGGCGGCGAGACAGAATGTCACAGAGCCGTCAGCATTGGTCACCGCACCCTGCACGGGCACACCGCCGGGATAATCCTTGGCCGACGAGGGCTCCGGCCATGTCACCGACATGCTCTCGGTGTAGGTCTTGCCGCCGCTGACAGCCGTGGCCGTCACGCGGTAAGAGCCTTTGGCCGCAAACTCATATGCTTTCTCCAAGCGTGTGGCGGCCGATGCCGTGGCAATGCTCTTGTCATTGACACTCAGCGTAATGTCAGATGCTGCGGTGGTGTTGACGGTGAAAGTGATGGTGGTCGGCGCGCTGATGACGGTCGACGCGGCGTCAGAGGTGAGCGTCATCGCAAAACCGTCAGGCAGCACATCGACATAAATATCTCCGTCTGACGCGGTTTTGCCGGTACGCGTGCCGTCAGCGTTACGGAAGACTATGGCAATCCGCTCGATAGTCTCATTCGGGTCGGTGACACCGAAATATGTGCGCATATCGCCGATTGTCAGCGTGTAGGTATTGTCTGCGACACGCGTCAGACGGTTTTTTGCCGTATTGGCAGACTCGGCGTTGGAGCCGTCCTGCTCGGGCCATGGAGTGACAATATGCGCCCAGTCTTTGCTTAGATTTGTGATGACACCGATATGGGCGTAAACAGGCTCCGACGCCGGCAGTCCGGCGAGACCACGGTTGCCCGCAGAGGAGGCGGCGTCATAGGTGAGCACGACATCCGGGCTGCTCTGTTGCAGTATTACCGGTGATGTAGTCACGATTTGGGCGCTTGTCACAAATGCACAAAACAGGGCTATGACAAAAACTGCCGATTTCAATGGTATACGATTTTTCATAAAAAATAAAACACAAATAAATATATAAGTATGATAATCTCTCTATGCTGATATATCTGTGGCAAAAATAGCGAATCCCGACAAATACGACTGTATAAAAAAGTTAAAAGGGCTGTATCTCGCGACAGAGCCCTCTAATAATCTACAATCTATAAAAACATATATATTTTTGAAAAAACGGTTCGCTTTTTTTAGCAAGTTGCCATTTTCTTAGATAACCGCTGTAAAATTAATACATTTATAAACAATTTGCAAGTATTTGTGCAAATAAATGCAAAATTCAAGCCGCGATTTTTTCTGTGCAGGTTCAACTGGCAAGTGCAAAATTAGCGATTTGTTTGAAGAACTCAGTCT
>DXYS01000066.1:9077-11623 GCA_019415705.1 Bacteroidales bacterium | reverse complement strand
GCGCACGGTCGTACTTTTGTATTGTCTTTAAACCTCAAGCAATACATTAATATGAAAAAGCTAAAGTCTTTTGTCTTTTATGAGAGTTGGGCCGAAGCGCTCAGATTCTGTCCATTTGAGTTACGCGCCCAGTATTATGATGCCATCGTCAACTATGCGCTATATGGCACAGAGCCGACTCTCAGCAACGAGTTGCTCATGGCTTTCAATCTGATTAAAAAGGATATAGACAGAGCGCAAGAAAATTATGACCGAATTTGTGAAGTACGACGTAATGCCATAAAAAAGAGATGGAATAAAACTAATGAAGATAAATCTGAGGAAATACAAAACGATACTAATGTTATACAAACTGATACAACAGTAGACAATAATAAAGATAAGGATAAAGATAAGGATAAAGATATATCTACTTCCGTAGATAAAAAAAATAAACAAAAAAAGGGTTGTGAGTTAGAGCTGGCGAGGGAGTTTGAGCTTTTTCGGAAGGCTTATCCGGGCTCTAAGCGCTCGTTGGAGGTGGAATTAGCCAACCTCAAGCGAAAATTTCCGCAAAACTGGCGCGAAATCATCCCGCAGCTGCGCCCGGCCCTCGAACGGCTTTTGGAGTACCACCGCGCACTCGCCGAAGCGCGCTCGCGCGGCGCACGGGTCTTCGCGCCAAACTTCGCCAACCTATCGACGTGGCTCAACAACTGCCGCTGGCAGGACGAATATCCCGATATAAACCGACAAATCAATCTAACCGACTATGGCACAAACACAAACATTAGACACTATCCTCAGCAAAGCGCTGACGAGCGAAAGGCCGAATTCCAACGCCGAATCCTTGAGCAGCTTACCAATCCATACGCTCCCGAGCCAGACATCTCAGACTGCTATTGAGCTGCGCGAGCGCATGGGTGAGGACCCGTCGAAATTAATGACACTTTTCAATCCCCACAGACAGGTCCAATATTGCCGCGAACGCGAGCGCTGTTTTTTTGGAACAGCCCCCACATTAGGGCTTGTAAAAGAAGCATACGGACATAATGTCTCTAAAAGCTGGATGCAAATACAGATTTCCGATTTGTCAGAGTTTGTGGGTGCGCGTGAAAAGCTCAATTCAAATCAGATTGAAGAGCTTGCCGAGATAATCTCCGACGAGTACGGCCACTATAAGCTGACGGAGCTGATGTTGTTTTTTCAGCGCTTCAAACGCTGTGCCTACGGCCGATTTTACGGCACGGTCGACCCGATGGTCATCATGCAGGCGCTCCGGGCGTTCGCCGCCGAGCGCGAGGCCGAGATAGCTCGCCACGTCGCCGACGAGCAGCGCGCCCTGCAGGCCGCCGAGGACGCCGCCTACCGCGCACTGCGCGAACGCTACGCCCGCCGTGTGCCCGACGCGTTCACCGACTCGGCGCCGCTCAACTTCCTGCAGTACCGCCTGATGGGCTACGACTCGATGACCGACGACGCACTCGCCGCCGACCTCGCCGCCATCAAAAAAGGCACAAAAAAGCTCCCCCGCGCCCTGACCGACATCCTCGCCGCCATCGCCGGGGCCGAGTAGCGGGGCCGGTGGATATGGAGGGGCGATTTGTAATCGCCCGATAACATAATACATTGATAAATCGATGGTTATTATGGCCGATTGCAAATCGGCCCTCCATATTTTTCCGCCCTATTTCACTTTGCGCTCCAGCCAGCGGGCGATGGTCTCGAGCGTGAGGGGCGAGATGTCGCCGGGGAGTGTGGCGTACTCCTGCAGGAGCCCGGTGACGGCGTCGGCCTGAAAGAGATGGTTGTGGCCGTCTAACGTGACAGTCTCGGCGGCGGGGTTGAGGCGCTTTATCACGTCTAAGTTAGAGGGGTCGACCTGCGTGTCCTTGGCGCCGTTGAGGGCGAGCCACGGCTGACGTATGGCCGCGATGTCGGCCGACGGGTCGTAGCGCAGCATGCCGCGGTAGAAGGGCGAGAGCACGCCGTCAGCCTGCGCCGCCACCTGCTCGCGCACCTGCGGCATTGAGGCCACAGCCGAGCCGAGACTCTGATTGATCATCGAGATAATAAGCGGCCGCGCAGTCATCGCCGGCATCTGCGACTTGGCCACGGACATAATCGAGCGCTGCAGCTCCTCGGCGTCCCAGCGGCCCGTCATGGCCACGGCGATTGCACGCGACTGCTGCATGACGAGCGAGTCACCGGCCACAGCGGGAGCGGCCATGGTGATGATGAAGTCGACCGTCTCGGGCGAGCGCGAGGCGCCCGTGACGGCATACGAGCCGCCGCACGAGTGACCGAGGATGCCGACGGGGATGTCCGGGTAAATCGAGTCCAAAAGGCTGTGGGCAGCCATGACATCAGAGGCGTAAGTGTCAAACGAGGCAGCTTCGGCGTCGGCCGCATTGCCGAATCCGCGGTCGTCGACGCGAAGCACCGCGTAGCCGCGCTCACCCAAAAAATCGGCGATGGTCTTGAATGGCTTTTTGCCGAAAACGGTCTCGTCGCGGTCCTGCGTGCCGCTGCCGGTGGCGAGGACGATGGCCGCACGGGGGCTGTCG
>DXYS01000066.1:0-9067 GCA_019415705.1 Bacteroidales bacterium | reverse complement strand
CGGTCAGCGTGGCGCCCATGCGCAGGCCGTCAGAGCCGGTTACGGTCAGCTCGCGGCTCTCGACGCCGGCTCCCATGACCGCGCTCACCGCCGCAAAATACATTATTAATAGAAAGGTCAGTCGCATAATAGTTATTTTTAAGGTCATTAAAGTCCTTATTGTCAACAAAAAAAGCCGCCCCTCAAACTCTGCGAGTTAAAGGCGGCCTGTCGTACACCCGTAGGGAAATTTCGGGTGCTATGGAGCAGTTAGCATCGGCAAGCATTGGCAAATAATGTGCTGATTTTATGATATTTATAATTTTAGCGTTTGTCATATGTCTGCCGATATTATCCGATGTTTTGTCGAAATTTGCTTTTTTTTTGCTTTTTTCAAAGGGCCCATTTTTATACCTTTGCACACAAAGGTAACAATTGGCAATCAAATGGCAAAGAAAAATTATAGAGCCGACAACACTTTTCTCATCGAGGGCAACACCGGTGACAATCCCAAGCTAATGGGCCGCGCGCTCAATGACGGCCGCGACCGCCTATATTTGGAGTTTTACTATGGCTACACACAGGCTGTCAGCAAAAACGGCAAGACATATGTTAAGGCAGATCGCGAGACGGAGATGCTAAACTTGTATCTGTGGCAGGCTCCGCGCACTCCACAGGAACGACGGCAAAATAACGAGGTACTGGAGATTGCCAAGCGTCTGCGCTTTGAGCGCGGTCAGGAACTTTTGGAAAACGCCGAGGGCTACCGACTAAAGCGAAACCGCGATGTCGAGCTGCTCGCGTGGATGCGGTCATATATTGATACTTACTCCAAACGTGACAAGAGTGTCGTCAAGGTAGCTTACAACTCTTTCACCGACTTTCTGGTCGACCCGACATGGCCGTCGGAGATGGACAAGGACGAGATGCAGCGCCGCAAGGAGCGGCTACGGCTCAACGGCTCACGCGTCGACCGCCGGCTCATCAGCAGCTATGCCGACTATCTGCAGCGGCGGTTTCGCGGCGAGGGCCCTCTGTCGACCTACAAGAGATTTAATAAAATGATTAAGTCGGCTGTCGAAGCCGACGTGCTCCGTAAAAACCCGTGCGAGGGCATAACCATCAAGGCCGACTGCGGCGCACTTAAAAAGGATGTGCTGAGCGCCGAGGAGATGCAGCGTCTGATCGAGACGCACTACCGCGGCGAAAATCCCGAGATACGACGGGCTTTTATCTTCTGCCTCTACTGTGGTCTGCGATGGTGTGACGTCAAAGATCTGACGTATGCCAACGTCGATTTCTCCAACCGTCTGCTGAAATTCGAGCAGTCGAAGACCAAGGGTCACAGCAGCGCAAGTGGCGTCGTCATTCCGCTCACCGACGGTCTGATTAAGCTAATCGGCGAGGGCAGGCGCGACGAGCGAATCTTCACCCTACCCTCGCATGGCATGTGTCTGAAAGCGCTGCGTGTCTGGACTGCCAAAGCGGGCATCGACAAACACATCACATGGCACTGCGCACGTCACTCGTTTGCCGTCAACATTCTCAACAACGGAGCGAATATAAAGACCGTCGCGAGTCTGTTGGGACACAGCGGCCTGTCACAGACCGAGAAGTACACCCGCGCCGTCGACGCTCTCAAGGAGGCTGCCATCAACAGCCTGCCGGAGCTGAAAATTTGACTTGAGCTACAAGATTTAACAGACGATTTGCAACCGTCAGCAAAGAGGCGCACCGGTTTTCGGCGCGCCTCTGCGGTTTGAACGTAATAATCGCAAAATTGTCTATTCGATTTTCTTTGGAGGCTCCTCGCCTTCAAGATAATCCTTGGCTTTAGCCGGGGATATGACGCTATGCCCCAAGCGTGACTCCAGCTCCTCTCTAGCGGCCTTAGCAACATTGCCGCCACTACGGGCTATATTTGTATGCTGGTTGTATGTTTTGGGATTATGCTGCTTGGAAATCTCGGTAGTGGAAGCCTCTGCGAGCATATTGAGCGCAAGTTCGACATTGGTCATATTGTCGCGGAGACCTTCTTTGCGAAGCCCTTTAAATCCTTTATACTCTTTGGTGGTCATCCCGCTCCACTGTTTTGTTATGATGTCGGTAAGTGTGGCATATTGCCACTCCTTTACCCCGCCGCGTTTCCATTCATCAGTGAGCAATTTGCGCGTCTCGATGCCTCTCATTCTTTGGTTAATCCACTCGTCTGAATATCCCATGCGGTGATAATCGGCAATGGCCTGCGCGATGGAGAGCTCAGGGTCTTGCATCTGGTCGAGACGGGTAGCAGCCACTTGCGCCATCCATTGCTTGAACGGCTCGGCTTTTGGCGAGGGGATAGATTGAATGATGCGGAGCATTTGTGCAGTCGTAGCGACATCAGTCAGACGCATTTTCCCGTCAGTTGCAGGAAGTTTCAACCTGTTACAATTTGTAACGGTTTCGTTGCCCTCTTTCTTGAGCCTATTTTTTAAGACCCTCCAATAAGTAGCGGGGTCAGTGCTATCAGTCAGGACGCCCACAACATCAACGACTGAGAAATACCACTCCTCGGTCTCCGAGTCCCATACAGTCCTGACCTTATGATCATTGAAAATTTGTATCTGATTTTGTTTTGTCATACGCTATAAAGAGCTATTTTATTTATGTTGCCAGCAATATCGGGAGCCGGGGGCGGCGTTGCGCTTACAGCGAGTTCCTTTCTTTGTTGTCGCGGCACATCTCGTCACAGTTGTCTGCGTCGAACTTGACGAATAACTCGAGGATGACGTCGCCGCCGGAACTGACGTAAGATTACTTGGCTTTGGGGCATTTGTTTGTCCTATAGCTGATGTGGAGACATTTGTATTAGTCAAATCCAATATTACAACATCGTTGTTAGTTTCGACTATCGTATCAAGCACTACCATGTCTCGAATAATTACTTTAATACGCTGGTGCTCGACAGCATGGCCGATTGAAAAGGCCATTGCCATTAATAGCAAAATCAAATATTTTTTCATAACTAATTTATCAACTAAAGGTCTATTAATCTAATTATTTATCTTACCAGCCGAGGTCGGCGACATATTTGATGACTTTCCACACACCGCAAATCATGGAGCGCGGGAGCTCCTCGTCAGCGACATCGGGATTATAGGAAACGCACCACACGTAATTTTTAGGGTCAGGGTCGTAGCGGCGTACCTCCTTTGTGATGCGACGGCCGTCACGTAGAAGGAGCACATATATGCTGCCGTAGCCGAAGTATTCGCGCCAGTCGGTGACCTCACGTATAAGCAGAGCCGAGCCCGCAGGTATAGTCGGGTACATGGAGTTACCCGACTGGAGTATGGCAACATCACCCTCACGCGCCTCGGTAAAGGGCATCATCTTGATGACATATTGCTCCGAGATGTCGGTCGTATTGAGCGAGTGGATGCCCCCGACGCTGTCAATGTTGATTAGTGGTATCATGCGGAAATCGCGGTCACGAGGAGAATAGCTTATGGTATTCGATGCCCGCACGGAGTCAGGCTTGAGCATTTCGCCATCGCCATAAAGCAGCCAATCCCTATTAAGATCGGGATAGACCTTTGCTATTATCTTTAGTTTGTCTGGCTGTATTGATTTGCGCATAGAAGTTATGTATGCCGCCGATACGCCTATAGCCCTGCCAAACTCGGCCTTAGAGATACCTTTATGCTCTAAGTAAGAAGATAATCGTGATTTAACATCGTCTTCAGTATTCATATTGTATAAAATATGTTAATGCCTTAAAATGCTTAATACGCCATAAAGCATTGATATTATATTTGCATTGTGTTACGGCACTAACACAATTTTGTTGATTTAAACCTGTGCCGAGGACGCTTAAAAATAAAATGTCAGTTTCATTATGGCCAACATTGGATGATATAATGTATCCTCCCGAGGATAATCCGCTAACAATCTTGCAAGCTCAGATGTACAATGCCTCACATATTGATGATTCGATTGAGGTTTATATAGTGCAAGAGGACAATTCCGCATCGCTGTTAATCAAAGGGACTTATAGCCAATCGTGGGTGACTGTTGTAAAGCTCTCATGGGAAAGAGAACGAAAGCATTGGTATCCCATAAAGGCATCCGGAATCATAAACGAACTTGAGTGTTTGATAACATCTGCTGCTAATTTGAAAGGATTTTTAGAAACTTCGTTCAAATCAGATAGCTGTGTGAAGTTACTCTACAAAATAATCACCCGTAACTATTGTTTCTAAACAATAAAGGCACCGATAATAATGTAGCGCAATTTCTGAAGACATGCATCTGATGTAAAAATTTCTCTCAGGCATGCTTCATAAGTGTCCTGTGTACCAACATGGTATCTTTTAGAATTTAAGCTATCCCATATTTCTACAGGCCAATAAAAATTAGCTTTATGCCTAATTCTTAATATTTCCGCAGTATATACGCGGTCCTTTCTACCAACCGAGAATCTATAAGCCACAGATTTTGAAAAAAAGTCTTCGTCCTGATTAATCTTAGTGCCCGTGTTTTTTAACGGCGAAAACGTGTCTGTAAGAGTCATCAGCGGCTCCATTCCTGTTGTTGGACCACATTCACTAACCTTCCCTTCAAGACGTGAGTCAACATCGGCAAGAAAAGATGCTTGTCTTTCTAAAATTTTCTTAGGAGTATTTTCTCCTAAATTCATTATTTCCGTTTTAGACGGCCATAAACTTAAGTTGGACATAATATTAAATATTAAGCGTTGTTATCAATGGAAGATGGTCTGAAATTTTATTGTCGATATACCCTTTTGGCGTCAACAATGGAGTGCTTTTAATTTGTTGAATTATATTGATATTATCGTGAGAAAAACCATCCATCAGTTCGGGACGGATAAGAATCTGGTCATATAGATTCCAATAGTAAGGCTCCCGGTATATTGTGCCGTTCATTAAATCAGGGTGACCGAAAAAATACCACATCGGATTATAAAAAAATCTTCTTACCGTTGAAAAACGCACACAACTTTCCCGCTGCGCAACAGACTTACACATAACCGAATTAAACGCCGAGGGAGAAGACATTCCCCACTCGAAAGGATTCATATTAAAATCTCCCACTACTACAGTTTTGCAACTGTTTAGTTTATCCTCAAGGTCAATTATGAACTTATTGAATGAGATTGCAAAATCAGATTTCTCATTACCACTATAATTTATCGGATCAATTAGATGACATCCGACAAGATTTAAATCAATCTTACCGTCAACTGTCAACTTCATCATAGAGCCACGGTTAAAAGTATCATCACCGACTGTCTTCATAGAAATTCGCGGTCCATAGAAATATCTTACTTTCAATTTATCAGAGCCGGGCGGCATGAATTTATAACCTTGCGGAAGTCGGTCGATAAGTAAAAAGTCTGCATTTATCGGAGCCTCAGCAAGAACGCACACATCTACATCATACTCATCAACAGCTTGACCTATTAATGAGTATGTACTCTCGTTTTTTTTAATATTCCAAAACAAGATTCTGATAGTTATATGTTCCTCGTCCTGAGCCATTGGGCGTTGTACTATTTCAGTCAGACAAAATCTTAATCAATGTTAATGCTTTGATTTTCTATTGACAATTCAAAAGCATTGCTTTATCTTTGCAGTCGAAATAACAAACAAACTGCGGACATAAGAAAGACTGTCGGACTCTTTGGCCAGACTTACATATATCCAATCACAAAGATAAGACAGTTTTTCTTTCTCCCAAAAGAAATAACAAACAAAATGACAGAGACTGAAAGCTACACAAAAGTAACAACGGAGGCGCTGCGGCAGATGGCTCTCGGTGAGACGGTGACCTTTGAGGTGGCCGATGCCGACGCCATCAATAACGGCAAGGCTATCGCCTACCGCGTGCAGCACTCGCTGCACTGCAAATTCACCGTCATCTCCGACTACGCCAACAACCGAATTACAATCACCAAAATTCCGCAGGCATGACTAAAAAAGACATCCAAGCACTCGCCGAGGAGATAACATCGAAACTCGCCATTTACTACAAGGATATGCTGACCGCTGACGAGGCGGCCGCGTATTGCGGCCTGTCGAGGCGTGAAATCACACGCAAGGTGAGCGAGCGTCAGATACGCGCATCGAGGCCCGGCGGCAAGGTTCTGTTCATCGACCGCGCAAGCCTCTTGGAATGGATGCGCAGCAACCCCATCGCCACTGACGCCGAAATCAACGCCAAGGTCGAAGCCTACCTTGCGACACATAGATAATCCCATTAAAACCTTAAAATATATGGAACTACAAGTACAAGTAACATTCTCTCTATCCGAGAGGCTCTTTGAGCTCTTGGAAGACAAACTGCCCGACCTTGGAAAACGAGTAAAGAGGGCCGTTAAAAAACAGATTGGCGCGGAAGTCGACCGAGAATCAGAAATCCGCGTCGCGGTCAAACGCGCTGACGAGGCGCCACAACCCGAAACGCCACAGCCCGAAGCAACCGAAGCGCCGGCCGAGGCACCCGCGCCTACCGCCGAGGCCACAGTATTCAAAATCGAGGACTGTCGCGAGGCCATCCACCGCACCCGTGTACGCATCGAGGGCGAAGACTATGCAAACAAGACCGAAGGCTATGAGAAATATCACAAGCCTATCACATCATTTGTCAAGCAAATCGTCATAGAGCTCAGCGGCGGCAGTGCCGAGAAACTCCCGCAGCTCTCTACAGAGTTTTACGGCGCCTTCATCAAAGAAATCGAAGGACTCTACATCGACAACAACGGCGAACTCTCGCGCGCCAAAGCCCCATTCTGATACGATGCCGGGACAACACGCTTTACTATCACCGTCAGCGGCCCACCGCTGGATGAACTGCACAGCGGCTCCGCGCTTGGAGTCCACAGCGCCCGACGTCGAGAGCCCCTACGCACAGGAGGGCACATTAGCTCACGCATACTGCGCAAAGAAGCTCAAAGCAGCCCTCGGACTCTCTACGACAGCCGAAGAAAAGGAAATCGCCGAATTAGACGCACAGTATCACACGGGCGAGATGGACGAGTACACCGACACCTACGCAACTATAGTTTTAGAAAAGTTCAACATCGCCCGCGCCAAGACACGCGACGCACAGCTGCTCATCGAGACACGCTTAGACTTCTCTGACTATGTGCCCGAGGCCTTCGGCACGTCAGACGCCACGATCATCGCCGACGAGCTGATGGAAGTCATTGACTTCAAGTATGGCAAGGGCGTCAGAGTGTCGGCTGTCGACAACGAGCAGATGAAGATCTACGCCTTAGGCGCATACATTAAGCACAGCTTTGAGTATCGCATCGAGCGTGTGCGCATGACCATCATACAGCCGCGCATCGACAACCTAAGCGAGTATGAGATGTCGGTCGAGGAGCTGATACGCTGGGCTGATGAGGAGCTGCGTCCCAAAGCCAAAGAGGCCTTCGGCAAAAACGGCCGACAAAACCCCGGCGAATGGTGCCAGTTCTGCAAAGTGAAATGCCGCTGCAAGGCTCTCGCGACCAAGTGCACGTCTGTCGCACAGGGCAGCGCCGACCCCGGGCTTATCACCCCTGACGAAATGGCCTCCGACATCCTGCCATGGCTGCCAGTCATCAAGTCGTGGGTCTCGAGCATGGAGGACTACACGCTGCAGCAGGCCTTGGCCGGTGTAAGCTATCCCGGCTACAAGTTAGTCGAGGGTCGCAGCGTCCGCCGCATCACTGACGAGCGGGCCGTCATCACTCTGCTGCAAAAAGAGGGCTATGACGACAGTGAGTTCCTCAAGCCCCCGACACTCTGCGGCATCGGAGACCTTGAGAAACTGTTAGGCAAAAAGCACTTTGCGCTGCTCTGCGCCGACTATGTCACCAAGCCGCAAGGCAAGCCGACGTTAGTCACCGTCGACGACAAACGCCCGACATACGACACGGCGGCCAATGACTTCAAAGATATTGATTTACAACAATTAAATAAAAAATTATGATTACTCCAAAAATTGTAAATGACGTAAAAGTCGTATTTGGCCCGTGTCGCCTCAGCTATCCGAGCCTCTTTGAGAAGAAAAAATTTGACGGTGACGCCGGTGACGGCAAGTATATGGTGACCGTGCTTATCCCCAAGAGCGAGAAAGAGACCATCAACGCTCTCAACAACGCCATTGAGGCCGCCAAGGCTGCCGGCATAACGGCCAAGTGGAAAGGCAAACTGCCCACAAAATTAGCGCTGCCTATGGTCGACGGCGACGACACTGACGACGAATACCAGCAGGGTCACTTCACCATCAAAGCCAAGAGCAACATGCGCCCGGCTGTCACCGATATAAACGGCAGCCCGATTGTCGACGAGGAAGAAATCTACGGCGGTGTATGGGCATTTGTCTCAGTGTCATTTTACGCTTATAACGCAGCCGGCAACACCGGTGTCGCCGCTACAATCAACGGCGTTAAGAAGTTCAAGGACGACGAGCGTTTCGGCCAGAGTTCCGCACATGACTTCGACGGCATCGGCATAGACGACGAAGACGACGATGACCTCTAAAAGATATTTCGGTTAGGCCCGAGAGCGGGTAAACCGTCGTCGTGAGACGAGAATTGATTTATAGTGTTTAATTTTTTCATAGAACAAACGCCGCCGGTGTGGTTGCAAGCCCGGCGGCCACAAGCCCCCGAAACTGTCAGGGAAATGCCGCCTGACGGATAAATCCAGTAGTGCACGGATGCCGCAAGGCTCCTTCCACGCCGTGCGCCGCTTTCTGAAAATTTGGAACGGTTGCCGCATCGCAGCGGCCGGGGGCACAATACAAACAACAAAACCCTTAAAATCAAACAGACATGATTAGAACATTAATATTTGCGGTTTGGCTGATTGTGGTAATGGTTACGTCGACCGTATGCCTCGAGATGCTGTCGGCGCCCAACACAGTAGAAAATTGCATGGGCCTACTTGCAATCGTGGCGATAATAGGAATTTCAATCAAAACAAACTGTTTTATCAAAATTTCAAAATTATGGAAAAAGGAATCAAAATCACAATCGGAGTGGAAAAGTCGGTTCAGATTGACCCCAGTCGGCGGGAAAAAATTGACCCCCTCG
>DXYS01000065.1 GCA_019415705.1 Bacteroidales bacterium | reverse complement strand
TTGCGGCATATTTAAAGTTGCAATTCGAATTGCTCCACAAACATACTATCTACATTGGATTTATAACGATTTGCGTTTATTTACGGCTATTGTAGGCCTCGAGAGCTTTCTCGAGGACGAAAAGCGCACGTTTTATCTTATCCATCGACAGGACGTAGGCCAGACGTACCTGATGACGGCCAAGTTCGGGATTGGTATAGAATCCGGCCGCAGGAGCCATCATGACGGTCTCGCCGATGCTGCCCTCGGGCGTATGCTCGTCTTTCCAGACAAAGTCACGAAGACACCATTCGCAGAATTTCTCGGCATCGTCGACCGGCAGCTGCACGAGCGTGTAGAACGCGCCCATAGGTATAGGACTGTAACAGCCGGGTATGCGGTTGACGCCGTCGACCAAGCATTTGCGGCGCTCGACATACTCCTCATAGACGTCGCGCGAATACTGCTCCGTGCCGTCAATCGAGGCCTCGGCGACAAGTTGGCCGAGCAGAGGGGGCGACAGACGGGCCTGACAGAATTTCATCACCGTGTCGCGCACGGCCTTGTTTTTGGTAATCAGCGCGCCTATGCGTATGCCGCACTCGCTGTAACGTTTTGACACCGAGTCGATAAGTATGACATTCTGGCTGATTCCGTCGAGGTGCATGGCGCTGATGTAGGGGCTGCCCGTATAGATAAACTCGCGGTAGACCTCGTCAGAGAAAAGATAGAGATTGTATTTCTTGACAAGGTCACGTATCTGATTCATCTCGCGCTGGGTGTAGAGGTAACCCGTCGGGTTGTTGGGGTTACATATCAGTATGGCCTTGGTGCGCTCGTTGATGAGTTCCTCGAACTTGTCGATTTTAGGCAGGCAGAAGCCCTCCTCGATGGTCGTCGTGACCGTGCGGATTACTGCGCCGGCCGAGATGGCGAAGCTCATGTAGTTGGCATAAGCCGGCTCGGGGATGATAATCTCGTCGCCGGGATTGAGACAACTCATGAAGGCAAAAAGCACGGCCTCGGAGCCGCCGCAGGTAATGATGATTTCGTCGGGGTCGAGCTTAATCTGATAACGGTCATAATAGCCCACAAGGGCCTTACGCAATGAGCGATATCCCTGCGAGGGGCTGTATTCGAGCGTCTTGCGGTCGATATGTTTGAGCACGTCTAAGGCTTTCGGCGGGGTAGGGAGGTCGGGCTGGCCGATATTGAGTCTGTAGATTGTGACGCCGCGGTCCATAGCCTCATAAGACAGAGGCGCCAATTTTCGTATAGGCGAGGCGGGCATTTCGATGCCGCGCTCTGATATCTGCAGTCGGTCGTTAAACATAAAGTAGCGTTTTTGTCAGTTTTGTTTTAAAAGCCGGTTATGAGGGGGCAAAGGTAGTAAAAATCTGCTGAAAGTCCTCGGCCCGGTCGTGCTTGGCTCTATAATATAAACAACGTCAGGGGCAAAGTTGATTGCCCGGTCACTTTGATTTTGAGGCGAAACGCGGCGTCACGGAGATGAAGAATTCAAAGTTTATGCCGGGCATCGGGCGCGAGAGCACCGACAGGTATTCCTCGTCAAAGAGGTTGTTGACCGCGAGTTTCAGCTGCAGGTCGACGGGGTGGAACGACAGCGAACGCCCGAGCGTGATATTACTCATAAAGTAGGACGGCAGACGTCCGGTCAGCGTCGACTCGTTGCTCGACATAGTGAAACGCTCTGAGTAATAAGCCCATTTGTAAAGGAATGACCAGCGACGCCATGTCACTGACGCTGTCAGAGCGGCCGAGTGACGCGGCACGTATGGCAGCTGGCGTCCGACCGATTTGTCGGAGGGCGACATGGCCGGTCCGCGGTTGACCGACGGCGTCCACGAGTAGTTGGCCGAGAGGTCAAACACCCATCCGCGCCACGGCTCGGCGCCTATGTCGAGTCGCGACTCTATGCCATAGGCATGTACGCTCTTGACGTTGCGCGGCGAAAAGAAGCCTTTGGTGGTCGGCAGCCACATAATCCAGTCGTCGATATATGAGTCAAACCAAGAGGCGCTGCCGCTGACGACGACCGGCACGGGCGACGTCATGCCGACATCAAACGACAGGCCGGCGTCATAGGTCCACCCCTTCTCGCTGCGCAGGTCAGGGTTGCCGCCGGGTTGGAAATAAAGGTCGTTGAGGGTCGGAAACTTGCTGTTTTTAGACAGCGAGGCCTTCAGCATCACATTGCCGCGTCGCGAGACCAAGGCGTCGACAAAAAAGGCCGGGATGAGCGGCGCCCAAGTGTCGCCATACATTTCCTGACGCAGCACGAGCGACAGTCCGAGCGGGTCTATAGGCTGCCAGCGCGCCGACGCCGAACCCGACAGCTCGATGCGCGCTTTGTCATAACCGACTATGTCGCGATCGCCCTGCTGAGTGATGACGTTTTTGTCAGCCGAGCGCACAAAATGCTGTGTGGCCGACAGTCCGAGCGTGAGCATAAGGCGGCGCGAGGGATTGTAGACACCTTCGCCGCTGCCGTAGACCGTGTTGACGCGGCTGTGACTGTCTGTCATCGAGGCCCAATTGCCGGCAGTTATCTCGCGGCGGTATAGATAGTTGAGCGACGTGTGGATGTAGCCGCCCTTGAGGGCCATGCGCCAGCTGTCAGCGGTGTGGTCCCACGAGATGACCGAGCGGACGGTCTGTTCGCGCTGACGGTTTTCGAAGTCTTTTTCATCACCGTAATCGGTGGTAAGCATCGGCAGCTCGCGGTTTGAATTTATATACCACACGTTGAGGCCGAGGCGGTCGGCATCAGTCGGCGTGTAATAAAGCTGCTGCAGTGCATGAAAATCCTTGAACGCACCCGAACGGTTGCGTTCGGTCGGATAATACTGACCGATGATATTATGGTCATCGTCGTAGATATTCTCCTTTTTATCGCGGTTGACATACTTATAATCGTTTGGCGACGAGCTGTATACGACGCGCGTCGACGATTTAATGCGCTTGCCGCCGTAGCTGACGCGCAGAAACTCGTCGAAAGTCTTGAATGAGCCGATGCCTTGGACATATTGCAGCCCGAAGCCGGGGTCGATTTCGACGGGCGTCGTGGAGAGCTTGACCAAGCCGCCGAGGCCGCCTCCGGTTTCGTTGACCGATGATGTGCCGTGGAGCAGCGACGCGCGGTCGATAAAAAACGAGGGAATTGTCGAGAAATCGGTCATGCCGAGCATGGGGTTGCTGACGGGCATGCCGTTCCATGTAACTTGTGTGTGCGAGGGCGATGTGCCGCGGAAGGCGACTGTCGAAAGCGTGGCGCGGCCGTAGCTCTTGACAAAGACCGACGAATTGTAGGTCAGCACGTCGGCAAGCGAGAGCGCTATATTCTCTTTAAGAGCCGCAGAGTCAAGGACTGTCTTGTTGACACCGACGTCGGTCAGCGGACGACGTTCCCAGACCACAAAGTCTCTGAGGCGCCGCGGCGCGAGCGAGTCGGCTGAGGTCTCGGCGATAACGCTAAAAGCCGAGGTCAGCAACATGATGATTGTCAGCAGTTTTCTCATGGCTCGCGCAAGTTAAATGTCTGATAATCCGCGGCGTCGCACCACACCATCTGCGTGGGGTTGACCCCTGCCTCGAAACTGTCGACGAACACACCGTCGGCCGTGTAGCGGCTGATGACGCCCGGCTGCTGATAGTCTATGGCATCGGCCACATATATCTCGCCGCTGACGGGGTCGACCGCCATAGAGTAAAATAGTGTCTCTCCGCCTTTTATGACAGGCCGCACGGGCAGACGGCGCGCGTCGACACTCATCGACCACACGCCGTCATTAATCCAGTAGAGACGGTCACCCGCGCCGTTGAGACAAAGCCCCGCGACACGGTCAGACTTGCGGAAACTAAAACTCTCGAGAACTGTCATGGTCTCAGGCTCGATGCAGTGCAGCGTAGGCTGACTGCTGCCTGTGGGAGCCCCCTCGTAACCGCCGTCACAGAGCGTCCACAGGCGTCCGTAGCGGTCGACGACCAGTGAGCGCGGCTGCAAGCCAACAGTCACGCGGCCGACTATGCGGTCGGTCTCGGAGTCAATCTTCAGCACCTCGTCCTGATAACTCCAGCAGCTGACGTAGACATAGCGCCCGAGGCTGACCATCTGTTCGGTCGAGGCTGTCTCGGAGTCCATGCCATCGACCTCTATATAGGAAGCAACGGAGTAAGTCTGCGGGTCTATGACAGCGATACGGTTGTCCCACAGCTGTGTGACATAGGCCTTGCGGTCACTGACAAAGTGTATGTAGCGCGGCGATGTAAGGCCGGTGATGCGGCCGGTCTCGCGATAGTTGCTCAGGTCGAAGGCAAAGATGACATGGCTGTTGTTGACCGCGACCCATCCGCGGCCGCCGTAAAGCGTCAGCGACTGGGCGACGTCGCCGAGGCGCATGCCGTTGGCACGATAGAATATTTCGTTCTCGACCTGACGTGTCGCGGGGTCGTAGAACGACAGCGAAGCGTTGCCATACTGGAAGTTGCCTTCGTTGAGAACGAAAATCCCCGACGCCCGGCTGTCAAAATCCTCCTCGCTCCCGTAGTCCCACTTCATGCAGGACCCGAGCGCAAGCAACAGAAGCGTGCCCGCGATGGCCGGTAATAATATGCTGCGTATGTGTTTCACGGGTTGATATGAAAGTCTGAGATTGAGGTTACTTCGGTCGAGACTTCGCCCAAGGGACCGCATTTGGCCAAGGGGCCGGTCTGCACTTTGACAAAGTCGATATATTCGAGCGCTATCTGTCTGCCGTCGGCCATAATGGCATTGGCGATGCGCAGGCCTGTTTTCTGGTCTGTGCCCGCACCCGATGTCGAACCGACACCGTCCGTTCCGGCATTGTCGGCATAACCCCATGGCAGAGGCATATTCGCCCAATAGCCCGTGGCGGGGTTGAAACTGCTGTCAGGCGTGATGCGTGTGCCGCGCAGAGTGTAGCTTGCGGCGTCAATCCAGCCGGGGTAATAGGAGTCCTGACGGTGGAATGACGGCAGATAGTCGACCGTGCCCGATGTGCCGTCAGACGCAGTCCAGCCCACTGACATGGCGAGACCGGCGGGGCGGTAATAGGTAACGGCGAAGTTGGCTATAGTCGTCGGCTTGCCGGTCTCTGAGGCGGCGAGCTCATACCATTCGTCATCGGGGAGGCCGTTGCCGTTGACATCCTGACTGACCCAGACGATGCCGGGCTCATTGCTGCCGTCGCGTGCCGATACAAAGGCGTTGCCGCCGACAGCAAGGTCATAGTCTGCTGCGCCGGCTGCCACGCTGTGGTCAAAGCCGGCGATAATATAGCCGCCAAACGAGCCGAGCGAGACTGTCAGCCTGCTGTCTAAGCGCCGCAAAGCCCACGCGCATGCCTCGTCGTGGACGGAGCCCTGTCCGGGCATGCCGCTGACCGATGTCTCGCCGATAAACTGTCCCGGCGCCGGCACATATTCATAGACACGGTCGGCGTCGCGACGGCTTGAGGCAGTCACTGCGCGTCGGCGCGAGCTCTCTGTGGCGTCGACACAGATTACCGTGACCTTCGCCGTCATCGACTCGTCGCCGTCGGAGACAGTAACGGCTACCTGCGCGGTCGACGGACGTTCGGGCGTATAAACGCAGACCTCGTCGCTGCAGCCGACATCTACGCCGTCGACTGTCCAGCTGAATACAGGATTGGCGAAGCCCGAGAACTCGGGGTGCAGTATGACGGGCCGTCCGGCAAAGGTGTAGCGTGTCGTCGAGGTCATGAAATATGACTGCTGCGGGAACGAAAGCCGCATCGCCGAGCGGCGTGTGACCGTTACGGTGAACTCGCGGCTTGCCGTGCCGTCGTCGTTGGTCGCTGTAAGGCTTATATTGTAGACGCCCTCTTCCGTGGCCATAAAACTCAATGTCTCAGTGTCACCTGCGTCCTCGCCGTCAATCGTCCACTCGATGTGGAGCTCGCCCGAGTCTTCGTCAGACGCTATCACAGGCGAGATGACGAGCGCAACGCCCGGTGCGGTGACAAAGCCCCCTTCGGGCTCGTTGAGCGTTATGCGCGGAGGCATCATGTCGATTACATCGACGCGGATGTCGGCCGTAGCCGTGCCGGCGCGGTTTGAGGCGCTGACTGTCAGATAGAACTCGCCGCGTTCGAGCCATTGACGTGTAAAGACGGGCCCACGGGCCACCTCTTGGTCATCGAGTGTCCACACTATCGCCGACATATCGTCGACACCCTCGAATACGGGCGCTATCTCAAGCGTGCCGCCGGTTTTGACCACATAGACGCCCTCGTCGCCGAGCGGGTCTATGACCGGCAGTTTGCCATCGGGTGCGCCAATGACATCGTCTTTGTTGCACGCCGGAGCGGCAAAAATCAGCAGTATGCAGAGAATCGAAAATACAATTCTGTTCATCAGTCAGTTACATTTTGCGGCGATGCGGTCGGCCGCACACAAACAAAAACGCCTCGGGATGATTGACGAGACGGCTTGCTACGACGCTGAGTGATAACTGTTTAAATCTGAGTCACAGACAGAGATTCGCGCCAATTGTCCCGTTGGCAGAAATCGACATGCGAGCTGCGGGCAGGTCTTCTGACTTATCCGTCGGCCGCGCCTTCCCGACCGGTCTCCGACCGTCAGTGGCTTGTGAGCGACCTCGTGCAGACTTCGCCGTCAGTGTGACGGCGCGTTGTCTGCCGGAATTACAGCAGCGGGTACTGTCCGGGACTTTCACCCGGTTCCCTTTTCAATGAGAGTGTTGCAAAAACCTCAAAAATGATTGCCGGTAATACGTGCCAAAGGCACGTCCCTACATTTTCGCGGGTCATGCAAAGCCCTCATAACCTTTGCTCGTTGCAAAGATACGAATTTATTTGAGATTTGCCATCACACAGTCTTGTCGGATTTTCTCTTGACAAAATAAAGCATGTCGGTGAGCAGCACTCCCTCCTCGACAATCGGATGGTCATAATTGATGCTGAAAAAATCCTTTATACTGTGAGAATACCGATAACCGGCTGATTCATAAAACTTGACAGTCGAAGGCGTCGCACCCGTACCGAGCTGAATGTCACAATCTTCGTAACGGTTTTCGATAAAACGCAGCAACGAGTGTCCGATGCCCATGCGACGTCGGTCGGGCGACACCGCAAGGTTTTTAATTTCCATCAGATTATCCGCCTCACGCGTCACGACACAGACACCCACAGCCTCGTCGCCGGCGAAGGCCACGTACATATCGCCGCGCATGAGATAACGGTCAATCATGCTCTCCTGCTCGTCTCCCATGAGCAGCAGATCGAGATAGCGCTTGCGTCCGGTCGCAATGCTCTTTATGTCAAACTCAGGCATCATCGCGGGTATCGGTTTCATTGTCAAAATATTTTTAAACACATTGTGCAAAATTATGATAAAAATCAGTGCAACTGAACATTTGTTAAACCGCAGAACGATTTTTAATCATATATTTGCCGCGAACGAAAAAACGGTCTCAAACCAATCAGTCACATTATGAATTATCTGATAAATAGCCGCCTTATTATCTTTTTGATGCTGATTTGTTTCGCGACGTGTGTCAGCGCAAAGGAAAAACAGGATTTTCCACGGGCGGAAATCAAGGTTAGCTATAACTACCATAAGAAATCTATGCGTAGTGATGGCATCGTTGTTGAACGCGATGTGCCGTTTATTCTCCTTGCCAATAACAGTCAGAGCAAATTTTATTGCCCGAGTACAGAATTTAAGGATTCGCTGCTTTCCACGCCTTCGGGGAGAGCAAAGGAAAAACAGATGTTTGATGCTGCCGCGGCGGCATATGTGCAGACTCGGGATCGCAGTGCTATGGACGGCGTGATATATCATACCCGTTTATATGTGACTAAGGATTTTGACAAATCTGTTTCTACCACTTACGATCAAGCCGGTATGGGGGAATGTGGTTATTATGACGAGCCATTCTCGGAAATTGAATGGTATATAGTGGAGGACAGCACCAGAATGATTCTTGACTATCAATGCATTATGGCGACTGCCGATTATCACGGGCGGAAATGGACGGTATGGTTCACACCCGAAATACCTCTGCAAGACGGTCCTTGGAAACTCTGCGGACTTCCGGGATTGATTATGGAAGCAAGTGAGCCGTCAGGCCAACATAGTTTTTCTGTCTCGGGCATTGAAACCGTTTCACAGCCTATTTATCCGTTGTTCAGTACAGAGTATGAAAAGATGAACAGGCTTGATATGCTGCGCAGTCTGCGTAATTACCGGAATAACAGTAATTCAATGGCAAAAGCCGCCACGGGCGGGATGCTGAACCTTGGTCCCGATACTCTGCCACAGACAGAATATGATTTCCTTGAAACAGACTATAGATGATTATGAAAAGGAATACCATAATTATAATGGCAATTATTTTTGCTCTGACTTTGTCTGCGCAAAAGGCGCAGATTAAGGTCGGTTATGACTATGAAGTCAGCACCGGAGGACAAGTTCGGAAGAACGATTACATATTATTAAGCGGTAAGGATGGCTCGATGTTCTACAATCCGACCGCCTTATGGATGGACATCAATTCGAAGGATGATGCCGCATGTCAGGCTTACGGCGCTATGGCTTCAGCATTGCAGGAGGCCGGCCGTGGAGACGAAGTGCCAAATCGCACGGCAAGTATGTATGTATTCAAAGATTTTGAAAAGCAGGAGCAAACTGTCTATGACGATTACAGCGACCAGTTCGCTAAATACAATGAGCCGTTTCAGGAAATGCAATGGGAAGTGGTTGGCGATTCCACTAAAACTATCCTTGGATATGAGTGCATGATGGCAATGACAGCATATCATGGTCGTGACTGGACGGCGTGGTTTGCCCCGGAAATCCCGGCTCACGATGGGCCGTGGAAATTCGCGGGATTGCCGGGTTTGATTCTCATGGTTTCAGAGTCGCAAGGAATATATTCATTCACCGCGAATGGTATCGAGGCTACCGAACAGGAAATTCCCGGAATGCCACGCGATGACTGGTACCATAAAGAAAACCGCATAAAATATCTTCAGGGAAAGTATCGCCATCTTCAGGATCCGTTTGCCGACCTTGCAGGAGGCAATCTGCCGGCCAATACCAAAATCTTTGTAAACGGCAGGGAGTCAACCGTAGGGGAAGTCCGTGACCAATCCCGCAAAGAACTTGACAATGGCTATGATTTCCTTGAAATCGATTATCACAAATGAAAAGACTTGTCACATATCTGTTTTGTCTGTTTGTTGCGACAGTTGCCGTGGCGCAGGTCGATGTGGACGGCATTGTTATCGACAAGGAGAACAGCGAGCCGCTGGCTGGTGCGTCAGTTATGGTCAAGGGCGCTGACGGCAAAATCCGCAAATTCGCCACGACAAAGGCCGACGGCAAGTTCGCCATGTCGCTGCCGGAGGTCACAGGACATCGCCTCGAGGTGACGATGATGGGCTTTGCCAAGCAGTCATTCGCCTTAGACAGTGTGGCGTTGCCGCTGACAGTCAGCATGGTGCCGGGTGCAATCAAACTAAAGGAAGTGGCTGTCAAAGCCGACCGCATACGCGAGCAGGGCGACACCATTACCTACAATGTCGGCTCTTTCGCCCAACAGCAGGACCGCTCGATAGGCGACGTGCTGCGCCGCATGCCCGGTATTGATGTTGCCAAAAACGGCAAAATCCAATATCAGGGCGAGGACATCAACAAATTCTATATCGAAGGCTCCGATCTGCTCGGCGGCAAGTATGGCGTAGCCACTAACGGCATCAGCCACGAGGACGTGGGCGCAGTCGAGGTGATGGAAAACCACCAGCCCATGGAGGTCCTCTCTGGTATCGCGTTCTCTGACAAGGCTGCCATCAATCTTAAACTCAAAAACAAGGCCAAGGCCACATGGACTTTTCACGGCGATGCCGCCGGCGGTTGGTCATGGCAGCCCGAGGGCGGCGCATGGGACAGCGAGCTCTTTACCATGGCCGTTATGCCCGACTTCCAGAATATCACCACTCTGCGCACCAACAACACCGGCGAAGACCTCTCGTCGTCGCGCACCGATTTTCTTGCCGAGCGCCGTCAGACAGGTCTCAGCCGCTATGTCTCCGTCGGGCTGCCCGGTGTGCCGTCACTTGACAGCCGCCGCACGCTCTTCAACCGCTCTTTTCTCGTCTCGACAAACAGTCTTTGGAAACTCGGTCGAGGCGAGTTAAAGGCCAACGTCGACTACTCGTTTGACCGTGTGACGTCCGAGGCCGCCAACACGACAACCTATTTCATCGACGACGACACGCGAGTCATCACCGAAAACCGTGACGGCACCGAGCATGAACACTCGCTGAGCGGAAAGTTTGTCTACGAACTTAACCACCGCACGGCTTACATAAACAACACTTTACAGACCGACGTCGACTGGAACGACATCAGCCTGCGCACGACCGGCTCTTTACCCAACAACCAGTCTGCCAAATTGCCCGATTACTATGTCAGCAACCGATTCAAGATGATTAAACGCTTCAAGAGCAAACACCTTGTAACTTTCCAAAGTGTGAACGAATGGGAATCCCTGCCACAGACGCTGAATCTCGACATGAGAGAAGAGAGGGGCGCATCCTTCCGGCAGCATATCTCAGACCACGCTTTCTATACCCACGAGAGCGCAGCTTACGCCTTCTATATAAGTGACGTGACACTGAGCCTCGAAGGCGGGATAAAAGCTTATTTGCGCTCGATGGACTCGCAGTTGCCCGAACTGCCGGAGGAACTTCCGGGGCTGACTGAAAACATGGTGAACACCAACTATCTCACCGTATATGCGACTCCTAAGTTTGAATACAGAGTACGTCGTGTGAATCTGTCGCTCAACCTGCCCGTAAGTTATGCTCATTATAACTTCGACAAGGCGATTGCAAACCACGACGAGGTCTATTTCTCTCCATCGCTAAGTTTAAACTGGAAGCCCAACAACCGCTTTTCAGGCACCTTGCGCAGCGGTCTCGGACGCTCGCCGATGAATCTCAATCTTATCCATCCCGGACTCATAATGACCGACTACCGCACTCTGAAAAGTGGTGTGGATGACTTCTACAACTCATCATCGCAGAACGTGTCTGCGAGCGTCAGCTACAAGCATACACGCTACGGGCTGTTTGCCAACGGCATGGTGATGCAGTCGTGGAGCCACGTTCCATATACTCTGGCACAGCAGCTCTACGGTGATTATGCCGTCTATAGCTACGCCGACGCCAATAATGACGGCAAGTCGTTCATGACACTCGCCAACATCGGCAAAACTCTTGACTTCATGCGCGGAAGCTGCAATGTCAACGGCTCGTTCAGCCGCAGCGAGTCGCATCTGCTCTCACAGCAGCAATCGGTCAATTCGGTCAGCACGGGCTGGAGTGTCGGCGGCAAGCTAAACGGCAACCCTTGCCGCTGGTTCAGCTTCGACTATCGTATAGACTATTCTGACAGCCGCCTGACGATGAATGGCATGAGCGAGTCGTGGCTATCGACAATGGAGAACGAACTGAGCCTGACCTTCACTCCGCATCGCAAATGGCAATGGACCGTCAGCGGCGAACATTACCGCAACGAACTGACCGAGTCGACATATAAAAATATCGTAATGCTCGATACAAAGCTCACCATGCAACTCAACAAACGCATCGAGCTCGGAGCCTCGCTCACAAATATCCTAAACAAACACACCTACAACTACACGACATACTCACAGCTGTCATCATTCGAAAGCTGCCGACAACTCCACGGCCGCCAACTCCTCCTGTCCGTAACAATCAGAAAATAACCCATTATGACCGATCGACATCAATTCAGGGCTAAATGGCATGATTATAATGGAGGCATTTATTTTGTAACGATTTGCACCCATGAAAAGCGGCATATTTTCGGTAGTATTTTAAATGGAGAGATAAAATATTCTGCTATCGGAAAGATTGTACTCGCATGTCTTCGTGATATTCCGAAGCATCATAATAATGTTGAAGTTTGGAATCACATGGTTATGCCTAATCATGTACATATGATATTAGCAATTTGGCAACGCAATTATCACGAACACATTATACGCAATCAACACGCCTTTGATAATATCACGGCGTATATTGAGACAAATGTCGAAAATTGGGAAGCAGATTGCTTCAACAATACCAAATAACTCATTATGAAACGAATTATTGCATTAATGCTCCTGTGTGCTGCAGCGATGACCGCCGCTGCACAATCGAAGGCCGACATAGAGGTCAGTTATAATTACAAACACTTTCATCGTCGTGGAACTGAACAGAATCATCAGATGATTTTGCTTGCAAATCCGTCATACTCGAAATTTTACAATCCTATCACTGAGTATCTTGATTCATTGGAATCAACCCCCGAGGGAAGGGATGCTTATAATCAGATGAAAATGGCAGCTTTCACATCCGGCAAGATAAAAGATGTTCCCAAACGCGCAATTCCTATGTATATATTCAAATCAAAAGAGGGAAACACGGATGTTTTTGATGGCAATATCCTGTCTATGTTCAAATACACGGAGCCCTATGAAGCCCAAGCTTGGGAAATAGGCGACTCAACAAAGAATATTCTTGGATATGAGTGTATTATGGCAAGTTCAGATTACCACGGCAGGCACTGGACCGTATGGTTCACCCCGGAAATTCCCATACAGGATGGCCCGTGGAAACTGTCAGGTTTGCCGGGACTTATTCTTGAAGCGCAGGAAGAATCCGGACAACATCATTTCATTGCGACAGGAATAAACGCGACCACGAAACAGATAACACCAAATCTCGGAGCTGAGCATTACGAAAAAACTGACAGAATTTCTATGTTGAAAACGCTTCGTAGGTTTGAAGATAACCCGGGAGCGGCTATTGGTGCTTCATTAGGCGTCACCGTCAAAATAAAAGGCGGCTACGAAGTTAATAAGGAACTCGATTTCCTTGAAACTGATTACAAGTAATTAGCTATGAAACAAACTCTTACATTCCTTCTTCTGTGTTTTACAGCAAGCACAGTTATCTCACAGGAAAATGCGCAAATCAAGGTGGAGTACACCGAACGTTACAAAAACTGGACAGGTGCCAATAAGAAAGAAAAAATGATATTGTTAGCTAACGGCGAGATTTCACATTTTTATAATCCCATGACTCTCGTTGTAGATTCAATGCTTTCAACCCCACAAGGGACTGTTCAGTTCAACAGTATGGTTGAGGCGGCAAACGCAGCCGGCCGGAGACCGTCTTTGCTCCCCGGCTCACGAACATACGTCATTAAAAATTTTGGTGAAAGAAAAACAACGTATTATGGAGAAACCGCCGGAGAACTCGGGCATTACGAGGAAAACATGGGTGAACAAAAATGGGAAATCACCGATTCGACACAAAACATTCTCGGCTACGAATGTGTCATGGCAGAAACCGACTATCACGGTCGGCACTGGAAAGTATGGTTCACTCCGGAAATACCGATTCATGACGGTCCATGGAAATTGTGCGGATTGCCGGGTCTAATCCTTAAAGCCGATGCCGATAATGGGAAGTATCGCTTTGAGGCAACCGGAATAGAGACGTCCGATAAACCTTTCCCCGCAAAAATGTATGGACACGAACTTTCGAATAGGGTTAAACGTAAGGATATGCTGAAATTGCAATGGACATTCTATAACAATTCCGGAGCACAGATGAACGCGGAATTTGGCACTTCAATGCAAGAGGTCCAACTCCCGGAAGGCTTTGATTTGATTGAAACTGATTACAAATAACAATATGAAACAGATACTCGTAACACTCTTTATGTGCTTTGCGACAATAGCTGCAATGGCACAATCGAAGGCCGACATATTGGTCTTGTATGAATCAAATTCAAGAAACTGGGAGAGCGATTCGATGAAGACAGGACGTATGTCGCTGCTCGCCAATGCCCGCGAATCAAAATATTTCAACGATCTCAGCCTGTGGTCTGACTCGCTGTCATCGACACCCGAAGGCAAAAAACAATTACAACAAATCATTATGGCAGCATGTATGACACGCACTGAGGACGGCGGCATGTCATTCGACATGCGTAAAGGCCCGGTAAAAAAAGTACATATATACGTATTCACCAAGCCGGCCGACAACACTCTCAGATATTACAGTCGTTTAGCCAACAATCCTTGCTTTTATGACGAAACTTTAGACGAGCAGCAGTGGCAGATCGGTGACTCGACTCAGACGATTCTCGGCTACGAATGTATCAAGGCCGAGACCGACTATCACGGGCGCCGGTGGACCGCATGGTTTGCGCCCGAAATCCCGATGCCTTACGGCCCTTGGAAACTGCACGGTCTCCCCGGGCTAATCCTAAAAGCCGAGGCAGACAACGGTGACGGCTACGTCGCCACAGGCATAGAGAAGACCGAACGAATCATCTCGCCCATGTATTCGGCTGACGATTACAACAAAGTTGACCGTAAGAAGGCGCTCGCCGACCATGAGTATTACCTCAATAACCGCGAGAGCATAATGCAGGCCGAACATGGCGGCAACGTAACCTTTAAATACGACATAAACGCCCGACCCAAATACGACGCCGCAAAATACGCCCCGGAGCCGGATTACAAGTAAAATTCGTATCTTCGCGGCATGAATATCGAGGAAGTCAGAGAGTACGGGCTGTCGCTGCCGTTTGCCACCGAGAGGTGTCCTTTCGGCCCTGACGCCCTTGCTTTCGAGATTGGCGGCCGCATGTTCTGTCTGATGGACCTTACGGGACAATGGGCATTTTACAACATTAAAGTCGACCCTGACTATGGCGTCGAGCTGTGCGACCGATATGCCTCAATCCGTCCGGGATTCCACATGAACAAGCGTCACTGGGTGTCGGTCGACTTCATCGGCGATGTGCCTGACAGTCTGCACCGCGAACTCATACACAGGTCGTATCTCCTTGCCGCCGCCAACCTTCCCCGCAAAGTCCGCCGGCAGTTAGGTTTTGACGCCTGCGCTATCGACACCGGCCGTCTGCACACAACAGTTATGGGCTCCGAACGTCTGAAGCGCAATCTCGGCCTGCACGACCACAGTGACGATGAACTGATGACGGCCATCAGGCAACTCGTCTCAGACCCTGCCGCTACCATAGAGCGTCGCGGCAAAAACTATTATGTCACCTCTCGTCACTGCCTTCTGACAATCAACGCCTCATCCCACACCGTCATCACCGGGCGTAAAATATTATGACTGCTTTTCCCGGAAATTTGTGCGGGCGCGGTACATTTGTTCTTTGATGCCGCCGTTTTTTATGAAGTCGTCCTGAAGTCTTTCCAAGAGTTTGCGAAGAAATACGTCTGTCTGATGAATGAGGGTGATGGCAATATTGGCGGTAGTCTCTGCCGAACGCTGTTTGATGGCCTCTACGTAAAACGCCGAGTCATTATGCTCTGAACATACGCGTCTTGTTCGGACTGCTTTTTCAGAGTTTAAATCCCATTTGGACAAGCTATTCACTCTGAGATAATCTTCATAGTCCAAGAGCAGTTCCTGAAGACTCGCCCGAGCGACATTCACAAGCTTTATTTCGGTTTCGGCAGACGTAGCGGCCGCTGCCGAGCCTTCGGCTATGTTCTGCCTGCCGCTTCGGGCTGCCTGTACCATTTGGTCTATAGTACGGTCACCCTTTTTCTAAATATGCATGCGCAAAATAATAAGTGATATCGTAGATGCACTCTGCTTTTTGGAAAGCTATCAGTTTACGATAATTACCCTTTTGCGGCAGAAATGTTTCTCGCATCGGATAGAAGACTTAGGTTAATAAAGAGTTAAAAAAATGATATTTGACTAATTAGTCTAATTAGACCAATTAGACCAATTGATTAATAATGCAAATATATAACAAAAAAGCGAACCGAAAATCGATTCGCTTGATGGTGTGCAGAACTCAGACCACTTTCAAACTCCTTTAAATAATCCAAGCAATCTGAGTATATCGTTCTTTAATCTTGGTATGTGGTTTACCACAATTGCCCACAAAATATCGGGTTTTAACGAGTCGTAGGCGTGGATAACATAATTGCGGGTGTCGACAATTTTCCGGGCGGAATTAATATTTATCTGAGGGTCAACCTTTAAAATACGGTTCATTGCCTCACCTATTATCTCAATGTTTCGCTCTACAAATTTCCGAAAGATCACATCATTTTCAAAAATTTCATATTGACGTCCAAATCGTTCCTCCGCCATTTCAATTTCGGAAATTGCCAGAAGGATGTCCTCGAGATGTTTTTTAACGGAATCATCCATAGATTAATATTTTAGTAGAGTCCAATTCTTTGCGAAATACTTTATTCTTTACGACGTCATCGCATACGAGATCAACACGACGGCCGAAAAGATTCTCGAGTTCATGCATAAAATCGAAGAATATATCTGCCCAGTCAAGGCCTTCACGATTGATACTCTCTTCGTCAAAATTCACAGAGAAGTCCACGTCGCTTTCGTCATTGAAACGCGGGGTGAGTATGGAGCCGAAGACCCACAGCCGGGCGACCTTGTACTTTTTACACAAGGCGACAATCTTGTCCATATTCATCTCTATCAGCTTCATACACCGCAAAAATAATTATTTATACCAATATAACAAAAAAGCGAATCGATTTTTCGATTCGCTTGACGGGTGGAGTATAGCGGACTCGAACCGCTCACCTCGACACTGCCAGTGTCGCGCTCTAGCCAGATGAGCTAATACCCCGTCGTGTTTAACGATACAAAGTTATGAATTTTTTCGGGAAGAATGTCACGCATAGGCTATTTTAAATTTTATTATATTTTATATATTATATTTAAGGTGATTGGGCGACTTCTTTGTCGTAACTTTACGATGTAGCTAATATTAAATCCAATACCTTATAAACCAATGACTATCAAACAACTATTTTTGGTCATCGCCGTTGTTGCGGCGGCCATGCCGACTCTCGCATGCGGCGATGCATCGCGCGGTCGGGCAGAAAGTGCACAGATGCAGCAGGCGAAGTCTGCCGACACAGTAACGGTGGCAGCGGCCAAAACCGCCGAATACTTCCCGTTGCTCAAAGACCGCCGAGTGGCGCTTTTCTCAAATCACACAGGCATGGTCGGCGACCGTCACACACTCGACCTGATGCTCGACGGGGGCATCAACGTGGTGACGATATTCTCGCCCGAGCACGGTTTCCGCGGCGACGCTGACGCCGGCGAGAAGGTCAGCAGCAGCGTTGACCCCGTGACCGGCATCAAGATATCGTCGCTCTATGACGGCGGCAAACGCGGCCCCGCACCCGAGGTAATCGACTCGCTTGACATTATCGTGGTCGACATACAGGATGTCGGCCTGCGCTACTATACTTATTACTGCACGATGATAGACCTGATGAATGCCGCCGCGCGTGCCGGCAAGACAGTCGTCGTGCTCGACCGTCCCAACCCCAACGGCATGACGGTCGACGGTCCTATACTCGACATGCGCTATAAATCGGGGGTCGGACGCCTCCCCATCCCCGTCGTTCACGGCATGACGCTCGGCGAGCTCGCCCTGATGGCCAACGGCGAGGGCTGGCTCGCCGACAGCGCCAAGGTCGATCTAAAGGTCATCCCCTGCGACAACTACACCCATCAGACACGCTATCGCCTGCCCGTGGCCCCGTCGCCTAACCTCAAGACCATGACGGCCATCTATCTCTACCCGTCGCTATGCTACTTCGAGGCCACACCCGTGAGCCTCGGCCGCGGCACTGACAAGCCTTTCATGATTTACGGCCACCCTGACATGAAAGGTCGCGACTTCGAGTTCACACCTCGCTCTGTGGCCGGCGCCAAGAATCCCCCGCAATTAGACAAGCTCTGCCACGGTGTCGACCTCAGCGCCATCTCTGACGACGAGGCTATCGCGCAGGGCATCAACCTCAGTTATCTTATCGACGCCTACCGCGACCTCGGCATGGGCGACAAATTTTTCCGCTCGTTCTTCGAACTGCTCATCGGTCGCGGAGATATCCGAAAGATGATTGAACAAGGCATGAGCGCAGAAGATATCAAGGCCACATGGGCCGACGATGTTGCCCGTTTCAAAGAGCAGCGCCGTCCTTATCTTCTCTACGCCGAATAACTGATTATAAACGATTATAACGAATATCGCCATATGTCACAACCGGTCATTATCATCCTCACGATAGTAGGCTACTTCATCCTCCTTTTAGCAATATCATATTTTGCGGGCCGAGGCTCGAGCAATTCGACATTCTTCACCGGCAACCGCCGCACGCCCTGGCCCCTCGTGGCCTTCGCCATGGTGGGAGCGGCCATTTCGGGTGTCACCTTTATCTCCGTGCCCGGCATGGTTGTCGGTAAAGGCTATGCCTACCTGCAGATGGTGCTCGGCTTTATCGTCGGCTACTTCGCGATAGCCTTTGTGCTCGTGCCGATGTTCTACCGCCGCAACCTCATCTCGATCTACGGCTACTTGGAGGAGCGCTTCGGCCGCTCGACATATCGCACGGGCGCGTGGTTTTTCTTCATCTCCAAGATGTTAGGCGCGGCCGTCAGATTCTTTGTCGTGTGCGCCGTGTTGCAGCTTTTAGTGTTCTCGCCGCTGCATATACCGTTCATTTTCAATGTCATCGTGACCATCGCCCTGATATGGCTCTACACTGTGCAGGGTGGCGTAAAGGCGGTGATATGGACCGACACGCTCAAGAGCTTCTGTCTCATCATGTCGGTGGTGCTCTGCATATACTTCGTGGCAACCAACTTAGGCTTCTCGTTCGGCGAGATGGTCTCGGCCATCAGCGACCATCCGACATCGCGCATGTTTTTCTTTGACAATCCCAAAGAAGGCACCTACTTCTGGAAACAGTTTATCGCCGGTGTGTTTATGGCCATCGCCATGACCGGTCTCGACCAAGACATGATGCAGCGCAATCTCGCCTGCAAGAACTCGTCACAAAGCCAGAAGAATATGATAGTCAGCGGCATAACACAGTTCTTTGTCATCGCCCTCTTCCTGCTGCTCGGCACGCTGATGGTCATCTTCCTCGACCGCAACGGCATCGATGTGCCGGCCAAGACCGACGACATCTTCGGCATGGTCGCCACTCATGAGTCCATGCCCGTGATTGTCGGTGTGCTCTTCGTGCTCGGCCTCGTCGCCGCTGCCTATTCGGCCGCCGGCTCGGCGCTGACGTCGCTGACCACCTCGTTCACTGTCGACATTCTGCAGGCCCACAAGAAACAGGAGGAAAAACGCGTCACCCGCACCCGCAAGATAGTCCACATCGCCATGTCAGTCGTCATGGGCGCCGTCATCGTCGCCTTCTACTATTTGAGCGATCAGGACGCCATCAGCGCCGTCTACACACTCGCCTCCTACACCTATGGCCCGATACTCGGCCTGTTTGTCTACGGCATGTTCTGGAAGAAGCCCGTTCATGACCGCTGGGTGCCCGCCGTATGTGTGGCTGCCCCCGTACTATCATGGGTCATCCAGTGGGCGCTCAAAGAAGCCTTCGGCTACGAGACGAGCTTCGAGTTGCTGCTGCTCAACGCCCTGATTACGGTCATCGGCCTGCGCCTGCTATCCATAGGCAAAAAAGCCACTGACAAGGCTGACGACAAACCCGCCAAAGCCGCCTGACCATGGCACGCGACCTTTTCAACCGCTACATCTGGCTCGTCGACACCATCCGCCGCTACGGCCGCATAACCCGTCAGGAAATCGACGAGTGCTGGCGTCGCTCGCGTTTCTCTGACGGCAGCTCGCGGCTGCCTCGTCGCACATTCTACAACTACCGTCAGGCCGTCGAAGAACTGTTCAGCATCAACATCGAGTGCGATCCCTCGACATTCGAATACTACATCTCCGAGGATGACGCCCACAACGAGAGCGTGACCGACTGGTTGCTCAACTCTGCCGCTACCAACGACATACTCAGCGGCTCGCGCGAAGTGTCACACAAAATCTTCATCGAGGACGTGCCCTCGGCCCGCGACTGGCTCGCCGTGGTAATCGACGCGCTCAAGACCAACCATCTGCTGCGCTTTGACTATCAGCCGTATACGCGCTCGCTGCCCACATCCGGCGTGACCGTCGAGCCATACTTCCTCAAGATTTTCAAACAGCGCTGGTATCTGACCGGCCGCAACACTGCCGACAACCGCGTCAAGACCTATGCGCTCGACCGCATGAAGTCGGCAGTCATGCTCGCCGAGCAGTTCACGCCCGACCCGACATTTGACCCCGAAACTTACTTTCGCGATTCGTTCGGCATTATCTTTACGCAAAACGAGCCCAAGCGCATCGTGCTGCGCACCGACCCCCGGCAGGCCAAATACTTCCGCGCCCTGCCACTGCATCACTCGCAGAGCGAGATGATACACGACGAATTCTCAGACTTCATCTACAAAATGCGCATCACCGACGACCTCGTCAACGAAATCCTCTCCTACGGCCCGCGCGTGACCGTCATGGAGCCCCCCGAGCTCCGCGCCATCATCCGCGACTCCCTCACCCGCTCCTTGGAGCACTATTGACGTAATAAAATACCGAAACCGCTTTTACGTATAATTTACAGGTCCGCACCTTAGGCATGTATGACTGACTATCAATCTGATACATCAACATTCCAAAGGTGCGTCCTATTTTTTTAACGGTTTCCCGACGACCTCATATTGCATATTCGTTAAATAGTAATTATATTTGTCGAAATTTACAAAACTAACCATAAAGCCATCTTTTTGTAATCAATCGTGCTTAAATTTTAGCATTTTGGCAGAGGCGCCAAATATACTTTTCGACTGTCATTAATCACTATAATTTTATGAAACATTTCTTTTCAATTGCACTGTTGACGGTCGCGGTTTCAGCTACCGTTCTACAGGCCGCAAATCGGACTACCATCCCGAAAATCGAGCCCGCGGGTGCTGAAAAGGCACTTGCCCGACCTGCAACCGAGCGTAAAACAGTCAGCTCACAGGCTTACATGCAGGAGCCGGCAGGGACGCAGGCAGCCAAGGCAAGCGTCTTCCGCACCGCACGCCAAAGCGCCCCGAATCTCAAAGCTACGGTAGCCAAAACCGCGGCCAAAGCTCCGGCAGTCGCGCCCGACAACCTCCCCGACCTGCGCGGAGCCGTCTACCACAGCGACATCATCACCGGCGAGTGGGACTGTGAATATCCACGTGGCATTTACTCTGTCAGCTCTCCCGAAACCACTCTGCTGCTTGACGGTCCCAATGCACTCTACGGCGGTGTCTGCATCGAAAACATCTACTATGCCACAAGCTATGACGAATACTCCGGTATCGGCTACACCACCATCTCGGCATACAATTTGGAAACAGGCAAACGAGACGGATACATCAACGGCACGGTGGAATGTGTCGTGACCGGCGGTGTCGCATACGACCCGACGACCTTTGCATGCTACGGCATAACTTTCAACGCCGACAAGAGCGGCATGCAGCTCACCAAACTTATCTATACGACCTCGGCCGTGACAGCAAGCAAGATTGCAGACCTGCCCGGCAACTGGAACTCGCTTGCAATCAACGCCGCCGGTCAAATCTACGCTATCAGCTACGAAACCGAGAAGGTCGACAACCGTCTTATGGCAACATCGTCGTCGCTCTGCAAAATTGACAAAAACACCGGCGATGTCACTGTCATCGGCGAGACCGGCAAAGCGCCACAGTATCTCAGCTCGGCGACCATCGACCCTCGCAGCGGACGCATGTTCTGGAACGTTCTCGAGGAAGGTAAAGCCTCTGTGCTGTGTGAGGTAAACCTCTCGACCGGCGTAGCCACCGACTTGTTTGCCTACACCAACAACGACGAAATCATGGGCATGTTTATCCCCGCCCCCGAGGCCGAGGACAACGCTCCGGCAGCCGCAACCAACCTCAGCGTCAGCTTCCCGAAAGGCTCAATGACCGGCAGCATCGAGTTTGACGCTCCGACCACAACCTATATCGGCAACGCCGCCGACGGCCCGCTCACCTATTCTATCTCTGCAAACGGGCAGGTTGTGGCCAACGGCAACACTTCGTTCGGCGGACATGTCAGCACCTCCGTCACACTCGACACTCCCGCCAATTATGAGTTTATCGTCACCCTCTCTAACGACGCCGGCATCAGCCCCAAAGCCAAGGCATCGCTCTATGTCGGACACGGCGTCCCCGCCCGTCCGACCGATGTCAAACTCGTGCGCGAGGGCACAGAGATGAAACTCTCATGGACCGCTGTCTCGCGTGCCGTCGACGAAGGATATATTGACCCCGCCGAAGTTAAATACACCGTCACTCGTAACGACGGCAGCGTCGCCGCCGAAAACATTGCGGAGACATCTTTCGCCGAATCCGTTCCCGAGCCCGACGAGCTGACATCATACTCCTACAGCGTTGTCGCAACCAATGCCGGACTCTCGTCATCGGCGGCGACATCCAACTCTCTGTCGCTCGGCTCGATTAAGGTTCCCTATACAAACACGTTTGAGACCGCCGAAGACATGGCCGGTTTCACAATCATCGACGCCAACAAAGACGGAAAGACTTGGTCATACTACACCCAGCAGAAGAAAGCCATGTGCTCTTACTCAAACGAGGGCAATGTCGACGACTGGCTGATAACTCCCCCCGTCAAACTTCTGGCCGGTAAGATATACACACTCTCTTTCACATCATCATGCAGCTACGTCAACTATCCCGAACGTCTCGAAGTGAAAATGGGCAAAGCCGCTACGGCAGATGCGATGACCGAACAGATACTCCCGGCCACTCTGCTGACAATCAACACTCCGGTGCCGTTCAGCAAATACATCATTCCCGATGCTGACGGAGTCTACTTCATCGGTTTCCACAGCATCTCCGACCCCAAGAACTTCAACCTATACCTCGACGACATCGAAATCAAGGAATACGTAGGTGTGCCCACCCCGAGCGCCGTCACAGACCTGAAAGCCTCTCCCGACATGAACGGCGACTTTTCGGTCGACATCGCGTTCACGGCTCCGACAACCGACTTTGCCGGCAACACGATATCTCAACTGGCCTCAATCGAGGTGAAACGCGACGGCGTCTCCGTCAAGACTTTCGACAACCCGACTCCGGGCAGCCCATACAGTTTCACCGACACGCCCGAGGCCTCCGGTGAGGTGACATACTCTGTTGTGGCCGCAAACGAAGGCGGCGAGGGCGAATCAGCCTCCGTGACCGCATTTGTCGGCATCGGCAAACCTCTCGCGCCGACAGAGGTCAACATCATCGAAACCGACAACGACGGCGAGGTTAAAATCACTTGGCAACCCGTCACAACCGACGTAAACGGCAAAACAATCAAACCCGGCCTGCTGACTTACACGATTGCGACATACAATGTCGAGAATAAGACTTGGGAGGCTTATATCGAGAATATCACCGACACCGAATTCACCTTGCGTGCGCTCGACGAGGGCGAGCAGGACTTCGTTCAGTATTGCGTATTTGCTTTTGTCGGCAAAGAATATGCCGGCACGGTGTCACCCATGATTCCTGCCGGAACACCATTCAGCGACTTTGCCGAGAGCATTCCCGAGGGATATCTCACCTATCCGTGGAGTTCGGGATTCACTGAAGGTCTGGCTCAGTGGCAAATGGTCATCGACCGCGAGGTCGAGGGTGCCTCCTCTCAGGACGGCGACAACGGCTTCCTGAAACTGTCCGGCACAAACGTCGACGACCGCTCGTCGCTGATGTCCGGAAAAATAACTCTCGAAGACTGCGAGAAACCGCAACTGAGTTTCTTTGCTTGGAACATCATCGAGGCCGGCAAACCCGACCTCAATGAAGTGAACGTATATATCCGCGAATCCCGCACCTCGGAGTGGACTCTGCTCAAAAACTTCACCATCAGCTCTCTCGGCGAGACCGAGGGCTGGGTTCCGGTCATCGTGCCGCTCGACGCCTACGTCAACAAGACTGTCGAGATACGTCTCGAAGGTGTTGTCAAAACCCACGCCAACATGCTATTTGACAACATACATGTAGGCAACAGCTACACCGACGACCTTGCCGTTCGTGACATTCAGGCTCCCGAAACCGTCATGGCAGGCGCCGACTTCACTGTCGATGTCAAAATAGGCAACAACACTCCCGTCGCCGTGGGCGGATTTGACGTCAGACTGACAGCCGACGGTAAGGACGCCGCCACTCTCCACATTGACGCCATCGAGCCCGGAGTCACAATTACGGCAAGTTTCCCGCAAACGATGTCGGCCGTCGCCACCGAGCCTGTGGTTCTCTCGGCTGAAGTTATCCTTGCAACCGATTCACGGACTGAAAATAACAAATCCGAACAGATTTCGGTCGCTCCCAAACACAACACATACCCCACCGTTCTCAACCTCAAGGGACAATCCTCGTCAGAAGGATTCACACTCAGTTGGGACGCACCCGTCCTGACAAAAGGCGAGGCCGTCACCGTTACCGAAGACTTTGAAGACTTCGAAGGCTTTGGTCCCGACCCCGAGGGCTGGACGACCGTCGACCGCGACAACAAACCGGTCGGAGGACTCTACGGTTATCCTCTGCCCGGCATGACAGCCGGACAGGACACACGCTCGTTCTTTGTCTTTGATACCGAGATGGCAAACCTCGCCGACAACAACTCGTTCAAGCCTCACAGCGGCAAAAAATTCTTCGCCTCGCTTTACCGCAGCGACGACGGTGAGGTAGACGACTGGGCGATTTCACCCTACCTCAGCGGCAAGGCTCAGACCGTTACGCTCTACGCCAAGAGCTATCAGTCATATCTGGCCGAACACATGAGCGTTTACTACAGCACCGGCAGCCTCGACACCGACGACTTCATACTCGTCGAGGACGTTAGGTCCGTCCCGGGCGAATGGACACTCTACTCGGTTGATCTCCCCGAAGGAGCGCGCTACATGGCTCTGCGCAGCTCGGCAACCGGATGCTATATGCTCATGATTGACGACGTCACCTACGAGGCCGGCTCTATCCACGATTTGCTCGAAATCAACGGTTACGACATCTATCGCGGTGACAAAAAGCTCAACGACACACCTGTCCAAGAGACAAGCTATACCATTCCCTCGGCCGACCATACGCCCGCCTCATCGGTCTACAGCGTCAAGGTTGTCTATAATCTCGGCGAATCAGCTCCTCAAAGCGTTTCGGCACTGTCGTCAATCGACGAAATCGCAGGAGGTGTCTCTGTCTCAGTCAACGGACACACGATTGTAGTCGACGGAGCCGACGGACATCATGTGACTGTAGTCACAATCGATGGAAAAGTCATCGTATCTGACGACGTCGAGGGCACATTTGCCGTCGATGTCCTCCCCGCGTTCTACATTGTCACAGTCGGCAATCACTCTTACAAGGTAAGCGTGCAATAAACCCCGATAATCCCACCCATATTGAGACTGCGTCGCAAAACAGATTGCGACGCAGTCTCTTGTTTTATAACCACTCGCTTCGGTCTGCTCGTGACAGTTATGAAACCTCCTTAGTTATACGCCATCATACGTAACTCCCTCACTCGCTCTTTAGAGCATTATTGAAACCGCACGTCCTTACGATTTTTACAAATCAAATTACAAGTTTATTTTGTAATCGCCCGATTCTGTTTCATTGTTGATTCTGCTTTGTATTAACTCCTTAAAACCTTCATTATACTCATATCCGATACAATTCCTTCCGTCCGTAACAGAAGCCACTAATGTTGTGCCACTCCCCAAGAACGGGTCAAGTACCGTTTCATTTTCGTCAGTGGTAGCTTTAACAATTCTTGAAACCAACTCATTAGGATAGATTGCGGGATGTATGAAATGCTTTCCTACACTGCCGGCTTTCCTGTTGATATTCCAGAATACGCCCCCGTTGATAACTTCATTTTTGTAGTCGTGATATGAGGTTATGCTGTTGTTAAGTTTCAGCTTTTCAGATTTTGAAAATACTAATACGTATTCATGTCTGTCAACGATATTCTTATCGTGGGTGGGAATACCGGAAGATTTATGCCAGATCAGAATACCTTTGTAATGAAATCCTATTCTCTTACATTGAATAATAAAATCTTTAGGGATAAGGATTACTTTGCCGTTTTTGGTCCTGATATTAATGTTTATCCAAAGTGAGCCTGTGTCATTCAGTTTTTTAAAACATTCTCTCCATACTTTGTTCAAACGATTGAGGTAGATAGGATATGGCTCTTGTCCGATCTGACCTTCTTTGAAGTAATCTTTTAAATCCCAATATGGCGGAGATGTAACAACTACACTTATACTGTTGTCCGGGATTTTACCCATGTTTTCCGATGTACCCCATATTACCGTACCTGTAATTTCGGTCGGTTGCTTTACTTCGGGGTCTGTATAATAAGGGCTTACGTCGCTTTTGGCATCGTCTTTAGCGATGGGTTTTACATTTATCCTACTGTCGAGTTCCAATGTGTTGATATCGTCAGAAGTAACCAACAGTGTTTCCAGTCCCTCTTGTGCGGAGCAACTTAATATACGTTTGATTAATGCAGATGTATCTAAAAGGATATGTTCCGTTATGTTTGCTTTTCCGTCATCTTTAGTCGGAATCCACACATTACCGGGATCTTTACCTTTGGGGTTATAATTTCGTGCACGCTTGCCCCATTCGACATCTTTCCAGATATGACTTTCCCTTATGGCGTCTTTGTTGAAATAATGGTCTTTATTCAATGCTAACCATACTATATAAAGCACATTATCCGGAAGTTCTGAAGCAGCACATTCCTTGGCGGGCGCAACAATCGTATTTACATAATAATATCCGTTTTTAACAGTATAATCTATTATATCTAAAAAATCGTTTATAACATCGCCGGTTGCGTCTACTTCATTACGGACAAATACAAATACGTTGGCACTATTATCCAACTTGTCTTTATAGCTTGATAATAAAGTAATACTGTTTTGTATCGTATCTTTAATAACAAGAGAGCCAATCATTCTATACCCAATCTTTTATTAGCAATTTCGCAGTATTCTTTTGAAATCTCAATACCTGACCACCTTCTCTTAAGTAAAGACGCAATCTTTGGCACCGTACCGCTTCCGCAGAACGGGTCCAATACAATGTCTCCCTCATTCGACCAAGAAATAATATGGTCTTCCACCAATTTCTCGGGGAATATAGCCGGATGTTCATAAGCTATTTCATCCTTTGTAGCGAATCCTTTGCCGTTGTTGTATCGCCAGATATTGGTCCGGATGCCATATTCATTTATGACCTTTTTCCCTTTATTCGTGAGCGTGCCGTCTTGCTCTCGTCTGGTTACTTCGCCGAAAGTGGTATAACCGGCCCATTTGTTCGGTTTGTCTTTTATAAGATGTATGGTTTTCGGCAAGCCCTTTGACAAAACAAACATATATTCATACGCATTAAAATATCTGTTTTTGTGAGGGGGTGCCGTGCCGGCCTTTTCATAAATTATAACATCATATACATTAAAGCCTATCTGCTGGAAGTACAGAGCCTGTCTATAGCCGGTAAGCGATTTGTTACCGTTTATAACCGAGTCACCGACAACCCAGACGACCACCCCTCCGTCTTTCACGACCCGGAATATTTGTTTCGCTATTTTTTTAAAACTGTCAAAGTCCCAAACCGCATCTTTTTTGTAATCACGCAAATCATCGTAGGGCGGGCTTGTCACAATCAAGTCCACACTATTGCTTTTTATTTCAGACAATACTTCTGCGCAGTTACCGTTAATAATACGCCCTAAATATCGTTTAATATCTCTTCGATACATTATATCAGTTTATTATTCGGTTGTAAGTTTCTTCATCTATCGCCTTATCCGCCAGCAAAAATTCCAGCTGATAAGATTTGAGTTGATGTTCGTCATATAATCTGACCAATCTGTTTTCTACCGACAACTTAGCATAGCTGTTATCGGAAATGCCGGCATAAAGCGGCTGTTTATCCTCGCGGCTCAAGAAATGGAATTTCCTGTGACACATCGGACAAAGGGCTAAAATGTTAAGACTGTTATCAGGACCGTCATATTCACTAAACGGTATCATATGGTGATATTCTACATAAGATTCTTTTTTATAAGTAATGAATGTCGGATTGCCGCAACATTCACACTTAAGCACTTCGCCGTTTGCAGAATACTTTTGAAGATTATAAGACTTTATCAAACCGATAAGCGCCATATTTCTTTTGCGAACTCCGTCAACATACTCGGGTGCCTTCCCTGAAAATTCCTTTATTTTCTTTTCTAAATCAGCTAATGAGACATTAAGATGACTTGCGATAGAGTTGCTGTAATTATCGCTGTTATTTAACAGATACGCATCGAATGTCTTTTCAGTAAAGGCATTTAATATATTTTTTAATTCTCTCTTTAGTGCTGATTTGCTATACATGCCCAATTTTTTCAAGATATTCGGACATAGTTCTCGAATATCTTTGACAAAATCATCAATGCTGTCTGATGCAAAAGACTGGCCGGATTTCGCTTCCGATAGTAATACGCAAACAGAAAGAAGTATAAAAATATCAGGATGAATGTTATACATATCCCATGCTATTTTTATTTGAGGGTCTAATGTATAATGAGCACCCGCCGCTTTACAGATATATTGCCTTTTTAACTCGGCTGCTCCATTCTGTATTACATCCGAATATTTTTTGATTTTATAATCACATAATACAGAGTATATTTCAATTAATCTATCCAATCTGTTGAGGTCAGTGACAGAGACACCGTCTTTGCTCCATTTGCATAATCCTAATGGATTTGCACCATTATCTACGCTGAGGTCACTACGTATCCCGAGGAGGTATTTAAGCAGTTCTTTTGTAAAATCTTCTGACTCTACATCAGCTTTGCGGTTAAATCCCTTCACTTTGGCTATAATGCTTTTCAAGAAATGGTCTGACGTATCTATAACCCCGTCATCGGGATATTCCGGCAATCTCGAAATAATATACTGATACGAGTCTTTTGAAAAACCGGATGTACTTTTCAGGCTTCGCAGTATTGTAAGATAAGGATTTATGTTAACAGTGAAAAAATCACTGTTGCCAATGCGGCTATTCTCTAATCCTCGTATTTCTATATTTACCGGCTGAGACACCATTTTCACTTTTTGATGTTCCCATAATGCTATCAGTTCATAATAATTACTGTTTAGAGCGAATTCGCCTAAAGGTGTCAAGCTGCTGAATTCCAAATCGTTACTTCCGCTTGATTTCGAGTGAAAGAAACCGTAATAAAATAGTATCTGCCTCTCATTCCGCACAAAAGCCATATAATCATTACGTATCCCCGAGACATAAGCATCCGGCGTTTTATATACTTTTGTGTTATATCCGTTATTATCCGCATAATGACGGATAATATTATCTATGTCGCTATATACAAAATCATCTTTATACAGACTGTCTTTTATGTATGCTTTTACGCCTGACTGTCCGCCGGATTCCATCAGAAACGCAAAATAATACTTCTTGGCGCTTTCGTAATAGCTGATTCTTTCGGCATCATCAGCAAATTGCTTTTGACCGGCAAAATCTCCGAATAATTTAAACTTGTCACTCCTTAAATCTGCGACTTCAGCTGAGGAGTAGAAAAATTCGTTCGCTTTGTCATGTAATTCTTCCGGCAGCGAATTGATATATTCATCAAATATATTTCGGATTTCGGCTGCTACCGCTAATGTCGTAATATTGTTATTCAGGAAGATGTAATAATATAATACGATAAACTTTTTGGTATACCACAGAGTGCCGGAACTTTGGCTTTTAGTCAGCTCCATCGATTTGGTAATAAAATAATTACCCGGTATTATGCCGTTAAGAAACTCATTCTTATCCATTATCCTGATGTTTTAAATTACGCCAAAATCCATGAGAGGCAGAGCGCTTGACAGGCATCGTTCGTAATGCTTGTTTTTATTTGCGAATTTAAGATATTTCCGGCGAACAACCGCCTCTGCTCATTAATTTATCACGGATAACGCAAAATAAATAGCAGATACGTCAATATATGACCTTATATTTTACTTTTATTCGTATATTTGTCGATAGCTATGGAAAAAAACAAACAACGCCGGGCGGGCGGCCGCTTCGCCAATTTATTGTCACGCAACGGGTTTCACCTGTTCGATCTCTTTGTGTCCGGTAAATTCTGGCTGCAGCTTTTAGGTCTGTCCCTGATAGCCTGTATTCTTTTCCTCGTGCTCTATCTGATAGCCAACGCCCTGACAGGCGCGTCGCAGTATCAGGTTTTCACACAGATGCTTAACCCGCTCGAGCGCTTCGCAGCCGAGGGACATGAGCCCAACAACCTGCTCGCGGCCATCATCACCGTCTTCGGCGCAGTATTCATCACCGGCATACTCATCACGACTTTAGTCAACTGGGTAGACAGCCGCAAAGACCGCTGGGGGGAAGGCGCGACACGCTATAATATCCGTCGTGATTTCATTGTCATCATCGGAGGCCATCCGATGACAGCCAAGCTCTGCCGCCGCCTTCTGAGCGACACGTCACTGCGATATGTCATCGTCATGAGCAGCCGCGACAGCGAACAGCTGCGCAACGAGATAAACTCTGCGCTGCCGGCTGACTGCCGCAACCGTCTGCTTGTATATCACGGCCGACGTGACTCCATGGCTGATCTCTCGGAGCTTAATCTGCATCTGGCCCGCGCCATCTATATCTTAGGCGAAGATGCCGCCACTGACGGCAACGAGCACGACACCCTCTCGCTGAGCTGTTTCCGTCTCGTTGACACCCTGACCCATGACGCGGCAGCCGAAGGCAACCGGACCAAAATACCCTGCCGTGTGATGATGGTCTATAACTCGACATTTAAAGTCTTCAGATTCACCGACATAGTCCGTGCAGACAGCATAGTCGACTTCATGCCTTTCAACATCAACGAGTCGTGGGCTCAGCAGGTGCTTGCTGCCGGACGCATCGCCACACGCGACGATATCACTTATGAGCCGCTTGACACTCACGACGGCATCATCTATGACTCCGACCGTTTTGTGCATCTGATAATAATCGGCATGACGCCGGCCGGAACAGCCATGGCTGTCGAGGCAGCGCATATCTGCCATTATCCCAACTATCTGCGCGACCGCCGGCTGCGCGCACGCATCACCTTTATCGACCCCGAGGCCGAGGTCAACATGCACTACTTCACGGGTCGCTACCGCGAGCTCTTCGACCTCTCCCGTCGCCGTTTCGTCAAGGTGTCTGAGACCGCCCCGGCTCATCCGGCTGCGTTCGACCCCGTTTTTGCCGACGCAGTCACGGGATGGTATGACGGACTGCTCTCAGACGCGACGCCTTACGAACGCGCGACTCTCGGCGAAGACTTTGTCGACGTAGAGTGGGAGTTTATCGAGGGCGTGTCTGCCCACCCTGCAGTCATAGACTACTTGGAGCGCGCTGCCGCCGAGCCCGGCGCCATAGTGACCGTAGCCGTATGCCACGATGTCACCGCCGAGGCTTGCGCCTGCGCAGTCAGCCTGCCCCGCGGACTAACTGACAGTCCTCAGACGCTGCAGGTGCTTGTCAACCAGCCCACTGTCGACTCTATCATCGACTCTATTTCAAAAAGCTATGTTGACCAAAAAGGCGCGACCAATACCTCTGTTTTCAGCAAGTTCAGACCATTCGGCATGATTTCAGACTGTATGTGCGACAGCGGGCCCGACGAGGTCAACCACATGCTCGTCGAGGCCGTATACAGTCTGACCCGATGGACCGACAAACCGGCCGAAGGCGAGCCGGCTGATCTCAGTCAACTCGTTGCAGACGCCGCTTCCGCCGACAGTCTCAGGCCTTTCGCCGCATACTGGGATAGAATCGCCAACGGCTCCGGCAAAACAATGATGGCAAACCGCTGGTCTGACATCTACAACGCCGAGACCATCGCCACAAAACGTCGTTCGTTTGCCCTCACACCATCAAACGAGCCACTCTCCTACGACAACATCATGACCGACCGGCTCGCCCGCGTCGAGCACAACCGCTGGGTCATGGAGCAGCTGCTCATAGGTTACAGGCCGCTGACAGCCGCCGAGTCTGCCGCGCTCGCCGAGGGTCGTGTCAGCTCCCGTCAGCTAAAGGCCGCCATGGCCCATCCCGCCATCTGCGACTATGACCTGCTGCCCTTCGACCTGCGCAACTACGACCTGTCGCTCTCGGCAAACCTGCCCGTCATACTCGAGATTGACCGTCGGCTCTATGAGCGCGGCTTGACCGAAAGCATAAACGGATAATCATCAACTGACAAGCATCATAAATCATGTCACACAAACCCTACATCCCGGCTCCGGCCGATACCTCAGCCGTCACGCTGCCCGATGAGTTGGCCGAATTGGCCGAAGACATGGCTCGCAACGTCCACGAAGTCTGGGCCAAAGGCCGTATCGACGACGGCTGGCGCTACGGTCCCGAACGCAACGACCGCCTAAAGACCCATCCCTGTCTCGTCAGCTACGACGAGCTCAGCGAGAGCGAGCGCGATTATGACCGCGCCACATCGCTCGAAACACTCAGGCTCATCATCTCTCTTGGCTTTGAAATCAAACGCCGTAAACAATCTTAATTTTATTCATTTATAACCTCTGTCATTATGAAAGCATTTATCAATTTCATCGTTATGTGCGCCGTTTCGTTCGGCCTCGCATGGCTTCTGCAAATCGAGCCCACAAAAGAGTACGGCTGGTTTATGGGCATCGTACACGGACTCTTCTTCGTGCCCAACTACATCATCCATCTCTTTGATCCCGCATGGCTTACAAAAGCCGTAGTCTACACCACGATGTATAACGTCGACTGGTGGATTATCGTCGTTCTCAACGTCTTTGGCTGGGTGATGTCAGTCATCGGCCTCATCGGCGCTCTTTTCATGAAACGCCGCTAAACCGTTCGGTCCCATTTTTTAAGGATAATAAAAACAGGAGCTGTGCCCGATGTTGTGGCGCAGCTCCTGTCGTATTGTTTGTTTTAAAAATTTCAGCGTACGGCAATCTTGGCTGTATGGCTGCCGACGCGGACAATATAGATGCCTGCGGGAGCGCTCAGTGTGCATGTGCCGCGGCCTTCGGCCACTTTAATGCCGGTGAGTGAGTAAACCTCGGTGAGCATGTCATCGGGTGCGTTTACGACTATGGCGCCTGCGTTGCCTCTGATGATGACTGCCGTCTCGTCAGCGCCGATTTCGCCGATGCCGGCTGATGTGTTGACTATGCGCATGTCGGATGTCTCTGATGCGAATGTGACATAATCATGGACTGTCGAGCCGCTGACCGTGTAGCCGTGATCACTTTGCGGGTCAAGATTTTCGAATTTATGGAAGGTCTCTTTTGTCGATGCCGAGGTGAGCGGGGCAGACATTGTCTTGCCGGCCGGCACGTTCATCATGATTTTGGCATGGTCGACAAAGAATTTCTGGCCGCTCTTGTTCATGAAGGCTATAACGACTTTCGAAAGGTCTGCGTCGGCCGGTATATCCCGGATGAGGATACGGCCGGTGTTTGAGCCGACGGTCGGAGTCTCTAAAAGTCCGGAGGCGATAGGTGCGTTGAGGTTTGAGCTGTTCATCAGCATGGCAAATACGCCTTCGTCCTCGGTGACAGGCTCGGACGCACCCTCAGGTGTGTACTGGAGCGATGCCACTGTTGTGACAAACGTTGCGTCGATGGTGATGCCCTGACCGTCATAGAATGACAGGTCGAGGTCGGGAGTGTAGACCAGACCGGCGGTGCCCATCCATGAGTTTGTGCCTGTCGTGCCGGCCATGCCTGCGGCCCATGCGGGCTGTGTGGCGCGCCATCCTGTAGCCGCCCATCCTTTGGCGCCAAAGTCAAAGGGCGAAATCCAGTCTGTGCCGGGATTTTCGACGGTGCCTTCGTCGATTTTGTCAAATGACTCCTCGAGAACAACCACGTCCTGCATGTCTGCTGCGGGTTTGACGATGCGGAAGAGGTTGACCGTGTAGTTGTCGGCATGGCCGAGCTGCTTCCAGCGGGCGGTGAATGATGTCTGGGTAACGTCGGCAGCCTCATCGGTCTTGACCTTAAGGCCTGCCACGCCATCGACCCAGACCATATAACTTGCGGTCGAGACCACGTCGTCACGGTAAGCCTTGACGAAATAGAAATAGTCGTTGGCCGGGTCTATGTTTTTGACGGCATACTCTGTCGCGCTGACCTTGAAGTCGCTGAGCACCGGGGCGGTCACACCGCGGTTGCGGTAATGGAGCTCGATGTCATCAATATAGAAGTCGGGAGTGCCTTTCTGTATGTAAGAGAGTCTGACGCGTGTCACATCGGTGCCGAGTGAGTTCTCGTCGAGTGTATACAGACGGCCGTTATACTCCGAGAAATTATAGTAGGCGAGGTGAGCCGTATTCTCCCATGTGTCGGTCGTCGAGTGATAGAGCTCGACACGTATGAGCGACATGCCCTCGTAGTTGTCGTTGTCGACGGTCGGTTTGCACCAGAATGTAAAACGGTCGATTGGCTCGGGTGTGGCGGGGGTTACAATCATGTCGCCCACGGCGTCAAACATCAGGGCCACAGAGCCTGAGCTCAGATTGCCGCTCTCGGTGGTCACGTCCTGCGAGCCGTTGTCGCTGACGCTGATGGTCCAACCCTCGGGGTAGCCCGGATTCGTGCTGTCGATGGTTTTGCCGTCAGCATTGACATTGATGCTTTCAAAGTTTTCTTTGACGGTGCCCTCGATAACCTCGGTGGGAGCTGTCGTGCAAAGCACGGTCAGCATATAGCCCTCGGCTGCGGCGACTTCATCCCAGTTGGCCACAAATTCGTTCTCAGACACGTTTTTTGCATAGTTGACCGACGGTGAAGCGATGCGGTCTTGCTTGAAGACGATTTTGACATCGTCAATCATGGCGATGCCTTCCTCTGACGAGAACTGGAAATAAGACGGCATGTCGAGCGAGCCGTTAGAAGCAACGAGCGTGTATTCTTTCCACTCGTTGGTGAGTGTGTAGTCGCCTTGGTCGTCGCCGGGGCCGTAGTCATCATCGCATAATGCCACCCACAGTTCTGCGCCGTCAGCTCCGAGAGCTTTGGCTTTGAAGGTCAGCGTGGCTGTGCCGTCCATCATCAGTTTAGGCGTCGAGATGTATCCGCCGCGTGTGTCATCGTAGCTGTCTTTCCACGGGTGGAGTGACACGCTGCCGCCTGTCGGACGCACTCCCTGACCTGTCCAGCCCGGCTGCGCGGTGTAGGAGTTCGGGATATAATATATATTGTCGTATGCGATTTCAGCGGCCGGCTCTGTTTCGGTGCCGGCTGTGAATCCTGCGAAGTTCTCGTCGAGGATTGTCTGCTCGGCAGCTGCACGAGATGGAATGGTTGCGGCCGTCGCGCGTACAGAGCTGTGGCGCAGCGGGTTCTTGCCTTTTTCAAACGGCACGGCTGCCGACGCTGACAGCGTGACGGCTGCTGTTAAAGCGGTGAGTAAAAGTTTTCTCATACTGGATTAGTTAAATGTGAAAGAATGAATAGACGTAATCTTATAAATCTGAATTGTGACATATTGTCGGCAAATATATACTTTTATTGTAAACATGACAAATTTTATGGTGTATATATGTCATTTTTATTATTTAAGGCGGGTTTTGAGAAAAAATAATCAAAGTATGCGTGTTTTTGATATTTTTTTGTGAGTGTTGTTATTTTTGCTAATTTTGCCTAATATGAGTGACTCTTTATTGCCCGCCGAGGGCGAAATCACTATCGCGCAGATGCAGCATGCCGTCGACACATGGATTAAAAGCTATGGTGTCAGATATTTCTCGCCACTGACCAACATGGCGGAGCTGGCCGAGGAGTGTGGCGAGGTGGCCCGTGTGATGGCGCGTGTCTACGGCGACCAGTCGGCCAAGCCGGGCGACAGTCTCGCGCTCGCTGACGAACTGGCCGACGTAATCTGGGTCGTTGCGGCCATTGCCAATCAGACCGGCGTGGACCTCACCGCCGCATTCCGCAACAATCTCGTCAAAAAAAGCGTTAGAGATAAGGAGCGTCATAAAAACAATCCCAAGCTCAGCCAGTCTGACAGTTAACTGACATAAAATCTTATAAAACTCCACAAATCTTTTTGATTATGAGTGACAAATATCATGACACCGTAGCCGCGAGCAAGGTCATCTCTGACGATGCAGCCGTCGACGCGGCCGTTAAAAAAATCATTGACGAACACTTTGACGAAAACAATAATGTCGACGTCTACCGTTTCCTTTTCAACACAATCGACCTGACCACTCTCAAGGCTACCGACTCGCCGCAGTCTGTCGCCGCTTTCACCGAGCGTGTCAACGCGTTTGAGGAGGAATATCCCGAGCTGCCCAATGTGGCCGCCATCTGCGTATATCCTAATTTCGCCCAGATTGTGCGCACGGTCCTTGATGTCAGCGAGGTCGACGTGGCCTGTGTCAGCGGCGGTTTCCCCTCGTCGCAGACTTTCACCGAGGTCAAGATTGCCGAGACGGCCCTCGCTGTCGACGGTGGTGCAGATGAGATTGACATCGTGCTCAATGTCGGCAATTTCTTAGACGGAGATTATGAGGAAGTGTGCGACGAAATCGCCGAGCAGAAGACCGCATGCCGCGACGCACGTCTCAAAGTAATCCTCGAGACCGGAGCCCTCAAGACAGCCGAAAACATTAAGGCCGCATCGGTCCTCGCCCTCTACTCGGGTGCTGATTTCCTGAAGACCTCGACAGGCAAGGAGTTCCCCGGCGCAAGCCTCGAGGCTACCTATGTTATGTGTCAGGCCATCAAGGAATACTACGAGAAGACCGGCACACGTGTCGGATTCAAGGCCGCCGGCGGAGTGGCCACGACAGCCGATGCAGTCAAATATTATACGATTGTCAAGGAAGTGCTCGGCGAGGAATGGCTTACGAACGAATACTTCCGTCTCGGCGCAAGCCGTTTAGCCAACAACCTGCTCGGCGACATCCTCGGCAAAGAAATAAAATTCTTCTGAGCAACATAACTTTCCTATGAAAATCTGGATTTATCTTAACGGAGTCCAACAGGGACCTTACACACTCGAGCAGTTCGCCGAAATGGGGCTGCCGGCCTCGACCCCTGTGTGGTATGAGGGCCTCGAGCAATGGATGCCTGCCGCAGATGCTCCGGCGACAGCCGCCGTCTATGGCGTCGAGCCTGCCGCAGAGCCTGCGCATGTTGTCCATGAGACTGTAACCGAAGTTTTCAGCGAGCCCGCTCAGCCGTCAGTTGCGGCGGCACAGGTCTCGGCTGTTACGACTGACGAGCCCCCGTGTCCGCCCACTTATCTGCTGTGGTCGGTGATTGCGGCCGTCTGCTGTTGCACACCCGGCGGCATCGTGGCCATAGTCTTCTCGCTGCTGACTACGAGCAACTATCGCAACGGTGATTATCAGAAAGCGGTCCGCATGTCAGAGCGTGCGGAGTGGGCCATCATCCTTTCGATAGTGCTCGGTCTGGTGACTATACCTATAGTTATGGCTCTGTCGATGTGATATCCGCTTGAAATCCGGACGATCAAAAATTAAACGAACGCTGATAGCGGTGGTTGCCCTCGCGGCGGTCACCGCTATCATTATATATTATGCGCTCAACGACCCGGCGGCCGGCGGCCGCGCTCCGCGCTGTGTGTTCAAGGCGCTGACGGGCTTTGACTGCCCCGGCTGCGGCTCGCAGCGCGCTCTCCACGCCCTGCTTAACGGCCGCGTGGCCGAGGCGTGGCGCTATAATGCAATGCTATTCTTTTTGGTGCCCGTGGCTGCGGCCTTCGGTGTGGCCGAATACGCTCCGCAACGCTTCCCCCGCCTCGCCGCCATGCTCCTGCGCCCCGTCACCATCGCCGCCCTCCTCGCCCTCATCCTCGGTTGGTGGATAATCCGCAACCTAATCGGTTGCTAAGAAGATGTTAGGATAATACTCAACCGTTAAAGCATCTGATTTTACGGCATTATCTTATAAGATAATATCCTCCGTTCTTCTTTGCTCCGCGATATTCTATCAGATTAAGATTAATCAAGTTCTTTAATGTGCGCGATATTGTTGGTACACTCACTCCTATCATCTCTGATAAATCATTGGTCCTTAAGCCGGGAGTTTCGGATAATATTTTAAGAACTTGTGTTTCGCGGGTATTTAATCTATCATTTAATCTATCGTTTAATCTATCATTTTTGCCTTGAGTGACCTTAGATCTTTTCATAAAAGTGACAGTGAAGAACCCCTGAGTATTAAATTTTGGTTCAGGTAAGCCCGCATCTTTCATCAGCCTGCGCATGCGAGGAATACCTGATCCAACCTTCTCAACAACTTGCATCCTTGTAAAGAGTCCAAAGATGAGAGGATTACGGCTCATGCTTTTATGACCAAACTCAGCAGCTACGGTAGGTAATAACCCACCCGGATTTGATATTTCGACACGGTTATCATATATTTCAACCATAATAGTCGCGCCCTCTTCGTAAAGATCCCGGTGGCAGATGGCGTTCATAACGGCTTCTTTGAAAACGTCAAGCGGAATCTCCCATATTTCTTTCCGCGGGCCCGTCCCTTTAATGATATATTCTACCTCAAGCTTGCTCTCAATCCATGAAAGAGTATCCAAATATTGCTGATACAAAGGGCCGCCAAAAGTCTTGTCATCAATGATATGTACTTTGTCATTACCTTTGAAACGAAGACATCTTATAATTGAATGTGGAAATTTGCGTTCAGGGTTACGGCCAAAAAACAGAGCGGCGGCATTTTTAGCGAAACCATCCTCGGTCAAGAGCTCAAGGCTTTCAAATAACCTTCTAAGTGTTAGCGTGTCGGAAAGATTTGCCATCTCCATAAAGGACCTGAAATTGCGGGGCTCAATATCATTATCTATATCAAACCATCTACAAGGAATCGCATCGTAAAAGATTTTAGCACACTCGGCGAAGAAAGCCCTTATTTCTTCGACCGAACGAAGTTTCTGACAATTGGCCCCCTCTCTAACATAAATTACGCCACCGGTGAGATATGGTTTATCTTTACCGCTCGGAACGTCAATAACCCACACCTTCTTACCGTCAACATCGACAGGGTAAAAATCACATCTCAAAGAGGGTGAAATTTCTCCAATAGTATCTTGAATAGCAGATCTTTTATTGTTATCAATTTCTGCGCCGATAATTTTATTATTGTTATCGACTCCTATCAGGAGAAAACCGCCCGCTGCATTGGCAAAGCCCGCAACTTCATCTGAAATTTCTTTAACCTTTGCGGGAACACTTCGCTTGAAGTCAACATTATAGCCTTCGCCGCCTTTTACTAATTCTTGTATTTGGGATGCTGTTAACATATCGCAAAACTAAGAATTAATTTTTGAATTAAAGCTAATTAAGCTAATAAATCAAAAGAGGGATGCTTGGTCGGGCATCCCTCTTTTTTAAGCAACGTTATATTTAGTGGTATATCAGAATTTCCAGCCAACGGTGGCATAGAATGCGCCGTTGCGCAGAGTGCCGTAGTCTGATTTGGTGATAGAAACAAAACCGAGCTCATATTCTACACCAAAAACAAAACGATGGTACTCGAAGTCTACGCCTACATCGATGCCGGCATCAAAGCGCTGAGCGATAGCGCCGTCGCCGTCTTCATCTTTGAAGATATTTATTTTGTCTTTCTCGACACCGGTGTAATTGCTTTCATACTTTTCTTTCATGTGACCGGTCAGCGCACAAGCAACGTAAGGGCCGACTTTAAGCGTCGTGTTCCAGTTGTCCGAAAGGTTGATGCGGTAAGCGGCAAGTACGGGTATCTGCAGATAGAAGATGTCTAACTGTCCCTTATATGTTTCTTTATCCTCCTTAAAGGTCTCTTTTGCGCCTTTCCATGCCACTTCGAGCGAAGGCATAATTGACCAGTTTGACGAGATGGGTTTCTCGATACCGGCACCGATTTTGCCTACGAAATGTGAGCCGATATCTTCGGCGTCGCCCCAGCAGGTTGCGAAACCGACTCCGCCCTTGGCGTTCCATGTGATCTGGGCTGATGCGCTGACGGCTGCGACGGCCATCACGGCAAGTAATAGAATTTTTTTCATAAAAGTAAATTTTAAAGGTTATATAAATTGGTTAAAGGGTTGATTTGTAGTGCTATTGCCTAGCGGTCGATTTGTCAGAATGTCATGCTTTCCCATTTGCGGCCGAGCGCGGTCGAATATGCCACATTCGGGGTCTGCAGTTTGTCGTTTTCGAGCATCGAACTCTTTTTGACATTCTGAGACAGATGCATGAAAAGGTCGCCGAACGATGTCTCGCCTTTTGATTTTTTCAGACGGTCGAGCAGGAAGTAAGTGAACATGCCGTGACGCTTTTCGCCGTATGACAGGGCGGTCTCGTCGTCGGAGGCGGCGGTGAACACCACCATGTTGGCGGGCAACACTTCGGCTCTCGGTTTTAATGCGACGCCGCGCGCTGCAATCAGAGCCTGACCCGAGCCGCGTTTGACGCCGCTGAAACAGGCATCCAAAAGCACGGTAACATTCTGAGTCTTCAGTTTGCCGAGGCGTGCATAGATGTCACCTAATTTGAAACAGGTCGTGATGTCTTTGGGAAACCCGTCGGTGGGAATCAGATAGGATGCTTTCTCTTTCTCATCGGGTATGCCGTGACCGGCATAATAGAAAATCACCTTGGAGTTGCCCTCCGATATATCGGTCATTGTCTCGACCCAGTTGAGCGCACGCTTGATGTCGGTATATGATGCGTTGATAAATGATTTTATCTGTTTCTCGGGGACTCCGAGAGTCTTAATGCAATATTCGCGGAAAACTTCGCCGTCGCGCGAGGCATAGTCTACGACAGGTATGTCCTCGTAGTTCTCGTTGGCTATGATGACACAGTAAGTGTTGAGGTTTTTGTCGGTCTTGACTACCGGGATGTCGATGTCCACATCGACCGGCGGCAGCTGCGGCTTGACTTCCTCGGCTTGGGCGACAAGCGGTTGTTGCGGAGTCACTGCTGCCGGAGCGGGTGTGCTGTTATCTTGTTGCGGTTTATCTTTCTTTTTGCTTGCCAGCAGACTCTTGAACATGCCTTTTATACCGCTGCCGTCATCGTCCTTGTCAGCCTGCTCGGCTTTTGCCCTTTCGCGTTCTTCCTCTTTCTGACGTTTTTCGGCCTCGGCGAGCAGGCGCGCCTTCTCTTTTTCGGCTTCCTTGAGCTGACGGTCTTTCTCTTTGAGCTGACGCTCCATGTCTTTTTCGGCGGCCTTCTGCTCTTTTTCGCGTTGTCTTATCACATCCGGAGATTCAGCGGTCTGCATCTCGGCTGTCAGCTGATAGTCAGCTATGTTTACTTCGTTGCCTTGGCGCAACTGTCCTTCGGGTATTGTAGCGAGCATCGTAAACTGCATGGCCGAATTGTTGCGGAACGCGTTTTTGCCGATGTGGCGCAACGACGCCGGCAGTTTCACTTCACGGAGTTTGCGGAACTCGTTGAAACAGAATTTGTCTATTTCTTTTATACCTTCTTCTAAAGTAAGATATACGGTCGAATAGTTGACTCCGTTCATAAACACTCCGACCGACTCGACCGGATAGCTTGTGCCTTTGTAAGCCACTGTTGCCGGGATGACCACACGCTGGGCCTTGTTGTCGAAACTTTTAATGGTCGCATAGCCCCCGTCAATCTTGCCCTTGAAGGTGACGCCTTCGTATTCATACGTGAAACTGTCGGCAAACGAGCTTAAACTGATGAGAGCTATCGCAAAAAATGTAATTATGCGGCGTGTCATAAGTATCAGTATATGATTATTATATAGTGTTTTATCGGTAGATTTTGTCATGAATCGGCGGGAACAATCGTGAGCGGCAGTGAAACACAAGTCACCTTATCATCACGGTTTTTAAGTTTGCCTAACCATTTGTGGAAGTCTTTCATAGTCAGCGTCAGGGGCAGTCTGTCGTCTGACGCATCGGCTGACGGCTTTGCAAACTCTACGGGCGAGAAAACGACATACAGTTCGTTGATTTCAGGAGTGTCGCCGCTGCATGTCATCGTGTATTCGTCTATGACCGAAAGCTCCTTTTCGTCGGCATGGCGTGGCGAAAACAGGATATATTCACGGTCAGGCTTAATCTCTTTGGCGCGGCCGTCTGAATTGCGGTAGGGCAGGAGGCAGTAGCATGTCGATGATGCCTGATCAAGCAGATATACTGCAAGATAGCCCTTGACGGGCGAGCGCAGCATAAGGTACATGTCGTCACCGCCGGCAAAGCGCGAGGATTCACACTGTGAGTCAGTGCAGTTGCGCAACAGTTTGACCTTCAGGTCTATCATCGACTCGGAGCGGTCGCGGGCTTTGCCCTCGACGGTCACATAGACGCGCAGCATACCGTCGGTAAACTGTATGTCGAACTTCGGCTCGCGGGTATCCGTAATCCACTCGCCGCGCACGTCGCTCTGTGACGTGGCCTGAAACTGTGAGCCCGCAGAGCCCGAGCCTTCCATCACGGCCGTGCTTATCGACTGGCTGATGACAGTGCCGAACTCGTTGGCGAGGGCCTGTATGCGCGCTCGCTCGACGGCGATACGCTTGGCCTCGTCGACCGACTGCGACGGCGAGGCCATATAGACATATTCACCCGAGACCGTGCACGTGCGTGACCACATTGTGAGCTGACACAGACTTGCGGCCATCATTAAAGCCAAAAGGACTGACCGTTTCATTGCGGCTCCTTATTCTTTGTCAGACTCCTGATTGTTGTACTTCTCGCCGATTTTCTCGGCTTTGTCAAGCATGTTTTCGCGTATCACCTCTTTTGTGAGGTCGACGGCCGTGTCATAGTTATAGGCCACGATTATGCGCACCTCTTTGTTTGCCCCTGACACTTTATACATGTCGACAACGGGGATTGTGCGTCCGAGACGTTTGCCGATTTCCTCCTTGATATAGCCTGTTGTCTCGATGCCTGAGGTTGCGGTCGCATCCTCGCGGTTGCTCATCAGGGTCTGGAGCTCGCCGGTGATGACAGACTCGAGCTGACGCACGATATCTAATTTAGCCATCGTTGTAGCCTGCATGCGGGCTGCGTCGATATTCTGTCCGATAGAGTTGCCCGTGCCGAAAAGGAACTTGGGCATATACTCGTCGTTTTCCTCGGCCTCCATCATGGCCTGACGTTCGAGCTGGCGTGCTATCGACTTGGCGGATATGGGTTTCCAACCTTGTTTCTCGAGTTTCTCGGCTTCTTTGCGGAACTGTTTGTCGGCTTTGGCCGTGGCTCGTTTTCTCACATCCTTCATCTGCTCCCGGCGTTCTTTGGCCGGGTCATCGTCTTTTGCAGAGAGGGGGAGTGAAACCAGACATGCTGCGAGTGCTATAACAGGCACTGCAAAACTACTTTTTCTGATGCGGAAATGCATGGCAATAATTTTAATGGCCGCCGACTCGTCCAAGCGACTGTACTAAAACAGAAAAGCGTGAGAGTCTGTACTTGTTGCCCATCCTGCATTTCGAGGCTCTGACATTGCCTGACCCGGAAGATGGGCAACGGCAGAAACCTCACGCCTATATGCAACTCTGTTCTCCTCCCGGATTTTCACAAATCAGGGAGGATACATGTAAAATGCATATCCACGTGCGTCCGTCGTTGCTTGGTCTTGACCGGGTAAAGAAACTGTCAGATTTCGAAATGCCAAGAACAAGCGCCTTGTAACGCTTTCTTTCCAAAATGTCTGCCGCATATCGCTTTAAGCAGCTACACGGCTGTCGGACAAACCCTTCCCGTCCCTAATAGGCGAGGTTTCTGCATCTTTTGTTATCAAAAAACCTTGTCATGTCGAGACTATAAGAAACTCTGTCCGGCTGCAAATATGGTAATTATAGTTTAAATAAGCAACATTTTATTAAAAAATATGGAGGATAATGCGATTTTATACAGCAGTCATCGCGTAAGTTTGTATTTGATACCGGTGTTTAAAAATATGTTTTGACCGCGAAAAGAAATTGGTCGATAAAAATGCGTTTAAAGGCCGATTGAAATGTTAAAAAGAACATATATAACTATGTAGGGGCATGCCAAAGCGACCGGATGGGAGGGGCGGCATGTATAATTCGCGAATCATGGGCGGCCACATTATACGTGCCGAATGGCACGTCCCTACATTTGTTTTTGACACCTTTTTTACATTGCCCCTTTTTGTAATCGATTGAATCAACCGTGCGAAACGAAATCGGACAATATCCGTTGGCGATGATGACCGTTATCGGCTCAAAATGAGCCGATTTTCGCTGTTTGACCCTTTAATTTGAGCTGATAAATAAGTGATAAAGTCACTTTAATGTATGAAGGACGAAACATAAATAATCAGGCGTTTATGTGAATTATGAATACGCATGCGCCTCAAAAATATTCAGTAAAATACCTCAAAAAAGTTCAACAAGTTATGATGTTTTCGCGTTACAGGCCAATATGTGCGATTGTAAATATGCGTTATATAAATAGATAGCTATATTAATAAATAGCGCGCCGGCGGGGGTTGTCCCGTCGGCGCGCTGTCTGTGAGGCTGACACCTTGTGGGTAGTCAGCACGATCCCGCTGAAGTTGAGCGGCGCTTTAGTTGTCGAGTTTGTCGACTTCGAGGTCGGCGTTAAAGATTTCGTGCCAAGGCAGACCCTGTTTGGCGAGGGTCTCGAGGAACGGGTCCGGGTCGAACTCCTCGACGTTGTGCACGCCGGGCTTGACCCATTTGCCGGTAAGGAACATCATGGCGCCGGTCATGGCCGGTACGCCCGTGGTGTAGCTGACGGCCTGCATGCCGGTCTCTTTGAAGGCGTCCTCGTGAGAGCAGTTGTTGTATATGTAATATGTAAAGGGTTTGCCCTCTTTGTCGATGCCCGAGATGCGACAGCCGATTGATGTCTCGCCGTGATAGTTCTTGCCGAGGTCCTGCGGGTTGGGCAGCACGGCTTTGAGGAACTGCAGGGGCACGATTTTAGTGCCGTTGTAGTCGATTTCGTCGATGCGGGCCATGCCGATGTCCTGTATGACGCGCAGATGGGTGAGATATTCCTGACCGAATGTCATCCAGAAGCGTGCGCGGCGGATTGTCGGATAGTTCTGCACGAGTGACTCGAGTTCCTCATGATAGAGCAGGTATGAGTCGCGCGGACCGATATTGGGATAGTTGAGGTCCATGTGCACCTCGAGCGGTTTGGTCGTAATCCATTTGCCGTCACGGTAGTAGCGGCCGTTCTGAGTAATCTCGCGTATGTTGATTTCGGGGTTGAAGTTTGTGGCGAAGGCTTTGCCGTGGTTGCCGGCGTTGCAGTCGACGATGTCGAGATACTGCATCTCGCTGAAATAGTGTTTGGCGGCGTAGGCGGTGAACACACCCGACACTCCCGGGTCAAAACCGCAACCGAGTATGGCGGTCAGGCCGGCCTTCTCGAAGCGCTCACGGTAGGCCCACTGCCAAGAGTACTCGAAGTGTGCCACATCCTTGGGCTCGTAGTTGGCTGTGTCAAGGTAGTTGACGCCGCACTCCAAGCAGGCGTCCATGATGGTAAGGTCCTGATAGGGCAGGGCGACATTGATGACCATGTCGGGCTTATGACGGCGGAAGAGCTCGCAGAGCTGGCTGACCGAGTCGGCGTCGACCGAGTCGGTGGTGATGTTGGGGGCACCGATGGCAGCCGCCACGGCGTCACATTTAGATTTGGTGCGTGAGGCAAGCACTATTTCGGTGAATACCTCGGGATTCTGGGCGCATTTGTGAGCCACGACCGTGCCGACACCGCCGGCTCCGATGATAATGACTTTTGACATTTTGCGGGTTTTATGCTTTTGGGTTAATATTTGATGTTAAATGACGTCGCCGGTGGTTGCGGTCGGCGGCGATGAGTACGAATGTGATTATGCCGAGCACAATCTGCACGAGTGTCTGGCAGCCGAGCACGACGTTGGCAAATGCTCCCGACTGTGTCGCACCGACGCCGTAGATGCTGAGGGCGAAAATCACAGCCCACTGCCACGGCCCGATACCTCCGTTTGACGGCACGCCCATCGACAGGCTTGAGACGGCGAAGGTGACAAGCACCGCGCTAAGACCATAACGCTCCATGACGCCGGAAGTTGAGGGGAAAGCGAAAAATTCGATATACATTGTCGAGAAATAGCAGCCCCACAGGCAGACGGTCCACAGCAGCCATCGGCCCTTGCCGGGCATAGTGGCGATGACGGCGAAACCGTCCCACAGACCGCGCAGGAAACTCTTGAGCGAGCGCACGGCGCGGCTCGCGGCGTAGCGGCGCAGCAGCCACCATGTCAGCGCACCGGCAGCCACCAAAGCCCCCCAAAGCCACGGCGATGTCAGCATAGAGACCACGAAGTCATAGAGCGCTTGATTCTGAGCCATATATTCGCCGATAGCACCGGAGGCGAGCACAAAGGCCGCAAGCGTAATCAGTGCCACTGTGACTGTGTCGGCGAGACGTTCGGCCACCATTGAGCCGAAAACCTCCGAGAACGGAGCGTCCTGACGTTTGGCGATATAGCCCGAACGCCATATTTCGCCGAGACGCGGGAAGACAAGATTGACGGCATAGGTGCCGAAAATGCTGAGCACGAGATAAAAGAGCGGAGGACGGACGCCGAGCGCCTGAAGCTGTATGCGCCAGCGCAACGCGCGGAAGAGATAAGACAGCAGCGACAGAGCCATCGCCAAGGCGATAAAACTGAAATCGCAGTCATGGCGGATGATGGCCGTCATCTCGTCGAAATCAATACCCGTGAACAACAGATAACACAAACCGATGCTGATAACCAAAGGTATAGCATATTTCATAAAAACGCCGAGCCAAGGCCGACGTCCCGATTTTTTGGTCTGTTCCTCCAATTAGATGTATTTAAATGGATATCTTATTGATTTTGTGGCGGCAAACTTACAAAAAATCCACGAAAAAACCGAATAAACCGAAGATAATACTTGACTAATACTTGACACTACAGGTTGTGTTTTACGGCATAACCGATTGCAATTGAAGAAATATATATGTATCTTTGCATAAATAGCAACCATAAAAATCTGAATATGGCCGAAACGGTTTAAACCCACAGGCAGCGATGCCACAAAACCAATCAAATCTCTAAACTCCCACGCAGTCGTTGCAGGCTCGGTCAGCCCTCAGATAACTGCCGCCGGAGTTTTTGTTTTTTCATAGATATGGCAAATGCCTTAATTGATAATTCCGAGCAGTTTAAGCTCGTCAAATATATTAAAGAATTGGTCTCACGTCCTGATTGTAATCATATTATGATTGCGACAGGTTATTGGGACTTGCCAGGCACAGCTTTAGTCTATGAAGAACTTAAAGGCTTTTTCGCGCGAGGAGGTAAACTTGACTTACTGATTGGTCAAGAGCCGCAACTTCAATATTATCAGGCGTCTCAAGAGGTGCGTCAATTTCCAGACTTCTATATTCAAAGGGATGTCGAATCTCTAACCGATGAGTATAAGCCCATTGGTAAGTTGATTATTGATAATGCCCTGACCGAAGAGAACCCCGATGGAAAGTTTGAGATTCGCGTGTATGGTCAGGGAGTGCATAAGGAATTTCTCCATGCCAAATGCTACATCTTCCTCGGTAATAATCATATGCTTGCTACTGGAATTGTTGGTAGCTCTAATTTTACATTAAAAGGATTACAGGGTAATGCCGAGTTAAATTACCTTGAAGAAAATGGTAACAGCGTAGCAGCACCGTTTACAGAGTATTCGACATCTAAATCTCACAAAGCATGGTTTGAGGAGCTATGGCAGAATAGCGCATTATGGTCGGGTAAGTTTATTAAGAATATTCTTAAGCCTTCACCTATTGGTGTAGAGATTGAGAAAGACAATGAGGCTGAAAATCCTCTCACTCCTTACGATGTCTATATCAAGTATCTTCAAACTCAGTTTGGCGATATTATTGATGCAGAAACCACCAACATCCTCAAAACTTATCTCCCTATATCTTACAAGCCACTGGACTATCAGCTTGACGCTGTAAAGCAAGGATTCTCTATTATGAAACGCTATGGAGGTTTCTTGCTTGGCGATGTCGTGGGACTTGGCAAGACTGTTGTCGGACTTTTGCTAATTCGTATGTTCCTTGATCAAGCCGAGGAACTTAATCGTCCTCGCAAGGTACTTGTTGTGGTTCCGCCATCAATTCGTAGGGGCTGGGAAGATACTATCCGCGACTTTGACCGTGAACACACCACTAAGATTGAACCCTGCATAGACTTCATTACTACCGGATCTATTGGAAATCTTACCGATGGAGAAGATGATTTTGACGAAGGGGACGACTTTGACGGTGAGCTCGACAAAGTGCAGTATGGGTTAATTATGGTTGA
>DXYS01000064.1 GCA_019415705.1 Bacteroidales bacterium | reverse complement strand
CTTGTGAAAGTTGAGGCTTTTACTCTTTTTTGACGACGGTTATGCAACACCCCCCTTTTTTGGGCAACAGCAAAACCCAGTTGAATGTTAAAAGAACATACTATCTACATTGTTTTTAACAACCGCTTTTTTACATTGGTTCCTTTTTCCGTCATGACACAGACGAACAATGGGGCATAAACAGTCGTTAAATATATAAGTCGGACAATATTCATCATCTCATGCTATTAGAGACTTTAGACCGCAAATTAGGGCATTACGGATTTTTCGCAATCCTTCACATCATAATCATCGCCGTAAGTATCTTTCTGGTGGTGTGCATCTCTATCGATACGTTCAAAGGACTGACTTTCTACGAGCGTCCACGATTTATCAAGGCACAGTTCTGGATATGTATATTGTTTTTGGCCGACTTCTTCATAGAGTTTCTTTTATCGCCGCGCAAAGGACATTTTTTGGCCACAAGATGGATATTCTTCTTGGTCTCCGTACCATGGGTTACCATAATTGACAGCCTGCATCTGCACTTCGACCCGCAAATCACTTATGCACTGAGATATATACCATTGGTAAGGGGAGGATATGCACTTGCAATAGTCGTAGGATGGCTGACAACCAATCGAGCCTCGTCGCTCTTCATCTCCTATCTGCTGATGCTGCTCTCTACAGTATATTTCTCATCAATGGCGTTCTATCTGTTTGAGTATCCAGTCAATAAACTCGTGACAGATTATGGCGACGCCCTTTGGTGGGCGTTCATGGATGTGACAACCGTCGGCTCAAACATCGAGGCGGTCACACCGGTCGGACGTGTTCTGTCAGTGGTGCTTGCATCCTTAGGCATGATGATGTTTCCGATATTCACGGTCTATATCACCAATAAGGTCGTAAACCTAAGCAAAAATTCTGTAATCAACTTTCTCACTACCAAGCGAGGACAAACTGACAATTATAATAAAAGCGCAGACAGCAAACAAACATAAACAAAGCACATAAATTTTTTTCACAAATAATCACCATAAAATTTGCGTAATAAAAAAAATGGTCCTAAATTTGCACTCGCAAACGGGACAAAGCGTCTGAGTAGTCAGGCCGGCCGTTAGAAAATAATTGCCTTGTGGTGTAATGGTAGCACGTCGGATTCTGGTTCCGCCTGTGAGGGTTCGAATCCTTCCAAGGCAACAAAGTTTAAGTGCAGCTGATTGATTTTCAATCGGCTGCACTTATTTTATATGGTTGCATTAATGCACCGCAGCTGCACAGACCATCGGCATTATTAGGGGTCAAGCCGAATTTTCGGGTCAAGCCGAATTTTCGGTGCATTTGTTAAAACCGGGAGATTAAAGT
>DXYS01000063.1 GCA_019415705.1 Bacteroidales bacterium | reverse complement strand
TAACGTGAGTTCGATATAAGAATTCGATAATTCAACAATAAAACAATCAGCCATTTAGTACATAACTAAGTGGCTGATTTTCTTGGTAGATTCGTGGAAAATTCGTAAATTTATAGTGCTCAATTACAAGATTTACAGAATTTTATAGCCATGATTACCGAGAACAAAATTACTGAAATTTTCTGTCTTGCCGATGACTTCTGCAAGTATTTTTCATCAGAGCTCAAAAATCATCAGATCAGAGATGGCAAAGTACATCGCAATAAGCCCGGGCGTCTTTCCGATGCCGAGGTCATTACCATTCTGATTCTCTTCCACAGCAAGGGATTCAGATGCCTCAAACACTTTTACACGCAGTATGTCTGCAAGCACCTTACGCACCTTTTCCCCAAGACTGTATCATACAATCGGTTTGTGGAATTACAGAAGTCCGTGCTGCTTTCACTCACGATATTCGTCAAGGAGGTGCTGATGGGGACTTGTACCGGAATCGCGTATGTCGATTCAACCCCGTTGAGGGTCTGCAAACATCAGCGCATCCTTATCCACAAGACTTTCAAAGGCATAGCAGAACGTGGCAAATGCTCTATGGGGTGGTTTTTCGGTTTCAAACTGCACCTGATTATCAATGACAAGGGGGAGATACTCAACTTCATGTTCACCCCGGGCAATGTCGATGACCGCCAACCTCTCTACTCGGAGTCATTTATTGAAAACGTCAAAGGTAAACTTTGCGGCGACAAAGGATATCTCGGCAAACAATTGTTTGAATTTCTTTTTATGAATGGAATTCAACTTGTCACCAAGATTAAGAACAACATGAGGAACTCACTCATGTCCGTCTCCGACAAAATTATGCTTCGCAAAAGGGCTTTGATTGAGTCCGTTAACGACGAACTGAAGAATATTGCGCAGATAGAGCACTCAAGACATCGGTCTTTCGCAAATTTCATAACTAATGCCCTGAGTGCCATCGCCGCATACTGCTTCTTCCCCAAGAAACCGTCCATTTCTCTGGAGTTTGTTCATGACAATCAGCTGACCTTGTTCTGATTGCTTATGTCGAACTCACGTTATCTTAGCTACAATAGCTATCCCCCCCCATAAACTAAGAGACCGACTCTATGAAGAGTCGGTCTCTTGATTTAGTGGCGGGGGCAGGACTCGAACCTACGACCTTTGGGTTATGAGCCCAACGAGCTACCACTGCTCCACCCCGCGATGTTGTTTACGGGTGCAAAGGTAGCTATATCGGCCGAGAGCTGCAAGCGCTTTAACCTTGTTTAACCAATGAGGTTCTTGCCGGTCATCTCGGCGGGCTGCTTGAGGCCCATGATGTGGAGGATTGTCGGAGCGACGTCGGCGAGGATGCCGTCGGCAATCTTGGCGTCCTTGTTATCTGAGATGTAGACACAGGGCACGGGATTGAGAGAGTGGGCCGTGTTGGGGGTGCCGTCGGGGTTGATGGCGTTGTCGGCGTTGCCGTGGTCGGCGATAATGATTACGCCGTAGCCGGCTTTCTTGGCGGCTTCGACGGTCTGGCGGACGCACTCGTCGATAGTGACGACAGCCTTCTCGATGGCCTCGTAGACGCCGGTGTGGCCCACCATGTCGCCGTTGGCGTAGTTGACCACGATGAAGTCAAACTTCTCGCTCTTGATGGCCTCCTCGAGACGATCTGCGACCTCATAGGCGCTCATCTCGGGTTTAAGGTCGTATGTGGCAACCTTGGGCGAGGGAACGAGAATGCGTTCTTCGAGTTCATACGGCTGCTCGCGACCGCCGTTGAAGAAGAAGGTAACATGGGCATATTTCTCGGTCTCGGCGATGTGGAGCTGAGTCAGGCCGGTCTTCGACAGATATTCGCCGAGTGTGTTCTCGACATTCTCCTTGTCGAAAATTACATGCACGCCGGTGAACGATGCGTCGTAGGGAGTCATGCAGAAATACTGCAGCCCGGGCACCATCATCATGCCCTGCTCGGGCATATCCTGTTGTGTGAGCACGATTGTGAGCTCTTTGGCGCGGTCGTTGCGGTAGTTGAAGAAGATGACCACGTCGCCGGGTTTGATTGTGCCGTCGACATTGGCATTGTTGATAGGCTTGATAAACTCGTCGGTGACGCCGTCGTCATAGCTCTCCTGCATGGCGGCGACCATGTCTGAGGCCTGCTTGCCCTTACCTTCGATGAGCAGGTCGTAGGCCACTTTGACGCGGTCCCAGCGTTTGTCGCGGTCCATGGCATAGTAACGGCCGATAATCGAGGCGATTGTGCCGGCTGACTTGGCGCAGTGGTCAGTGAGTTCGGCGATAAAGCCTTTGCCGCTGCGCGGGTCGGTGTCACGGCCGTCCATAAAGCAGTGGAGATAGACTTTGTCTAACTCGTATTTGGCGGCGATGTCGCAGAGGGCAAAGACATGGTCGAGCGACGAGTGTACGCCGCCGTTTGATGTCAGGCCCATAAAGTGGATGCCGCAGCCGTGAGATTTGGCATATTCGTAGGCGGCGCGTATCTCCGGGTTGTCGGCGATAGAGCCGTCTTTGATGGCGCGGTTGATTTTGACGAGGTCCTGATAGACGACGCGGCCGGCGCCGATATTGAGGTGACCTACCTCAGAGTTGCCCATCTGTCCGTCGGGCAGACCGACGCTTTCGCCACCGGCGAGGAGCTGAGAGTGGGGGTACTCTGCGAGAAGTGAGTCCCAGTAGGGGGTAGGGGTGGAGTAGATTGCGTCACTTTTGCTGTGGTTGCCGATGCCCCATCCGTCGAGGATCATCAGCAGTGCTTTCTGTGCCATAGTCTGATGTTTGTATTTTATGATTGTTCGTGATTTGATTTCTCGTTTTCGACAGCGGCCATATCCTGCTCGCGTTCGCGGCGCAGACGTTCGCGGCGGCGCAGGCTGAAATAGAGCAATACAATTGCCGCTATTGACGCGGCAAGCACGCCGAAGTAATATGTGGAGGTCATCGCTCCTGCCGCGTATTGTTTCCATCCGATAGAGGCCATTACAATAAGGTAAACGGTCAGAGCGGCGGGAATGAGTATTGAGCGTTTGATTTTTATCATTGTTCTTATACGGTCTGTGTGTCCGGGGTTATTATATACTGCGAAAGCGATGGGTCAAAATGGCCTTCGGCAAGATATTTATACAGTTTCAGACAAGCCCATGCGTCAATTGCAGCGTATGCCTGCTGATGCTCTGTGAGTTCAGGAGCTTCCCAGTTTGTGAGTCTCTGATTTTTTGAGATGGTTTCGCCGAAGACAATCGCATAAATCTTTTGCAGAGATATATCGCTTATGCCAAAACGTTTGACATAGTCCTGAAGTTCGATAAATCCGGCGGGTTCAAACTCATCGGAGCGGCGAATGGCTGTAAAGTCGTCGTGGGTCGAGAGACCGATTTTTGCGATGTCGGGATTCTCAAGAAATTTGCGCAACGGCTCGATTAATCCGAGTTTATTAAGGCGGAAAAGATAGCAGAAGTCGTCTGTGGCAAGCTGCATAAGTGCGACTTTGTGAGACCGGCCTTTGTGAAATGACGGACGTGTCTCGGTGTCAAACCCGACGAGGCGATGGCGCGAAAGCTCACGCAGGGCCACACGAGCCATGTCGACCGAGTCGACGACCTTGATGCCTCCGTGAAACTCGACGCGCGGCAATTGAGCCAGACGCTCTTTGGGTATGGCGATTCTTATATCTGTCATTTCGGCTGCAAAGTTACGGATTAATAGAGAGTCGCATGTCGATATTAACAAAATTTTATAGACTCTCGGCCGTCATCGTCGGCACCTCTAACATTTCAGCTTCAGGGAAGTGACGTATGAGGTAGCGGGCTATGAAACCGCGTGTGTCATCGGCGATTACGGTGTCGCGGTCGAAGTAAGTGTTATATAGAAGATAATCTAACTTAAGTCCGCGGCGCTCGATGGCCTCAAGCGAGAGAATGGTGTGGTTGATGGAGCCTAAAACACCGTTTGTGACCAAGGCCAAGGGCAGATTGCGCGAGGCCACGTAGTCGATGGTCAGGAAGTCGTCAGTCAGAGGCACCATCAGGCCGCCGGCGCCCTCGATGAGCAGCACGTCGTAGCGCGACGAAAGCAGCTCGCGACTGCGGTCGATGGCCTCGATGTCTATCTCGCGGCCGTCAAGACGTGCTGCAAGCTGGGCCGAGGCCGGGTAGGTGAATATGACGGGTGACGTCGTGAGGTCGGCGTCCTCGGGCAGCGGGCCTGTGCCGGTCAGACGGCGGTGAAGCTCGATGTCCTCAGAGCGGCCGATATTGCCTGTCTGGACAAATTTCTGAGTGGCTACGGATAGACCTTGGTCCATAAATCGGCGTGCGAGCCACGCCGTGCAGTAGCTTTTGCCGGCGTCTGTATCTATGCCGCTAACAAATATGGTTTTATGTGCTGACATAATTATGTTTGTTATGCTTTTTTGCGTAAAATGATGCGTAATGTGCGATAGACGAGGTGGCAGCGTCCGTCCAAGCGCCGCGGATATCGGCTGCAGAACGTCACGCCGGAGTTGTGAACTCGAGAGGATACAGTCGTGCGGTCGAGCGCGTTGACTCCCGTAAGTTTGAGATGGCGGAGTACGTCTACAGGCTCGTCAAACTCCATGTCGTAGTCGGCGGTTTCAAATGACAGTGTGTCGAAACCGTCGGGTATCATGCGGCGCCAGCCGTCAGCGGTCGGTAGATGCAGGTGTCGGCCGCTGACCGATGTGACCTCGTCTAAGTTGCCGCAGACAAAAGTTGTCAGCAATAGCAGACCGCCGTCTCTGAGCACTCTGTGACACTCGTCAAAAAAACGTTTAGGAGAATTAAACCACTGGATGGTCGAGGCGCTTGCTATAGTGTCAAAGCGATGTGTCGGTGTAGAGCGTATTGCAATTTCGGCGTCGCATGTGCGAAAAGTCGCGCCTTCGGTGCCGGTTGGCGGTGTGGCACATAGGTCCCAGAGGTGCAGACGGCTTTTGTTACGCCCGATATTGCTCAGATAGCGGCTCAGCCGTCCGCTGCCCGGTCCGATTTCGAGAGTCGAACTGCCCGGAGCTGCAATCTCGTGCTCTAAGCGCAGCCGGTTTATATCCTCGATGAGACTGTCGATAATGGCGTTCTGCACTGTCGCATTGTCGTCGTATGTACGTATACCTGACTCAAAACGTTGGGCAGCCCGCTCTTTGTCAATGACAAATGCTTCGGCGATTTCCTGCAGGTCGATGTAATGCGGACGGTCGGTCACACACAGTTCGGCGTTGCCCTCCCATGCGCGCTGTTGGTTGAATGGCGGGAAGATGGCGTCGTCGCGTCCGATAATTGCTCGGTCCCACTGCGTGACCTGCGGATTTGACAGAAGCGGAGCGGGGTATATGGCCTCAAGCTCCTCGACAAGTTCGTCTGCCGGTCGTTGTGGCAGAGTTGCGGCGAAATGGTCGTAAGTAAAGCGGTCGCCGCACATGCGGCGGAAGAATTTTGTCAGACGGCGCTCGTCGAGAGTCGCTTTTGTGCCCTCGAAGATAGCGACCGGTATGCCCGTGCGGTCGTTGACAGGCGTCAGTGTGCCGTTGACGGCGATGCGCGCGGTGATGCGTCGGTCGAGCGAATGTATGCTCATTGATGCCGCATAGACACCCATTGACCATGCTATCAGTACAATCTCTTCATAGTCAGATAGAGGACTCCAGTCTATAGACAGATCTCGGTAGTCCCACACTACAAATGTGTCATAGCCGGGCCGACAGACATGGGCAAAAGGTGCACTGTCCATGCCCCATCCTGCAAATATCAGGATGACACGACGTTCGCCCGTATGTCTGATAAATCGGCTTTTCATCTGATACCCAATGTTTCGAGCGTTTTACCGAGACGGTCTATCTCGTCTGTGGTGATGGCGGCCGACAGGCTGAAACGCAGCCGCTCTGTGCCGGGGGGAACGGTCGGGGTGCGTATCGGCAGCACTTTGAATCCCGCCGCAAGCAGTTTATTAGACAACTCGACAGCGAGCCGCGGGTCGCCGACAATCAGCGGACGTATATGGCCCGGCTCATTGCAGCCTAAGGCATCGGCGAGATGACGGCCGAGCACGGCGAGTGCGTCGCGCTCCGTGTCCATGTCCATCATGCGGCGGAAGATGAACTCGGTCCATGCGATATTAAGCGGCGGCAGGGCGGTCGAAAATATCAGACTACGGGCTTTGTTGACCATGAAGTCACGCATCGTCGGACTCATCACTGCGAAGGCACCGACCGACGCAAGTGCCTTGCCGAACGTACCGACTATGATATCGATGTCTGCGACAGCATCGGCCAATGCGACAAGTCCTAGTCCGGCAGGGCCGCGGACGCCTACGGCATGTGCCTCGTCGACATAAAGTGTGATGCGGTCTCCGTGACGTCGTTTGATGTCGGTAAGCGGCCGGATGTCAGCCGTGTCGCCGTCCATGCTGTAGACGCTTTCGACGATGATGAGTATACGCTCATAGTCATTGATTTTTGACGCGACGATTTCTTCGAGACGGACAAAGTCGTTGTGCGGAAAGCGAGTGAATTGGGCTCCTGACAGCTTGATGCCGTCGATGATGCTCGCGTGGACGAGGCGGTCCGCGACTATGAGTGTCTTCTTGTCGGCGATGGCCGAGACGAGACCGGTGTTGGCGTGATAGCCGGAGTTGAATAACAGAGCCTCTCTGCCGTGGCCGTAGCTCTCGGCCAGCAGACGCTCCAACGAGGCGTATGGCTGCTGTATGGCACCTAAAAGGCGCGATGCCGACGCACTCATGGCCTGACGGGAGGCTTTCGTGGCAAAAAAAACGTCGCGCAGATCGTCACGTGCGCCCAGACCGAGATAGTCGTTTGACGACAGGTCGGTTATGTTGGCGTTTTGCTCGGCGGGTATCTGGCGGAAGTTGCCGCTCTCGCGCAAACTGCTCAGTGTCTGCTCTATATCCATCACTCGGCGACTAAGGCAACCATCTGTCTGACGAGATAGCGCAGCTGCTCGTCTGAAATCACATAAGGCGGCATAACATAAACATTTCGGCCGAAAGGACGTATCCATACGCCGCGCTCGACACAGCGTTTCTGAAACTTGCCGACGTCGACCGGCTCGCGCATCTCGATGACTCCTATCGTGCCGAGTACTCTGACGTTGGCGACGCGGTCGTTTGCGCGTGCGGGTGCGATTTCTTCTTTTATTATAGACTCGATGTGAGCCACGCGTGAGGCCATGTCCTGTTCGCGGAGCATTTTCAGTGATTCCAAAGCGATGGCACAGGCAAGCGGGTTGGCCATGAATGTCGGGCCGTGCATCATCACTCCGGCCTCGCCGCGCGAGATTGTGTCGGCGACATCTTTGGTGGTCATGACGGCACTGAGCGTCAGGTAGCCGCCCGTAAGACCCTTGCCGACGGCCATAATGTCAGGCTCGACGCCGGCGTGCTCCCAAGCGAAGCAGCGGCCCGTGCGCCAGAAGCCTGTGGCGATTTCGTCAAAAATCAGATAGAGACCATAGCGGTCGCAGATTTGGCGTCCGCGACGCAGATATTCGGGATGATAAAACCCATGCCCCCTGCGCCCTGCACGATAGGCTCGAGGATGAGTGCTGCGAGTTCGTCATGTTTCTCGGCCACGAGTTTCTCCAACGGCTCGATGTCCTCCTCGTGCCATTCGCCGTCAAAACGCGACGACGGAGACGGCACGAAGTATCTGACGGGAAGAGCCGGGCCGAATGCGCCGTGCATACCCGTGACAGGGTCGCAGACGCTCATGGCGTTCCATGTGTCGCCGTGATATCCGCGGCGGATGGTGACAAAATTAGTCTTGCAGTGTGAGCCGCTGCGTGACACGGCTGCCTGCACGGCCATTTTCATCGCTACCTCGATGGCCACGGAGCCTGAATCGGCATAGAAAACGTTGTGCATCGACGGCGGAGCCATTTCTAAAAGTGCCTTGCCGAGTTCGATGGCCGGACGGTGCGTGAGTCCGCCGAACATGACGTGGCTCATCTTGTCCAACTGACGGCGCGCAGCCTCGTTGAGACGAGGGTTGTTATAACCGTGGCAGACACACCACCACGACGACATGCCGTCAATCAGGTGTGTGCCGTCGGCGAGGATGATTTCGACACCCTCGGCGCGGTAGACGAGATATGTGGGGAGAGGATCGATTGTAGAGGTGTAGGGATGCCAGAGATGCTCTCTGTCCCATGCATCGTGGACTTGATTTTCCATAATGATGCAAAATTATAAAATATTGGCATTACATCAAAGTCACTTCAGATGCTCGGCGATAATCGGCGCGGTGTAGCCGCGGCCGGTTGCGGCGACTTCTTCGGGCGTGCCTTCGGCGACTATCATGCCGCCTTCATCGCCGCCCTCGGGGCCGATGTCGATGATGTGGTCTGCTGTCTTTATCACCTCCGGATTGTGCTCGATGATTACGAGTGTATGTCCCTGACGGAGCAGACGCTCGAATGATTTGAGCAGCACGCTGATGTCATGGAAGTGGAGACCTATGGTCGGCTCGTCGAAGATAAACATCGTCGGTTCGGGTTTGTCCATCGCGAGATACCATGCGAGTTTGACACGCTGGTTTTCGCCGCCCGAGAGGGTCGATGACGACTGACCGAGCTTGATGTAGCCGAGGCCGACGTCCTGCAGCGGTTTGAGACGTCGCACGATGCGACGTTCGATTGTAGCGTCGGTTTCACCGAAAAATTCAATGGCCTGATTGACCGTCATGTCGAGGACGTCGCTGATGTTGCGTCCGCGATAGGTCACATCAAGGACATCGGGTTTGAAACGTTTGCCGTGGCATGCCTCGCAGGGCATCACGATGTCGGCCATAAACTGCATCTCTATGGTAATAGTGCCTTCTCCCTTGCACTCTTCGCAGCGGCCGCCGTCGGCATTGAATGAAAAGAACGCCGGCGTGAAGCCCATCTGTTTTGCGCTCTGCTGGTCGGCGAACAGGGCTCGTATCTCGTCGTAAGCCTTGAGGTAAGTGGCGGGGTTGGAGCGCGACGAGTGACCGATGGGATTCTGGTCGACAAATTCGACGGCCGAGATGCGGCTGAGGTCGCCGCGCAGGGTCTTGAATGCGCCCGGAGCGTCGCCTGACTCGCCGAGGTGGCGTACCAAGCCGCGATAGAGCACATCGCGCACGAGTGTCGATTTGCCCGAGCCGCTGACGCCGGTGACGACTGTCATCACGCCGAGCGGGAAGCGTGCGGTTATGTTTTTGAGGTTGTGTTCGGTAGCTCCGACCACCTCGATATAGCTCGATGAGCGGCGTCGCGACGCAGGCACTTCGATTTTCTCGGCTCCGGAGAGATATCTGAGCGTATGGCTCGGGCTGTCGGCGAGCGGCTTGTCGGGGACCGGTCCGACATAGACAATTTCGCCGCCGAGGCGTCCGGCGTCGGGACCGACATCGACAATGAGGTCGGCGGCACGCATTATTTCTTCGTCATGCTCGACCACGACGACCGTGTTGCCGAGGTCGCGCAGCTTGGTGAGGACGCCGATCAGACGGTCGGTGTCGCGCGGATGCAGACCTATCGACGGCTCGTCGAGTATGTAGAGTGAGCCTACGAGGCTGCTGCCCAACGATGTGGCGAGGTTGATGCGCTGGCTCTCGCCCCCCGAGAGCGTGTTGCTCAGACGGTCGAGCGTCAGATAGCCGAGGCCGACTTCGTCGAGAAACTCTAAACGTTTGCCAATCTCGACAAGCAGACGCGACGCTATCTTGGCGTCGCGCTCGTCAAGCTTGAGTTCGGCAAACCATCGGCGCAGGTCGCTGACGGGCATGGTCACGAGCCGGTCTATGCTCATGCCGCCGACCTTGACATACAGCGCCTCGGGACGCAGACGCGAGCCGTGGCAGTTGTGGCATATCGTCTTGCCGCGATAGCGCGACATCATCACGCGGTACTGTATCTGGTGGCGCTGGCTTTCAAGCCATTTGAAGAACGAGTCAATCGACGGTGCGTCGTCCGTTACGCCGTGCCACAGCGTTTCGCGCTCCTTGGCGGTGAGGTCGGCGTAAGGTGTGTGTACGGGGAAATCGTTGGCCGCCGCCCACGAAATGAAGGCGCGCTTGAAGCGGCTCATTGACTCTCCGCGCCAGCAGGCCACGGCACCGTCATAAACGGTCAGCGAGCGGTCGGGCACGACTAATTTCTCGTCAATGCCCAAAACGCGGCCGAAGCCCTCGCAGACGGGGCAGGCGCCATAAGGATTGTTGAAATTGAACATCTGGTCGCTCGGCTCCATGAAGGTGATGCCGTCGGCCTCAAAGCGTTTGGAGAAAGTCAGGCGCTGCACGCCGCTGTCGGTCCATGCCAAAAGCACGCACTCGTCGTGGCCCTCGAAGAAGGCCGTTTCGGCCGACTCGGCAAGGCGCGACAGCTCGTCGCCGGTGGTGCTGACAGCGAGGCGGTCGACCAAGAGGTCGTGTGTCGACGGCGAAGGCATCGGCTCATCGCCCGAGATTATATCTGAGATTGCGACAAAGTCGCCGGCATGGCTGACGAGTCGAGTAAATCCTTCCTTGAGATAGATTTCGAGCTGAGCCGACATCTCACGGCCTTCGGGAAGCACAATCGGAGCGGCGACGGCCACGCGGGTGCCTTCGCCCAAGGCAGTGGCTGCGGCTAAGACGTCTTCGACAGAATGTTTTTTAACCTGTTCGCCGGTGACAGGCGAGTATGTGCGGCCTATGCGGCCGTAGAGCATACGCAGGTAGTCGTAGATTTCGGTCGATGTGCCGACGGTCGAGCGCGGATTGCGCGTGTTGACCTTCTGCTCGATGGCTATGGCCGGCGGCAGACCGCGGATGAAGTCACACTCGGGCTTGCGCAGACGTCCGAGAAACTGGCGGGCGTAGCTCGACAGCGACTCGACGTAGCGTCGGCGCCCCTCGGCATAAAGCGTGTCAAAGGCGAGCGACGATTTGCCCGACCCCGACAGGCCGGTGATGACTATAAATTTGCCGCGCGGCAACTCGAGGCTGACATTCTTGAGGTTGTTGACCTTGGCGCCGCTGACTATGATATTCTGATTTGACATTTAGAAATTGGTGCGGATTGGATTAACTTACAAAGTTACTCAATTTCCGTCTGACGGCAAAGTAATCTCACCTCATGTGACGGCTTAAAAATGAAATTTGTAAATTTTTAGCTATGTGATGTAATTTTTTGCTATCTTCGGCGTCTTATTTTGTGAAAACAATCATCAATCGCATAAATGGAAGATTACATTTTAAAAGCCGAGAATATCGTCAAGACCTATACACGCCACCGTGCGCTCGACGATGTCTCGATAGCCGTGCCCCGCGGCCGTGTCTACGGGCTTCTCGGGCCGAACGGCGCGGGCAAGACGACTCTCATTCGCATTATAAACCACATAACCGCCCCCGACAGCGGCCAAGTCATCTTCGACGGTCACACGCTGACGGCTGACGATGTCGCCTCTATAGGCTATCTGCCCGAAGAGCGCGGTCTGTATAAGAAGATGAAAGTCGGTGAGCAGGCGATTTTCTTCGCTCGTCTCAAGGGACTTGGCAAAGCCGATGCCACGCGTGCGCTCAAAGAGTGGTTTGAGCGCCTCGAGATTTCGTCATGGTGGGACAAGAAAGTGGAGGAACTTTCTAAGGGCATGGCTCAGAAAGTGCAGTTTATCGTCACGGTGCTTCACCGTCCGAAACTGCTGATTTTCGACGAGCCGTTCTCGGGTTTCGATCCCATCAATGCCGCAGTGCTCAAGCGCGAGATTCTGAAACTGCGCGACGAGGGTGCGACTGTCATCTTCTCGACCCACAACATGGCGAGCGTCGAGGAACTTTGCGACGAGATAACGCTCATCAACAAATCGCGCAACATCCTCTCAGGCTCTGTCCGCGACTTGCGCCGCCGCTATTCAGACAATTCTTTCGAGTTCAGTTATCTTGGCTCGGAGCAGGCTTTGACAGAGGCGCTGCGACCTATGGTCCGCGAGTTGGAAACACGGGGCATCGACCGCGACGGGCATCTGTCGCTCGCACTGAAGCTTAATGACAGCTCTGATTTGCGGGCCGTCGTGGCTCGCGCCAACGAGACTGCCGATTTACGCACTTTCCGTCAGGTCCTCCCGACTATGGACGATATATTTATCAGGACTGTCGAGCAGTTTAACATTTCTAATCCCGACCAAAAATGAAGTCAGCTCTTTCTACCATAATCGGACGCGAGTATTATGAGCGCGTCAAACGCAAAAGTTTTATCATTTCGACACTGCTTACGCCTCTGCTGATGGTCGCCCTGATGGTGACGCCGGCTCTGATAGCCATCTTCTCATCACCCGATGAGAAAAAAATCGCAGTCGTCGACGAGTCGGGTGTGATTGCCTCCACGCTTAAAAACAATGATGAGGTCAGCTTTGTCGTGTCCGACCTCCCGTTGGAGCAACTTCAGGCCGACGAAGATTATTTCGGAGTTCTCGTAATAGGCAAAAACATACTCCGCAAACCGTCAGACGTCACGCTTTACACTCACGGCGCCTCGTCAATGCAACTCGAGGAGAGCGTAGCTTCTCAAATCAAAAAGACAGTCGAGGATATCAGACTGCGCGCCTACAATATCTCCAATCTTCAGGAGATTCTTGACGCCATCAACGCCGACGTCAAACTTAAGACATTCCGCATTGACTCTGATGATACCTCGGCGACCTCGTCATTGCTCAGCTATATGACAGGACTTATAATGTCGCTGATGCTCTACATGTTTATTCTGTTGTACGGACAGATGGTCATGACGTCGATTATCGAGGAGAAAAACAACCGTGTGCTCGAGATTGTCGTCTCGTCAGTGCGCCCCTTTGATTTGATGTTGGGTAAAATTGTCGGCGTCGGTCTGGTCGCTGTCACACAGATACTTATATGGGCTGCAATACTGCTGTCTGTTTCGCTTTGGCTAATGCCCGCTCTTGCCGCCGGCATGGATACGGCCGAGGCTGACCCCGAAATGCTTTCGGCCATGTCACAGCTTTCTGACGGAGGTTACATGATGATGCTCTTGGGTTATTGTCTGCTCTTTATTATCGGCGGCTATTTCCTGTATTCGTCGATTTATGCGGCGATAGGCTCGGCTGTCGACAATATACAGGATGCAGGCCAGTTGCAGAGTGTTGCCATCGTGCCTATTATCATGGGCATGGTGCTTTCACCGACAGTCGTTCAGGACCCGATGTCGACTTTCGCCACATGGGTGTCGGTGATACCGTTTACCTCGCCTATGGTCATGATGGCCCGCATACCCTTCGGCATACCGGCGTGGGAAATCATCCTTTCCATTGTGCTGCTGTATGCTACGGCATTGTTCCTGATTTGGGTTGCTGCCAAGATTTATCGCGTCGGCATCTTCATGTACGGCAAAAAACCGACTCTTGCCGAGATTATCCGCTGGACGCGTTATAAATAATTTGCATCATGCGCTTGCATGGTCACATTATTTTAAAACAAATTTTGAAATAAACGACGGCGTATGACGTTATTTTATAGTACGTAATTGAAAAAAAAGTCATAACTTTGCGTACTTTTCCCCTAAAATGGCATAATTCCGGATTATGAGACAACTAAAGATAACAAAATCAATCACCAACCGCGAGAGCGCGTCGCTTGACAAATATCTTCAGGAAATCGGCCGTGAGGACCTTATCACTGTCGAGGAAGAGGTCGAGCTCGCCCAGCGCATCCGTCAGGGCGACCAGCAGGCGCTCGAGAAACTCACACGTGCCAATCTCCGTTTCGTGGTTTCGGTGGCCAAGCAATATCAGAATCAGGGCCTTTCGCTTCCCGACCTTATCAATGAGGGTAACCTCGGTCTGATAAAGGCCGCTCGCAAGTTTGACGAGACGAGAGGTTTCAAGTTTATTTCCTATGCT
>DXYS01000062.1:1608-2690 GCA_019415705.1 Bacteroidales bacterium | reverse complement strand
GGGTTGCCTCTGCAGCTGTATTTCTTTACCCGTACGACCGTCTGGATCGAGCATGAGCATGTCGCAGCCGATATCTTCGACCACGTCTATGCCACCATAGGCCGTTTCGGACTGTCAGTCTTCCAGACCCCCGCAGGCACCGACCTCAGTCGCGTAAGGTAGTGAAGCCAGTCTATCTGCTTTATCTTATGGACAAGATTACAGGCAAGCAAAAAAAGTTGAAACAGACCGTCAGGCATCTGCTTCTTGGTATTGCAGCGATTGCAGTCGCCGTAGTGGTTTTCACGGTCTATGTCAACGTTAGAGTTGAAAACGCTGCTGAGGGCCTTGTATTCGACAACGTGGCGTCTGTGCCGCGGAATCGTGTGGCTCTGTTGCTCGGAACGAATCCACGAAATCGTCGCGGCGGCCTAAACAGCTATTTCACAAACCGAATAAAGACTGCCGCAGAGCTGTATCACTTTGGAAAAGTTGAATATATAATTGCGAGCGGGGATAATCATACGCGACTTTATGACGAACCGACAGCTATGCGCGATTCGCTGGTCGGCCGTGGAGTGCCGGCAGACAAAATCATACTCGATTATGCGGGTTTCAGAACTTTCGATTCTGTTGTCAGGGCGAAAGAGGTCTTTGGATGCGATTCTCTGACAATTATCTCTCAGTCTGATCACAATGCAAGAGCCTTGTATATAGCCCGCAACAAGGGAATCGAGGCTGTTGCGGTAGCGGCGCCATTGAGAGCCGGACGTTTTGTGCGCACGCGGCTTACGTTGCGCGAATGGCTTGCACGTGACAAAATGATGCTCGATATATGGTTTGGGCGCGAGCCTCATTTTCTCGGGGAGAAAATTGAAATCGGACGATAGATGCAATTGTGTCAGATACGGATACTTTTGTGGTAATGTATAAGGTCGTTATTACAAAAGTTTTTAATATGCTGTTAAAAATAATTGTTTTATAGGGCGCGGTAGCTATTTTTAGCTATCTTTGTATTAGAAACGTTTTTTTCAGACGACCAGACAGACTAAACTTACATCTGACATAAAGCTGTTTATGATCAAAGCCACAGATATAGTCAA
>DXYS01000062.1:1226-1590 GCA_019415705.1 Bacteroidales bacterium | reverse complement strand
CTTCGGCAGTCTCGAGGTACTCAAAGGAGTGAGTCTCGAGGTCAATAGCCGTGCCGTGACGACCATTGTCGGTCCGAGCGGTGCAGGCAAGTCGACCTTACTCCAGATCATAGGCACATTGAGCGCCCCCGACTCGGGCAAGGTCTACTATGATGGCGACGATGTCTTCGCGATGAAAGACGGTCGTCTTTCGCGTTTCCGCAATGAGAGCATAGGCTTTGTCTTCCAGTTTCACCGTCTTCTGCCTGAATTCACTCTCGAAGAGAATGTCGCCCTGCCGGCACTCATATCCGGCATCGGCCGCAGTGAAGCGTTCGAGCGTGCCCGAAGTCTCATCACACTCCTCGGTCTGGCTTCGCGCGTC
>DXYS01000062.1:0-1216 GCA_019415705.1 Bacteroidales bacterium | reverse complement strand
TCGCACACCGGCCGTCGGAGCTGTCAGGAGGTGAATGCCAGCGTGCCGCCGTGGCCCGTGCTCTCATCAATAAACCCGCCGTCGTGCTCGCCGACGAGCCATCGGGAAGCCTCGACTCGAAAAACCGCGGAGAGCTTCACCGGCTTTTTTTCGAGCTACGTGACGAGCTTGGCGCCACATTTGTCATCGTCACCCATGACGAGAACCTTGCGGCCGACAGCGACCATATAGTCAGTCTCGTCGACGGCCGCATAAACAAAGTCACAGACAACAGAAAATCTACAATTTCTATATAAATTACTATTTCAATAATATTTTCCAGTAACAGAGATTATGAAAAAAATCATTCGTTTCCTTTTTCCCGCACTGTTTGTCGCAATCCTGGCATCATGCAGCGACAAACCCAAGAACGACTACTATCCTGAAGACATGATGGTCGATATAGCCACCTATGTCTCGTCGTCAGACAACGGTTCGGTGTTTACCCTCCGAAAAGACGGTGACTCTCCGTTAGTGACGCTCACAAGTACACGTGTGATAAACGAGAATATGTTCAAGCCCAATACGCGCGTCCTCATACAGTATGTTCCCGAATCGGGTGTCGCTTATAAAAGCGGTCCGATGGAACTCTACTCTGTCCAGGCTGTAAACACGACCCTCAAGGAAGGCACCGGAGCCGAGTTCGCAGACTGGTATACCGATCCGTTCTCGATGGGCGGTCTGTGGCGCACCGGCAATTATATCAATCTCTGGGCCAACATCGATGTCGAGCAGCGTCCCGAGACTTTCGAGCTTGTTCTCGACACAAAGACCATCGATGACGAATGTCCCGAATATCATGTCATCTTCAAGACCGACGGTGTCGACGGCCGCCGTCATGTCATCTACGGCTCTTATGACATATCGAAGGTCTGGAATCTTCAGACATGTACTGCCGTCAGGGTATATTATCCCGATTCACACGGCATGACCTCTCTCGTCTTCTACAAGAACAATATGCCCATCGTCCCCACTGAATAAGCGGGGGCGCCGGCTTTCATAAATAAAAAACAAAACATAATTATGGATAACGCAAAGAAAACCGAACTCAAGGTCGAGCTCACCCCCGAGGTCGCAGCCGGCCACTACTCAAATTTCGCAGTAATCGCTCATTCGGCCAATGAATTTTTCATCGATTTCGTGGCCGTCGCCCCCAATATGCCGCAGGCAAAGGTGC
>DXYS01000061.1 GCA_019415705.1 Bacteroidales bacterium | reverse complement strand
AGACTGAGTTCTTCAAACAAATCGCTAATTTTGCACTTGCCAGTTGAACCTGCACTATTTGCATTATTGATAAAAATGATTAAATTTGTCAGTCTTTTGATTAATGCGTAAATGAAATATATCGGACTGCATGTTTCGACCGATCCTGATATCAGTCAGGCACCGGTTTATGCCCATACATACGGTGCCACGGCTTTTGCCTGTGACCTCGTGGGGCTGAAGTATGCCGACACGGCTCCGTTGACCGATGAGGTTGTCAAGGGTTTTGTCGACAATTGCACCCGATATGGATATACATCGGCCGCCATACTGCCGCACTCGTCGTTTATGGTCAATCTCGGCAACCCCGACAAACGCAAGAACGCTTTCTCGCGCAAGATACTTGTCGAGGAGATGCGACGCTGTCAGCGATTAGGCATCACGATGATTAATTTTCACCCGGGAGCCTCTTTAGGCGTGCAGTCTGTCGACGAGTGTCTCGAACTGATTGCAGCGTCGGTCAATCGTGTGCTCGAAGCCACAGAGGGCGTCAAGGCGGTCTTGGAAAACACAGCGGGGCAGGGGACTGCCGTAGGCTACACCTTTGAGCAGCTCGCCGCCATCATCGACCGTGTCGAGGACAAATCGCGTGTCGGAGTCTGTGTCGACTCGTGTCACGCCTTTGCTGCAGGTTACGACCTTGCCACGCCCGAGGGCTACGACAAGGCGTGGAGCGACTTTGAGTCGACTGTCGGTTTCGGCTACCTGTCGGCCATGCACATCAACGACTCTATGCGCGGACTCGGCTCCCGCATCGACCGCCATGCCCCGATGGGCCGCGGCGCTATAGGCGTCGGATTTTTCGAGCGCCTGATGACCGACAGCCGTATGGACGGCCGGCCATTTATCCTCGAAACGCCAGACGAAAATCTGTGGGCCGACGAAATCGCCGCCCTAAAGCGTATGGCCGGCGACAATGAGCCGAGCTCGTAAACGTTATATTTTTGATTATCATACTTACTTATATATAAACTTTATCAGCAAAATAAACTTTAGAGATTTTACCATGAATGAAAAGCCAAATCTAAGCTTTTGGAAACTCTGGAATCTGAGTTTCGGATTTTTCGGCGTTCAGATTGCCTACGCTCTGCAGAGCTCGCAGGTGAGCCGTATTTTCTCGACTATCGGAGCCGACCCCCACGACCTGAGTTATTTCTGGATATTGCCGCCTCTGATGGGTCTTATCGTGCAGCCCATCGTCGGCTCGGCCAGCGACCGCACATGGTGCCGTCTCGGACGCCGTCTGCCCTATCTGCTTTTCGGCGCTCTGGTCGCCATCATCGTGATGTGTTTCCTGCCTAACGCCGGGTCGCTCGGCCTCGGTGTGTCACAGGCCATTATCTTCGGCCTCGTGATGCTCATGTTCTTAGATACATCCATCAATATGGCCATGCAGCCTTTCAAGATGCTTGTCGGCGACGTCGTCAACGAGCAGCAGAAGGGCAAGGCTTATGCCATACAGAGTTTCCTCTGCAACGCCGGCTCTGTAGTGGGCTACATCGCCCCGATAGTGCTCGCCATGTTCCTGAGCAACACCGCTCCGGCCGGCGAGGTGCCTCAGACGGTCACATGGTCGTTCTATATCGGCGCCGCAGTGCTGCTGCTCTGCGTCATCTACACTTTTGCCAAAGTCAAGGAGATGCCGCCGGCCGAATACCGTGCCTACCATGGTCTCGACGAGAAGCCTGCTGACGGCAAGAAAGAGAAGACCAACATGATAGCCTTGCTCGCCAAGGCCCCGAAAGTATTCTGGACCGTCGGCATCGTGCAGTTCTTCTGCTGGGGCGCCTTTCTTTACATGTGGACATACTCGACCGACGCTATCGCCTCTCATGCCTTCGGCGCTCCCGCTATCGAGGAGGTGACCGGTGTGACGGTCAACGGTGAGAAATTCAACGACAAATACTTCTTTGACGGCGACCGTCCTGTAATCCGCGAGGGTCGTGTCACGCTCGGCGGCATAAGTGTCGACGGCCGTGAGCTGACACCGCAGACCGTCGTTGTCAAAGGTGATACAATAATAGCCTCGGGTCAGCCCGTCTATGTCGGCGGTTATGCACGCACAGCCGCCACAGGTGAGGTTATCGCCCGTGCCGGCGACATCATCGAGATTGACGGTGAGGCTGTCACCGTGACCGGTGAGGCCACCACATTCTCGGCACTGAGCCGTGTCGCCCCCGGCACATCGCTCACGATGGCCCATATTGCCAAAGCCGACGGTAACGGCTCTTACGTTTTGGAACAGACATCAGCGCTGCCCTCCGTTGACCGCCCCGAGTCTATCACACTTAACTACCGCACCGTGCTCAACGCCGCAAGCCAGCAGTATCAGGATGCCGGCGACTGGAACGGCGTGCTCCTCGCCATTCAGGCCATCGCCGCCGTGCTGTGGGCCGTTGTGCTCGCACAGTTCACACGCCGTCGTCTTGCTTACTCGCTCAGCCTGCTTATCGGTGCAGTCGGCTTTGTTTCGGTATGGTTCATCCACTCGCCGGCTCTGCTCGGTGTCAGCTACGCCCTGATGGGCTGTGCATGGGCCGCGATGCTCGCCATGCCGTTTACCATACTCACCAACGCGCTGTCGGGTGACCACATCGGCACCTATCTCGGCCTGTTCAACTGCACGATATGCATCCCGCAGATTGTCGCTGCCATAGTCGGCGGCCGGGTGCTGTCGCTTTTCCCCATCGGCGACAACGGCGCTCCGCAGACTGTCTGGATGCTCGTTGTCTCGGGCATACTGCTCGCTGTCGGCGCGCTGTTTGTGTGGAACATACACGAGACCTTCGGCAGTCAGCGCGCCAAGGCATAAAATAGTAATAAATTAAATAACATCGTCTAAATGGAGTCAATCAGACAAATCTACAAAATCGGCAACGGACCGTCAAGTTCCCACACCATGGGTCCGCGCAAGGCGGCCGAACGTTTTCTCGAACGTGCGCCCGGCGCATCGCGCTATGAGGTGACGCTTTACGGCTCGCTTGCAGCCACAGGGCGCGGCCACCTCACAGACAAGGCAATCGAAGACGTTCTTGCCCCGGCGTCCGAGACCGATATTGTGTGGCGCCCCGACATCGTCAAGCCGTTTCACACTAACGGCATGACATTCCGCGCCTTTGCCTCTGACGGCTCCAAGAAAGACGAGTGGACCGTTTACTCTATCGGTGGCGGTGACATCGTCGAGGAGGGGCAACCGCGTGTCAGCGGCGAGTCAATCTATGACATGCACCTCATCAAAGACATACTCGCTTGGTGTGAGAAAACGGGCCGCAGCTACTGGGAGTATGTCGACATGGCCGAGGGCAAAGAGATATGGGATTATCTTGCCGAGGTCTGGCATGTGATGAAAGAGGCCGTCGAGCGCGGCATCGAGGCCGAGGGCGTGCTGCCCGGCGGTCTCGGTGTGCGCCGCAAGGCGGTCAGCTACTACGTCCATGCCGCCGGCTATAACTCGTCGCTCAAGAGCCGCGGACTCGTCTATGCCTATGCGCTTGCCGTCTCCGAGGAAAACGCCTCTGGCGGACGCATAGTCACTGCTCCGACATGCGGCTCATGCGGCATTGTGCCGGCCGTGCTCTATCACCTCAATACCTCCAAGAACTTCAGCGAGCAGCGCATACTGCGTGCACTCGCCACAGCCGGACTGTTCGGCAACGTTGTCAAGCACAATGCCTCAGTCAGCGGCGCCGAGGTGGGCTGTCAGGGAGAGGTAGGCGTGGCGTGCGCCATGGCTGCTGCCGCCGCCTCGCAGCTCTTCGGGGGCACGCCGGCTCAGATAGAGTATTCGGCCGAGATGGGCCTCGAGCATCACCTCGGGCTTACCTGCGACCCTGTCTGCGGCCTCGTGCAGATACCCTGCATCGAGCGCAACGCCTATGCCGCCGCCCGCGCCTTGGATGCAAATCTTTACGCCGCCTTCTCTGACGGACGTCACAGCGTCGACTTCGACCGCATCGTCGAGGTAATGAAGCAGACCGGCCACGACATCCCCTCGCTCTACAAAGAGACAGCCCAAGGCGGCCTCGCCGTCATTAAGTGACGGCTAACCGGTGAATAATACTAAGATAACGTGAGTTCGATATAAGAATTCGATAATTCAACAATAAAACAATCAGCCATT
>DXYS01000060.1 GCA_019415705.1 Bacteroidales bacterium | reverse complement strand
GGCGATGCTTGGTGATGACCATATCCAAGGCGTCTTTGACCTTATCCTTGCCGAAGACGTTGTATGACTTTTCGAGCCATCCGCGCAGGTTGGCATCATCGCGGTTGCCCCATGCCGTTGCCTCCGCGTCCCATGGCAGACCGCCGACGACCATGATGTTGTTGCGCAGCAGATCCAAGTAGAGATGACCTTTTAGCCCCGGGTCATTCTCGATGATTGCCGAGATGTTGTTGATGGTGCTCTTGAGAGAGCCTTTGCGGTCATACTCCAAGCGGCCGAGCCAGTCATCATCGGTCTCAACAGTGTCATCGGTTGTCTGCGTCATGTCTATGCCGGCGAAGTCGCTGTTGGCCTCGGCAAGCCTCTCGCGTGTCATCAGGATGCGGACCTCCTTGTCGGCCGACACAAAGTCCTGCATAGCCGTGTATGACGGCTGACGTGTGATGTCGGTCGCTTGGCTGCCTTCGTCCTGTGCGCCGAAAAGATGTATGCGCACGAGGTCAAAGGCGTTGCAGAGCTGCTTGCTCGCCGGGTCCGTGTCATGGTGCGAATAGGCAAACTTGCCCTCATAGGTCACCAAGCCCCCGGCTACGCTGCCGGCGCGATAAGTGTAGCGCCCATCGACGGCCGTCTTTTCATAGACGTCGGGCAGAAACTTCTCGATGGCATCCTCGATGGCGTAAGTGCGGCAGAAGGCGCCAATCAGACCGGGCTTGTCGGTGGGGTCGCCGGCCTTCTTGATCTTGTGAGTGACCGCGCTGCGCTCGCGGCTCGACAGCGGCCACTGAGAGGTGTCGAAAGGGTCTTTGTAAGTCTGCAGCACAGCGTCGACGTCGAAGGCCTCGCCGTCCTGAAACTCGAATATATACTCACCGTCCTTGCTGACCGATGGCCAGTACATCAGGCGGTTGAGGTCATATGTCGTTTGGTCAAAGAGCTCGATGCCTATGCGCGACGTCCAGTAGCGGCAGACGGGCTCATACTCTGCCGGTGTCATCTGACGGGATGCAGGCAGCACGAGGCGCAGACGTGGCTTGTCGGGCGTGTGTGAGTGCGTGCTGTAAAGCATCGCCGCGCATCCGAAGTTCATGGTGAAGTCGTCCCAGACGTCACCGGTGGCATAGTCGAGATCGAGAGTGACCGCAGTACGGTAAAGCACGTTGGCCGCCTTGCGCACACCGCCCGAGAGGTAGCCTGCGACGAAGCCTCCGACATCCTTGATGCCGCTTTGCTCCTCGCGACTCATGCGCCGGTATTCGGCCACGGTCTCGCCTGTGCGCTTCGGCTCGGCGCAGAGCTCTAATATTTCGCTCCACTTCCACGTCTTATTTTGCCACTTCTTGGATAGCCGACTGTGCGCCGTGGCTATGTCCAAGTCAAAGTTGTGCTTAATAGTCATTATGGTAAATTTATTTGCTTTAATAGCTCGGGGTTGTCGAAGAGGTTGCCTATAATGCGGATTTGAGATTTGTCAACATAACCAAGAGTTATATTCCCATTATTTTCCATTTTCGCGGCATAATATCCTTTCCGACTCCATATCACTGTCGAGATGTACTTCTCGTTTGTGTTTGGGTCCGTTATTTCGATTATATCGCCCTCATAAATCTCCTTGCCGTTCTTGTCGTGCAAGCCCGTGAATTGTCCCACGGTGTCGGCTTTCACATGGGCAAACCACGGAACCTTCTCATCGTCTTCATCAGTGTGGAGCCATGAAATTGTGGGCCTTTCATCGGTCAAGTCGAGAGAGCCATAAATCCACACCCCATTGTCGAGGCGCTTGCCTCTGAACTTAATAGGTCTCATTTGTCCCCTCCCTTCTCCGCCTCGGCAATTAGAGTGTCCGCAATATCGAGAGCCCTCCTGACAACATGCTCTATAGAGTTAAATTGCTTTGCAATCGTGTCACTGCTGCAGATGCTCGCTGTTATCATTGCCGCTATATTCAGCCGCATCATTTTGCCGGCGTCAGCAATATGGTTTTCGGTCTTGCCGTGAGTTGCAATCGAGGTGGCTTCGAAGTGCTGCCCAAAAAGGTTGTCACCAGTTTCGACACTTGCCTTAGTTTCCTTAACCTGAGAGGATGGTTGTAAGATTGGCTCGGTGTATGGTTCGAGGTCGGATTCGTGTTTACAAATAGGACTTTGATTGTTTGGAAGAGCAATCCGATAATATCTGTTAGGCATCATTTCAGATATAACTACTTTTACTCTGCCTTTATACTTTACCTTGTCGCCCACCTTGAACTTCGGCTCGGCTGGCTTCGGCTCTTCGTATGGGTCAAGTTCATTCTCATTCCATACGCGAGTAGGTAGCATCTTGACTTTGTATTTATTCCACACTCCGCCGTCGTTGAAAGCCTCGGTTATTGTTGATACCTCACCGCCGTAAAAGTGCAGTATTACTTTCTGACCGACACTATACTTGAATGGGTTCGACTCTTTGGTCGCGAAGTTATCTTCGTTACCATCCGGTAGGCATTTGGTGCCGAAGAGATTCTCCAAAACGCACATTATTTGAGTGTGCATAGAGTATTGGCAAGTGCCGTACTGCTCGTTGTTCACAATCTCTTTTGAGGTCTTATAAGCCTCTTGTACTTCCTTTCGGCTCACCATCAACATTTCCTCTCCCTCCGCGTCAGAGGTGAGGTTGTCGATGCCGAAAAGATACTCTAATGTACATTCGGTATAATACTCTTTGGCGTTGATTGCGATTTGATATTGTCGCTTCACTTCCTTTTTGACCTCCAACGGCAAACAATTCCATGTGAGGTTTTGGGCAGTCTTGTTCATTATCATTTCTTCTTTCTTTTGATGATGATTTCTACTGGTTCGGGGTCTGAATCCCACGTGAGGTCGAGAAATAGGTCGTTGCTTGGGGTGATTAGAGCTCTTTCACCATACCACATGCCTGTAAGTCGATCCCATTCAGGCTTTGTGCTATACATGAATAAATCTCCGTTTTTATCTCTCGCCACCCATCCTTGAATCACGGTGTCCGCGTCCTTCTCCTGCCTGCTGAGGGCGTGGCTTCTATCAAAGGCAAAGTCGAAGGCTGATTTCTTGCCAATTTCTTCTTCACCTCCACCAAGTCGGAGAAAGGTCTCCCAGCACTCGCGCTTCTTCTGTTCGTATTCGGTTTGTGTCATTTTATATACGATTTGATTTTATTGATATAAGTTGGTGGCACATAGTAGTTAAACTCGCCGCGTTCAAGAGCCTCAATCTCGCGTCTGACTGATTCGATTTTGGCATCGTTGTCAGCTTTTGCCATGCTGAATAGGTCATCCTCAATCTCGCCCATGCGTAACTTTTTAAGCTTGATGTTCTTGGAGCGGAGCAGGTTCTTTGTACGCTCGCTTATGTATTCACTTCCGCAAAGGCAGTCCTGCTGTGCGCAGATTGTAAGCTCAACCTTTCGGCGGGGGTTGGCTTGCTTGACGATAGCAGCGAGATATTCAAAATACCATTTCCACTTCTCCACGATGCGCATCGGCATGTCGTATCGATAATAGATAGTTTCATCGGCGAGACATCCAGTGTAAATTACGATTTTCACCGCCACACCGTCTTTGTATTTCATTCCTCCACCTTCTTTGCAATTTCGGGAAAGAGGGATTTGAGAGTATGCTCACAACCGAAATTTACCCCTATCCTCATTGCGATAGAATTTTTAGCATAGGAGTTCTGCGGTCGCATCTTCTCTAACTCACATTTACCGTCTTTGTAGTATCTGCATTCTTTCATTTCTTATCTTACACTTGTAATTGTTTGTTATTCACCTCCTTGCTGCCCTTGCCGAAATTTTGCATAAATTTCTTTGCACGCCAGATGGCGTTCTTCATACATCGCTCGTCGAGCGCAGTGAAAGCAAACAACTTGCCTTCGGGTGATTTCTTCTTTTTCTTCATAATGTGATTGATTAATCTTTTAGGTAATAAGGTGTGTTGTAGCCGGCGCCTTTGAGGGGCAGGTCGCGGCACCAGTCTATCGGCTCGCTGAAAAGTGCCTCGACTTCGGCCAATGACCGGTCGGCGGGTGCGTCGACAATAATCTCGTCGTGGACGTGAAAGACTATCGGCAGCCCTGCGGCGCGGGCGCGTAGTATTACCACGCCGAGGATGTCACGGGCAATAGCCTGCACCACGTTCTCGGTGAGCTTGCCGCCATAGGTGCGGTTGGTCTCCCACTTTTTGGTCGTCTGATTGAGCCCCTCGTACTCGATGACATCATGGTCGCCGCGCCAACCGTCGCCATACTCCACGCCTAAGCGGGCACGAGGGTAGCAGAGCGTGCGACCCGACGGCAGTGTTATAAGCAGCATCCCCCAACGGTAGCCTACCTTGACACCCTGATTGATTGTCAGGGTGTCGCCGGTGCGGATGGCCCGCAGGGCGGCCGTCTCGATGGTCGACCAGAATTTGACGATGCTCTTGTTGGCATTGCGCCATAGCTTAACGGTCTCGCGCTCCTCCTGCTCGGTGAGGCCTAAGCGCGAGCCGCCCATAGCCTCCAAGGCAGCGATGCCGCCCCCGTAGCCTAAGGCGAGTACCGAGATTTTGCCTTTCTGGCGCAGATGGGCGTTGCGGCCGTGCTTCTCGACAGGCACGCCGAACATCTGCGATGCAGTGGCACAGTAGATGTCACCTCCGCTGCGGAAAACGTCTAAAACCCACTTTTCACCGGCGAGCCATGCGATGACACGCGCCTCTATGGCAGAGAAGTCGCAGACGTGCAGCGTATGCCCCGTGGAGGCTATAAACGCCGTGCGTATAAGCTCGCTCAGCACTTGTGTGACATCGGCATAGTTCATCTCAAAATCCTCAAGATCGCCCGCTTTGACGAGCTCACGGGCATAGTCCAAATCGGCGAGATGGTTTTGCGGCAGGTTTTGCACCTGCACGAGACGCCCGGCCCAGCGCCCTGTGCGCGCAGCTCCGTAGAATTGCAGCAGGCCGTGTATGCGGCCGTCGTCGCAGACACATGCCTGCATGGCCTCATACTTCTTGTTAGATGTCTTGGCCATCTCGCGGCGCAGCCCCATAACCCGGCGCGCGTCGGGCCAGTATTTCAGAGCCTCGTCGATGTCGTTGAGGTTAGACTTGTTGATGCTTGCAAAGGCCAAGCCTGTGCGGCGCTTTAGATACTCCTTGATCTGCGCGGCGCTGTTGGGATTATCCATGCCGGTGAGGCGTTGCGCCTCCTTGAGTAGCTCGGCCTTATACTCCGCGTCAAAGCGGGCGGCGGCGTCGACGAGCTCGCGGTCTATCAGCACGCCGCGGTCGTTGATCTCCTGATCGGCGACATAGAGCTGCTCGTCGAACTCGACCGGCTCCAAGCGACGCACCTTAGACAAGAGCTGCTGCTCGACCTCGACATCACGGATGCAGTATCTTTTGAAGGTCTCCCATTTGTCAGGCGCGGCCGACGGCAGGTGTCGCACACCGTTGCGTCCCGGCACCGAGAAAAACCTGATCAGCGCCTTGCCTTCAATCATTTTGCCATCTGCCAGTTTAAGCACCTCGGCACACTGACCCAATGCTAACGGTAAGCCCATGCGTGCTGCGCGCACCATCGTGCATCGCCACTGCGCAGGGTCAAGCGGTCTGTCCAAGCCGAGATAGCGGCTCAGGCAGATGCGCTCAAATGCTGCGTTCCACGCTGTCTTGACCACGGCGGGGTCTGAGATGGCCCAGCGTATGTCGTCGGGCAGAGCCTCGCCCTGCGCCAAGTCTATGCACTTCACCGGACCGTTGTCTATGCAGTAGGCGAACAACAGGATGGTGAAGTCATCAGCCTCGACATACTTGTAGGCGCCACACTTTGATAGGTCGTGTCTGCTGTAGGTCTCGATGTCTATACCAAGCTCGTGCATTATGATTTTAGATTAGAGATTTCAGGTATTGAGCCCTCGGCGTCCCATCGGCGCGTCAGACGGTGCAGGGTGTAAAAGCAGCCCATTGAGGCAGCGAAGTAGCCCCACGAGATAGCGGTGAGTTTGGCGGTGCTCATGTTCTGTGAAGGCTCGCCGCAGGCAGCCATAAGGCAAAGCATACCGACGGCAAAGAGAGCCGTCATCACGTAGTAGCGCCAATTGTAAATAGCTTTCATATTCTTGGATTTTAGAGGTTTTGAAATTGTGCGCGCGGCCCTTGCGACAGGGCAACCGGTGGTAGGCGCGGGCGGCCAAATCTTATAAGCCCTTGCGGGCACCCGCGGCTGTGGACGGCGTTTCTCCACTGTTCGTGCGCTGTGGCATTAGTTCTTTGT
>DXYS01000006.1 GCA_019415705.1 Bacteroidales bacterium | reverse complement strand
CCATTTTCCCGTAACCCCCGCCACCCGCCGCTACCTCCGCTTGGAACTCAGAAGGTAAATGCTTGGAATACGGCGAACTTCATGTTTTTTTGCAAATTTACAATTTGAGATAAGGTAAATTTTGATATGATACATATTTGGCTCGATGAAAGCGATAAACACGGAACGTTTTACTCCAATTTTTATGGAGGAATACTGGTGCAATCTCAATACAGAGAGATTGTATTACAACGCATGGAAGCCATTAAAAAAGAGCTGAATATCCAAGATGAAATCAAATGGCAGAAAGTCAATGCTTTTCATTTCGACAAATACATACGTCTTGTTGATGAATTGTTTGAAATGGGCAAGGAAGGCCTATTGAAAATCAGGATATTCTTCCGACATAATCAATATGAACCTGACCTTACAGCCGAAAAACGTAAAGAAGAATATCCGATTTTATACTATCAGTTTATAAAATATGCTTTTGGTCTCGTCTTTGCGGATGATAAGGAGGGTGTTCGCCTATATCTCGACGAAATACCTTTGAACCAAGAAGATAAAAAGAATTTCGTTGCACATCTTTATTGTCTGAATAACGATTGTGACTTCAAGGCCAAGGGAGTGCATTTTGTCGAAAAAGGTATTTCTGAGGTCGATTCTAAAACTCACTTGCCGTTGCAATTTATGGATGTAATACTCGGTGCGATATGTTTCAAATTGAACGAAAAGGATAAATTGAAGTCTGACGGAGAGGAAAGACCCGGGAAAAGAACCATACTAAAACTAAAGCTTTATAAGTATATAAATACAAAAATCCGAGAGATATACCCGGATTTCAACATTGGTATAAGTACACCGATAAAAGAAGATAGTGACCGTTGGTTTCAGATTTATAGGCATTGGAGCTTCAAGCCGAAACATCACACGCGCAACCTTACTCGAACCAAAAGGGCAAAAAAATAGTCCTGCGTAACCTACACTTGTGAGCTACGCACTTTTCACGTAGCCGTTCAGTCACGACAGGATATTTTTCTAATGCAAAGGTAATACCTTTTTCTGCAATTTCAAAAATATAACGTAAAAATCTGCGGATTTGTTTATGCGTATTTATTTAGCTGGCGATGAGGAGGCAAGGCGTTCGGTCCGGGTGCTGACGCGCGATGATGTTATCCTGTGGGTCGTGGGCCGCAGGGCCTCCCGCCATTTCTCCGTCATCCCCATCACCCGCCGCTACCTCCGCTTGGAACTCAGAAGGTAAACATTACGTCCGCGTTAGCGGTCGTAGCCGCGTAGCGGCGAGAGCATGTTAGCCTATGACAAGCAGGCCGTCAGGTCTGCGTAGTCATAGGTAATAGAATCAAAAAACATCATTCACCCTGTAGGGGTGACGCATGCGTTAAAACATTGTCTGTTAAAGCGGCGCACCTACAGCGCGCTATGTTTGGAATGGTAATATATACCACGGTTGCGCAGGCCTACAGCCTGCTTACCGTGGCCTCACATACGGAGCTGCGCTGCAGCTCTGCCGCGCCTGACGGCGCTTCCGGCAGAAATAGAGAGCGGCTTACAGCCGCATTTAATCCCTCCGGGATACTCACACAATTTCTCCATAATATGGGCGCCTACAATTTTCCTCGCTAAGCTGTAATTATTTATTTTTACTTGCGTCTAATAAGAAAAACTTCAAAATATATTTCGTTATGATAGCGCACTGGTATGTTTATGTAACAATAGGACTGATAGCCCTCTTCCTGTCTTGGATTTGCGATAAGTTCCAAATAATCAAGTCGAAGCCGTTACGTAATATCTTAATAATTTTTGTTTCCGCTATAATTGGTTGGGTTATTTTTGACCTGATTCTCTGTACTGAGTAAAGAGTCAAATTCTAAGTTCACTTCTTAGAACTCGGCATCCAAGCGTTTGTTAAGGATGGCGGTGAACTGGTAGTTTTTGAGGCCCCAGCGTGGGGCAATCAGAAGTTCGGAGGGTGATTGCGAGACAAAGCGCTCGATGGCGATGTCGCGACGGAGACGGCGCACTATTTTCGTGCATAAATCGACGTACTCGTTGACGGTCGGGGGCGTGTAGCTGATGCGTCCGGCAGCTATGTCGGCCGCGAGGCGCGTGCCCTTGATGACCTGCAGCTGGTGGAATTTGACCGTATCGACGGGCAGGGAGTTGATGAAGTCGACGGTCTCAAGCATCATCGCCTCGGTCTCGCCCGGCAGACCGAGGATAAGGTGAACGCCCGTATCGAGTCCGGCGGCTTTGGTGCGTCTGACTGCGTCGGCCGTGCAGGCGCTGTCATGGCAGCGGTTGATGGCGCGCAGGGTGGAGTCGTGGCTCGTTTCGGCGCCGTACTCGATGATTACGCGGCGGGTGCGGTTGATTCGGGCGAGGCGCTCCAAGAGTTCGTCGGGCATGCAGTCGGGCCTTGTGCCTATAATCAGGGCGATGACTCCGTCGACGGCGAGAGCGCGGCGGTAGAGTGCCTCGAGGCGGTCGACAGTCTCGCCGTATGTGTTTGTATATGACTGGAAATAGGCCAAATAGCGCATATGCGGATACTTGCGGCTGAAAAAGCGTTTGGCTTTCTCCAATTGTCGCTCGATGTCGTTACCGCCGGCTTCGACAGGCGAGAACGAGCGGTTGTTACAGTAGATGCAACCGCCGCGACCGAGTGTGCCGTCGCGGTTGGGGCAGGTGAATCCGGCGTCGACGGTCAGTTTCTGTACCTTTCCGTCAAAGCGCTCCGCGAGATACGTGGCGTAGTCCTTGTAATGTCGATTCATAGACCTCAGAGACGGACGGTCTTTGAAAGCAGCACGGCGTCTAAAATGGTCATTGCGGCCATGGCCTCGACTATTGGCACAGCGCGGGGCACGACGCAGGGGTCGTGACGGCCGCGCATTTTCAGCACGGTCTTGCGGCCCTCGTCGTCGACGGTCTCAGTCTCGCGAAGCAGCGTAGCCACAGGCTTGAAAGCAACGCGCATGGTGATGCGTGAGCCGTTTGAGATGCCGCCCTGTATGCCTCCCGAGTGGTTGGTGCGGGTCGTGATGCGACCGTCGGCCGTCGGCTCGAAGATGTCGTTGACCTCGCTGCCGCGCATCGCCGCGCCGTCAAAGCCCATGCCGTAGTCAAAGCCTTTGGCGGCGTTTATGCTCATCATGGCTTCAGCCAAACGGGCGTGGAGCTTGCCGAAGACCGGCTCGCCCAATCCTGCCGGCACGCCGTCGATGACGCAGGTGACTATGCCTCCGACTGTGTCGCCCTCGGCTTTTACGGCCTTGATGAGTCGCTCCATTTCGGCGGCTGTGACGGGGTCGGGACAGCGCACGGCGTTGCTCTCGGTCAGGCTCAGGTCGAGACGGTCGGCGGGCACATCAAGCGTGACCGTGCCGACAGCCGAGGTGTAGGCTTGTATGCTGACACCGAGACCGGCGAGTGCCTGACGGGCAAAGGCTCCGCCGACGACACGCGTCACAGTCTCTCGGGCCGACGAGCGTCCGCCTCCGCGATGGTCGCGCAGACCGTACTTGGCGCTATAGGTATAGTCGGCGTGCGACGGGCGATAGACGTGGCGCAGGTTTTCATAGTCGTCGCTGTGGCTGTCAGAGTTGCGGACGATGAAGCCGATGGGGGTGCCGAGCGTGCGACCCTCGAATACGCCCGAGAGTATCTCAACGCGGTCTGACTCGCGGCGTGCGGTGACGATGTCTGACTGACCGGGCCGGCGGCGGTCAAGTTCGTGCTGCACGGCGTCAGGGTCGATTGTCACTCCGGCCGGCATGCCGTCGATTACTCCGCCCACGGCCGGGCCGTGACTCTCGCCGAAACTTGTAAGGCGGTATATTTGTCCGAATGTGTTCATTGTCCGTCGTTTATGATGTCGCAGGCCGTTGCGCCCGTGAAGTCTGTCAATTGTTCGGGCGCGATGGCAATCTGCAGACCGCGCTGACCGGCGCTGACATAAATGCGGTCATGGCTGAGGGCGTCCTGCTGTATGAAAATCGGAAACGGTTTTTTCATGCCTATCGGCGAGCAACCTCCGCGTATGTAGCCCGTGACGGCGAGAAGGTCTTTCATCGCAATCATTTCGGCCTTTTTATTTCCGGAGACCTTGGCGGCTTTCTTGAGGTCAACCTCGCGGTCGCCGGGGATGACGCAGACAAAGTGGCCCGTGCGGTCGCCGTGAAGCACCAGAGTCTTGTAGACGAGGGCAATATCTTCGCCAAGCTGCTCGGCCACATGTGTTGCGGCGAGGTCGTCAGGGTCGACCTCGTAGGGGATAAGTTCATATTTTATGCCTGCGCGGTCAAGCAGCCGGGCGGCATTGGTTTTAATCTGTTTAGCCATTACGAGTCAGATTTATTGCAAATTTAGGAAATATTCTAATAAACAGCCCGGCGGCTTAATGTGTTTTTATTAATAAATTAAACGCATTATGAACGGACAATGCACGGCGGATCAGCCATCTCAAGCTCCAAAATCTTTGTTATGGGGTGGATTGCCGTCAAATATCAGGCTCATAGTCATAGCCTCAGTGATTGGCGTTACTGTCGGGGCGGCGGCATTTGTCTTGAAAGAGGCAATCGCATGGGTGTCACGTGGCGTGACAGTGATGTTTGACTCGTCGACGTCAAACGCCTTTCTGCTTGTGGTGCCTGTAGTGGGTATCGTACTCGCCGGAGTCTATCAGCGCTATATAATACGCACGGGTCTCACGCACGGCGTAGAGCGTCTGTCGCGAGACATTGCCACCGGCAACTCTCATCTCGGGCCGAAACTTACCTATGGCCCGATTATCGCAAGCACGCTGACGCTCGGCTTCGGAGGCTCGGCGGGCTCGGAGGGTCCTATTGCATACGCCGGCGCGGCTATAGGCTCGAACATAGGCCGTGTATTCGGCGTCGACCGCACGACTCTGATGTTGCTTGTCGGTTGTGGGGCCGGAGCCGGTATCGCAGGTATATTCAAGGCGCCGATCGGTGGCGTTCTTTTTACGCTCGAGGTGCTCGGCATGGCCATGAGCACACCTGCTGTCATCGCCCTTGTAGCGGCGGCTGTGTGTGCCTCGACGACAGCCTATGTCTTTTCGGGATTCACAATGGATTTGCCGTGGACGCATGCTCCGCAGTTTGTCGGCGAGATGATACCGTGGTCGCTGCTTCTCGGTGTGTTCTGTGCGCTCTACTCGGTTTACTATTCACGGGTTATGCATCGTATGCGCCGTGTCTATGGGCGCATTAAAAATCCGTGGGTCGAAAACATTGCCGGCGGCATAGTACTTGCGGTCACCGTATTTCTGTTTCCGACACTTTACGGCGAAGGCTATCAGGCGATGGGCCGCATCATAAATGCCGATTTTCAGGCGCTTTTCGACGGGTCGGTCTTTTACGGCGTACACATCGGCCGCTGGACGCTGCCCCTGTTGCTCGCAGGCATACTTGCAGTCAAATGTTTCGCCACGTCGGCGAGCAACAGCGCCGGAGGCGTGGCCGGCGATTTTGCGCCGACACTTTTTGCAGGCTGTATCGCCGGACTGTTTTTTGCCACGACACTTAACGCGGCTTTCGACCTCGGGCTCGACGCCGCGGCCTTCGCCTATATCGGCATGGCCGGTGTGATGGCCGGCGCAATCCGTGCTCCGCTGATGGCTTTCTTCCTTACATCCGAGATGAGTAACGGTTACGGCTATTTTCTGCCGCTGCTGATAGTCTCTGTTGTTTCCTACTGTCTGACCGTGGTCATCTCACACGAAAAATTCTTCACCCGCCACTATCCCGTCGACAAATAGAGTTCGTGGCAAAGTTTATTCTTTCCGAGAAAAATTTTGTTGGTGTCCTTGTTTACCCCAAATACGCGCTGTCACGCTTAATTTGGGGCTGAAAGCGGCCCTGTCGTGCCGCATATCTATCTCTCCGAGATAGGTGCCGTGGTTAGCAAAATGGGGTGTATAAAGTTGACGTTACATTTTTTTGTCGCGGTAGTGGAGATGAAGTGTTGTTGTCGTTTAGGGAAAATTTTGCTAAATTTGCCCCATTAAATACACCAACAAGGCAATGTTAGACAAAATCAAACAATTACGGGCTGAAATTGAGACGCTTACGGCTGATAATGCCGAGCAGGTCGAAGCCCTCCGCATACGTTATCTCAGCAAAAAAGGCGAAATTTCGCTGCTGATGAATGATTTTCGTTCGGTGCCGGCCGAGAGTAAGCGAGAAATAGGTCAGGCTGTTAACGAGCTTAAGAATTTCGCGACAGAGCGCATCAACAGACTCCGTGAGTCGCTTGAAAATAAGTCGGATGACTTCAGCGGTCTTGACCTCACCCGCACTCCCTCGCCCGTAAAATTAGGCACACGCCATCCGTTGTCGTTGGTGCGCGAAGAAATTATAGCAATCTTCCGCCGCTTAGGCTTCACTATTGCCGAAGGTCCCGAGATAGAGGATGACTGGCATGTCTTCTCATCGCTCAACTTCGGTGCAGACCATCCGGCGCGTGACATGCAGGACACGTTCTTCATCAACCGTATGCCTGATGTGCTGCTGCGTTCGCACACTTCGTCGGTGCAGTCGCGCGTGATGGAGAAGACCGAGCCTCCTATCCGTATCATCTGCCCGGGACGCGTCTACCGCAACGAGGCCATCTCGGCACGTGCGCACTGTTTCTTCCATCAGGTCGAGGCTCTCTATGTAGACCGCAACGTCACATACGCCGACCTGCGCCAGACGCTCCTGTACTTCGCCCGTGAGATGTTCGGCCCCGAGACTAAAATCAGACTGCGCCCGAGCTACTTCCCCTTCACCGAGCCTTCGGCCGAGATGGATATCAGTTGTAATCTCTGCGGCGGCAAAGGCTGTTCGTTCTGCAAGCATACCGGCTGGGTCGAGATACTCGGCTGCGGCATGGTCGACCCCAATGTATTGGAGGCCTGTGGTATAGACTCTAAGAAATACACCGGCTTCGCACTTGGCATGGGCATAGAGCGCATCACCAATCTCAAGTATCAGGTCAAAGACCTGCGCATGTTCTCTGAGAACGACACCCGCTTCCTCGAGGAATTTACCTCGGCGCATTAATCGGGGCATTGCTTCTGATGATGAAAAAGGCCGAACGCTACAGCCGTGTCATCGAGCGTTTTGAGCGTGAGATGCCGTTTGCGGAGACCGAGTTGCATTATGACAACCCGTTTCAGCTGCTGGTTGCTGTTATATTGTCGGCTCAGTGCACTGACAAACGTATCAACATGGTCACGCCGGCGCTCTTCGAGCGTTATCCGACGGCAGCCAAGCTTGCCGCCGCCGATCCTGACGAGGTGTTTGACCTTATACGCTCGGTCTCATATCCGAACAACAAGACACGCTCGTTAATAGGCATGGCGCAGGCTCTCGTCGAGCGTCATGGCGGCGAGGTGCCCGAGGATATGGACGAGTTGCTCGCACTGCCGGGCGTCGGGCGAAAGACTGCCAATGTCATACTCTCGGTAATCTTTAACCGCCCGGCCATGGCTGTCGACACACACGTCTTCCGTGTGGCTGACCGCATCGGCCTCACCACGGGCAGCAAAACGCCATTGGATACCGAACGGCAGTTGGTCAAAAATATTCCGGAGGAGAAAATACCGCGTGCACACCATTGGCTGATACTCCACGGCCGATATGTCTGCAAGGCTCGCAAGCCTCTATGCGGCGAGTGCGGGCTGAAAGACCTTTGCCGGTATTACGGGCGTGCTATAAAAGCCGCCAAAACAGCAGAGACTGCAAATAAATAAGCGTTTATGAATCAATTTACAGCCGACCAGACGTTTATTGTCGTTATCGAGCTTCTCGGCACGATTGCATTCGCAATATCAGGCATCCGTCTGGCTGCGGCAAAGCGTTTTGACTGGTTCGGAGCGTACGTTGTCGGATTGGTGACGGCTATCGGTGGCGGCACGATGCGCGATGTGCTCTTGGATGTGCCGGTTTTCTGGATGCTCTCGTTCAGATATCTCGGCGTCACGGGCATAGCTCTGATAGCCGTGATTATCTTCCGCCAGTTTCTTGTCAAGGGCATGCGTACGCTTTTTATCTTCGACGCCATCGGTCTTGCGTTGTTTGTCGTCGTCGGCATACAGAAGACCTTAGCCGTGGGCTATCCGATGTGGGTGGCGATAGTGATGGGCATCATCACAGGCTCGTTCGGCGGCATTATCCGTGACATCCTCATCAATGACGAGCCTCTGTTCTTCCGTAAGGATATCTACGCTACAGCCTGCCTCGCCGGAGGCTTGGTCTACTACTTGGTGCAGCTTACGGGCGCGCCGCTGTGGCTGCCTCAGTCGGCGTGTGCGGTGGTGATTGTAGGTCTGAGGGTGCTTGCGGTGCACTACGGGTGGTCTCTGCCGATTCTCAAGGTCGATAAAGACAGCCTGCCCGAATAAATCATGGACAGACTGAGCGGCATAAGCAAACGGGCCGAGACGCTGCGGTTTATCAGATATTGTCTCGTGGGGGCGCTCAACACGCTTGTGACTCTTTGCACGATTTTTATCTGTAAGTCACTCTTCGGCGTCAACGAGTATGTGTCAAACGCCATAGGCTATGTGGCCGGTGTCGTCAACTCGTTTTTATGGAACCGTCAGTGGGTATTCCGGTCAGAGGGGCGTCTGCTTGCCGAAGGATTGAAATTCTTTATAGGATTTGCTATATGTTATGCGTTGCAGCTTTCCGCAGTCGTGGCGCTCAACACTACTTCGCTCGGTCAGTTGCAATTCCGGCTTTCGGGCTTCGTGATATCGGGCTACGGTGTGGCGACGATATTGGGATGTGTGGTCTACACGCTTTCAAACTTTATCTTTAATCGTCTTGTCACTTTCAGACGAGCGCAGACTTAGTCTCAGCGCACGCGGTGACTGCCCGAATTTGGCTCTGACATATTTGCCGAAAAACGACAGGTTGTCAAATCCGAGTTTTATGGCTATTTCTTTTATCGAAAGGCTGCTGTACTTCAGTTCATGCCTTATTGACGAATTAACCGAACGGCTGATCCATTCGGTCGCCGTCTCACCCGAAAAGTCCTTGCATGCGGCCGAGAGGTATTTAGGAGTGACGCATAATCTTGAGGCATAGGCAGAAACCGAGCGCTCGGGCACAGCCGAATTTTCAAGCAAATCGATAAAGCGCCTGAAGAGTATCTCCGAGCGGCTGACGATAGCTTTGGGCGCGACGCCTTGGCTACCGTCCATATCCGATATAATATCATAGAAGGCCGCACGCACAAGCGCACAGATGCTGCGTCGGCTGTATGCGTCGCTGTGTCCTTCTTCGAGGCATAATTTTGTCAGCAGCAGTTTGCTATACATTTCATAGACATGTATGCGCTCGGGACTGATGGTTACGGTAGGGTTGTCGAACAGGCTCAGCATTGTCGACCAGCGTTCGTTATCCGAGATACACTCCGAGACCAACTGAGGCGCGAGCAGGATTGCTTTGCCCTTGAAATCGGAGCTCTTATAGCAATTTGCAATTACGTCGTTGGGGCGACCTATCAGACACTGGCGTGCGACGACGTTATGTCTTTTTGAGTTAATCTCTACCTGCATGGCCCCGTCCATACATATCATCAGTGCAAAAACGTTGATGCGGAGCGAATTACAGTAACGTGGCAGAAAGCTGAAGTCGTTGAATATGGCAATGTCTCCGTCGCGGTAGTCGGCGTGCGGCAGATTCTCGCCTTCAGCGAGAGCCTCGGCATTGAGGGCTAAGGTAGAGATTTCTTCAGACATGATTGGCTTGGTTATAATGACGGGGGATAGTCTGTTGGCCGGCTATCCCCCGTGGATTTTAATAGGGTAATCAGTTTATTCAGGCGGGGTCACCGAAACGGTTGGGTCCCTGCTCACTCGGCTGTAGCCACCACCAGATGAGGACGATGATGCCGACAATGGGAATAAAAACGAGGAAAAACCATCCGCCGGCACGGCCTGTGTCATGCAGACGACGCCAAATCAGACCGAGTTGCGGGAGCAGTGTGGCGAGTCCGAATAAGGATGACAGGATGTCAAAGGCATACATGCCTGTGGTTTTCTGCGCAATTACTAATACTAATCCGACTAAGAAAACGAAGAGCTGAAACCACCAGAACTCGGCGAGTCCGGCGCGTCCGGTGAAGACGCAGTAGTTTTTGAAGCCTGATTTGATAGCTTCCTGATAACTCATCGGTTTGCGTGGAGGTGTCATTGTGTCCATTCCGTATATGTTTTAATTGTTTAAACCTGAGGGGCAGCCGGAGCTACGGGCTGTGCGGGTGCTGCGGGAGCGGCCTGTGCGGGCTGCAGAGGTTTTGCCTCCCAGCCGAGAGCTGATGCGCCGAGCACTGCGGCGTCGGCCTCTTTGAGCTCGCTCAGCATTACTTTGGGCTTGCCTTTGAAGACTCCGAGCATGTTTTTGTCCATGGCGTTGCGCAGGGGTTTGAGGAGCAACTCTCCTGATTTGGCAAGACCTCCGAAGAGGATGAATGCCTCGGGCGACGAGAATACAGTCATGTCAGCCATTGCCTCGCCGAGTATTTTGCCGGTGTATTCAAAGACGTCTTTTGCAAGGTTGTCACCGTTTATTGCTGCGTCATAGACGTCTTTTGATGTGATATCCTCGATGGGCAGATTGCGCAGCGAAGAGGGCTCGTTGCGTATTTCGAGGAATTCGCGAGCCGTGCGTGCCACGCCGGTTGCCGAGCAGTAAGCCTCGAGGCAACCCGTGCGTCCGCATCCGCAGAGGCGTCCGTTGTTGCGTTTGACAATCACATGTCCCAACTCGCCTGCAAATCCGTCATGGCCGTATACCATCTGTCCGTTGATGACGATGCCTGAGCCGACGCCTGTGCCGAGTGTAATCATGATGAAATCTTTGAGACCGCGTGCCGCGCCATAGGTCATTTCGCCGATTGCTGCGGCGTTGGCGTCGTTTGTAATGGCTACGGGGATGCCGAATTTTTCGCTGACGAGGCGAGCCAAGGGTATCGGAGTCGGCCATGGCAGATTCACGCCCTGCTCGATGATGCCGGTGTAATAGTTGGCGTTGGGAGCGCCGATGCCGATGCCGTGGATTTTGTCTGTGGCGTCGTTGTTTTCGATCAGCCGTGATGCTGTCGTGTATAATTCGTCGATGTAGTCTTCGAGTTTACTGTGCTTTGCTGTTTTGATAGAGTCACTGGCGATGACCGAGCCGCGTGCGTCGACGATACCTATTACAGTGTTTGTACCGCCGATGTCGATTCCGAGTACGTAGGGTTTCATGATAAGTATGATATTGATTATTGGTTAGTTTGTGTTTTTAGTCCCTTAATATTAAGGTCGTATGGCTTATAGACCTTACACGGACTCAAAGATATAAAATTTTTTTCGCAAAGCTATTATTTAGACTTAAAAGTGTCTTAAAAAAGCTTTGACTTTATTTTACTTATGAGTTTTGCGCTTGTTTTAGTGCGCATGCGAGCTGGTCGGGACATGATGTCGGTTTGGCTCCGCAGCGTATTCCTTTCAGCCGTGTTATAGCCTCCTCGGCTTTCATGCCGCGCAAGAGTGCTGCAATGCCCTGCAGATTGCCGTGGCAACCGCCGACAAATGACACGTCGCCGATTGTGCCGTCTTCGTTTATTTCAAAGTTTATGAGTCGGCTGCATGTGCCGACGGGGTGATATTGATAGTTCATGGGGTTAGCGGGTTTTAATTATAAGGCAAAGGTAAGAAAATTTTGTCAGGTGATGTAACTGTTGTAGACGTATTATACATGCCGTCGCTCTCTTCAGGTCGCTTTGGCATGTCCCTACTAAAGTTAAATAAACAATTTCGGCTCTGACTCGTAGGAGTCAGAGCCGAAGAGGGTACCCGAAGTGGGACTCGAACCCACACAGCCGTAATGGCCAAGGGATTTTAAGTCCCTCGTGTCTACCATTCCACCATTCGGGCGACCTTTAGACTCTGCAAAGTTAAGCAAAATTGTCATAATAGCAAAAATCACTATTCGTAAATTATTGCATAAAAACGCAGTTTCACTTATTGCATAAAAATAGCGGCGCCCGATTGTTTGTCGAATCGGGCGCTGCAGGCATATTTAATCGTTATGACTTTTTTGCTGAGATAATCAGTCTTGGTTAAGGTTGACGCGTTTGAATGCAACTGCGACAAGACCTTTCTGATTCTGTTCGAGGAACTGGCCGACAGTGAGTTTGCTGTCCTGAACATATTCCTGCTCCATGAGGCATGACTCTTTGAAGAATTTGTTGAGACGGCCGTTGGCGATGTTCTGAATCATCTGCTCGGGCAGGTTTGCAGCCTTGGCTTCAGCGGTGGCTTTGATGATTTCGCGGCCTTTGGCAGCGTCTTCTTCTGTAATCCAGCCTTTTGAGATGTTTGATTCGATATGGTCGTCAGAGTCGAAGTGGTTGGGGTTAAGACCGGCTTTTTTGAGCGCGTTCTCGACAGCTTTCTGCACCTGCTCCTGTTTTGTCTTCTCGACAGCGACAGCGATTTCCTGATCGATTGTAGCCTGAGGCACATCGTTGCGGCTTACGGCAACGGGGTTCATCGATGCAATCTGCATACAGATTTCGCGGCCGATCTGCGGGTCGACACCTTCGAGGTTGAAACCGACGATAGCGGCGAGCTTGTTGTTGAAGTGGTTGTAAGCGGCTGTTGTGGGAGCCTCAACGACTTCGTAAGCGCCGATTTCGGTCTTCTCGCCGGTCTTGCCGCTCTCTTCTACGACGAGAGCCTCAACGGTCTGTCCGTCGATTACGAGGGCTTTGAGAGCGTCGACGTTTTTGGCGCGGTTGGCCATAGCTGCGGCGAGGAGCTTTTTGGCGAGCTCGACAAATCCGGCGTTTTTAGCTACGAAGTCAGTCTCGCAGTTAAGAGCGAGGACAGCGGCGAAGTCGCCGTCGCTTGCGGCGAGCACGCAGCCTTCGGCGGCCTGACGGTCTTCGCGTTTTGCGGCGACAGCCTGACCTTTTTTACGCAGAATCTCGACAGCGGCTTCGATGTCGCCGTCAGTTTCTGCGAGGGCTTTTTTGCAGTCCATCAGTCCGGCACTTGTGAGGTGACGGAGCTTGGTGATTTCTGCCATTGTAACTGCCATAATTATAGGGTTTTGACGGTTATTAAAATTGATTGACTATAAATGCTTGCTTCGGAGACCGATTATTCGGCAGCCTCTTCGGCGGGTTTCTCCTCAGCCTCGGCTGCGGGAGCCTCGGCGTCGGCGTCGGCTTTGCGTACGCGGCGGCGCTCACGTTTGGGAGCGGGGGCTGCGGCCTCTTCGCCGGCGGCAACTGTGTCTACCTTCTCTGCTTTGCGCTCCTCGAGGCCTTCGGCCATAGCCTGAACGAGTGTGCCTACAATCAGTTCGATTGATTTAGAGGCGTCGTCGTTGGCGGGGCTTACGAAGTCGACGTTTGTCGGGTCAGAGTTGGTGTCGACCATAGCGAAGACGGGGATGCCGAGACGGTTGGCTTCAGCGACGGCGATGTGCTCTTTGAGCACATCGACTACGAAGAGAGCCGAGGGAAGACGGTTGAGGTCGGCGATTGAGCCGAGAGTCTTCTCGAGTTTGGCACGCTGGCGGCTTACCTGCAGACGCTCGCGCTTAGACAGGTTGTCGAATGTGCCGTCGGTAGTCATCTTGTCGATGGCTGTCATTTTCTTGACAGCTTTGCCGATGGTCGGGAAGTTGGTGAGCATACCGCCGGGCCAGCGCTCGATTACGTAGGGCATGTTGACCTGCTTGGCGAGGTCGGCGATAACTTGTTTGGCCTGTTTTTTAGTTGCTACGAAGAGCACTTTTTTGCCTGATTTGGCGATGCTTTTGAGAGCTGCTGCAGCTTCTTCAACTTTGGCAGCTGTCTTATAAAGGTCTATAATGTGGATACCGTTGCGCTCCATGAAGATATAGGGCGCCATTGCAGGATTCCATTTTCTTTTGAGGTGGCCGAAATGGCAGCCTGCTTCGAGGAGTTGGTCAAATGTGAGATTAGCCATTGTTTGTTTGTAGTTTGTTTACGTTCTTTAGATAATGACAACTGCGGGGTAGGGAACGTGTCCATCCACGCGGTTTAGATACTAAACACTATATTGTTATGCTGAGAGTCGGGCGCCGTCAGGCGGCCAAGCAAAAAGCATTAACGTTTTGAGAACTGGAAGCGCTTGCGTGCTTTGGGCTGACCGGGTTTCTTACGCTCAACGGCGCGCGGGTCACGAGTCATGAAGCCATGCTTGCGCAGGATAGCCTTGTCGTCGGCGTTAACTTTGACGAGGGCGCGGGCGATGCCGAGACGGAGAGCTTCGGCCTGGCCTTTGTAGCCGCCGCCGTCGAGGTTGACAGCGATGTCATATTTCTCGGCTACGTCGAGAGTGGTCAGAGGCTGTTTAACAATGTACTGAAGGATCGAAGACGGGAAATATACTTCGAGGGGGCGGTGGTTGATGGTGATAGTGCCCTTGCCTTCTTTGAGGATTACACGTGCGACTGCGGCTTTGCGGCGGCCTACTGCGTTAACTGTTTCCATGCTTCAATTATTTCAGTTTGTTAATGTCGATGACTTTGGGATTCTGTGCCTCGTGGGGATGGTTGGGGCCGTTGTAGACGTGCATGTTCTCGATGATGCGACGACCGAGACGGTTTTTGGGAAGCATACCTTTCATCACGCGGATAAAGAGGGGGTGCATGCCGGGTTTGATGTGCTTGTTGAAAGATTTTTTCATGAGCACTTCGGGCGTGAGCTCGCGCTGACCGCCGGGATAGCCGGTGAAGTTGAGATAGATTTTGTCAGTCATCTTTTTGCCGGTGAGGACAACTTTGTCGGCGTTGATGATGATGACGTTGTCGCCGCACTCAAAGTAGGGAGTGTAGTCGGGTTTGTATTTGCCGCGGAGAAGTTTTGCGACTTTTGAGCACAGACGGCCGAGATGCTGGCCCTCAGCGTCGACGACAACCCACTGGTGCTCGACCTGCTGTGCGTTAGGGGTGGAGGTTTTGTAGCTTAATGTATCCACAGTTAATAGCTTGATTAGTAGTTAAATAAATTTGACCGTAGCCAAGCGTGCGCTCGGCCAAAAGCGCGCGTATGACGACTGTCGGTAATAAATTTGGACATAATCGGACTGCAAAGGTACGAATTTAAGTCGCTATTTCCAAACTTTTTAGGTCGAAATTTTAGAAGCTGCGGCGAGCTCGCCGCAGAACAAGAAGAGAGTGAGGCGAGTCGGCGATGACGAGGAGGGGAGGTTAGGGTCTTTAGGGGCGGTAAGGCTAATGAGGCCAATGGGGCGAATGGGGCAAGCTGCGGCGAGCTCGCCGCAGAACGGGGGCTGAGCGGAAGAGGCGGCCGAGCGGAAGAGGCGGTATTATCGGTTATAGGCGGGGTCGAAGATGGTGTTGAGGACATGGGCGAGGCGCAGGCCGCCGGCGAGAAATTGACGTTCGATGACGGGTGTCCAGCGGGCGATGTCGTTGTAGGAGACGCGCATGCCGGGGCGGAAGTAGATGTAGACGTCGGCTGCCTTGGCGACTGACTCTTTGGCCCAGTCGTCAATCCATCCGGAGGTTATCGCGGCTTCTTCGTCGGGTTTGAGGCGGTCAATCTGTTGCTGCCACTCGGTGTAGCTCCATTTGTGGCCGGCGTCGGGCAGCGAGCTGTCCCAGACGGAGTGTAGGTTTGTGTCGCGGTCAAAGAATTTGACTTTGATGCGGTTGCCGCCGAGGTCAGTGGCGTGGCCCATGTGTAGCGGCATGTGAAGGTCACCCATAACGTGGACGAGTATTTTGAGGGCAAGTTCGCGGTCAGCGTCGGTAGACGTGGAGTCTGAGAGTATTTCGATGCGTGACTTGAGGGCGGTGACGGCGTCGCCGGCGGGGTCGGCGGGTGCTTCCTCGTAGCGCACGCCTTCGTCGACGTTGCGGTAGTGCCATGTTTTGGTGTAGCGCAGGTCGGGCTGATGGCTGGCGTTGTCGAGCCAGTTGGCCCAGTAGACTAATGAGCGACCGTCAAATATAGAGTCTACGGCTGCGCGTGTGGCGGGTGTGAGGTGCTGCTCGGCGATGTAGGCCGTTACGTCGTGGCCTTTTTGTCCCCATGCAGAGGCTAAGAGTGCCGGCAGGGCGGCGAGGAGGGTTATAATCAGCTTTTTCATAAGTTTGAGTGTATCGGATTTATGGTGGGCGGGTATGATAAATGATAGCGGACCGACGTCCGGGATGTCCGGCGGTCGGTCCGCTGATTTCTTTTGTGGTTGTCCGTGCGGTCGGGGCTTATGCCTCGGCTTTTTCGACGGTGGCGGGAGTGACGTTGATGAATGAGCGTCCGCCTTTACCGGTGGTGAAGACTACAGTGCCGTCTACGAGAGCGTAGATGGTGTGGTCTTTGCCCATGCCTACATTGAGGCCGGGATGGTGCACTGTGCCACGCTGGCGTTTGATGATGTTGCCTGCTTTAGCAAACTGGCCACCGAAGATTTTGACGCCGAGTCGCTTGCTTTCTGACTCACGGCCGTTCTTAGAACTACCAACACCTTTTTTATGTGCCATTTTTGATAAGTTTTAAAGGGTTAAGCGACGATGTCTTTAATCACGATTTTGGTGAAGTACTGGCGATGGCCGTTGAGACGACGATAGCCTTTGCGACGTTTTTTCTTGAAAACGAGTACTTTGTCACCTTTTACGAGGGGTTTCTCGACCTCGCAAACTACTTTTGCTCCTTCGACGGTAGGAGCGCCGACTTTAACGGCACCGTCGGCATCAGCGAGGAGAACACGGTCAAACTCTACAGTGTCGCCTTCTTTTACTTGCTCGCCGAGATAATGAACATACAGGAATTTGTCTTTTTCAGCTTTGAACTGCTGTCCCTGAATTTCTACGATAACGTACATTTGATGTTGTATGTATTGAAAGTTAACCCGCTGAGGCGGCGCGACTTAAAAGGCTGTCGCGCGCTTAGTCACTGCCTATTGCGAAAAATTTAGCGCACAAAGGTAGTGATTTACATCTGATTATGCAAACTTTTTCACCTTAAAAATTTGGGAGCGGTCAGGTAGATGCCCAACGAGATGCCGGCGTTCCAGTTTCGGGCCGGATAGGTCGAGTAGTTGACATAGCCTGACAGCGCGGCGAAGGGGAAACGGTAGGTCACGTCAAATTCGCCGTAAAACTCTGACGACGCGAAGTGGCGCCCGTAAAATGCACGGCCATTGCTGTCTTCGAGTATTTTACGCACCGGCAGGAATCCCGAGCCGAACACACGGGCCGACAGATTGTCATTAAAACGGTAGACGGGCACGATGGCGGCGGCGATAAAGCTGTTTGCGCGGAAGGCGGGATTGAATGTGTTGTTTGACGCGGGAGTCGGGGTATAATCCGGGGCGGTGATTATCGACGCGTCATAGTTGCCGTGCAATTTGCGTGTGGATAGCATTATGTCGCTCTCCAAGCCGAGGCTCCAGTGACGCCCGAGCGTAAGATAGTTGCGAGTGGCGATTTCGGCCTGTACCCATCGCGGTGTCGAGCGTTCGGCCGTGACCGCGGCTGACGCGGACTCGAAGTTATAGCGTCCGGTGAATCCCATGGCTCTCAGTGTGTATGACGCGCCGCGTGTCGGGAAGTTGATGTCGTCGAGCGTGTTGGAACTGAAGGCCGCGTATGCCTGATAGAGATTGTAACGTGCTTTGTCGCGGCCTAGGCGATATGTCTCATGGGCGTTGTTGCTGTAGAACGAGCGTATCAGATGGCCGTAGCCGGCGCCTACCTCGATTTTGCCGAGATAGCCGGTCGCAAGGCTCCATTTAAGACGTCCGAAATAGTCGCGTGCTATTATGAATGTCGGCACGCGGTCTTCATAGAATAGATAGTCGTTTTCGTAGAATTTGCGGCGGACGGCCACGGCCTCGAGACCCACCATCGAGGGCACGGCAGTAGGCAGAAAGAGGCGCCCGGAGGCGCTTGCAGCCATATAGCTCTGGCCGACCCACGCGTTGACATCGGCGCCGACTGAGTGGAAACTCAGTGTCGAATATGCGGCGTTGAAGAACAGATAGCTGTTGCTCGACGATGTTATATAGCCGCCGAAACCGACACTGATGTCGCGTTTGACCGAGGCGCGCAGGCTGAGGTCGAACAGGTCGGTCGAGTCGTTGTAATCAGCCTGAACGGTCAGATTGTTGAGCTTACCGGTCGACAAGGCCATGTAGTAGGCCCGGCGAGCGTCGTTTATGCCGAATGTGTCAGCCTTGTTTTTGCGTTGGTGCTCGAATAGATAGCGTATGAATTCGTTCTGATGCCACGTGCCGCCCGTGACAGTGACTCCGTCGGAGGCAAATCTCATATAGGGCGTATGCGATTTGAAGACAGCGCGGCGCAGGGCGCGTTCGGTCGAATCTGACCGTGCCGTAACGCGGCTTTTGATGGAATCCATCATAGACATGGTGTGGTCATAGCCTATCTGATATATTTCGCGTGCTTTTGCAAAATCAAGGAGCGAGAAACGGTCGAGATTGATGCGCATCTTTATGCCTTCGTCCGGCGGCAGATTGTAGTCGTTGTTCTGTATGACCATGTTGCTGAGCTGGTCGACAATTGAGGTCTGGGGGCCGTTTGACGACTGCGAGACATCGACGCCTATCATGATGCCCGGCGCGAAGTCGCGGCGCATCACATCGACCGGGAAGTTGTCGTAGATGCCGCCGTCATATAGCAGGTTGCCGTCTATTTCGGTCGGGGCAAAAACCGCCGGGAAGCTCATCGACGCGCGGATGGCATCGCCGAGGGAGCCGTGTGAGAAGACGACTTTGCGTTTGGCCTCGACGTCGGAGGCCACGCAACGGAAGGGCAGCATCAGGCGGTCGAAATTTCCGGCCGACTGAGCGGTGTATGGCGCGAAGAGCTCCATGAAGGCAAAGTTCATCGGCAACGGCGATATCAGACTCTGCGGCACGGCGTCGGAGCTGTCGCGGCGACCTATCGGTACGGACAGGGCAAGCGGTTTGCGCTCTGAGCCTGTAAAGAAATAGCGCAACCGCGGATTTATAGTGCCGGTCGACCAGTAGGAGAAGTCCTCCGATAGTATCAGCTCTATCATCTCCTCGGGAGTGTAGCCGATGCTGTATAGGCCGCCGACAATGGCGCCCATTGATGTGCCGGTGATATAGTCAATCGGGATATTGTTGTCGGTCAGGGCTTTGATGACTCCGATATGGGCTATGCCTTTTGCGCCGCCGCCGCTGAGCACCAGTCCCACCGAATGATTTTCGCCCCGCGCCTGTGCGGGCGCGGGGCTGATGCCCATCGCGATGGTGATGAGAGAGAGAAAAATGATCAATCGGCAGCACCTCGTCATTGTAACTGATAGTTTTGCGATTAGTCCGGGTCACTGTTTATGTGACAGGTTTTAAGCTCCGGTGATGATAAATAGTTGATGCATTGAAATAATAACACTGTTAGCCCGTCGAATGTTTCGTCGGAGCGCTGTTTTTTCAGCGGTCTTTATGCAGGCGGCTGCAGATGGCTTCGACCATCGCGCCCGGATTCTTGCAGCCGAGCACATACTGCCGGCCGTCGTTGAGAGCCACCAAAAAACAGTCTGACGCTTTGCCGTAGTAGGCAAAGTATTTGCCGATTTCGCGGTCGGTGAATCGGCCGTAGTAGCCGAACCAGCCGCCGCTGCCTATGATGCGGCGCTCGCCCATCGTCGGTTGAAAAAGTCTGACCGAAGCTATCTCGGCAAGCGGTATAGACTTGTGCCATAACGGACGCCTGACTGTCAGTGCCTTGTCGTCGACCGATACAGACAGAGGCATGTATATCAAAGCGGAGAGGCAAAGCGTAAGTATCATTGCGGCGAGCAGCCAGACGGTCCAGTCTGCGGCGTGGCGCTTGAGCCCGAAGAGAAACGCGCCGCACATTATTGCGATGCCGATTGACGATATGATAAAACAGTAAGAACTTAGTTCGACACGACTTTTCATTTTATATATGTATAAGATTGTTTCCGATGCATTTTATTACTGATGCGCAAATTTAACGTAAGGCAGTCTTATTGCCAAATAAAAGGTCGGAATTATTCACCATAAGACACACTGTTTATTTGAATTGTTTGATTATACGCCTTTTAACTCTCGGATTAACTTGTGCCTGTATATCTTTTGTGCTATCTTTGCATTGTTATGGAAAATATTGCAGCCGATAATAATCCTCAGATTATCAGAGTTGATGATTTTAGAATTGACTCTGATTATTTAGCTTGGTTTTCAGAAATCAGACAACGCTATTTGTCTGCCCAGATTAAAGCATCTGTTTGTATTTTTCAGCCAAGGGAACTTGAGAAAAACTACACCAACTTGGTGGAGAATTGCAAGCAAAAGCTAATCAGATTGTTATAAAGATCCACCAATTTGGCGCAGTTTTAGATAATGATGTCGAGTTTCCGTTTTTTATAAAAACATAGATTAGCACACTCCTTGTATAAACTGTCGGGTGTATGATTATAATGATTATTTTTGCCGGACATATATTGATATGAATATGGATGAAAATGAAATAAGCGACAAAGAAGCGGTGTCCGCAGCCCGGCGTGTCACATGGGTCGGATTCGGCTGCAACGCGGTGCTGGCCATCGTAAAGGTGATTGCCGGTATAGCCGGCCGTTCGGGAGCTTTGGTCGCAGACGGCGTCCACTCCTTCTCTGATTTCATTACTGACGTCATAGTCCTTGTGATGGTCGGTATCTCCCGTCGCAAACCTGACGGACGCTATCAGTACGGACGCGGCAAGTATGAGACTTTTGCGACTATGCTGATTGCCATAGCCCTTGTAATCGTGGGCATCGGCATCTTCGGCGAGGGTTTGCGCAATGTCCTTATGGCCGTCGAGGGCGTTTTGCCCGCACGTCCCGGATGGATAGCGCTCGTCATCTGCGGCGCGTCGATTGTGGTCAAGGAGTGGCTGTTCAGATATACGCGTGCAGTCGGAGTCCGCATCGGCTCGGGAGCTGTTGTTGCCAACGCGTGGCATCACCGCTCGGACGCGTTCTCGTCTGTCGCGACACTCCTCGGTGTCGGCGGAGCGATGTTTTTGGGCGAGCGCGGCCGTGTGCTTGACCCTGTGGCGCAGATGATAGTGGCGGTGTTTATCGTGATAGTGGGTGTGCGCATGGCCATGCCTGCGATACGCGAGCTGCTTGAGGCGTCACTGCCCGAAAAGGTCGAGGACAGTATCTGCAAGACTGTCTCCGAGACGCCGGGCGTGATAACTTTTCATCATCTGCGCACGCGGCGTAATGGACGTGCGATTATCATCGAGGTGCATATCAAAGTCAAGCCATCCATAAGCATTGAGGCCGCACACGACATCTCGACTGATGTCGAAAACCGCCTGACAAAGCTTTTTACCGGTGACAAGACTATCATCACCACTCATATCGAGCCGTATCGCGGCGAAAAGATATATCATGACGGGCAATGTGCGCCCTGATATTCATGCCTGTCCCTGAGACGGCGGTCTGACGCCGGGCTGTGCGGCCTTGACATTGAAGTGTCGGCTGTAGGCGCGCGGCTCTTTGCCGAGTTCGACCACCGTCACGCGTCCGTCGTCGATGCGTATGGCTGTCCGTCCGGCCGTTATGCCTCGCGGCAGCTCTATGATGCCTCTGACGCGGCCGTTCTGGTCGCAAATCTGTATGCCGGCATCGGTGACTGTCCAAAGATTGCCGTCGCTGTCAAATGCCATGCCTCCTATAGCGAGCAGACAATTGTCGAAATTATGCAGCCAATAGAACGGCTGGGCGTAAACGACGTCGCCGTCAGCCGGGATGATGCTTTGAGTGAGGCTGTTGCTGCCTTCTGCGACGCTTACGGCATGGGCGCCGTCGGGATAGACAGCCGAGCGCAGTGTCATATCGGCGGCATCAGACGGTGTCCCGACCGCCTGCCACACGGCTCCGTCGACAAGCAAAGGCTTGAGATAATTGTTTGACGTAGGGCGTATGCTGATTTCGGCCGGATGGTCGCGCCACATCCAACGCATCACGTCGGGGAAAATTTCGGCGGCACGTTTGACGCTGTGCACCCCTTCGCCCCAGTCGAGCATCACGTCATAGCCCGCAAACTCCAGCGCTGTGCCGAGCATGGCGTTGGCCTCAAACCATGAGCCGAACAGCGGATTCCAAGCGTCGTCATAACCGTCCTGCAGACAGATGCGCAGCGGTTTAGGCTCGCTTTTGCGCACGATGGCCTGCAGGTCGTTGCCGCCGCGCATCGGCACAAACGTACCGCAGCCGCTGAAGACTTTAGAGAACAGGTCGGGGCGGTGCCATGCGGCCGTAAAAGCTGCTATGCCGCCGCTGCTGAGTCCGAATATCATCCGGTCGGCGGCGCGCTCTGAGAGCACTATTTCGCGGCCGTCGTCGGTGCGGAGCGCCCTGACTGCCGGCAGCAGCTCGGTCTCTATGAATTCGGCGAAGCGCGGGTCGGTCGAGTCAAACTCATTGCTGCGGTTATAGCGCAACACTTCGCCGTCGGCCGCACGGATGACGCCCGGTTGCAGAAACACTCCGATGGTCAGCGGCATTTCGCCCGACTTGTAAAGACTCTCCATCACGTTGGCCGCGTCGCAGAGCTGACCGTCCAAACCTATGTAAAGGCAGGCGGGAGTGTGGCCGTCGTAAGCGTCGGGGACGGCGACTTCGTAGCTGTGCGTAGTGCCGGGGTAGATTCGTGAGTCTGAGAGTTCACCTTTTATAAATGTATTTGCGCCGGTCGCCGCTGCGGCTGTCGCAATCAGTGAGAGGATGGTGAGTGTGAGCTTTTTCATGGCGTCGTTTTGTCGAGCATAAATTGATGATATGCAAAAATAAGTCATTATCATCTGATTGCCAAATAAATTGTCACCGGCCCGCGGGGTCAACCAATAATCCGGCTTGCTTGTTATATCTTTAAAACTGTCGTGATTATGAAAACAAAATCAATGTTAGCCGTCGCTGTCGCAGCGGCGCTTTGCCTCACCGGATGTGTGAGCTCAAAGAAATACAACAGACTGCAGGCCGACTATGAGGCCTCGCAGAAGGCTCTGACCGAGACTCGCGGAAATGTGACAACGCTCGAGCAGCTGCTCAAGGACGCACGCGCCCGCAACGAGGAGCTTAAACAGAATTATGCCGACATACAGGCCGCCCTCGCTGCAAGTATCAAGAATAACTCGCAAGGCAATGTCAATATCTCTAAGCTTGTCGACGAAATCAATGCCTCAAATGCCTATATCAAGCAGCTTGTCGCAGCCAAAGACCGCTCTGACTCGCTCAGCATGGTGCTCACCAACAATCTGACACGTTCGCTCAGCCGCGACGATCTCCGCGATGTCGACATAAAGGTGCTCAAAGGGGTGGTCTATATTTCGTTGGCCGACAATATGCTCTATAAATCGGGCAGCTATCAGATCAGTGACCGCGCCATGGGCATACTCGGCAAGATTGCCAAAATTATAACAGATTATAAGGACTATGACGTGCTGGTCGAGGGCAACACTGACAATGTGCCCATCTCGCGTCCCAATATCCGCAACAACTGGGATCTGAGCTGTCTGCGCGCATCGTCGGTTGTGCAGGCTTTGCAGAATGATTTCGGGGTCAATCCGTCCCGCATGACAGCCGGCGGACGTGGCGAGTATAATCCGATCGGCGACAATGACACGGCTGCCGGACGTCAGCTCAACCGTCGTACGGAGATTATCATCACTCCCAATCTTGACCAGTTTATGGACCTAATCGACAAAGCGCCCGATACAGCCGACACTACCACCGGCAAATAATGTACAATAATATAATAACAGAAACAGCAGTCTCTGAACATGGGCTGCTGTTTCTGTAAAAGTTATTTTTTGATACTTGGGGATAGTCTGAACGGTCGGACAAGCAAGGCGGGAGCGGTATACACACTGCTATAATGAGACGCGAGTGGAGAGCGCGATGCGGAGGGAAGGACGGAAGCCTTTTATGGCGGCGCCCTCGATAGCGGCTGACAGGCCGGTGCTTATACGGTCGGTGAGGCGGTGAATAGCGTCGGCTGAGAGGTCGGCGGCTGCGCCGAATTGTTTTACACCGAGCGTGTTATGATGAAAATTATGTAGCAGAGAGGCTGACGCTCCAACTTCGATAGTCCAGCGTCGGCTATCAATGATGCTGCAGCCGGCTGTAGCCCGCAGAGCGAGGCTGCTGAGCGGGTCGACGAACTGACGGTGGCTGTAGACGGGCGCGGAGCGGAGACCGGCGGCTGCTCCGATGTCAAAACGCTCGGCTATAGGTGCGATTATGCCAATGGCTGATTCTATACCGGTGCCAAGGGCAAAATCACCGTTTTTGCTTTTTAAGGGAATGATAGCGACGGTCGAGGCGTAGAGCGAGCTGCGTCGTTCGCCTGAAAAGTTGAAGGTCTGACGGCGGGATATATTAAAAATGAGGTCCGAGAGCCAGTAACCGGCTCTGATAGAGAGTAGCCCGACAGCAGCACCGGCCAGAACGTCAGACGGGTAATGGCGTCGCGAGATGACGCGCTGCATGCCGACTGCGTTGGCGGCTGTCTGAGCCAGCAGAGGTGTATAGGCGAATCGGTCACTAAGTTCAACCGAAAGAATTGCTGCGCCTGCATAGGCCCACGAGGCGTGGCGGGAGGGGAACGAGCGGTCGTCGCTGCGGTCGGGGCGCCACTCGGTGACTCCGTGTTTGAGTGCCTCGGTGATACCGACTGTCAGTCCCGCACCGATGGCAGCACCGGTGACGTCGTGCCATACGATGACGCGGCGGGGGACGACGACGGCGGAGTCAGTCTGCTCGCCGGCCGTCAATGGGGGCGCGGCGAGCAGGCTGAGTGCGGTTATAAGTGCCGGTATGGGGCGCAGTGTCATTATCAGTTGAGCGATTTATAAACCTGACGGAACAGCTCGGGACGGATGCCCGAATTGTTGAAGACTGGGCTGTCGCGTGTCGGGTTGACACGATTGGTCAGGAATATGAAAATCATATCATTCTTAGGATCGACCCAGAAGACGGTGCCTGTAAATCCGAGATGACCGAAGACCGACGGGTCGGCTTCGTCGCAGGTGGGCGACCATTCGGGATTCTCGGTGTCGGGCTTGTCGAAACCGAGACCGCGGCGGCATGTCGGGCTCTTTGAGGTCGTGAACAGTTTTACAGTCTCGTCGGAGAGGAAGCGGCGGCCGCCGTATGTGCCTCCGTTGAGCCACATCTGACATAGTTTTGCGAGGTCGTCGGCATTGGAGAACAGACCGGCATTGCCCTGCACGCCGCCCGAGAAATTGGCGAGTTCGTCGTGGACATAGCCGTGGACGGTCTGACGACGCAGGAAGGTGTCGTTTTCGGTCGGCGCAATCTTGGTCAACGGATGTTTGATGGTGGGCCGGTAGCATGTCGTATATGCGCCGAGCGGGCCGTAGATGCTGTCGGCCATGAACTTGTCGTGGCCCTGACCGGTGACACGCTGCACGAAATCCATCATCAGACAGAAGTTGAGACAGGAGTAATTATAGTTCTTATTGTTGCGCAACGGGATGTTGTAGATGCGGCTCATGATGGTGTCATAAGTCTCGCGTCCGACATATACCCCCCGTGCGGCCTCGACGGGGAAACGGCCGGAGGCGGTGCGCGATGTGATGTCGCGGCGCAGACGGGCTGTGTTGTGGCCGTAGGCGCCTTTCTGAATTTTGATGCTGTGACTGCGGTCAGGACGGCGTGTAATCATCTTGCCCGTGTAGCTGTTGCTGTCGACCATAACCTCAAACATATTGAGCGCGGCAGGCATTCCGGTCTCGTGATAGAGAAATTCTTTAATCATAAGGGAGTCCTTGCCGGTGCCTCGCAGGCCGGGGATATACTTTGCCAACGGCTCGTCGAGTCCGAAGAGACCCATATCGTAGGCTTTCATCACACCGGGGAGTGTGCCGGTGGCTTTTGAGACAGATGCGAGGTCATAGACCGTCGTTGGGGTGACGCGTGCACCGCCGCGCGTAATCAGACCGAAACATTTGTCATAGACGACGTTGCCGTTTTTGGCGACAAGCACCTGACAGCCTGGCATACCGCCGTCGGCAATCAGCTTTGTGCATATAGAGTCGATGGAGTCAGTGAGCGATGCCCGCATATTCTCGGCGAGCGGCGAGGAGTAGCCGAGACGATTTTTCTTTAGCGTCACGCCTGTACCGACCGGTGCGACTCCGGCAATGCCGACCGGCAGCTGCCCGTCGACGTCGATGCCGCCGAAGACGGCCTGTGCGGCATATTCTTGGGTGTAAGGTGTGTCCTCGTAAGCTGCTACAAGGGCTGCGGCAGATGGAAGCGACGAAGCGAACTTGCTCATCTTATACGGGTTGACAAACATTACGGCGACGAGACCGCGACAGTCTTTCAGCTGATCGAGGACGGCGCGTGCACCGGCGTTGCCGTTATAGACGGCGGCGATTACGATGTCATGGGCCTTGATGCGCTCGAGGTTTGCATGGCTGAAGACAGCGCCGGCTGTGTGGAAGACCTCGGCGTCGGCATAGCGTCGGCAGGTGCGGCTGAACTCATTATCGGCCGGAGCGCCGATGTTGACCACGGCGATTTTATTCTTCTCAAGACCGCTGATAGGCAGTATGTCGCCTCGGTTGTAGACTACAGTCATAAGCGCAGCGGCGAGGCGACGGTTGACAAGGTCGGCCTCGGGTGAGTCAAGCAGCTGTTTGACGGTTTTAGCGTCGGCCGGCTTGAGCTCGGGCAGGCCGAGCAGATATTTGTATCTGAGCACACGCTTGCAGTGGCGCTCGATGTCACTTTTTGAAATTTCGCCGCGTTTTACGGCTGCCATTATCGAGTCGATGTCGGTCACCGGATGGCCTGATGACTCAAGGATGTCGGCTCCGGCTTTGAGGGCCATAACGGCATTGTTGCGTCCGGCGATTTTAGCGCCTTTCATTTCGAGTGCGTCAGTGAAGACGAGACCGTCGAAGCCAAGACGCTCGCGCAGCAGCTCGGTCGATATGGTCTGAGAGAGTGACGCAGGCAGCCCTGACGGGTCGATTGACGGCACGATGATGTGACCGGTCATTATGCCCGAGCACCCCGAATCGATATATGTCTTGAAAGGATGCAGGTCGATGCGCTCTACATCGGCGGCATTGTGGGGGTCAGTCGTGCGTTCCTTGTGGCTGTCGGTGCTTGTGTTGCCATGGCCCGGGAAATGTTTGGCTACGGCCATAACTCCTCCGCTCTCGAGCCCGCGGGCATAAGCAGTAGCGAGACGTCCCACGCGCACGGGATTTTCACCGAATGAGCGTTCGCCGATTACGGGATTATCGGGATTGGAGTTGACGTCTAAAACAGGCGCATAGTTGACAGTGATGCCTGCGAGGCGACATTCGCGTGCCATCTCGCGGCCATAATCATAAAGCAAAGCCGGATTGCGGATGGCTCCGAGTGCCATGTTTTTTGGAAAACGTGGAGTATCTTTGATGCGCATCGAGAGTCCCCACTCGCCGTCGAATGTCATAAGCAGCGGCACATCAGCCAGCGACTGTGCGTAGTTGGTAAGCTCGATATACTGGTCGATGGTGCCTGAGGCAAAAAGCAGCGAGCCTACTTTATTGACGCTTACATAGCGTCTGATGGCCGCACGGCTGTCAGCACCTTTGTCGACAGCTATTTTAGGAGATATCAGCTGAGCCACACGCTGCCGCTCGGTCAGAGAGTTGTAGACAGAGTCGACCCAACGGTCGCAAGCGGGGTTTTCAGCTTCGGGTTTTGTCTGAGCGGCTGCTGTCGATGTGGCGTCGGCCGACATGCAGCCTGCGGCGGCTGCAGCAAGTCCGATGAGTGAGAGGATCAGATGGCGTTTAAGGTTCATTTGTGCTTTATAGATATGATGGTTTGATTTTAAGTCTAAGTCATGATATCGTCGTCAGCCGGCGGGGTGCATGCGCACTGTTGACGACGGCCTGACTGTCTTGCCTTTGAGATAGCCCTTGCGGAAGGCGTCAATCATAGCCTGATATAGTACCTTGTGGCTCTTGGCAATCGTCTTGCCGCGTGTCAGGGCCGTCATGTAGTCGCCGCCTTTTGCCAGATAGTCTATTGTGGCGATTCTGTATGTGCGGTCAGGGTCGAGCGGGCGCCCGTCGACAGTGACAGACAAGCATTTGCCGGTAGCAGGGTCATAGACAGCGTCGACACTTTCGCTGACGCCGTTGCCGTCGGTGCGTGCCATGACGTCAAAGACTTCCAAGAGATCTTTGCCTTTGACGTCCAGAACATTGACATAATTGTAGAAAGGAAGCATGCAGATAAGTTCACCCTCGGTGATGTTGCCTTTGCTGAGGCCGCGGCGCAGGCCGCCCTTGTTGACGATGGCGAAGTCGACGCTGTCGGCGAGCTGACGTCCCTCGGCGAGTACGAAGTCAGAGGCAAAGTTGAGCAACTCCTGACTCTCTTTAGGCAGGTCGATGGCGCTGCGGCCGACCGGGAGAGCCATGAGCGAGTCTACGCCTGCGCGGTAAGGCTTGATTTTGTCAAGCAGCGACTTATCCAATCGGTTGTCTAAGCGGCTGTCAACGCGGATGAGACTGTAGTCTGTGGTCAGCGAATCAAGATCAATCTCAATGCGGGCCACATATTTGCCCTGTTTGCCGGCCTGAGTGACGAGCATGTCCCGTCCGTCGGCGTTGGGAACTTCGGGATTGAGTCCATTGTTACTGTCGTCTGGCTTGATGAGGTCATGCGAGTGTCCTCCGATGATGACGTCGATGTCTTCTGACAGACCGGCGAGCATCTTGTCGCCGGGAGGCATCGCCGGGTCATAGCCGATATGAGTGACAGCGATGACGGCGTCGACTTTGTCGATGTGCTTGAGCCACCATGCAGCGGCGTTGGCGGCCTTGACTGCGTCATTATAGACCAGTCCGTTATAATTGCCGTCGCTTATCATGCCCTTAGGATCAAGATTTATAGCGATGAAACCGACGGTCTTGTCACCGAATTCGCGGATGGTAAACGGTTTGAATTCGCGGGCGAGCGGCGTTGCCGAAAGGTCGTAGTTGGTCGCCAAAAGTTCGCTCTCACTGTCGGCAAGGACGTCGGCGAGTTCGTCTATGCCGTTGTCAAACTCGTGGTTGCCGAGGATACGCAGGTCGTAGCCGAGGGCGTTCATCATCTCCTGCTCGACTTTACCGCGGTAGAGGTTGAAGTATAGCGTGCCCTGCACGAAATCGCCCGCGTCGATGAGCATGACGTTTTTATCGGCGGCGCGGACGCTGTCGATGATGACCTTGCGGCGCGCTATGCCACCGAGACCGTCGCGCTCGTCGGGGTCAATCTGCGAGTGGGTGTCGTTGGTGTGGAGTATCACGAGCTTTTCAGCAGCGGCCGGCGAGAATGACATCACGGCCATGGCCGCGGCAACAAGGATATGGAGGTAGGGTTTCATGTCAGAAAATTAAGGACGGATGCCCGGCGCGGACACCCTGTTTATATGTATGCGAAGTTAACAAATAAGACTGACAGTTTCCCTTGTTTTTTAGTTAAAACTGAAAAAAATAGGAGTGCGTCGGATGACATTGCCAAAAATTATGACCAAATTTGCAGAAAGCACCGGCCTTAATGTCCGCATGATTAAAGATGATAGTAATTGCTCCGGATAAATTCAGAGGTACGCTCACGGCGCGTCAGGCGGCTGTGACGATAGCCGATGCTTTGCGCCGGCGCGGTGTGAAGTCACCGATATTTCTGTATCCTATGGCTGACGGTGGTGAGGGAACGGGTGAGGCTCTGGCGGGCGACGATGTAGCTGAAATCTCGACAGGAATAAGACGTTTGACGACGGGTGATTATGTGGTGACTTCGGCTGACGTTATCGGTCACGGCAGCTTTGCGAACGATTCTGACCCATTGCGGCGCTCGTCTGCGGCGCTCGGGCGCGCGATAGCTGATATTCTGAACGAAGACCGCTCTGACAGCCGCATTTATGTCGGCATCGGCGGCACTGCGACGGTCGACTGCGGCGCCGGCTTGCTTTATGCGCTCGGAGCACGTTTTGTCAATGCCTGCGGAGTCTGCCCGGATGTGCCCTCGGTTTATGATTTCGCCGACATTGTGTCTGTCGATTTTAGCGGCGTCGATATCGATATGCTGCGCCGTCGGGTCGTGATGCTCTGTGATGTCCGTGCGTCGCTGTTGCCTGACGGCGAGGAACTGTCGATGCTGTCGTTTGCCCGTCAGAAAGGGGTGGATGACGAACATATGCCGGTGCTGCGTGAGGGCGCAAGGTGCTTTAAACGTGCTGTGGGATGTGGAGACGGGCTTTACGACGGCTCGGGTGGAGGAACGGGTTTCGCCTTAACCAATATCTTGGGATGTGAGGCACACGACGGTGCGCGTATGATACTCAGCCGGTTGCCGGTTGATTCTGCCGAGATAGAGTGCTTTATTACCGGCGAGGGCCGTATCGACGCGCAAACGAGCGGGGGTAAGGTTGTGGCGGCGGTTTTTGAGCGCGCGGCTCAATTGGATGTGCCGGCCTATGCCTTCGGAGGATGTGTCGAAGGTCCGGTGGATGACAGGTGTATCTTCTCGACCATGCGTCCGGGCGAAGAGCCTCCGGCGTCGTCGGAAGATGCTCGTCTGAGGCTTTGGAAAGCTGTTTTTGAAGCACCTGTGAAACTATAGATAGCGAAATTTGTTACATTAATAATAACTTAAAACTAAAAAGTATGATTAAGAAAATATTACTGAGCGTTTTGCTTGTTTTCGGACTCGCGACTGTCGCCATAGCACGTGATGATTATAGCCGTGATGCATCGGTTTTGCCTGAGGCTGCACGTACGACAATCTCCAATAATTTCAAAGCCAAAGTCTCTTTGATAAAGATTGACAAGGATTTCGGGCGAATCAGCGAGTATGAGGTCATTCTCACTGACGGCTCAGAAATCTCGTTTGACAGCAAAGGCAACTGGCATCAGGTCGAGACTAATGCAAAAACCGCAGTCCCGCGCGCATTTGTGCTCGAAGGCATCAGAAATTTTGTTAAGAAAAATCATTCGGGACAAAATGTGGTCGGCATCGAGAAAGAGCGTAACGGCTTTGAGGTGGAGTTGGCCAACGGTATTGACCTCAAGTTTGACTTGAACGGCAAGTTTATCAAATATGATGATTAAATAATTGTTATACATGTAATTACGGCCGCGGTGAGCACTATCTACTCCGCGGCCGTTGTTGTTCCCGACGAAATTATTTCAAAAAATCGGGCGAAAATGTTTGACAATTCGACGAATTGCATTAACTTTGCACTCGCAATCGCAAGATAGCAATTGGCTCATTAGCTCAACTGAATAGAGCATCTGACTACGGATCAGAAGGTTACAGGTTTGAATCCTGTATGAGTCACCATCACAGACCGCCTCAGTTTAAGTCGCAAACTTGACGATGCGGTCTTTATTTTTATCCTTTTGTAAAGCCTCTGCCGCCGGCTCGGCTCACTAAACTACAAAACCATGAAAAACCTGATTGTCACTATTGTTGCCTTATTGACAGCGGCTTTTACCGTGAAGGCCGAGAATTATCCCTATCGTGACGATATGTTGTGGGTTACTGTCCCTGACCATGCCGACTGGATTTATGGCCGCAACGAGAATCCGACCGTCGAGATATCACTCTATCGCTACGGTGTGCCCGTAGCCGGCGGTCGTGTCAATTATGAAATCGGTGATGACCATCGCGACGGGTTTCAGAACGGCAGCATCATGCTTGACAGCCTCGGCCGTGGCTGTGTAATCATGCCTGCGCCGGGTCGGCCGGGATTCCGTGACTTGCGGCTTAAGGCAAATGTCGACGGGCAGACAACGTCGCATCACATTAAGCTCGGTTTTGACCCTGATAGTATAAAACCCTACGTGGAGATGCCCGGCGATTTTGATGAGTTCTGGTCGGCAAATCTCGCCGAGTTTAAGAAGCTGCCTTTGCGATATACCATTAGCGACGTGCCTGAGTACTCGACCGACAAAGTGCGCGCATATCTTGTCAAATTGGAGACCGGTCGCCGAGGACGGTCGATGTACGGTTATATGTATGTGCCCCGCGATGCCGAGCCCGGCTCGTGCCCCATAGTCATGTCGCCTCCCGGGGCCGGCGTCAAGCCGATACGCAACCCGTTGGCACACAGATTCTATGCCGAGAACGGTTGCATACGTTTCGACATGGAGATCCACGGTCTCAATCCGACCATGGACGAGAAACTATTCAACGAGGTGTCGGCTGCTTTCGGGCAGTATCTTAGCTTTGGCCTCGAAAACCGCGACAATTATTATATGAAAGGAGTCTACTTGGGACTCATACGTGCCATTGATTTCCTCACGACGCTGCCAGAGTGGGACGGCCGCAACGTAATCACGCAGGGAGGCAGTCAGGGCGGAGCGCTCGCCATTGTCGCCGCAGCGCTTGACGACCGTGTGACGGCGTGTGTGGCCAATCATCCGGCTCTTAGCGACATGTGCGGTTACGCGGCCGGCGGTACGGGCGGCTATCCTCATTTCTTCAGCCGCGGTGAGCCGGTCGACGAACGTGTTTTAGAGACTTTAAAATATTATGATGTGGTCAATTTTGCACGTAGTCTGAAAGTGCCGGTCTATATGACGTGGGGTTTTAACGATAATACTTGTACGCCTACGACGAGCTATGCGGTCTATAACTCTATCACCGCTCCGCGTGAGGCGCTTATCACGCCCGTCAACGAGCACTGGACTTCAGACCGGACTGAGCGGGGGCATCTTGAGTGGATAAAGAAACATCTTTTATTTTAAATCCTATCCACGCCATAAACAACGACATTAGCGGCGAAAGAACGTTGAAGATGCAGAACGGCAGGTAGGAGAGAGTTGCGACACCGAGCACTGTGGCTTGGGTGACGCCGCACGAGTTCCACGGTATCAGCACGGACGTCACCGAGACTGAGTCCTCGAGCGTGCGGCTGAGCAGTCGCGGCTCGAGATTGTTGCGCGCATAGACATCGCCGAACATGTTGCCGCCGATTATGAGTGACAGATACTGGTCAGCGGTGCACGAGTTGAGAAACAAGCCGCCCGTGACGGTCGATGCGACAATCGATGTGCGGCGTCTTAAGCGGGCTGTGACAGCACGGGCTATCACACGCAGCATGCCGGTGCCTATCATGGCTCCGCCGAAAAGCATGGCGCAGATGACGAGCATCACGGTCGGCAGCATCCCGGTGATGCCGCCTGTCGATACAAAAGCGTCGAGGGTCTCGTTGCCGGTATGGAGGTTTGTCTCAGACCATAGTATCGACAGGGTAGAGGCGATGCGCTCGCCGATGCCGGCCGAAGGGCCGCCTGTGAGTTCGGCTGCAATCGACGGCTGGAAGATGAATATGCCCGCGATACCCATGGCCGAGCCGACCAGCAGTGTGTAGAGTGTCTTGACCTTTAGTGCGATTAAAATACCGGTTACAAGCGGAATAATCAGTGTCAGCAGCGAGATGTCGAAATTGGCGCGCAGAGCTGAAATAATTTCGCCTGTCGAGTTTGCGCTGCTCTCCGGGTCAAGGTAAAAGCCCATTAAAAGGAAGCTGAGCAGAGCGATGGCCATGGCCGGCACGGCTGTCAGCATCAGATAGCGGATATGGTCGAACAGGTCGACTCCGCACGACGATGAGGCGATGACGGTCGTGTCGCTCAGAGGTGACACCTTGTCGCCGAAATATGCGCCCGAGATGATGGCGCCTGCAATCCATGCCTCGTTATATCCCATCAGTGAGCCGATGCCGATGAACGCCACGCCGATGGTGGCGATGGTCGTCCATGAGCTGCCGGTGAGAACAGACACCAAGGCGCAGACCGCACAGGTTGTGACGAGGAAAAAGCGGGGATTGAGCAACTGCAGGCCGTAGTCAATAAGCGTTGGCACAACGCCCGACAGCATCCACGTGGTCGAGATAAGAGCAATCAGCAGCAACAGAGGCACTGCCGGCAGAATCTGCTTGGCGCTGCGCCTGAATCCGCTGATTAGTTTTGCCGACTGCAGACACCCGCTGACCAATGCTAAAGAGACAGCGAGCATAGCCGAAATCAACAGGCTGATGTGGCTGTAATCAGAGATGGCGTCATTCCCCATTAAAACCATTATCATAATGAGCACAGCGAGTAGGAACACGACCGGGATGGCTGACAGCCAGACTGACGGATGACCGTCTGATGATGCTTTAAGCTTGGGTATATTCACAATAGATTGAAGAAATCTTGTTAATTATGGAAACTTGGCGTATGTGTAATTTCGGATGAGCCTTAAGTCTGTGACTCAATAAGAGACTGCAAATTTACAAAATATTCACTTTGGATAAGATGTTGATGTATGTCAGTGAGTCTTAATTGGGCATTTTTGTGAAAGAGCACGAGCAATTATGCTTAAATGTGTTAAATAGATATAAAAATTATAGGGCAATTAGTATGCTTCGTTGTTATTATAGTAACTTTGTAACCTACGGTTTGCAGCTACGCGAGCCGTTGTCTCCGGGGTTGACCGGTTTTGACAGCGTGTAGAGGTGGTGTGTAAGCGTGCAGAGCAATGATGGCTACGCTCTTTAATCAGAGACATCAGCAATTTTAATTGGCGAAAATAACTACGCTCTTGCTGCTTAATCGAAGTACAGTAAATTAAGCTTAATCTCCGCAACAGTTGCAGAGACAAGACATCGCCCGATTGTCCTTTTTCCGAGACGGATCGATACGGCGGTGCTGGTAAATCGGGAATAGGAGTCAGAGAGCCTCGCGAAGACTCCGAAATTTTAGAGGATAAGGCCCCGGTTGGTCGTCGTTCGCCTGCCGGAGCACGAAAACCAAGTAGCGACTACGCACGTAGAAAGCTCATTAGTTCCGCGTTTGGACGGGGGTTCAAGTCCCCCCAACTCCACAATTGCGCTTGAGAATCAAGCATTTGTGTAAATTGTGCACAAATAAACGCACAAGAGCATAAAGGCAGAACATTTTTTCGAATGTTTTGCCTTTATTTTTTTGCGTCCGCGGATTCCGATAAACAAGGTCTCGTTGCCAATCTGCTTTTTCTGGCCGAATCAGATTATCACAGACCTGATGATAAACGTCCTGTAATGGGTCTGAGCATCTGGACCCAATATGTGCTTGACAATTTTGCCACTGTAGATGAAGCCGTGGAGGAACTCGGTAAGGAATTATTCCGTATCGATGACCCCGATTTGCCGAACGGTGCTAAATCGACCCTTCATCTTTCAATTTCCGATCCGACTGGCAACAGTGCGATATTTGAGTATATAAACGGCAGTCTCGTGATTCATCATGGCCGAGACTGTCAGGTGATGACAAATTCTCCATCCTACGACAAGCAGCAGACGTTAGATGATTATTGGGACCAGATAGGTGGTCTTGTCATGCTGCCGGGTACAAACCGTGCGTCAGACCGCTTCGTGAGAGCATCATTTTACATTAAAGCGCTCCCTAAGACATCTGATTATCGTCAGGCTGTGGCCGGAGTGTTCAGTGTGATGCGTAATGTATCAGTGCCGCTCGGTATTTCAATCCCGTCACAGCCCAACATAGCCTCTACACGATGGCGTACTGTGGCAGATCAGAAACATCGGGTATATTATTTTGAGTCGACATTGAGTCCTGATATTTTCTGGATAGATTTAAAAAAGCTTGATTTTAATGCCGGCGAAAAGGTCAGAAAACTCACGCTGACCGGAGGCGAAATCTATGCCGGCGATGCAGCTGACAAGATGCAGGTTTCCGAGCCGCTTGCGTTCCTTTTCGGCATTTGACAGATGGTAAGGCCATCTCCTGAAAGTAGACCGAAACAACAAATATATAAGAAAACAAATTTTACCCGAGCACCCCGTTTGATGAATTGTCACAAACGAGATGCTCGGGTAATCTTTAATTGCTATATATTCAGTTCGTTTTCTCGTGCCGTTATTATAATTCATACATTTTTAAGACAGGTTGGTACATCGGGGAGTAATTATTGGCATATAATGGATTAGTGAGACGTATTTTTGCGAAAAAAACACAAGTCCATTGTTTACATCGAAGTCGATTCTGGTATATAGAGTTGTCCTTGTCACATTGACAGACATAGTTTTTCGATTAATATCACTAATTCAAAACCACAATGGGATTTTTAACAAAAAAGAAAGAAAAAGCAGACCTTGAGAAAACGGTTATTCCTGACGGATTTGATTCACCGGTTGTCGACGACAGTGAGTTTTGCTCTTATAAAGCCCCTAAAAACATAGGCAAACTCGACATGGTGATTGCTTTTGATACCACCGGCTCAATGGCGCGATATATCGGAACGGTGCGCAAAGAGGTGTCAGAACTTATTCCTCAGCTTTTTAAAGACAATGATGATTTACGCCTCGGCATAGTCGCTTTCGGCGACTACTGTGACATGAATAATGCTCAGGAGTTCGGAGATGCCTACCAGTGTATCGCGCCGACTGACAATGAGAATGAACTTATAAAATTCGTACTCAACTCACACGACACCTCAGGCGGTGACGGACCGGAGTTTTATGAGCTTGTAATCAAGAAGATTGTTGAAGAAACGCCTTGGCGCGAAGGCTCGACGCGGTCAATACTGCTTATTGCCGATGCCGTGCCTCACGAATTGGGTTATAATTACAAGGACTATGTGATCAATAACCGGATAGACTGGCGTGCCGAGGCTCTTAAAGCCGCTGAGATGGAAATCGCAATCGACACGGTTACGATAACCGGTGATCCGTGGTTTGTCGAATTGTCGGCAATTACCGATGGCGTTTGCGTGCCGTTCCACACGGGCCGTAAAACAAGCCAACTTGTAAAAGCTTCTGTCTTCGCGCGCAGTTCGCATGCTTGCCGCGCTATGTTTGACAAACTGTGTGACGAGTGTGATGACCCCGAGATGTCAGAAGTATATGCCTCTTATAAAGATGTACGCGATGCGTATTGATTGCTAAACTATGAAAACGCCGTAAAAAGGAGGATGTTGCGAGCAACGTCTTACAACATCCTCCTTTTTATCACCGTTAGATGTAAAAGCTATTTACTGCTCGCTGTCGGTGCTGTCGGCTTCGGAGAGGGCTTCGGCCTCGAAATCTTCGGCTTCTTTTTTGGTCACTTCGCCTTGGAATATGCCGAGGCGGTCATATTTCAGTTCCTTGCCGTTTGCGAGTCCGATGATGTAGTAGAGTGACGAACGGCTTATCTTTACGATTTTATCATCGGAGTATTTTTTTGCGACGTTATTGCGAATGGCTTTCGGCACAAGCGATTCCGGCACGGACTTTTTCTTGCAGTCTACGCTGGTCCAGCGGCCTTTGTTGCTGAATTCGATTTTGGTGCCGTTGGTGAGTTTGACGTCGTAGTCTGTTTTTTTGAGGAGATGGCGGTCTACTTTCACCATGCTGACTTTTGCTTTGGGGAAGTGCTCGTCGAGCATCTGCTGTGCCTCCTCGGGTAAATCCTTGCGGTTGATGCTGTATTTGTCGATGGGAAGGGCTGCTGAGGCCGAAATTACACCAAAAAACAATGCAATAATTACTATAAGCTTTCTAATCATAGGTTTACGTGTGTTTTAAATATAATTATGCGTTTACTATTAAAATAACGCCCGACGAGGGCGCATATTTAATAGTGAACGCAGTTTTATAATAGATTAACTGTCTGCCGCCGGCGCTCAGAATCCGATTTTGGCGCGAGGTGAATTGTCAAGGCGTTCATGGCGGCACGATGCGATAATCTCGTCGAGGTTTATATCCTCATTTCCTGAAAGAATGGCGTTGACAGAGTGTTTGCGTGCGATGTTCTCAATCTCGCCGCCCGAGAGGTCAAACTGCGAGGCAAGCGTCTCGGCATCTTTGTCTGACAGCCCGTTGAGCATGCTCTGCCAGATTTTGGCACGCGGCCCGACGGTCGGCTTGTCAAAACGGATTTTGTAAATGAAACGGCGTTCGAAGGCTTTGTCGAGATTTGTCGTGAGGTTAGTCGTCGCAATCATTATGCCCTCGAGTGACTCCATCTCCTGCAGGATGATGTTCTGGATAGAGTTCTCCATTTTGTCGACAGCGCTTGATGCGCCTTCCATTCTGACACCGAGCACGGCATCGGCCTCGTTGAAGAGCAGAATCGGCGCAAGCGTCGAGTTTTTGCAGATGCTGCGGTAGCGGTCAAAAAGCGCCTTGATGTTTTTCTCGCTTTCGCCGACCCAGCAGCTTTTGATTTTATCGACGTCAACACGCATTATATCGCGGCCGGTCTGACGTGCGAGCTGATAGACAGTTTCGGTCTTGCCGGTGCCGGGCGCTCCATAAAATATGCAGCAGAATCCGGGGCGCATGCCGGCTGCACGCAAACGGGTCTGCACTTCGTCAAAACGCTTGGCCGAAAGAATTGATGCAAGCTCGCCAATCTCTTTCTCCTCGGCAGAGTTGTAAATCAGCTTTTTGGCGGCAAGTGACGACGCCTTAATCAGTCCGCGGTCTGACTTGCCGAGAGAATTGAGTTTGAGCTCGCCGAGGAGTTCGTCCTTTGCTTTATTGGTGAGTTTGAACGCATCAGAGCGCGCCATGCCGTCTTCGTTGACATTTTCGATAAGCTCTTTTGTAAATAGTTCAGACTCGTGATTTCGCAGACTGCGCTTTTGCCAGCCGGGTATCTCGTCATCGTCATAGATATTTTCGATGTCGCTGAATACGATATTGTTGTCATCGTTCTCGACGAACAGATGGGCCATATAGATAAAAATCAGCTTATGTTCAGAGTCAAGGTTGTAGCGTCGCAAACCGGTGGCAAATGCCGTATGACGAATTTCTTCGAGCATCTCGTTTGTGCGATGCATCAGGATGTCATGTGTCAATTCGTCGTCATCCATCTCGTCCATCAGACAGTCAAATCTGTCGAAGAAAGTCTCTGTGTCGGCAACGGGCTCCTCGGTGTAGACGTATGGCTCCCCTTTGCGAAGGGCTTTCAGTACATCTGAAGGCACACGATAGCTCAGTGACTTGCGCCCGCGGGCCGCACGGATATAATGCTTGGCCTCGAGTACGTCGATGTCATCTGACAGACGCAGCAGCTTGGTCGTGCGGCAACCGGTGTAAGCGGCAATTTCCGAAATCATGATGCGGCTGTCCTCGCTACGGTCGACAAACATCGAGAGCAATACGACCTGCATGGGAGTGAGCTTAAGTTTGCGCCCGGCATATCTGATGTGCGTGGCCGCCTTATCGAAGAAGTCCTTGTCTAAATTTGATTTCTCGGCCAATTCGACTATATATTCAAAAGATTCGAGAATACTCTTCGGCCGGGCGTTGCGGGCCGCGTCTTTCTGCTTTGTTTTGTCTGCCGAGTCGGGCTTTTCTGCTTTAAGAAATTCAAATCCTCTCATAGTTGATGTGTTTTTTAGCTTGCGATGGCAAAGTTATGTGTAAGGTGTACCGTTTACAGGTACATGTTTGGGAAGTTATAGCGGTCCGCTGAATTTTTTTACCGGCGCGCCTCTTACGAGCGAGTCATGGTTGCTCCACTGTCTGACGCGGGCATCGGCTATGGCTGAATCATTGATGGCGCGAAGTTTAAGCATCAGACGCTCGCGTGCACGGGCCTTGTTCTGAGCTTGCGAGCGTTCGTCAGAGCATCTGACCGTGATACCGGTCGGTGTGTGGATGGCTCTGACCGAACTCTCGACCTTATTGACATTCTGTCCGCCATTGCCGCCTGAGCGACAGGTCTCATAGACTATATCGGCCTCATTGATCTGGGGCAGCTCGACTTCATCGATGAAGTTTACTCCGACAAACCAGTTGCTGCGTTTGTAGTCCGGGCGATACGGATTATTGGTCGAACGCCAGAGCACCGTGCCCTGCCAGTTATCTTTAAAGCTGTTGTCAATGGCCTCGTCGGCAGCGAATGTCAGCGACATATAGCAGTCGGCAGCCTGATTGTGAGGCTCGCTTTCAACGAGTTTGAGTCCGGGATTTCTTTGAGTAATTTGCGGGCGACGAGTGTCACGGCACGCGCACATTCCACGGGGCCGCGACCGGCTGTTATCTGGCCGTAATCTTCCATTGTCTTTAATGTTTATTCTCGGTCTGACCATAGCCACGACATCGACGGTCGGTCTTATCATTTCGAGGATTTCATCGGTCGGTTTATAAGCCATAGGCGCTTCGTCAATCGTGCCTTCACAGACTGATGTAGAGAAAATGCCCGACATCGTCTGCTCGAAGTCCTGCATGTCAATCTGTTTGCGTGCCTGCGCACGGCTCATGACTCGGCCTGCGCCGTGGGGAGCGGTGTTGAGCCACTCCCGGTTGCCGCGTCCGACACATATGGCGATGCCGTCGCGCATATTGAATGGGATGACTAACTTTCGTCCTTCGGAGGCATCGACAGCACCTTTGCGAAGCATGGGCTGCACTCCGTCGAAAGAGATGTAATTGTGAGTGGTGAATATCGACTCGGAGCATTTGGCGTTGCACAATTTCTTGAGGATGACAAATATGCGGTCGCGGATGACATAATGGTTATACATGGCGTAGGCCTGAGCGATGACCATATCCGAGATATAACCGCGTAAGGCGTCGTCACACAGATATCCGGCATATGCGCCATGGCGCGGATTAGCGGCGATATTGTGCCAGTAAGAGGCGACTTTGACTCCGAGGTTCCGAGAGCCGCAGTGTATTGTCAGCCAAGCCTCGTCTGACTTTTCGGCTACTCCGTATTCGATGAAATGGTTCCCTCCGCCGAGTGTGCCGAGACTTTTATAGAATACACCCTCCTGAATTTTGACACGCCGGCAGAAATCACTGATAAAGCGCCCGTCGATGCGCTCTTCGTTGATGAGATCGGGTGCGACCGAGCGTGCACTCTGATAGCGTGAATTTATAAACGCCATGAACTCCTTTTCGTTTAATGAGTTCTTGTCGCAGACTCTGTTACCGGTTGGCACAGTCTCACGAATACGGTGGTCAAGTAGTGCATAGTCGTCAGGACAGACGGGCGCCGAAAGTTTATGCATCGAAATCGTGCAGCCTATGTCGACACCGACATGGTCGGGATTGACAAACTGTCTGACCGGATAGGCCGTGCCGACATTGCAGCCACGTCCTGCGTGCACGTCAGGCATCTGGACGACGGGGACGCCCTGCATGCACGGATGGTCGCAAAGCTCTTTGGCCCATTCGAGCGCAGACTCCTCGATATTCGCTGTAAATATTTCAGCGGTGGTGGTTTTCCCTTTGATTATCATATTCTTGAATTTATGCTGCAAAGTTGGGAGGATAGTGCGCAATATATTTGCGCAGTGAAATAAAAATGATTATTTTAGCAAAAAAAATTCCATTATGCCTCTCAACCGTGCCACACTGATACGCATCTCGACCATCGACCGCTGCCTGCAGAATCATTATCGCCGCTGGACAATCAACGACCTTATCGATGCGTGCACCGATGCGCTTGCCGAGTACGAAGGCCGCAGTAATCCCGTCAGCCGTCGCACGTTTCAGAATGATCTGGCGTTGATGCGCAGTGACAGACTTGGCTATAACGCGCCGATTGTGGTGCGTGACAACAAGTATTATGAATATGATGATCCGGACTACAGCATAACGCATCTTCCGCTCAATGACGAGGGGCTGGAGGCGCTCAACTCGGCGCTCGATATCCTGCGTCAGTTGCAGATGTTCCCGCAGCTGTCGTCGTCAATCGACATCATCAGCAAGCTCAACGAGCATATCTCGCGGCAGACCGGCTCATCTGTGCCGGCCATTGATATGGAGACTGTCGCGGGCTATCGCGGCGCGCAGTTTATAGGTGCAATATATGACGCGGTAAGAAAGCAACAAACCATCGTGATAGAGTATCAGTCGTTTAAGGCCCGACATCCCGAGGCGCTGACGGTCTATCCTTATTTATTAAAGGAGTATCGCAACCGCTGGTTTCTGATTTGCGAAAAGGTGACAAACCGCACGCCGCAGGTCAATATCTTCGCTCTTGACCGCATACACTCGGTTGTGCCTGATAAAACGCATCCGTTCAGAAAATGTGTAGATTTTGACCCGGAGCACTTTTTTGACGATACGATAGGGGTGACGAAACAAATCAGGGACAAAGCACGGCGCATAGTTATTAAGATTGACCGTGACCAAGCTCCGTATGTCGAGTCAAAGCCTTTTCATAAATCTCAGAAAGTAGAGCAGCGATTCAGTGACGGCAGCATACAGCTGTCGCTGAAAGTTGTCATCAACAACGAGCTTGAGCGGCTTATTCTCGGCTACGGCGGCCACGCCGAAGTCATCGCTCCGCCCGAGTTCCGCGCCAAGGTAGCCGAAAGCGTCAGCCGTGCCGCCGGCCGTTATCACAAATAATTAGCGGACTGTTATAATATAAAGTGTGACGAAATTCAATACGATAAGTCAATATAATCAGTCAGTTGCACAGAGTGATTGACTATATTTTGGAATGTATCAATTTTATAAAAACAACCGAATATGTTAGGAGCGATTATAGGCGATATCGCCGGGAGCCGATATGAATTTGACAACACGTCTGACTATGATTTTGAGATGTTTGGCGCCGAAAACGGTTTTACAGACGACACCATCTGTACCGTCGCCGTAGCCGATGCGTTACTGAAAGACGTTGACTACATGACTTCGATGCGAGCATGGTGTCACAAGTACCCTCATCCCATGGGCGAATACGGCAGCTACTTCTTCAATTGGGTAATGCGCCCTGACCCCTATCCGTACAACAGCTTCGGCAACGGCTCGGCCATGCGAGTCAGTCCTGTGGCATGGCTCTTTGACACGGAGGCCGATGTCCGCGAGCAGGCCGAGCTGTCGGCGGCCATCACACACAATCACCCCGAGGGGATAAAAGGTGCTGTCGCCATAGCTGTGGCTATATTCCGCATGCGTATGGCCGGAGTCAAGGACGCCGCAATATTTGATGACGTTGCCCGCGAATTTTATGGCGACGGGGCATTTGACAGGCTGCCTGAGCGGGGCTTTTTCGATGTTACCTGTCAGGGCTGTGTGCCATTAGCGCTTTATATCGCGTCAATTGCCGAGAGTTTTGAAGACGCCGTGCGCCTCGCTGTGGTATATGGCGGCGACACCGACACCGTCGGCGCAATCGTCGGCTCACTCGCCGAGTCGCGTTTCGGCATCCCCGACGACATTGCCGCCACTGCCATCACCTACCTCCCGGTCGAAATGCAGGACGTTGTCAATCGATTTTATAAACGAATGACTCATGGCAAGTCGTAATAATTGTCAAAAGGTATTGCCGGTGTTTGTTTTTGCGTACGCGGAGTGTTATATTTGTACTGATTAATCCAACTTATGATCTCTGATATGAAAAATTTTGAATCAAAGGCGTGGATGCTTCCGCAGCCGGTTTTGATTATCGGTACATATAACGCTGACGGCACGCCTAACGCGATGAACGCCGCGTGGGGCGGACAATGGGACTATAAGGAGATTTTTATCTCGATGGGCGCTCACGCCACGACCGAAAATCTCAAGCGTTGCGATGAGTTCACTGTGGCTTTCGCTACGGTCGACACTCTCCCTGCAGCCGATTACGTCGGCATAGTCAGCGCACGCAACACTCCTCACAAAATGGACGCCACGGGCTGGACGCCTACCAAGGGCGAGCACGTCAACGCGCCGGTTTACAGCTGTTTCCCCATGACGATGGAGTGCCGCATCAAGACCAAGCTTGATGAGTCGGAGACAGGCTGCTACATCATCGCCGAAATCATCAATATAGTTTGCGATGAGCGTTATCTCGCGGCTGACGGCAAGCCCGATGTCGAGAAGATGCGCCTGATTACTTTCGACCCCGTCCATAACGGCTATATCGAGTTAGGTACGAGGGTTGGCAACGCCTTTGCTGACGGCAAAAAACTTAAGTGATATGGATAACGATTTTGAAGGACTGAAATATACTCCGGAGAATATCACCCATCTTGATAAAGATGAGGTGTTTGTGTTCGGCAGCAATCTTGCCGGTAATCATGCCGGAGGAGCCGCCCGCACCGCCCTTTTGCGTTTTGGCGCCAAGATGGGTCAGGGCGAAGGCATGCAGGGACAGTCGTACGCCATCCCGACGATGCAGGGTGGTGTCGAGACAATCAAGCCTTACGTCGACCGGTTTATCGACCTCGCATATGAGTGGGACCAGACTACGTTTTACGTCACACGCATAGGCTGTGGCATAGCCGGTTTCACCGACGAGGAGATAGCGCCGCTCTTTGACCGCGCTTATGATTTGTATAATGTGCGTCTGCCCGAATCTTTTGCCCGTATCATCCGCGAGCGCCGCAAGCAAAACGAAAGCAAATGTGCCGAGCGCTCCGATGGCGATGACTTCGAGCAGCTCGGGCTTGACTCATGCGGCGACTGAGCCGGGGGCGGGCGTCTATTCGTCAGACGATGCTGCAGCGCATTTGGGGCAAATGCCTTTAATCATGTAGTTGACGGTATGCGCCGTAAATCCCTCGGGCATATCAATCAGCGGAACGGTGACAGTCTCAAAGCAATATGTCTCCCGGCACTTTTCACAATAAAAGTGGACGTGCTGGTCGGCGATGCTGTGTTGGTCACCGCTGTGGCATAATTCGTATTTGAGCGAACGGCTTCCATCCTCAATCACATGCACCACGTCTTTTTCAGCGAAGAGCTCAAGCACTCTGAAGATGCTCGCTTTGTCGATGGTGAAGCCCAAGGCGCTCTCCAAATCAGCGAGGCTGACAGGGTGTGACGTGTTCATCAGCTCGCGAAGGACAAGGATGCGGTTGGCCGTAGGCTTCACGCCCTTGTTGGTAAGGATGATTTCGATATCGGCGGTATTCATGTCATTTCTTTTCTACAAAAGTAACACATAAAAATTGCAAACGGGTTGCAAAAAGTATAGTATAATTTTGCACTGAGAAAGAAATACGCGGCAAATATGCCGGTTATACTATAAACAGATATGGAACTCTTAGACTCATTACTTTTCATGCTCAACGAGATGTCGCCATACATCCTGTTGGGTTTTCTTATAGCAGGTGTCATGCATGCCTTTGTGCCGCAGCAGACCTTCGCGCGGCATCTGTCGGGTACGGGCTGGCGCTCGGTCGTCAAGTCAGCGGCCATCGGAGTGCCGCTCCCGCTGTGTTCGTGCGGCGTACTGCCCGCGGCCATCGCCATGCGGCGTAACGGTGCGTCGCGTGCCTCGGCCACGTCATTTCTTGTCGCCACTCCTCAGACCGGTGTCGACAGTATTGCTGCCACATGGTCGCTGCTCGGCCCGGCGTTTGCGGTTGTGCGTCCGATCGCGGCGCTTGTCACTGCCGTCTTCGGCGGCGTGGCTGTCGGCCGCTCGGAGCGAAATATGCCGCAGGTCGAGGCATGTCAGGACGAGTGTCAGGCTGACGTCAGCCATAAAAGCTTTTGGACAAAGTGTGTCGATGCTCTGCGTTACGGCTATATCGACCTCGTCGAGAGCATCGGCGGCTGGCTTGTGACCGGACTGCTAATAGCGGCGCTTATTACGGTCTACGTCCCTGCCGACTTTTTCGCGGTCATCGGCGACAAGCCGCTGCTGACCATGCTGATGGTGCTGATTGTGGCCATACCGATGTATGTATGCGCCACAGGCTCGATACCCATCGCGCTGTCGCTGATGCTCAAGGGCCTCTCGCCCGGCACGGGACTGGTGCTTCTGATGGCCGGTCCGGCCGCCAATTTCGCCTCGTTTACCCTCATCTCCAAGGAGATGGGACGACGTCCGGCTGCGATTTATCTTGCGTCGATAGTCATCGGCTCGATAGCTTTCGGACTTATGATTGACTATCTGCTGCCCGCCGAGTGGTTTCGCCCCGCCGGCATGGCACACGGCGCCTGCCACGCACCCGGCGGTCTGAGCATATTTTCGACAGTCTGTTCGGTCATCCTTGTGACGTTGCTGATTATAACATTTGTAAAACGACATAAACATCATAAACTTAACATCGTTTCAGCCATGACAAAAGAATATAACATCAAGGGCATGAACTGCCCCCACTGCCAGGCCACTGTCACCAAAAGCATAGCCGCTGTCGACGGCGTCAAGCAGGTTGACGTCAATCTCTCGACCGGCAAAGCCGTCGTCGAGGGCGAGCACGACCCCGAGGCCGTCATCACAGCCGTCCGCAGCGCCGGATTTGACGCAGAAAAGGCCTGACACCCCCGCGGGTGCATCAGACCTCTGACAGTACAAAAAGGGCCTTAAAGTAGCTATGGTAGCTAAATTAGCTATGATAGCTATCTTAAGGCCCTGATTATTTACTTTTTGAGTATCTTTTTGCCGTCGACGATGTAGATGCCCGATGTGAGTGAGTCTGGCTCGGAGTCGACCTTGACACCGTCGATGCGGTAGACGCATTTGTTACCATTGACGGTGTCGGCTGCGACGGAGCCGATACCGCTCAGACCTGATTTATAAGTGGCGAGCACCTGAGCGGCGCGGGTTGTGATAGTGTCGGTCAGGCGGATGTCTGACGATGACGAGCCAATCATTATGTCGACCGTGCCGTCCTCGACCTCATAATAGTGGGTCGCGGGATTGTACCAGCGCAGGTCGCTGTGGCGCAGCTCCATGTTCACCGTTTTGGTCTCGCCGGCTTTGAGCTCGACACGGGCAAATCCCTTGAGCTCTTTGAGGGGACGCTCGACGGCCGAGTTAGCGTGAGTGTAGAGCTGGACTATCTCGGCGCCGTCGCGCTCGCCGCTGTTGGTTACGTCAAAGCTGATAGTGATAGTCTCGTCCTTGCCTAAGGTCTTGGCGCTCAGCGAGAGATTGCCGTAATCAAAGGTCGTGTAGCTCAGACCGTGGCCGAAGGCGTAGAGTGGCGTCTTGTTGTAATACATATATGTGCGGTGGCCGGCGCGGATATCGTAATTTTTGATGTCAGGCAGCTCTGAGTCTGAATTATACCACGTCGAAGTCACCTTGCCCGAGGGATTGAAGTCGCCGTAAATGACATCGGCTATGGCTTCGCCCTGAGCCTGTCCGCCGTACCAAGCCTCGAGGATGGCGGGCACATTTGCTTCGGCCCAGCTGACGTTGAGCGACGATGCGCTCTGCAGCAGCAGGATGATGTTGGGGTTTACTTCGGCGATGGCTTTGAGCACCTTGAGCTGGTCGCCCGGCAGGTCGATGGTCGAGCGGTCGTGCCCCTCGTTCATCACGCTGAGGTCAGTGCCGGCAGTGAAGATGACCACATCGGTTTTGGCGGCTGTAGCTTTGACGGCGTCGATGTCAGTGGCCGTCACGTCGACGATGTTGCAGCCGCGCTCGGTGAAGAGCGTCTTGCCGCTCTCGTCCTCGACGGGCTCAGCGGGAGTTTTGGAATTGAAGAAGCGCATGCGCAGCAGGTTGTCGCAGTAGATATAACCGCCCGAGAACTTCAGGTAGAGGTCATGACGTCCGGCGAAGGTTGCCTCGTCGATATTGTGAGTCACGTCCTTGTATGCTTGCCAGCCGTCGGTGGCCGGCAACTCTATGCGGGCGAGGGGAGTGCCCTCGATTTTGTCAAGGTAGATTTCGACCGTCGTGCGCTCGAGTTTGTTGCCTGAGGCCGAGGTGATGGTCAGGCGGTCACAGCCGTTGCCGAGGTTGATGCCCTCATACATTGCCCAGTCGCCGTCAGCGACATAACCGAGATTGCCGCCGCTCTCCATCTTCATCTTGCTGCCATCGTTAGACTTGGTGAAGGCGCCGCAGTTGACCGTGGCCTCGGTCGGTTCCTGATATTTCTCGAAACGATACCAGTCCATATTCGAGCAGTAGCTGTTGCCGCCCGTAAACTCGAAGTAGAGGTTGTGCACGCCTTTGAAACGTGTAGCGTCGACGTCAAAAACGGTCTCGACATACTTGCCCCACGAGCCGGTGACGGGCAGTGTCAGCGTGGCGTCAGGCACAGCGCCTTTGGTGTCGATATAGATTTTCATTACGGTCGGCTTGTCGGCGCCGTTGGCTGTGGCCGAGCGCACGGTGAGCACGTCGCAGCCTTCGCCGAGGTCGACATTTTTATACATTACCCAGTCGCCGGCACGCACGTTGCCGAGATTGCCGTCGCAGCCGTTGGCTTCGGCGTTGCAGTTGCCGTGTTTTTCGTCGTAATATTCAAACTGGTTGTTGGGGTCGTAGAGTGTCACGCCGTGACGCGCAGCAAAGGCCTGCAGCAAAGTCGTCGACACGGGGCATGAGCCTGAGTAACCGCCTAATGACACGAGGTTAGTCATCGGGCCGATGAGCGCTACTTTCTTGTTCTTGTCCAAGGGCAGCAGCGGCTTCTGACCGGTGCTCGGAGCGGCGTTTTTGAGCAGTACGATAGACTTGAGAGCGGCCTCTTTGGCGAGGGCGTTGTGAGCCTCGCTGCCGATTATAGAGGGGCTGATGCCGCTCCACGGGTTGTCTGTGTCGAACTCGCCGAGCGCGAAACGTGCCTCGAAGATGCGCACGAGCGCCGAGTCGACGTCGGCCTCGGTCAGCAGACCCTGCGAGATGGCGCCCATGGTGTTATTCTGGAAGACGCCGCCGCAGTTCATGTCTTCGCCGGCGCGTATGGCCTTGGCTGCGGCCTCCTCTAATGACGAGGTGTAGTGATGCGGGTCGTAGATGTCCTGAATGGCGCCGCAGTCAGAGGTGACAAAGCCTTTGAAGCCCCATTCTTTGCGCAGTATGTCAGTCAGCAGCTCGGGCGAGGCGCAGCAGGGCACGCCGTTGACGGCGTTGTAGGCGCTCATCACTGATGCAACCTTTGCGTCTTTGACGCTCATTTCGAACGCCGGGAGATAGTATTCGCGCAGGTTGCGGTCATCAAGCTCCGACGAGTGGCTGTGGCGTTCGCGCTCGTAGTTGTTGGCGGCGAAGTGTTTGGCTGTTGCCACGGTCTTGAGATATTTTGGATGGTCGCCCTGCATACCTTTGATATATGCCACGGCGAGCGTGCCGGTCAGGTATGGGTCCTCGCCGTAATTTTCCTCGTCGCGGCCCCAGCGCGGGTCACGGCTCATGTTGATGGTCGGACACCAGTAGGTCAGGCCTTTGCCATCGCGATTGTTATAGACGCGTGCCTCGTCGGAGATGGCCGTGCCGACGCGCAGCATCAGGTCGGTGTCCCATGTGCTCGACAGAGCCTTTGAGACGGGAAACTGTGTGGCGATGCCCGAGCGGGCCACGCCGTGTATGCCTTCGTTCCAGTAGTTGTAGCGTTTGATGCCTAAGCGGTTGACGGGGCCGCAGTTGTTGCCTATCTGGCTTATTTTTTCTTGAAGAGTCATCTGCGAGACGAGCAGCTTGGCGCGCTCGTGAAAGGAGAGCGTTTTGTCATCCTTGAAATTTTGGGCTGAGGCGGCTGCAGCTCCGACAAGCATAGCCGCTGCAACGGCCAACATTTTAGTTTTCATACTTTGATTAGGTATTAGATTCCTGTATGTTTCAAAATTAATTATTTTTTCTGAAACATTTTGTATCTACTGACAAGAGATACAAAAATTAATAAGCATTTAAAGACTATTTTTTTAATTGATTTGTATAGAGTTATAAAAAACATTATATTTGCGATGCAGCAATGAAAAATATTTGTTGTTTATAGAGCTTTTCGCCTTATACATCTAATTACCAACAGTATCACAAATGTATCTCTTGTCAGAAGATATAAAATCCTTATTAAATAATACCAAATCAATTTGTTTATGAAAAAAATTTTACTCACTGCAATAGCGTTTGCAGGCGTTACGTTTGCTGTCAGTGCAGCAGATGGAACAGTTTATGAGACAGTCAAAGCATTTAATCCGAATGAACGTACTGCAACACAAGGCAAGGATGGACAAACGCCTCCGCGGTGGTACAGTTTTGATAATCTTGGTACGACTCCTGATGATGTTTTTTCGTTGGCCGGCCGCGATATCGAGAATCTGAAACTTGAATTTGACCTATATGTCGAGTACACAGGCTCGGAGCCGGATGTTACCTTTGCCGGTCTGCCTTGGGGTACGATTAAGAATAGTGACCCTATTTATTCTCCTTTTCTGAGCATAGACGGAGACGGTGGTGCTAAAATCGCTTTCTCTGACCACGGCAAAGCCGCCAAGTATGCTGAAACATATCTCAAGAATGTAAAGGAAGGATGGAATCATATGGAAATTGATTTCAGTGACGGCCAACTTAGCGACGGGACAGACCTCGAGACTTCTACATTTAAGAAGGTTACAATGAACTTTGCGCGTGTGCTTAACACTGATTTTATTATCAAATCAAACAACTTCAAAATTTCAGACCGCAGCAAGAGACTCGTTTTCGAGCAGATTTCGGGTAATTCGTTTGTAGGTCCTAATACAGCCGATAACAGTTTGACTAATACGTCATACTCTATTCAAAAAGATGCATTTAATGAAGAGGGAAAAGATACCGGTTTCTTCATGGGCTTTAGATTTGACCCGGCTGTTGACGCGGCGGAATATGAACCGAACGAAATATACCTTGAGTTTGATTTCAATATCGAGACTGAGGATGCCGAGCTGAAAGATTTTGTGCAGGGACATTTCAAACACGGTCAGTTGGAATTGCTTAACTCCTCAAGCAGAGATCAATATGAGCTTAATTTCAATCCAATGAATATCGGTTTCAAGGCCGGAGAGAATACTTACCGTCTTGCGCTCAGCTCGTTTAATCTCAATAATTCGGCACAACCGTTTGATTACAGTCAAATTGCATACGGAGCTTTATATATGTACTTCAATCAAATTGATACTCCTTTCAAGGCGACAATGAGCAATCCGCGCATCATGGTGCAGAAGATTGTTCCTGTTGAGGAGGTTAATACAGGTATCAATAACATTGTTACAGAAGATGTAAATGCACCTGTTGAGTACTTCAATCTGCAGGGTGTCCGCGTTGCCAATCCCGACTCGGGTCTCTACATCCGCCGTCAGGGCAACAAAGTCACCAAAGTTCTCGTGAAATAAGACATAATTCTCTCGTTCATTTGAGCGCTTCCGAGACGGGAGCGCTTTTTTTGTTAGTCGTACATAATACAACAACGGCGACCTCTCATGAGGTCGCCGTTGCGGGAGATAATATGAGAATGGGGAGGGGAGTATTATTTGTCGATGCGGAACCGGTCAATGTCCATCCAGCCGCGGTTGGGGCCTTTGGGCTGGACGCTGAATAGGCCTACGCGGGCGCCAATCCAGTGTCCCTGACGGGCTTGGAAGGGTTTGCCGCAGTTGATAAACTTCTTGCCGTCTGTAGAGTAAGAGAATGTGCAGAGTTCGTTTTTGTCGACTTTGACACGCAGCCACAGGTCAATGTCCTGTGAGGCGCGGCCACCTTCACCGTTGATGCGTGTGGCGGGCAAGGTGATGATGTCAGTTGACGTTTCGGGCTTTTTCTTATCGGCATTCTTGCACTCGATGAGCTTGATGGCAAACTCGTTGCCGACTTTCTCGACAGAGAGACGTGCATAGTCTCGACCCATTACGATTAGTCCCGATTGCTGGCCGTCGACGGTGGCCGACACGGTCACTTTGGCTGTGGCCGTAAATGATTCGTTGGGGAATTTCTGCGTCAGCAGGTTGGGGACTTCGCGGAAATTGACAAACTCAGGAGTGAGTGTGTGGCCGTATAGACGATAGTAACCATAGGGAGTGGTGAAACCGAATGTAGGCTGATAGTTGGCAAACCACTGCCACTGACGGCCGAGTGTGAGCGAATCAAACTCGTCGCTCTCGACCGGTGTGTGGGGTTTGACTTTGGCTGAGACGCGGGGCTTGCGGTAGGTTGTGACAGGGTCGCCACAGCCGTCGCCGTCTTTGTCGACTCCGATTACGGGCCAGCCGTCCTCACGCCATGTCATGGGGTTGAGGTGAACGACGCGGCCGATGATGCCTTTGTCCTGAAAGTGGATAAACCAGTCCTCACCCGCGGGTGTGGTGACCCAGCCGCCCTGATGGGGACCGTTGATGTCGGTGTCGCCCTGAGCCATGACGATGCGCTGCTCATATGGGCCGTAGGGAGAGCGCGAACGCAGCACGACCTGCCATCCGGCAGCTACAGAGCCGGCGGGAGCGAAGATATAGTATAAGCCGTTGTGTTTGTAGAACTTAGGACCCTCTATGGTGTGGTTGCCGTCGGGCAGTCCGTCATAGACCATGATAGGGTCGCCGATGAGGCTCTTGCCGTCGGGCGACATCTCGGTTACGGTCAGGGCGGCGTTCAGACCCGAGCGGCTCTTGGCCCAGCCGTTGACGAGGTAGGCTTTGCCGTCTTCGTCCCACAGAGGGCATGTGTCGATGACGCCCTTTGCCTCGGTCACAAGGTAAGGCTCGTCCCATTCGCCACGCGGGTCATCAGTTTTAGACCGCACCATGAAGATGCCGAAGTCGGGGTCGCCCCAGTAGATATAGAAGTGGCCGTCGTGAAAGCGTATGGCGGGAGCCCAGATGCCATCGCCGTGGCGCGCAGCGTCATAGTAGTCGGCCGGAAGAAGACGCTTGACGGCGTAGTTGATAATCTCCCAGTTGACGAGGTCTTTTGAATGAAGAATGGGCAGACCGGGAACGTTGCAGAAACTTGAGGCGGTCATGTAATAGTCGTCGCCTACGGCCACTACGTCGGGGTCGCTGTAGTCGGCATTGATGATCGGGTTGCGGTAGGTGCCGTCACCGCGGTCGGGTTGCCATACTTTCGACAGATACGCCGAGTCGTCGGCTGCTGAGACGTTCAGCGTAGCAATGGCCGCGAAAGCGGTGCAGAGTATTGTTAGTTTTGACATGTCGGATATCGGATTTAAGAGCTTTTCTCTGATAAGGCGACGGGGACGCCGCAGACCAATGTTGTGGCCGCAGCGTCCTCGTGCTGATTAAAAGGAGTGTTTATCTTGTGGCTTTCATCCGTTTACTTCAGCCAGCGTGTATCGCCGGCATTGGTCAGATAGATGAGTGACGATTTGTCTTTGATAGTGTAGTCACCGGCCTCGGGGTTGGCGAAGATTGCGGCAGCATCCTGTGAGAGCTGGGTTGCGTTGATCTGCGAGCCTCCGAGCTTGTAGTCGGTGGTGGTGTAGTTGTTGTCGAACGTTGCTGTCGTGCCCGAGCCGCGTGCGAGCAACTCGCCCATCGGAGATGCTACGATGACATTGCGTATCGTGACTGTCGAGCCCTCGGTGTTTGAGATGTCAATTAGTCGCTGGTTGACGCAGAAGTCATAGAATGTTACGTTTTCGACAGTAAGGTCGATGGGCAGCGATGTCGTGTTGTGAGCCACGAGGTTGCCCCAGCCGAATCCGGGATCCTGTTTCGAGCCTCCGCGGCTGAATGTGCAGTTGCGTATTGTCAGCGCATCGATTTCGTCATAAGAAGCGATTTCATTCTTGCCGGCCGAGCCGAAGTTGAATGTGCCGTAAGTACCGGTCTGCCAGCCGCACTCGTCAAACGTGCAATTGTCGAGGATGAGCTCGATGATGTGCTTGACGTTTGAAGCCTGATGACGCCAGAAACCGCGGTTGATGTGGCGGAAATCGACATTTACCATGGCTGCCGACTCGATTGTGAAGGGATTGCCGCAGTTGAAGAAGTACTGATTGATGGCCTGATTCTGTATCTCGACGTTTTCGAATGAGAATGTCGACAGATAAGCGCCTGAAGCAACACTCCATGTGCCGTTCATGACAATGACGGGTTTGGCGTCGTCAGTCGGGCCGATGATGCGGAAGCCTTTACGCATGGCAAAGGGCGAGATGGTGTAGGTCGAGCCTCCGGGCAGACTGTACTCTGTACCCTCGGGGATGTCAGGGTCATCATTGTTCTCGCGGAGCATGGTCGACAGGTCGTCGAGGAGGCCGACCTCGATAACGGCGGGAGCCGGGCCTGTCGTGCGGAATGTCACGGCATTATAGGGCTTGTCGTAACGGCGGGGCTTGGATGTGTCATAAAGATTGACAACATAGAGGGTCGACGGATTGAGTTTGTCGAGAATCATCTCGCCGGCAGCTTTCTGCTCGGCGGTAAGATAGCCGCCGATGGGTGCAAGCTCGGGATTCATCGTAGCCACGACACTGAACGAGTCTACAGGATTGGCTTCGTCGACAGTCCAGCGGATTGTAGCCGAGTTATCCTCAATCTCAGAACGTGAGACGCCCTGCAGGATGTGTGAGTAGGCTGGGCGAGCCTCGGTGGTGAAGTCTGTGCGTGCCCACTGTGAGTTGTGGACAGCCTCGGCGGCATTGGAGCGCACTCTGACATAATAACGAGTTGCGTAGGGGATGTCCTCGATGACTACGTAAGGGTCAGTGGTCTCGATTTCCATGAACAGACGCTGATAATAACCGTCCTCAAAGAGCTGGACGGTGTAGCTGACAGCATCGTTGACTTTATACCACACCAACGACATGTCGTTGCAGTTGGTTACTTTTACAGCCGGATCAGTCGCGAAACGAGGCTGGAAGAGGTCGCCGCGCGAGGTGTATTCATCCTCGGAGCAGCCTGCGAAGACGGTGGCTGCTGCGACGCAGACCGCTGCGGCAATCCGTGAGCTGCGATGAAATATATTGAGTTTCATGCTATATGATTTTCCTTGTTGATGATAAATATAATTGGTGCTTTATCAATTGTAGCCATACTGCTGCTGGATCGATCCGCGGTGGCTGGTTATTATACGCTGGGGATAGGGACAGAGGAAACGCAGAGTCTTGACATTGGGATCAAAGCCGTTGTCATTGACGTTGCAGTAACCGCGGAAACTCCATTTCACATCATCGTGGGGTTCCCATTCGTCTGTCTCGGCGTTACGTGTCCACCAGTTCGTTGCATATTCCTGTCTGAAACGCCAGCCTTCGCTGACGGGGTGGTCACCGATGTTGTCACCATACTCCTTGAGGCCTTTGAACTCGAGGACTGTGCGTGTGGGGTTGGCTGCGTCGGGCAGTTCGCGATAGTAGACGGTCGAGCGGACGTCGCCGGCCTCGCCGTTGCCGTTGGCACGTTTGCCCCAGTCGATGAGCTTGTCATAGAGACCTACAATAGTCGAGCCGTAACGGTTCCAGCGTGCGAGGTCATACTTGCGGATGCCTTCGCCGCCGAACTCCCATGCACGCTCGTTTACGATGGCCTCGAAGAAGTCGTCACGAGAGCTGAGGGCGTCGACATAACCGTCGACCATCTCGGCGTGGAGGGCAGGCTCGAACGCACGGCGGCGCACTGTCTTGAGAGCGTCTTTGGCAGCAGCGACAGGTCCGCTGAGCTCGTTGACCACCTCGGCATACATCAGGAGCACGTCGGCATAGCGCATGCGGATGGCGTTGATACCGGTGTTGCCGGCGTTGCTTGCCATCGGGGTGCCCATGTTGAGCTTGTTCCATTTGCCGATGTTCCATCCTGCCACACAGCTTTTGCCGAGTGCGACTGTCTGGTTGAGTTCCTCGTCATAGCTGACGGGCACACAGGTCACGTCGAGACGGAGGTCGCGCTGGTCGAATGTGAAGGGGTAGAGGCCGCAGAGGGTTATGCGGTTGCTGGCTTTGCCATATGCGTGAGCCGGTTTGTCTTCGTTGTAGCCGATGCTTACGCCGATGTTGTAGCCGTAGCCGCCCGACGACTCTTTGAGCATAGGTATCTCGAAGATGACGTCGCCGTCATTGAGAACTGACCAGTTACATTCGTTGTACCACATCTGTGCGAAGCTCTCTTTGTCGAGAGAGTGACGGCCCTCGCTGATGACTTTGTAGAGTGACTTGCGGGCCACTTCATACCAGTCGAGATAGTCGGCCGAGCGCTCCATGACACCGGTTGTGCCGCCGGGACGAAGCTGCCAGCCGCCGCGGTAGAGGGCAAGCTGACCGATGAGGGCCTGGCAGTATTCTTTGCCGGCACGCTCGACACCCTCTGTGAGCTGAGAGGCGTAGAGCATCATATCCTCTACTTCCTGCAGGTCGTTGATGAGGTACTCGAGTATGGTGTTACGGTCTGTAGTTGTCTCGTTATAGAAGTCGTCGCCGGCCTTTGATGAAGCGGTGCGGAAGACCACGTCGCCCCATGTGCGGATAAGGTCGAGATAAATCATGGCGCGCAGACATTTGACCTCGCCGTACATCTGCTGCATGGCCGAGGGGCCTTTTTCAGCGTTGACTTCTTTGCTGAACAGGGGTGAAGCCTCCATGTTCTCGAGGAAGTCGTTAGCGTAGTTGATGGCCTCGTAAGCGGTGTTCCATGTACGCTCGAGCGATGTCCATAGCGATCGCATGTCAAAACAGTGGACATCGTCGCCGTTGCCTGAGGTCGATGTCTGAGTGCTCGATGTGCGCATCTCGACGTCGGTGTTGGTGTTGAATGTGTGGGGCCATGCGATGCCGTAGAGATTTCCGTCGGTGAGCTTTGAGTAGATGGTGCCCATCATGGCCTTTGTCTCTGTCTCCGAGCCGAAGATTTCATCGGCGGGGAAAGATGACTCGGGCGACACGTCGAGGAAATCGTCGCATGAGGTGAGCGCTGCGCCTGCGAGAGCGATGGCGGCTGCGCCGATATATGCTTTTATTGTGAGCTTCATTTTATATGATATGATTTGAGGTTAGAATGAGAGTTGTACGCCAAATGTGTATGTGCGGCTGCGGGGATACATCTTGTAGTCGATGTTGGGCGATGTGCCCTGTGCGATATTGACCTCGGGGTCATAGCCGCTGTACTTGGTGACGGTGAAGAGATTGTAGCCGGTGACATAGAAACGGCATTTTGACATGCCTACGAATCTGAGAGCCTTTGTCGGCAGCGAATAGCCGACGGTCAGGTTGTTGAGACGCAGGAACGAGCCGTCTTCGACGCCATAGGTCGAGATGAATGTCTTGGACATGTTAGACGGATTCCACATCGTGGCGTTCTTGTTGTATTCGGCCCAGATTTCGGGTGTGCGCCACATATCGTTGCCCATTTCGTCGTAACGCCAGAACATGTTGGCGAACTCAGACGAGAGGTTGCGGTAGTCGCTCGAGTTGCCGGGGACTGTGCCCATGTGGATTTTGTTTAGGTTGATTACGTCAAATCCGCACATGAAGTTAAAGAAGGCGTTGAGGTCGAAACCTTTGTATGTGGCGTTGATGCCGAAACCGCCCGATACTTTCGGGGTTGTGTTGCCGATGACAGCGCGGTCGTCGGCGGTCAGGATATAACGGTTGGGGTCATTGGGGTCATTGCTCAGTTTCTTGAACTTGGGCGAGCCGGGCTGCAGGTTGCCGGCGAGCAGCGAGCAGTCGACGATGCCGTCTTTAAGAGTATATGTGCGGGCCACTTCGTCATAGTTGAAGTCCTCGACACGGTAGAAACCATCGTTGACATAGCCGTAGATGTTGCCCATCGTCTCGCCGACGTTATACCAGAAAATGTCTTCGTTGACATCTACGCCTTTGGGAGCCGATGTATAGAACGATTTCTCGTCGCCCGAGAGCTTGTCGATCTTGCCTTTATTGAAGCCGATGTTGAAGTTGGCTCCGAGAGTGAAGTCCTTACGCTCGATGATATAGGCGTTGAGGTTAAGTTCGACACCTTTGTTTGATGTCTGGCCGACGTTGGTCATCATCTTGGTGAAACCGGTGTCACCGGGAATCTGGGTCTCGAGAAGGAGGTCTTTTGTAGTATTCCAATAGAGGTCGAGTGTACCGTCAAAGCGGCTGTTGAGGAACGAGAAGTCAAGACCGATGTTGCGGGTGATTGTTTTCTCCCATTTTACGTCGGGGTTGATGGGGTAGGCATTCTGGAATTCATACCAGTAGTTGCCGGTCTCGCCCCAACCCGGTGCCTTGCTGATGTCGCCGAGCTTGTAGAGCTTGAGATAGAGGTCTGATGCGATACGGTCGTTACCCGACTCACCGTAAGAGAGACGGAGTTTGAGGTTGCTCAGCCATGTGACGTCGCGGAGGAAGGCCTCGTTAGACATACGCCATGCGAGAGCGACAGCGGGGAACCAGCCCCAGCGGTTGCCGCGGGCAAATTTAGAGCTGCCGTCAGTACGCAGTGTGACTGTGGCGAGATAACGGTCGTCATAGCTGTAGTTGATACGTCCGAAGAACGATGAGATGCGGTTTTGCGAGGGGTGGCTCGAGGTATTTGAGATAACGGTGCCGAGGGCAAAGTTGTCAAATGCCTTCTCAGCGTCGATGTTGTCGGGGAAGTAGCCGATGTAGACACGTTTGGTGCGTGTGTCCTCGCTTTTCATCTCCTGACCGAGCATGAGCTGGACGTTGTTGACTTCGGCGATGTCGAAGTTGTAGTTAAGCACGTTGCTTATCTGCCATTTCGTGCGGTTTTTGTCCTGTTCGGTGAGGTTGGGGCCGTAAGTGCGTGACGCGCTGTTGGAGTTGGCGGCGTTGAACTGACGGTCGTTCTCGCGGTAGTCCTCATATACAAACTCGTTGCGCAGGGTCATGCCTTTCATGATGTTCCATGTGAGGGCGCCGCCCATGTTGAGGAGTTTTGAGTTGCGTTTGCGGTAGTAGCGGGAGTTTGTCTCGAGAGGATCGTAGTGATAGTACTCTTCGAATGTGCCGTCGTCGAAGATATCGTTGTCGTCAGGAACTGATGTGAAGTCCTGAAGACCGTTTGTCGGACGCTCCTGCAGGGCGGTGAGAAGGTCGATACCCTCGGTGCCGCGGCCGTTGAGTGTCTTGTCTAAGTAGCGGCTGCGGTATTCGACGCTCAGGAAGGGGAAGAGTTTGAGATTGAGGTTGAGGTTGAGGTTGTTCTGCACGAGACCGTTGTCAGGCATAACGCTCGGCTGGTCCTGATGCATGAAGCTTACCTTGAACTTGAATGTCTCGTTGCCGCCGGTGATGTTAGCGTCGACCGATGACGAGATGGGGTTTTTGCCGAAGATGATATCCTGCCAGTCATAGCCTTCGTAGCCCTGATAGATATACCATTCGTAAGGCTGGCCGAAGTTGTTGGCGAAACCGTTGCCGGCGCTTGCGCCTTTGGGACGGATGCGCTGATAGTTGGCGCGGATGAAGTTATAGGGGTCGAGTACGTCGAGCTTGTTGGAGAGCTCTTTTGTCTGCATGTAGGCGTTGACGCTGATCTGTACGCGGCCTTCGTTGGGGCGTTTGGTCGTGATGAGCACAACACCGTTGGCGCCGCGCGCACCGTAGATGGCTGTCGAAGCGGCATCCTTGAGCACTTCGATGCTCTCGACATCGGTGGGAGGCACGTCGTTCATCGAGCCTTCGAAACCGTCGATAAGCACGAGCGGCTGGTTGTCCTGTGTGATAGAGCCGCCGCCACGTACGCGGACGGTGATTTCGGCGTCAGGCGAGCCGTCGGCGGTAGTGACCTGCACACCGGGCATACGGCCGACGATAGCTTCGCCGACGTTAGCCACGGGGACACGTTCGATGACCTTGGCCTCGACACGGGCCATAGAGCCGGTGAGGTTGCCGCGTTTCTGCGTGCCGTAGCCGATGACCACAAGTTCGTCCATTGCCTCGACGTTGGCTTTGAGAACAATCTCCACGCCGGTTGTCTGGCCCTTGAGGGGGAATTTCTGGGTGTCCATGCCGACGTAGCTGACCAAAAGGACTGCTTTGGCGGCATTGACGCCTTTGAGCTCGAAGTTGCCGTCGATGTCGGTGACGGCTGCTATCTGGGTGCCTTCGACTTTGACGCTCGCACCGATGAGCGGCTCTTCGCCGTCTGTCACAGTGCCCGTCACGGTGCTTGTCTGTGCAAGCGCGCCGAGCGCGCTTGCCAGAACAAGACATATCGTCAATAATATTTTGTTCATATTGTGATGGTATTAGCTAAGGTTATAAATTGAGTGAGTTGAGGAGCTCTTCAAATGTCTGGTCTGTTTCGGCGGGCTCGGTCACACCCCATGTGATGTTGTAGCCTGCGCAGCGTGTGTTGCCACTTGCGGTTACGTTGTCGACCTTGCCGAGATTAAACCATGTTGCGGCAGCCTGCACACCACCGAGACGGTTGCCGGTGACAGTGAGCGTCGATGACTGTGCGGCAGCGGCGTCGATGTTGAAGTAGGTGAATGCTGTGCCGCGTGCGTCGAGGAATGTGCAGCCGTCGACAGTGATGTCGAGTGCATCGGTCATCTTGTTGAGGCCGTTGAGCACGACTGTGCGTGTGCTGTAATTGCGGCCGTGGAAGACTGTATTGCTGAATGTCCAAGAGGGCATCGACGATGTGGCTGTCGTGGCGGCGTCAAACATCGGGCCGGCGGGAGAGTAGTTGGCGACAACACACTCGTCCATCACGACAGAGTTAATGCGTTGTGTACGCGTCGTGTTTGTTGCCTGTTTCCAGATCTGGCCTGTCCAGTTGTCGAAGCGACAGTTGACAAACTCAAGTGCGTCGAGAGTGAACTCGTCGGTGCGGGCGATGTTGAACATACGGCCGGCCTGTGCGATTGACAGATTCTCGAAATGTATGGGTTTGAGGTTGCCTGCCAGAGAAATATTCTTGACACTGAGTGTAGCCTGACGCTGTCCGTAGCCGGGCTTCTGAGCCACGAGCGACACGCCTTTGTTGAGACCCTTGACAGATGCGTCGGGCAGTGTGTATGAGCCGTTGGCTTTGAGGAAAATCTTAATCTGATCTACGCTCGGGTCGTTTTTGAGTTGTGTGAAGATAGCGTTGAAGTCGTCGTCGGGTGTTACGTAGGTGTATCCGTCAGGCACATCGACCTTGACCGACGGGTAGACGGTCTGGGGCTGCCAGCCTTCGGATGCGAGAGCGATGTTATAGTTGATGATGACAGGCTCGTCGGCGTTGTTGAGCGCGAACGATACCTCGACGGTGTCGTTGGCGAGCACGGCGAAATCATCTGCAAAGCTCTTTGAACGCACTAAGTTCATGTCGTCGTCGAGATAGTCGATGCGGATGCCTACCTTGCGGTCGACAGAGCCTGTCTCGATCAGGATGGCGTCGTCAGTATAGCCGACACCGCCGCCGGTTGTAGCTTTGTCGCGAGTCAGCTCGAGAGGCTCACCGACGATTGGTTTTGCCTCGCCGACTGAGTAAGCTGTCACGGGAGTCGTGAAGACGGCGCGGATGGTGCTGTAAGTGCGGTCGGCCTTTGAGTCGGTGGCGCGCAGACGCAGCATGCCGGTGCGTGTCTTCATCGGGAGCACCATCGGGGTGCCGGGAGTATAATCGACGGGGTCAGAGATGCCGAATGTCTGCTTGGTCTCAGGGTCCTGTTCGATAATCTGCTCACCGAGGCTGATGGGCGGAGTCATCAGTTTAGCCTGATTGGTGCAGATGATTTTGTAACCGCCTGCCGGCAGGGTGATGTGATAGGATGTGCCGTAGTTGGCGAAATACTTGCCGTCGGCGTTATATATAAATAAGGGGTGATTGTTCTCGTCGGTGCCGTAGTATATGTCCCACTTTTCACCGTCAAGAGTCATGTTGATCTCGCGGGTCACAGGCGAGTCATAGACCTCTTCTTTGTCACAGGCGGCAAAGCTGACTGCGAGACCTGCCGCGATGAGGCCGTATTTAAAGTTGATATTCATGAGTATACTTTTCAAAGGTTAAAGAGTCGACGTGATGACCTCAAACTTAGCCTGCGAGGCTGAGCGTGCGCCGGTAGTCCACGGGACAGTCACGAAATCGGGTGATGTGAGAGGAACGCGCAGAGTGTAGTCGCCCGAGGCTGCATATGTGATACCGGTCTCTAAGAGCGATGCTGATGTGTTGACGGAGTTACCTGCTTTGAAGTACTCGATATTCACACCGCCATTGGTCTGGGTGCTTGTGGTGGCGAATGTGTAGACCTGTGTGCGGTAGCCGGCCGACGCGTCTGTCTCGACGGTGAGGTCAGAGAGCTCGACTTCTTTAGTCAGAGGCATGTAGCTTGACGCAAGGTTGGTGAATGTGACTTTGATTTTGTCAAAACTGTCGAACGCGCCGAGTTCGGCCTGTGTTTCTGCGGGCTCGAATTTGATGCGTGCGATGATGCGGTCTAACTCGAAATTGAGTTCGCTGACCGATTTGTCAGACATGAAACGGATGACGGGGCTTGCCCATACCTCCTTGTCGCCGAGCGGGTCAAAATGGAATGTCAGTGTCGACAGGCTCTCCTTGCCGGTGACAGAGCCTACATTGGCCGCGATGACTGTCTGAAATATCTCGCCGAGGGGAAAACTGTGTGTAAGCACAGCGCCGTTAAACTCGCTGCTGCTGACATCGACTGTCTGCTCGTCGAAGAGGGTTGTGACTTTACGGTCTACTTTATATGTGTAGACTGATAGCTGCGTGATGCCTGCTTCCACAAACTCCGATGCGCTCGCACGCGAAATCGTCATCGTCACGGTCTGCTGTTCGGTCTCGGGTTTGTTGAGACCGCCGCCGTCGATGGCATCGTCGTGCCCGGAGCATGAAGTCATGGCTAAAAGCATCACAAAAAGAACTTTTGAAACTCCTTTTAACATGATATTATTTTTAGGTTATTTGTGATAGTGTATGTAGGTTTATTATAAACTTTTGAATCTCGCGGTTATGTTTTTCGTAGTGCAAATATCAAAAATTCTATACGCGCGACAGGTGGAAAAATTAGCGTTAAATGGGTAAAAGCATTTTTTTTACCGTCTTTTCGGTTGTAGGTTTTACATTTTCAATATCTTTGCATGTATAACCTTAATGACCCCAAAAACACGTAATGAACGTGAGAATGACTAAATTTATTGTGAGTGTGGCCGTGGCCATCATGTCGGCTATGTCTGTCGTGGCACAGCCCTATTGCAGTGTGCGTACCTTCAATATCCGTGACGGTCTCCCGGCCAATAATGTGTCGACAATCGCCCAAAGCAAAGACGGCCTGATATGGGCTTCGACATGGAACGGCCTCTGTTACTATGACGGTTACAACTTCGAGACCTTCCGCTCCAGCCCCGAGAACGGCTGGCTGCCGACTAACCGCATATTGATGATTAAGCCCAATTCGAACGGCGATATCTGGTTGATAACTTATGACCGTCAGTTATATCTATTTGACACTTCAGAGTCAAAATTCATCAATATTAACTCTACTCTCAAGACGCGTCTCGGGACGGATTTCGAGGCCCGCAACATATATTCGACCCCCGACGGCCATACATGGGTCGTCGGTCACGGCCGGCGCACAGCTGTGCGAATCAATGACAACGCCCCCACAGTAGCCGACAGCATGGAGGTGTATGGTCTTGGCACTGCTCCGGTGAGCAACAAGGCCAACAGCTACGTACGTAAGGTCGAGACTGACGCCGCCGGCCGCGAATGGGTGTTTTATGACAACTGCGTGTCTCTCTATGGTACAAAAATTGCCGCCGAAGGGGCTTTCGAACATATAGCGTCGGTCGGTGACGACACATTCCTTGCCACAGGTGACGGTGCCATCTATGTAATGCGTCCCGGTGCCAAGGAACTCAATCCGGTCAACAGTCCTGCCGACCGCACGCGCATCAACACCCTGCAGGCCCTTGATGACAATACTCTGCTCATCGGCACCAACCGCGGCATCTATGTCCGCGACAAGAAAAAGACATCGTCGCTGCTTATTGAGGTGGGTGAGCCTATGACACAAGCGGCAAATGTCACAGACATATTTGTAGACTCTAAAAAGCGTATATGGGCGTTTACGAGCGCCGACGGCATCGTGCTTACAGATGCCTCCGGCAAGAAAGTCGAGCGATTTGCGTCGCTTCCCGATTCGAAAGGCACTCCCGGCTCGCGTTTACCTATATGGCTTGAGGATAATTCGGGGACAATATGGTTTGTGCCTCGCGGAGGTGTATTCTCATATTTTGACGAGCTCGACCACCGCATTGTCTCGTGTGCGTTGCAGTCGCCACATTTCGGTTTTGCCGATGTGCCCGAAATCGAGCGTTTCTTTATAGATGCCAACAATAATCTGTGGCTCAGCTCCTTCCATGACCTTGTGCTCGTAAATTTCAAGTATCACGATGTGCGCCGTGTCCCCTTCGTCAAAAATCAGGAGACGCGCTCACTGCTTGCGCTCGAGAACGGTAACATATGGGCCGGTACGGCCTCGGGTTATATCGGGGTGTTTGACTCTGACGGACGTTTGCTGCATTATATAGTGGCTAACGGCGACCGCATAGCCGAGAGCACGGAGCCGCGCAAATTCGCCGACAAGATTTACTCCATGTTTGAGGATTCGCGCGGCACAATATGGGTCGGAACGAAGGGCGCCGGCCTCTTCACCATCAGCGGTGATCGTCTAAACCACTATATGCCTGATGCGTCAGACCGGTCGGCAATCAGCTGCGACGCAGTTTACTCGGTCGACGAGGACGAGAAGGGAAATATCTGGATTGGCACCTATGGCGGAGGCCTGAATCTTGCAGTCAGACAGGCTGACGGGACATATAAGTTCCTCAACAAGCGTAACGGTCTGTCGACATATCCTCTCGACCGCTTTGAGAATATCCGCCGTATCACCCATGACGGCAAAGGTGTCGTGATAGTGTCGACAACAACAGGTCTGCTGACATTCTCAAACCGTTTTAACGACCCATCGTCGATAGCCTACTTCCCGACTACCGGACGCACCGGTGACGAGACATCTCTGCGCACGAGCAATGTCATGCAGGCACTTGCCACACGCTCGGGCGACATATTTGTCTCTACCATGGGCGGCGAGCTGCAGCGCATAAAGACACCTGATCTGTTGCAGCCCCAGCTGCCGTTTGAGTCAGACAGCAAGTTAGGCCCCGGCGGTGCGGGCAAGCGTTCAGTTTTCCGTGACGGCAACGTGCTGTCGATGATTGATGACAAAGCGGGTAATATTTATATTGTCCGCGACGGCAGTATGTCAGTCTATTCGCCTGAAACCGACGAGATTATATCTCTCGGGCCTAACGAATTAGGTGAATATTTAGAGTTTACCGAGGCGCTTCCGGCTGTCGCTCCGGCCGACGGACGCATCTGGCTCGGGGCTGTGGGCGGCATGATTTCCGTCCTTCCGTCCGAGATAATCCGCAGTGATTTCAGCCCTAACATCGTTTTCACCAAACTTACATATCAGGGCGAGTCTGACGGACTGTCACTCCTTCATCATGACCGCATAGATTTGCCTTCAGACCGCCGCAACGTGGCTGTGCAGTTTGCCGCCGTCGATTACTCGGCTGACGCATCAGTGCAGTATGCCTATCGTCTTCGTGACAACGGCGAGTGGACATATATAGGGAACTCCAACACAGCCTATTTGTCGCATATGAGTCCGGGTCGTCACTATCTCGAGGTAAAGAGTACCAATGCCGACGGAGTGTGGTGTGACAATGTCACGGTGCTCGAAATATATGCCAAGCCGACATTCTGGGAAACTTCGATTGCCAAGATTCTGTATATATTGTTCGGTCTGCTCCTTGTCTACGGTGTGCTCCATATTTATATGCTGCGACGCAAAAATGCGTTGCATAGTGAGTTAGACCGCATGAAGACACGCTTTTTCGCTGATGTCAGCCACAAGCTGCGCACCCCTCTGACTCTTATCTCGGCTCCCGTTCGCGAGGTCCTCAAGGAGCCCGAGCTTAAGCCAGAGAGCCGTAAGCATCTCGAAAAAGTTGTCAGAAATTCTGACAATATGCTCGAGCTTGTCAACAAGATGCTCCGCTGGAGTCAGGATAACGGTGTATATATCTCAGACGAGAACCGCATCGAGACCGTCGGTATAAACGACATACGCAAATATCCTCAGGACCATATCATTGAGCCTGATTTGCAGACCGTCCCCGGGGCCAAGAATGTCAGACTGCTCATTGTAGAGGACAATGACGATTTGCGCAATTTCCTGCGTGATATTCTTGCTCCGAATTACACGGTCTATGTGGCCGAGAACGGCAAGCAGGGCCTCAAAATGGCCGAGGATATTCAGCCTGACTTTATTATTACTGATGTCATGATGCCCGAGATGGACGGCCTGACAATGGTGCATAATATCAAGCAGAATAAGTCGTTGAGCCATATCCCGATTATCGTCCTCTCGGCCAAGGCGTCGGTCAGCGACCGAGTGCAGGGTCTGCGCGAGGGCATCGACGATTATATCACCAAGCCGTTCTCGCCGAGCTATCTCAAGCAACGCATAGCCAATATAATCTTACAACGGCGCATGCTGCAGCATACTTACTTGGAGATGATTCAGAAACGTCCTCAGCAGCCTGAGGCATCCGAGGAGACGAGTCCGACAGGTCAGCCTGATGAGTCCCCGGTCGGTCTGACTGAAGAGAATCTGCCGGCTCAGGCTCCCGAGCAGGATGTATCTAAATGGCGTCTTGACACGCCCGTGATAGCCGACGCCGATCAGGAGATGATGAGTAGGTTGCTCAAATTTCTTGAGGCGCGCATAGATGATGAGAATCTCAAGATTGAGGAACTTGCCGAGGCGGTCAATCTCGGACGCACTGTCTTCTACGGTAAGGTTAAGTCACTCGTAGGCATGTCGCCGAGCGATTTCCTGCGACACATACGCATGCAGCGTGCCGCCGACCTCATTGCGGGCAGTAAACTCAATTTTTCGCAGATTGCCTTCAATGTCGGTTTCTCTGATCCGAAGTATTTTACCAAGTGTTTTAAGAAAGAGACCGGCATGACTCCGTCGGAGTACCGTGCCCATGCCAAACGTAAGAATGACGCCTCCGAGTCAATGTAAGTAAGTTATAAATACAGCACCGTTAGGTGCGTCAGAGCCGCGTTTAGCGGCGATAGCATGTGAGCCTATGACAAGCGTGGCGTAGCTACGCGCAGTCATAGGTATCTTTTTGGGGGCTGCTAACTTGCTACGCTGCTCTGCAGCTCCGACCGCTAAAGCGGACGTCTCATTTGATATTAACATTTCAAGATTGAAATAAGGGAAGCGCCAGACCGTATGGTCGGGCGCTTCGCGCTTTTTTACCTTAGAAAGACCTCGCAGCTGACAGTTATATCTTTACATTGATTGTCTTGAGGTTTTTGTCGGCGCTCGACGAGCCGACCATCAGCTGATAGTCGCCGCCGATGACACGCATGCGGCCTGCAGTTTCGTCCCATGTCTCAAAGCGCTCACGCGGCATATCGATTGTGACAGCGCGGCTTTCGCCCGGCTCGAGTGTCACGCGCTCATAGCCTCTGAGGGTTTTCGCAGGCCCCTCGGTGTCGGCCGGGCGGCGCAGATAGAGCTGAACTGTCTCTGTGCCGGTGCGGCGTCCCGTATTTTTGATTTTGACGGTGACACGACCGTCTTTGTATGACTGTTTGCCGTACTCAAAGGTGGTATAGCTCAGTCCGTGTCCGAACTCAAAGAGCGGCTTCTCGCGCAGATATCTGTAGGTGCGTCCGGTCATGCGGTAATCTTCGAAGTCGGCGGGCAGCTGTGCGTCAGAGGTGTAGAATGTCACGGGGAGCTTGCCCGAGGGGTTACAGTCGCCGAAAAGTATATCGGCGATGGCTGAGCCGCCCTGCTCGCCGGGATACCATGCCTCGACAATGGCGTCGCAGAGCGCGGCCTCGGGTGCGAGGGCCACGGCGCTGCCGCTGCAGTTGACGAGCACCACTTTTTTGCCTGCTTTGACGAGTGCGTCGATGATGTCGCGCTGGGCCTGAGGCAGCTCGATCGACGTGCGGTCGCCATTGTCAAAACCCGGATTGGTCACACGTGCCTGCTCGCGCTCCAAGGCCGGCGAGATGCCGCCGACAAATATGATAATGTCGTGGCCGTCGGCGCGCTTGACGATTTCGGCGGGAGTCACCTCGCGCTCACGGGTGATATCAAAGTTGAGCGTAGCGTCGTCAGTGAGTTGCATGTAGTTGATTTCGATGTCGTAGGTCTTGCCCTGCTCGACGTTGAGGGCGAGTGTGCGCAGATTCATCTGGTCGACCTTCCAGCGGTTGTGGATGGTATCGCCGTTGACTATGATGCGCATGCCGTCGTCGTTGGCGAATTTGATGGTCAGCTCCTCAGTCTTTTCGGCCGTGAAGCGTCCGCGCATGCGTGTGCTGAAGTTCTCGAGGTTGACGCCGGGCGCGAAGGCCGTGTTGCCGCCGTTGTCCAAATGGATGGGAGCGGTGTATACGGTCTTGACGTCAGGGGCGCCGTCGAGAGCGGTGTTGTTCCAGTAAGAGGCTGCCAGACCTTTCGTGCCGTCGGGCTGACCGATGCGGTCGAAGATGCTGACGCTCTCGGTCATAGAGGTTATGCCGCAGGCGGGGGTGTAGTCTACGTCGCCGATTTTCTCCCGGATGCCGTCAAGGATTGTCACCGTGTGACCGGGCTGGCCGTAGTAGATGCCCCACTGCATTGTCGAGTCGGCGGCGTTGGGTCCCATGACCATGATGCGTTTGCCGTCTTTGCGGTCAAGCGGCAGAATACCTTTGTTTGTGAGCAGTACGGTCTGCTGACGTGCCATCTCGAGAGCGAGGTCCTGATGAGCCTTGCAGTTGATCACCGACTCGGGTATCTGCGTCCAGCTGACGAGCGAGTCTGGGTCGAAGTCGCCGAGTTCAAAGCGCGCCTTGAGCAGACGACGCACGCTGCGGTCGATTTCGTCGATTGTGATTTCGCCACGCTCAAGTGCGACGGGGAGAGCGCGGTAATTCTGGCCGCACTCGACGTCAGAGCCGGAGCGGACGGCTTTTGCCGAGGCAGCGGCGGCATCAGGCGAGACGCCGTGTTTGTTTTTGCCGTGGAAGTCGGTAATGGCGCCGCAGTCGGTTACCACCAGACCGTCAAAGCCCCACTCCTCGCGCAGAATCTGCTGGAGCAGGCGGTCTGAGCCGCAGCACGGATCGCCCTCGAAACGCTGATAGGCGCACATAACCTCGCGCGCGTCGGCGTCGATGAGGTCTTTGAAGGCCGGCAGATAACTCTCCCAAAGGTCACGCGCCGGCAGATTCTCGATGTTGAGGCTGTGTCGGGTTTTCTCGGGGCCGCTGTGCACGGCAAAATGCTTGGCGCATGCAAGCAGTTTGCGATAGCTTGTGTCTGACGGACCCTGTAAGGCTTTGATGACGACAGAGCCCATGCGGCCGTTCATATACGGGTCTTCGCCGTATGTTTCCTGCCCGCGCCCCCAGCGAGGGTCACGGAAGATGTTGACGGTCGGCGTCCAGAATGACAGACAGCGGTATTTGCCGACACGGCCGTTACGGCGTGCTATCGTGTTTTTGGCTCTGGCCTCGTCGCTGACGGCGGTGAATACGTCATAAATCAGCGAGTCGTTGAATGAGGCGGCCATGCCGATGCACGACGGGAAGACAGTAGCGAGTCCGTTGCGACCGACGCCGTGCAGGGCCTCGCTCCACCAGTCGAAGGCGGGGATGCCGAGACGTTCTATGGCCGGCGATGAGTTCATCATCAGTTTGACCTTCTCGTCGGTCGTCAGACGCGAGCAGAGGTCAGCGGCACGCTCGTCGGCGCTCAGCTGCGGATTCTGATAGGGCAAAGCGGTGTCCGCTCGCGAAGTCATTGATGCCATAGCGGCAATTGCGACGGCGATTGTCAGTTTTTTCAGTATCGGATTCATTGGGTCGGATTGTGATTATTATCATGGTTTGGATATTCAAAGTTATTGACGATTAGTCGTTATTAGGGAGTATTAGTTGACACAAAGGGATAAAAAAACGGGCCGAACGCAATCAACTGCGGTCGACCCGGCCTTGTTTAAGAACTTTTCTTCATCACAGTACCTTCTTTGGAGACTGTTTTTCTTCCTATTAACCTAAACCAAATTTGTTGTATTATCAGTCTGTCTTGTTTAAACCTAATTTTTAAACCAATTTCTATCTTTGATTTTCTGATGCAAAGATAATGCATTAATTGCACGTATGGGTGTATTTTTTGTTACAAAATGACTTATTTACGATTATTTTTAGAATTAAGCAAAATATCTGCCCATCTCTGCCGGGGTTTAAACGAAGACGCGCCGGCTCGTAAGAGTCGGCGCGTCAGTGGGTTTATGGCGTGAGTTTATTATTTGTTGTAAACTTTTTTGCCGTTGATGATGATGAGACCTTTGGTGTCGGGAGCGACCTCGATGCCCTGCAGGTTGTAAGCCTTGACCTCACCGTTGATTTCGCCTTCGCCGACTACGATATCATCGATGCCGCTGCTGCCTTCGAGAGCGAAGCTGATGTTGCAGAGATTGAGAGTCTCTTTACCTGCAGTTGCACCTTTGAAGTCGAGTTTAAGGACTTTCTTACCGGCTGTGAGGGTGAAGGGCTGGCTCTTAACCATTTGGAAGTTTTTCCACTGGCCTGAAATTGCGAAGTCTGTTTTAGAGGTGAAGGGCCCTACGTTTACAACATTAGCTTCATTATCAGCATCTGTAAGAGTGAAAGCTATTGATGAGCCCTCATTCTTTGTCGCAGCACCGAATGTTACGGTATAAGAACCGGCCTGTTTTACATCAACTTTGAAGCAAGCTGATGAGGGCTGGCGCATGTCGCTGAAATACTGAATATTATCAGTAGCAATGAACTCCGAGCTACCTACTTCGGCGATTTTGCCATTTGCAGTCACGTTCCACTCTTTGCCTTTACCAAAGCCTACAACGTCATAAGCTTTGTCGAGCGACATTGTGCCGGGGATAGGATTCATCATGTCTAACTCCTCGAAGTAAGCAGTGAAGTCGTTGGCGTCAGAGCCGATGTTGAACTTGTAGGGGTTTTCCTCGATATGAGTGTCGGGCACTGAGTTGTTGACGAAGTAGAGGAATTTGTAGCCTGTGTTGGCGCGTGCGGTCAGAGTGATTTCTGTACCTGAGATGTAGCTGTCCATTGCAGGAGCTACGACTATAGAGCCGGCTTCGGTGCCGTCTTCTTCACCTGAGGCAGTCATAAGAGTGCAGGCGGTGTAGAGCTCGCTGGTTTCGGGGACTTCAGAGCGTGCTGCGAAGTTGATGCCGGCGATGTTGACCACGTTAGCTGCAGGGTCTTCCTGTTTGCAGGTGATGACGAAGTTATAAGAGCCTGCGGGAATCTCTGTGTCGACGATGCAATAGGGGTTAGCCCAGTTGCGTCCTGACCACTGACCGTTGTTGGGGACGTTCATTGTGCCTTTCCAGACAGAAGTTGTGCCGTTGAGAATCTCGAGGTCGAGCGAGCTGCCGTTGTTCTTCGAGCCGGTCATGAATGTGATGATGTAGTAAGAGGCCTCGGTCGAAGTAACGTTATACTCGATTGTGTAGCCGTTGTTTGTATTGCCGAGTGTGGCGCCTTCCCATTTTGAGTCTTCGCCGGGAGCTGCATAGACAGTCTTGGCGGGAGTCTCGCCCTGCATTACTGTGATTTTGCAGTCGCCGAGTGTGAGGTCGCCGGGGATGGCCTGAGGTTTGACCTCGTCACGCTGTACGAAAGGAGTGGGCTCTACAGGCTCTACGGGCTCTTGAGCCGAAACTGTGAACGCACCTGCGAAGAGGGCGGCCATAAGAAGTAAAGTTTTCTTCATGGAGAAATTAAGAATTAGTTATAAGTAAAAAAGGTTGATTTTTCTATGTCGCAAATTTAAGGTCTGCATTGACCCGAAAAGGTGGATTTTTTGTCGCAAAAAGGTGACGACAGTGTCGGCGCCAAGCAGTATCGGCGTTAATTGTCTCACTGCTTGGCGCCACAAAAGCGTATCGGTTATCTGACGGCGATTTTGCGGCCGCGGTTGATATAGATGCCGGCGGCTGTGGGGCGCTCCGTGCCGAGGTTGAGACCGGAGAGCGTGTACCAGTTGGGGTCTTGTGAGCGCGGGTCTTCGTCAGAGATGACTATGTCGTCGATGCCTGAGGTCGATGCCGTGCGTGTGTGGAGCGTGATGCCGGAAATTATAGGGTCGCAGTCGGCAAAAGTGAATGTCAGCATGCCTTTGGCCGGTTTGGTAAGTTCGACGGTGAATTTGCCGTCGGCTGTCGACTGGTTTGTGGGCAGTTTGTATGTGCCTGAGTCGAATGTCTCGCCGTTAAGCTCGACGAGCGAAGGCTCGGTGGTGCGGTTGGGGTAGGTGTTGCCTTTGCCTGCAAAGTCGATGGCTGTCACCTCTGAGCCGGCCGGGAGCAGGATGTAGTGTTTTACGCCGCGGCCTACGCCGATGTGCGTCTTGCGGTAAATTGAGATGGCTTTGTCGTCGATGTTGAACAGACGGATGCCCCCTGCAAATTCGCCGGTCCACGACGATGTGCCGCCGGTGCTGGTCTCTAACGAGATGGTGTAGCTGTCTTTGACGGGGTCGACGGCGAGGATGTCGCCCTCGATGTCACCGCCGGCGTTCTGCCCTTCGGTGATGTCTTCGACCAAAGATGCGAGGTAGACCTCGAGCATGGTGTAGCCTTCGTCGTTATAGAGGTTGGCGTCGCCTTTCTTCTCGGGGTCGAGGCCGTTGGCTTTTTCCCATTCGTCGGGTATGCCGTCGCCGTCAGTGTCGACGGGAGCCTCGGTCGAGTTGAGGATGGGCCATGCAGAGCCGCCGTTGGCTTTAACGAGGGCGGTGTTGTCGTCCTGTGAGTTTACGAAACCCTTGGATAGTTTCGAGCCGGTGGCTGTGGCAGTGCCAACGCGGCAGTCGCCGACCATCTGGTCGTCGAAGTTGTCACGGCTTAGCGAGCAGCCGGCATAGTCAAGCACGCGTTTGTAGGCGTCGTCGGCCGAGTGGGTCGTGGTGGCGTAGTAGGGCACGGGCTCCGAGCGGCGGATATTCTTCTTGACTTCGTCGTTCCATGTGCCGTCTGTGGCCGAGTTGCTTGTGTCAATCTGGTTATACATGCCATTGGCCCAGTTGTCGGCGGTGACGTCGCTGTATTTTGAGTTGATGTTGCCCTCGACAAAGTATGAGCCCCAGAGGTGAAGGGCCGGAGCATAGTCAGGATAGGTGGTGCAGTAAGAGTTGGTGCGTACACCAATGCCGGCGATGCGTTTGCCTCGGGTGTTTGTGGGCGAGCCGGGGCCGGGTTTGTAATAGTTGTTGACGATGTTGACGTTCATGCCTTCACCGCCGTAGCAGCCGTTGCCGCCGAAGTTGTAGATGACGTTGTTGCGCATATCCATACGCTCGTCAAGCTGTGTGGTCGGACGCGGGCCGAGGCGCGGAGTGCGCGAGCCGTGGTGCACGACCAAATTGTGGTGGAACGATGCACCCGAGCCGCCCCAGTTGCCGCCGTAGCCGTGAGCGCCTTTGCTGTGTCCGGCGTTGACGAGACTCTGGGCGACGATGCTCCACTGCAGGGAGGTGTTTTTGTTGCCGAGTATCGAGCAGCACTCGTCGATAGACCAGCTGACCGAGCAGTGGTCGACGATGACGTCGTGTGAGTCCATGACCGAGAGACCGTCCCATCCGTCAGCGCCGTTCTGGGTCACGTTAGTGTTGCCGAGGCGGAAGCGGATATAGCGGACTATGCTGTTGGAGGCTATCGTGACAGGGTAGTCGGCGAGGCAGATGCCGTCGCCGGGCGCGGTCTGGCCGGCGATAGTGGTGTTTTCTTTAAGCTTGAGTGACGATTTCAGATGGATTGTGCCTGAGACAGCGAAAACGATTGTGCGCGGTCCGGGCTGGTCGTTGGCCCAGCGCAGAGTGCCGACGCCGCTGTCTTCGAGCGAGGTGACGGTGTAGACGTGGCCGCCGCGACCGCCGGTGGTGTATTTACCGAAACCCTCGGCGCCGGGGAAGGCCGGCACGCGCTCGGGCAGATTGTCAGCCGAAGCAGCAGCAGCAATAAGTATCGAGCCACCGAGGCAGAGAGTTCTGATGATGTTAGATTTTAGGTTCATATTTACGAGTGAATTTTGTTTCTGATGCAAAAATATTGCATGCGCGCGAGGCCGAAGGTGGAATAATTGACGGAAAAGGATGCACCGGGCTGTTAAAGAGCCGTCAAACAAGACGGGCGACAGTTTGTGAAGACTGTCGCCCGCCGGCACTAAGTAAGATGTGTATAATCGCTAAGTTGGTATTAACGTACGTTTTCTTTGATTACGCGGCGTGAGCCGTCGCTGAGGGTCTCGACACGCAGGCGTATGCCTTTGGTGTCGGGTGTCACGAGCTGACCCTGTGCGTTGAAGTAGTCGGTCGAGATTACGTCACCGGCTGCGTCACCGGCGGTGATGTCAGAGATGCCTGAGGTAGACATTTCTTTTGACGGTGTGCCTAAAGCGCCTCGGTGGCTGATTGCACGCACTGTGTAGAGGGGCTCTGAGGCGCAGCTGACGGGTGATGCGGGCTCTGAGGGAGCGGTCCATGTCGTAGCTGTGGTTTTTTCGATATACTCGCCGTCACGATAGATGAGGTAGGCGACGGCATCCTCGACTGCTTCCCAAGTGAACGCGCCGTTGGAGAATTTGACCTCCGGAGCGTCAAGAACGACTGCATAGTCGGTCGGCAGATAGCTTTCTTTGAGTGCTATGACGTTTTCGACAGTGAAGTAGGGGGCGTATTTAGCGTCGAGTATCGGAGAGTATGTGTTGATCGATGTCGGAGAGTTCTGGCGTACGGAGAGGTCGATGGGGTTGCCGTCGGCATCCATCGAGTTATACTCGAAGAAGTGTGTGACAAGATTGCCCATGCTGGCCCATCCTGCGTCGTCGCATTTAGCTTTCATCGTGGTGTTGAGGAAGAATGCGCGGGGCTCGTTCTGCCACGGACGGCCGAGTGTGTAGCCGTCTTTACCGCTGATGACGCAGTTCTGGAACACGTATCCGTGTTTGAGCGAGGGTGATGTCTGCGGGGCTGTGATGGGGCCTGCCGACACGATGATGAGGTTGCAACGGTCATAGAAGTGGTCTCCGCCGCCACAGATGAAGTCTGTGCCGCCGTAGATGTCACAGTTGTAGTAATAACCGTCTTCGCCGGTCACCTGAGTGTCCTGAACGGCCTGCATTGTCACGTTGACCATGATGTCCTTATAACCGCCGTAGTGGGCTACGCTGACGCCTTTGCGGCTGCCTCCTGCGACTACATCATTGTAGTCAAAGTCGTTGCGCAGTGTGAGGTCGGCGATATAGGTGTTGTGAGAGTAGCGTGTCGAGAAGATAGGATTGGAGATGCCGGTGCGTTCGCCGTGTATGAGGACGCCGTCGCGGCTCTCGCCGATGAGGCTGACATTCCATGCTTTTTCGATGTGCAGACATACGTCGGATTCAGAGGGGGAGTTGCCGTCGACAACGTCAGAGCCGAGGTCGTAGTCGCCGTTGCGCACGAAGATGATGAACGGTTTGGCATCGGCTGTCGTGTTGGTTGTGTTGGCTTTGGCGACAGCTGCACGCAGCTCGGCGACAGTGCTGACTTCAACGAAGTTATCGTCGGCGATGGGTTCGTAGACGGGTTTGTCGTTGAGTGTGAATGTGTGGCTGATTACTTCGGTGTTGCCGTTGCCGTATTTGTCTTTGGCAGCTCCGGTTGCGATTTCGAGTGCGATGTCAGAGCCGTATGTCAGGTCGAAGAGGGGGAAGACGAGTGTCGCGCTGCCGCCTTCGGATGTTATTTCGGTATTGTTGACAGTAGCGGTTGTAGATGCCATTTCACGGTCGAATGTCAGTTTGACAAGTGCGTGGTTGTGGTCTTGAATTTCCTCTTTTTTGAGCAGAGTGGGAGCTGTGCCGGGGTTTACTTCGTCATAGACAAATTCAAACCAAGCGACGGGCTGACTACCGCCCTCGAAAGTGAGTACGACGGGTGTGCCGGGGACATGGTTGTCGATGTTGATGATGAGGTTATATGCGTTTTCGCCGCCTTTGCGGAATCCGGCGTTGGTCGGACACCATACCTGAGCGCCCTCTGATGTGGCAGAGGTGAATTTGCCGTCGGCATAGTTGTCAAAGAGCTTGACGAGGACGATTTGTTTGAGTTTTTTGTCTTTGGGTGCGGTCAGAGTGATTGTGTAGCCGTTTTTGTAGCTGAACTTAAACTGAGAGCCGCCCCATCCGTCGTTGACGGGAGCGATTGTGTAGAGGCCGTTTGACCATGAGTTGTCAGCTTTGTTGCAGGAGCTGTCGTAGACGATGGTGCCGACGAGGTCGTCTTCAGTGCGCTCATAGGTATGTATGCCTTCGACGTTGAGTGTGAACGTGCGTGCTGCTTCGCCTTCACCGCCTGTAAAAGTATATTTTGCGGTGCCTTCTGTGACAGACTCTAATTTGCCGGAAGCTGTGGTTGCGTCGATAAATGTTGCTGTCACGGCCGGAGCTGCGGTGTAGATGTTGCCGCTCAGAGTGGCGGTGCGGGCCTCTGATGTGTTGATGGCTTCGATTATGTCGGCCTCGGCATTGATGCCGTCGATAGCTATGGCTGATACTTTGACGTCGCCGATGCGATAGATGCGCACCTTATATTCGGTTTTGGCATATGCGGCGCCGTCCTCGGGTGTGAGGGTGAGTGTTACGATGCGCTCATCGTTTACAGCGGGAGTTGTAATGGTGAATGTTGCTGCTTCAGAGCCGGCGGTCACGCCTTCGCCTGTTGCAGTCACTGTGCCTCCGATGACATTGGCGCGAAGAGTCAGGCTCTCGGCCGCGAACGACATGGGGAGGTTGAATGCCCAGTCAAAGCCTGCGGCATCAGCCTCGATGGCGCCGTCGGCCACGAGTGTGACTGATTTGACGGCTGCATAGCTGTCGGCCGTGCGGGTGAAGACGGGAGAGAAGTAATTGCCAATCCATCCGTCATGTGAGGCGCTGAGTGCAAGACTGATGTCTTTTTTGCCTTTTGTGATGAGGCCTTCCAACGGTATTTCGTTGTCGCCGCCGGCGATGGTCCAGTTCTGGTCGATTTCGACTTCACCGCTCTCTTTGTCGGTGATGGTGATGCGTGCGGTACCTCCGTTTGAGATGTTCCATTTCCATCCCATGGTGTATGCGCCGGCCTCGGTGTTGTAGAATTTATAAGTGGCGACTGCTTTGTTTTTGACATAGCCTACGCCTTTTGCTTCGCTTTCAAATCCGAAATTGCCGTGACCCTCTTTGTTGTAGGTCCATTTGGCAGCGTCAAGAGTGCCGGGGATTGAAGCCCATCCGGCGGGAATCTCGGATTCGTTGCCGCTGTAGTCACCTGTGCGTACAAATTCGGGACTGCGGGCGTTGCATACAAATCCTGAGGGGCGTCCGAACGTAAAAGTGATATCTTTTGTTCCGTCTGTGATGCCGCCGCCGAGTGTGTACTCTATGGCTTCGTATGACGAGTTGTTCTTGGGAAGTGTGCCGTCGTATTCGGCTTCGATTTTGCCGCTTGTCAGGTCTTTGACTTCGATTTTGAGTGTTCCGTCACCATAAGAGTAGTCGGTGGGCATCAAGACTTTATATGTGCCTGACTGGTGTACGTGGACATTTTTAAATGTAAGTGTTGAGCCGTTTTCGACATAGCTGAGTTCGTTGTTGCCGACACGCAGTTTGTTGGCTTCAATCTCGCTGTTGTCAGCGGTGAGGGCCAGAGTGCCGGGTACGGAGAAGTGACAGTTATCCTCATATTCGGCGGTGCCTTTGAATGTGACGTTGGCTATGCCGAACGAACGTGATTTAGACTGTGTAGAGTTTGCGTAATAATAAATTCTGACAGAAACGGGGTCTGTGGTCGGAGTGAGATTCGAGAGGTCGCATGTTATTTTGCGGGCTTCTTCAGATAAATCTTCCGCATTGTTGCGGATGGGTGTCTGATTCAGTAATTCTTTTGTCTGAGAGCCTGTTGTGACGACATAATCATATGTGCCGCCTCCCCAGCCGTCATTTATCAGGTCAAACGACATAGATGTCAGGGTTACGGCGGCAGTCGGTGTCACCGAGAACTCTAAGTATTGATTGTCCTGACGTCCGCCGTTTTCGCATGCCTGTATCGTGTAGCGCGACATGGGTATTCCGCCGACAGTCCAGACATCTCTGAATGTGATGCCGTCACCGATGGTGAATGCAGGGTTAGTGAAAGCTGTTGCCGGAGTGACTTTCGCGGCGACTTGGTCGTGGGTGACAGCCATCGCCCATGTGGCGCTGACGTCTTGTGTGGCTGTGGCGCGCGAGGGTATGTCGATGTCGTTGCTGACATTTGTAAATGCAGCAAATGCAACACCTGTCCCGACGATGGCAGCAGCCAACGCTGAAAGGTTTAGTAGACTGTGTTTCATGATTTTAATTTGTTGGGTTTTGTTTTTAGGTATCAGAATGATATATTTTTCATGCTACAAAATTAATTTTACCACCATCCCTTTACGGGGTAATTTTTATCATAAAAAGTGTTTAGCGGCGATTAATTGATATTATCTGTGACTGCTGTAAAAACACTCAGCGGCTCTGACCCTGTGTGGGGCAGAGCCGCTGAGCGTAATGGGAGATATGGTCTTAATGCTTATTTCTTGCGGTTGAGCCAGAGCTTCGACATGTCTTCGAGTGACTTGCCCTTGGTCTCGGGCACAAGTTTATAGACGAAGATGGCTGCGATGACGCAGATGATGCCGTAGAGACCGTAGGCAAACATGTGGCCGAACTTGTCCCCCATCGAGCCGAGGCTCATGTTATACATGGGCACGAAGGTCGACGAAACGATGAAGTTGAAAATCCACTGGAAAGCGACGGCGATAGCGACTGCGGCCGAACGGATGGTGTTGGGGAAGATCTCCGAGATGAGCACCCAGCAGATGGGACCCCAAGAGAACATGAATGATGCCGAGTATACCATGATGCTGACTACGGGCACGATGGGAGCGACTTCGACGATGTTGGAAAGCATCACGCCGAATGCGCCGACTGCCATGCCGATAGAGCCGTAGATTAACAGCGGTTTGCGGCCCCATTTCTCGACGGTGAAGATGGCCACGAGGGTGAAGATGATGTTGACAACGCCCATGATGACGGTCTGTACCATCGGGTTGCCCATGTTCATCGAGTCAAAGATGCGAGGAGCATAGTAGAGAACGGCGTTGATGCCGACTGCTTGCTGGAAGACCGAGAGCATGATGCCTATGAAGATGACGAGTACGCCGAATGAGAACAGACGCTCGGTCTTCTCGGTAGCGGTAGCTTTGATTTCGTTGAGGATAGCCTCGGCCTTTGATGTGCCGTTGATGCGCTCGAGCACATTGAAAGCGGCTTTGTCTTTGCCGATGAGCACCAAGTAGCGCGGTGACTCGGGCACGAAAAGCACGAGCACAGTGAACAGTGCGGCCACAAAGGCTTCGGAGCCGAACATGTAGCGCCAGCCTGTGCTGATGGTCCAGATGTCAGAGGTCGGGAGCACGGCGTAGAGGCCTTCGGCTGTCTTCTCGATGACGGGGTTGGTGTGTTCGCCGAGAATCAGGAAGTTGACGAAGTAGACGACGAGCTGGCCGAAGATGATGGCAAACTGGTTCCATGACACGAGTGTGCCGCGGATCTCAGAGGGCGAAACCTCGGCGATATACATCGGGCAGACGGCCGAAGCGAGGCCTACGCCGATACCGCCGATGATGCGGTAGATATTGAAGACGATGAGGAGGCCGAAGTGGGGAACGCCTTTTTCATAAATGACGAACTCGGGCCAGTATGATCCGAGAGCCGAGACGAGGAAGAGGATGCCGGCCACGAAGAGGCTCTTTTTACGTCCGAGACGTGAGGCGCAGAAACCCGAGACGGCTGCGCCGATGATACAGCCGAGCAGGGCGCTTGACGAGGTGATGCCGTGGATGACATCGGTGTAGACAAAGTCTTTAGCTCCAAGGAAGTAGGCTTGCAGGCCTTTTTCGGCGCCGGAGATAACGGCCGTGTCATAGCCGAATAGCAGACCGCCGAAGACGGCTACCAATACGATTGAAAATAGGTAGAGTTTGCTACCGTTTTTTTGTTGCATGTGATGAGATGGTATTAAGTATTTAGGAATAAGGCCCTAAAGGCTTGAGAAAATGTAGCCTTTAGGGCCTTGTAAGTTTGCTTAAGAGCTAAACTGCTCTACTGAAAGTAATTAGCAGTACATGTTGACGATAGCCTCATAGAGCTCCTGTTTGCCGGAGGTCTGAGTGGGCTCGGGCTGTGTCTTGGCGTAGGCGACAACCTGCTCGAGAGTGAGTTTGCCTTCCTCAAACTTCTTGCCTTCGCCGCCGTCGAATGATGCGTAGCGGTCGGCGAGCATCTTCTTGTAGGGCGATTTCTCGAGGAGCTCGGCGGCGCAGAGCAGAGCGCGTGCCATGGCGTCCATACCGGCGATGTGGGCGATGAAGATGTCCTCGAGGTCGGTCGAGTTGCGGCGGGTTTTGGCGTCGAAGTTTGTGCCGCCGTTGCCGAGACCGCCGTTGCGGATGATCTGCATCATGGCCTGAGTGAGCTCGCAGTTGTCCATGGGGAACTGGTCGGTGTCCCAGCCGTTCTGGTAGTCACCGCGGTTGGCGTCGATAGAGCCGAGCATGCCGTTGTCGACAGCTACTGCGAGCTCATGCTCGAATGTGTGGCCGGCGAGAGTGGCGTGGTTGACCTCGATGTTGACTTTGAAGTCTTTGTCAAGACCGTGTGCTTTGAGGAAGCCGATTACGGTCTCGGTGTCGACGTCATACTGGTGCTTAGAGGGCTCCATGGGTTTGGGCTCGATGAGGAATGTGCCTTTGAAACCGTTGGCGCGTGCATAGTCGCGGGCGATGGTGAGCATTGTTGCCAAGTGCTCTTTCTCGCGTTTCTGGTCGGTGTTGAGAAGGCTCATGTAGCCTTCGCGGCCGCCCCAGAATACATAGTTTGTGCCGCCGAGGGCGATAGTGGCGTCCATGGCGTTTTTAATCTGCACGGCTGCGCGGGCCACGACGTCGAAGTCGGGGTTTGTGGCGGCGCCGTTCATATAGCGGGCGTTGCCGAACACGTTGGCTGTACCCCAGAGGTTTTTGATGCCGGTAGCGGCCATTTTCTCTTTGAGATAAGCGGTGATTTCTTTCATGCGGGCCTCGTAAGCGTCGATATCGTCGAGGTCGCCGATGAGGTCTGTGTCGTGGAAACAGAAGTATTCGATGCCTAATTTCTGCATGATTTCAAAACCGGCGTCAGCTTTCTGTTTTGCAACGGTCATAACGTCCGAGCCCTCGTTCCAAGGGAATTTCTTTGTGCCGCCGCCGAACTGGTCGCCGCCCTCGGCGCAGAGGGTATGCCACCATGCCATGGCGAATTTGAGCCATTCTTTCATGGGTTTGCCGAGAACTACGCGCTCGGCGTCATAGTAGCGGTATGCAAGGGGATTGTAGCTTTTGGGGCCTTCGAATTTGATTTTCCCGATATTAGGGAAGTACTCTTTTGTTGCCATAGTTTATATTTGATTTAAAGGGTTATGATTGATATTGGTGTTTGAGTCTGATTGTTAAGCCATTTCGTTGGCGAGATACTGCTTCCAGCGTGCGTATGCCTCGAGATAAGGCGTGCGGTCGGCCGCCGGCGCGATTTCCTCAATCTTGCGCAGCGAGGCGAAGGCTTCGTTGTTGTCGGCGTAGATGCCGGCGCCGATGCCTGCGCCCTTGGCGGCTCCGACAGCTCCGTCGGTGTCATAGAGCTCGATGGTGGCTCCGGAGACGGAGGCGAGGGTGTCGCGGAAGATGGGGCTGAGGAACATGTTGGCGTGGCCTGCATGTATTTTCTTGATATCTAGGCCGATTGAGGCCATGATTTCCATGCCGTACATGAATGAGAAGACGATGCCCTCCTGTGCGGCGCGGATAATGTGGCTGCGGTTGTGGATGTTGAAGTTGATGCCGTGCATCGAGCAGCCGATCTGTCGGTTTTCGAGCACACGTTCGGCTCCGTTGCCGAAGGGGAGAATCGAGACGCCTGCCGAGCCGACGGGAGCCTGTGCGGCGAGGTCGTTCATCTCGGCGTAGCTGATGCCTTCGGGAGCGATGTTGCGTTTTACCCAGCTGTTGAGGATGCCGGTGCCGTTGATGCAGGTCATCACGCCGATGCGTGTCTGCTCGGCCGAGTGATTGACGTGGGCGAAGTTGTTGACGCGAGAGCGGCGGTCGTAGTCGACTGTGCCGTTGATGCCGTAGACGACGCCTGATGTGCCGGCCGTAGAGGCGATTTCGCCGGGATTGAATACGTTGAGCGACAGGGCGTTGTTGGGCTGGTCGCCGGCGCGGTATGTGACGGGTGTGCCGGCTTTGAGGCCGAGTTCGGCAGCTGCGGCGTCAGTCAGACGGCCCTGCTCGCAGAATGTGGTCTTGACTTCGGGCAGTATCGAGCTGTCGAAACCGTAATAGTCAAGCAGGAATTTTGCGGGAGCGTTTTCGCTGAAGTCCCAGAGCATGTACTCCGAGAGTCCCTCGGGATTAGTGCAGATTTCGCCGGTCAGACGCATGGCGATGTAATCGCCGGGGAGCATCACTTTGTCGATTTTCTCGAAGAGTTCGGGCTCGTTCTCCTTGACCCAGCGAAGTTTGGCGGCTGTGAAGTTACCCGGTGAGTTAAGCAGGCGGGGCAGCACGGTGTCTGCTCCGAGTTCGCCGAACGCTTTTTCGCCGTAGGGCACACCTCGCGAGTCACACCAGATGATGGCGTCGCGAAGCACGCGGCGCTCGCGGTCGATGGCGACGAGTCCGTGCATCTGATAGCTTATGCCGATGGCCTTGATATCGGCTGGATTGACTTTTGATGTGGCAAGTACTGATTTTGTGGCCTCTTTGAGATATGACCACCAGTCGTCGGGGCGCTGCTCGGCCCAGCCTGATTTGAGAGCTTTGATAGGTGCCTCCTGACGGGGGAAGAAGTCAGAGGCGACACACACTCCGGTATTGGCGTCGACAAGTGCTGCCTTGACCGACGAACTGCCTATATCGTAGCCTAATAGATACATGACGATGATTGGATATTAAGTTTTTAGGTATTTAGAATTTTCGTTATGTACGTTTTAATTAATCGATGAAGCAAAGTTATATTAGACGCGGGCGCGTCAGGCGTAATAATTGGCGCAAAGGTGCGCTGTTGTCAATTAATTTGAGGGTTTCTGATAAAAAAGACCCCTCTTTCGGCACTCTTGTCGGGAGGTATGCGGCGCACACCTTTGCAAAATCGATGCAATTTACAAAATTTATTAGAATTGTGACTTGTTTTTTGCCGAAAATTACACCATAAGCCTTTTGCAGACGGCCTAAATTTGTATCTACCTAAAATTTATTATCAAATGAAACTATTAAATCTATTACTATGCGCCCTTGTCTTGCCGACGGTTGCGGTCAGGGCTGCCGAGAGCGACAGCTTTGACGCGGCGGTCAGCCGCATCGAGCGTCAGGTGACAGAACCCATATTTGCCGCACGCGATTTTGACATCAGACGTTACGGCGCCAAGCCCGAGGCTGATGCCCGCAAAAATCAGAAGGCTATCAACCGCGCTATCGAAAAGTGCTCAAAAGCCGGGGGCGGCCGCGTGGTCGTCGCTGACGGCGTCTATCACACCGGAGCGATACGCCTGCTTGACAATGTCAACCTCTATGTCGACTCGACGGCCACGCTGCAGTTTGTCTTCGAGCCGGAGCTTTATCCTATCGTGCCCACACGCTGGGAGGGCCTTGACTGCCGCAATCTCTCGCCCTGTATCTATGCCTATCAGGCCAAGAACGTCGCACTGACCGGCCGAGGTGTCATCGACGGCGGAGGCACCAACGAGACATGGTGGAAATGGTGCGGCAAGAAACACTACGGCTGGAAAGAAGGCATCATCAGCCAGAATAACGGCTCGCGTGCGCGTCTGCTTAAAATGGCCGAGGACGGTGTCCCCGCCGAGGAGCGTGTCTTCGGACCCGAAGACGGTCTGCGTCCCCAGCTTGTCAACTTCAATCAGTGTGAGAACATACTCATCGAAGACCTGACGATGCTCCGCTCTCCCTTCTGGGTCATACATCCTCTGCTGTCTAAAAACATCACCGTGCGCGGCGTCCATATCAATAATGACGGACCCAACGGAGACGGATGTGACCCCGAGTCGTGCGACGGCGTGATTATAGAAAACTGCTTCTTCAACACCGGCGACGACTGCATAGCCATAAAGAGCGGCCGCAATAATGACGGGCGCCTATGGGACCGTCCGAGCGAGAATATCGTGATACGCGGATGTGAGATGCGCAACGGCCACGGCGGTGTCGTCATCGGCTCTGAGATTTCGGGCGGCGCACGCGACATCTACGCTGAGCGCTGCATCATGGACAGTCCCAACTTGGACCGCGTCGTGCGCATCAAGACCAACACCTGCCGCGGCGGTGTGATAGAGCGCATCTTCGTGCGCGACTGCGAGGTGGGTCAGTGTAAGGAGTCGGTGCTCAAAATCAACCTCGACTATGAGCCCCGCGAGCTCTGCTGCCGCGGCTATCTGCCCGTGGTGCGCGATGTCACCCTCGAGCGCGTGACATGTCAGAAGAGCAAATACGGCCTGATGGTCGTGGCGCTCGACTCTGTGGCCAATGTCAGCAACATCATACTCAAGGACTGTCGTTTTGACGGCGTCGCCGACGGCAACTACATCAAGGGACTCACCAAAGATATTAAATATGAGGACTACTATGTCAACGGCCGCCTCTGCCTTGACAGCAAGCCTTACAAGCATTACAGCAGCTGGATGACCGCCTCTGAGATGAAGCGAGTCCCCGAGAGCTACCTTTTAGACTTCTCCAAGAAACCCAAATGGAGCTATGTCATGGGCATCGAGCTTGAGGCCATGCTCGACACATATCTGCGTCACGGCGGCGACGAAATCGTCGACTACTGTCGCATGTATACCGACACGATGATTGCGCCCGACGGCACGATACGCGGCTACAGCATCGACGCCTACAACCTCGATAACGTACGCACGGGCCACTTTCTCGCCAAGATGCAGCAGCATTTTCCCGAGGAGAAGAATCTCAAGGCTATGGGCACACTCGCCCGTCAGCTGCGCGAGCAGCCCCGCACAAAAGAGGGCGTCTACTGGCACAAGGCCATCTACGCGTGGCAGGTGTGGCTTGACGGCATCTTTATGGGCCTCCCTTACGGCACACTGACCGCGCCGCTCTTCAACAAGCCGCGCGACGTCAAGAAAATCTATGACGACGCCGTCGATCAGGTGAAGAAGACTTATGAGCGCACACTCGACCCCGCGACCGGCCTCAACCGCCATGCGTGGGACGAGACACGTCAGATGTTCTGGGCCGACAGTGTCACCGGTCTGTCGCAGCACTGCTGGGGCCGTGCGCAGGGATGGTATGTGATGGCTCTCGTCGAACTTTTAGACGCTATGCCTGACGACTACGCCCGTCGTGACGAGGTTGTGGCGCTGCTGTCGCAGACCCTCGGCTCGGGCGTCAAATGGCAGGACCCCGAGAGCGGTCTGTGGTGGCAGGTCATGGACTCGCCCGGCCGCGAGGGCAACTATCTTGAGGCCACGGCATCGTCGATGTTTGCATACGCTCTGCTCAAATCGGCCCGTCTTGGGTATGTCGGCGACGAGATGCTCGAGGCCGGCAAGAAGGCTTACAGCGGCATCGTCAACAACTTAATTAAAGTCAATCCTGACAAAACCATTTCGCTCACCTCGTGCTGTGCTGTCGCAGGTCTCGGTCCGGGCATGAGCCCCGCTGTGGCCAAGGTCGCGCCCAAAATCAAAGAAAACCGTAAGCGTGACGGCTCATATGCCTACTACCTCAGTGAGCCTGTGCGCGACAATGATGCCAAGGGCGTCGGTCCGTTCATCTGGGCGTCATTAGAGATGGAGCAACTCGGCTACGACACTGACAGCAAATATTGACGACTGCATCCCACGCATCACATTAATATTATATAGTACATAAATATTTTTTTAACCGAAAATCTAATCATTTATCTGCCGTGCAAGCTATAAAACATTTCATCGCGGTCATTTCAGCTGCTATTGTGGCCGCTACAGCCGGAGCCGAGTCCGGACTGCCGTTCGAACGGCCTGTGATTTCCCGTCCGTCGATACCTGACCGTGAGGTCGTTCTGACCGATTTCGGCGCCAAGTCAGACGGTGTGACGGATAATTCCGGCGCTTTCGCCGTTGCCATGGCCGAACTTGCGGCCAAAGGCGGCGGACGTCTCGTTGTGCCCGACGGCATCTGGCTGACCGGACCGATTGTCTTTGAGAGTAATATAGAGATGCATCTGAGCGACGGTGCGCTGATACTTTTCTCTGATAATTTCGCCGATTATCCCTTGGTGTCGACAGTTTTCGAGGGGTTAGACATGATGCGCTGCCAGTCGCCGATTATGGCTGTCGGCAAGACTGACATAGCTATTACAGGCAGCGGTACCATCAACGGCAGCGGAGATGCATGGCGTCCTGTCAAGCGCGGCAAACTCGCTCCGTCGAAGTGGGAGAAACTTGTCAAAAACGGTGCTGTCAACCACAAAGGCGACACATGGTTTCCGACAGAACGTATACGTGAGATTGCCGAGGACGGCATACGCGATAAAGGCAAACTCTCTGACGGACGCACCGACTGGGACTATGCCCATGACTTTCTGCGTCCGGTGCTTCTGTCGTTTATATCATGCCGCAACGTGCTGCTTGAAGATGTTACCTTTGAAAACTCTCCGAGCTGGAATCTACACCCTCTGATGTGTGAGAACGTACTCATCAACCGTGTCAATGTGCGCAATCCGTGGTATGCTCAGAACGGTGACGGTCTCGACGCCGAGTCGTGCCGCAACGTTCTTGTGACCGATTGCACATTCGATGTCGGCGACGACGCCATCTGCATCAAGTCGGGCAAGGACCGCGACGGACGTCTGCGCGCCAAGCCATGCGAAAACGTCGTCATTGAGCGTTGTACGGTCTATCACGGCCACGGTGGTTTTGTCATCGGCTCGGAAATGTCGGGCGGTGTGCGCAATGTCGCTATCTCTGACTGCGTCTTTATCGGCACTGACTGCGGCCTGCGCTTTAAGTCAGTGCGAGGTCGCGGAGGTGTGGTCGAGTCGATTTACATAAATAATATCAACATGGCCAATATCGACGGCGATGCTCTCATTTTCGACCTCTATTACGGCATCAAGGGCAAACCCGAACTTAAACCGGTGACTGAAGAAACACCGTGTTTCCGCGACATCCACATATCTGACGTGCTTTGCCGCGGAGCAGACCGTGCGATGCTGTTCAACGGTCTCCCGGAGATGCCGCTTACGGGCATTAAAGTAAAAAATTCGACTTTCCGCACCCGTCTCGGTGCAGATCTGCGTTATGTTGACGGGCTGCATTTCGACAATGTCACCATAGACCAGAGCGAGGGCGAGCCTGTCCTGCTGACCGATGTCAGCAATTTTAATGCAAATTGAAAATAAAAGAGATGCAATCCCCAAAGACCGCATCTCTTTTATTTAAGGATTTGATGATTTTAATCGGGGGTGTCTGACATTGTCAGCTCGAGGATGCCTCCGGCTGCGACCGTCTTGTGATCGATGTGGCGCAGAGGGTAGGGATGCCCGTTGAGTCGTGCGGATTTAATATATACACGTCCGGGACCGTTATCCTTGGCCACAATAGTGAATTTGCCGCCGCCGGGCAGGTTTATCTCCGTGCGGTCAAACAGCGGCGAGGTGATTTCCAGTCGTGTGTCACCGGGACAGAGCGGATGCAGGCCTATCGACGAGAGCACATACCAAGCCGACATCTGGCCGACGTCCTCGTTGCCTATGAGTCCGGCCACTTTGTTGTGATAGGCGTTCTCGCAGATGAATCGCGACCGGCGCTGTGTCTTGTGCGGCTGACCGAGACGGTTGTAGAGGTAGACGACATGATGCACCGGCTCGTTGGCGTGGTTATAGTAAGGATTCCACAGGAAGTGCTCTGGCGTGCGGGCGAAGAAGGTGTCCAAATCGGCCACCGTTGCCTCCAAGCCGCCCATGAGGTCGGCCATGCCCTCGACATCGTGGGGCACGAACCAGCCCTGCTGCCACGGATTCGACTCCATGCAGCCGTAGCCTTCGCGCAGACGTCCCTCGCGTGGCCACGGCAGATACTGACCGTCGTCGCCGCGCGGACGGAAGCTGTGCTTGTCGCGGTCATAGATATTGCGGTAAGACATCGACGCCGTGCGTATTTGGCCACATCCTCGTCATGGCCGAGGGCTTTGGCAAGGCGCATCATGCACCATTCGGCGTAAGCGTGCTCCAAAGTCAGCGATATGCCGTTGTTGCCGGTCGAGTAGCCTCGGTCTCCGTTGCCCCAGCGCTCGCAGGTGGCGGCGGCGATGCGGTAGGCCTGCTCGGGGTCATAGCCGCGTATGTCTTTGAAGTAGGCGTCGGCGAGCACGGATACGGCCGGATTGCCGAGCATACAGCCGCTGTAGGCGTTGAGCAGTTCCCAGCGCTCGAAGTAACCGCGTCCGCTCTCGTCGGCGAGTGAGATGAGCGAACAGAGCATGTCGTTGACGACCTTGGGGTTGATGAGCGTCTGCAAGGGCATCTGGCTGCGGAAGACGTCCCAGCCGCTGAAGATGGTGCGCTTGTCCCAGCTGCCGGTCTGATGTATGCGTCCGTCTCCGCCCGGATATCGTCCGTCGCAGTCGGCCATCAGGCGCGGGTCAATCATCGTGTGATAGAGCGCCGTGTAGAAGACCGTGCGGTGCTCGTCATTTTCAGTGTCAATGGTGATGCGCGACAGAGCGTCGTCCCAGAGACGGCGGCTGCGTTCGCGGACGGCGTCAAAATCCAAGTCGGGCATGTCGGCCTCGAGGTTGCGGCGCGCGCCGTCGGTGTCGACAAAGGATATGCCGGCTTTCATGAGCACCTGTTCGCCCTCGGCGGTCGGGAACTCGGTGTAGAAGCCGATGTGTTTGCCCTCGAAGTCTTTGACTCCGGGCATCACGCGGGCCTCGGCGGCATAGCGCTTGTACCCGGCGCTCTCGATGTCGCCCAAGCGGCGCGAGCGACCATCGGGGATGTCGGCGCTCCAGACTCCGTAGCGCTCAAAGGGCTTTGAGAACTCGGCGTGGAAATAGACCGTGTAGTTGGCCTGACCGCCGCCGTTGCCCCAGCCGCCGCCTTCGGGTGTGCAGACCATGCGTCCCTCGATGGAGTTGGGTCCGGTGACGTGCACTTCCTGCAGGGTCGATGTGCCTCCGACGCGGCGTGCGAGGTCAATCTGTATGCGCGCGGTGTCAGTGGCGGGGTAGGTGAAGCGGAGCATGCCGCTGCGCGGGGCTGCCGTGGCCTCGGCGCGGATGCCGTAGTCTGTCAGGTTGACGGCATAGTAGGCGGCAGAGGCAGTCTCGGAGCTTTTGTCGTAGCGTGAACGGTATCCGTCTTCAGGGCGGTCAGACGCGCCGGCGGCCGTGTGAAGCGGACCTGTGGTCGGCATGGTCAGCAGGTTGCCGAGGTCGCCGTACCAGCCGATGCCGCTCATCTGGGTGAACGCAAAGCCCTCGATGGTTGTGTGCTCGTAGCTGTAGCCGGGGCCGTTGTCGCCGCCGGTGATGGTGTTGGGGCTGAGCTGCACCATGCCGAAGGGCGTTGCAGCGCCGGGGAAGGTCTTGCCTAATCCGTGATAGACTCCGGCCTCGCCGACCGATGTGCTTGCGCCGATAAATGGATTGACCCAGTCTGAGGGGCGGAAATCACTCTTACCGGCAGCGGCCGCCCATGGGGCGGCCGCTGTGACAGCGAGGGCATAGATAAATGCCTTCATATACTTACTTTACGGTTAAAGACAGAGTCTTGAGAGCTTCGGGAGCCGATGACGGGCCGTAAGAAATCTCATATTTGCCGGGAACTATGCCCATGCGTCCCGACTCGGGGTCGTAGCTTGCAAAAGCCTCGGAGTCAAGGTCGAGCACGACGTCGGCAGTGCGGCCGGGCAGTATCTCCTGACGGGCGAAGGCGCGCAGCGAACGGTCGGGACCTGCCACGTCGTCGAGACGGCGGACGTAGACCTGCACGACCTCTGTGCCGCGACGAGAGCCGGTATTGGTGACGGGCACGGTGACGCGCACGTTCTCGCCGGCGTTGATTGACTTGCTTGACAGACGGCCTTTGCCGTAGTCAAATGTGGTGTAGCTCAGACCGTAGCCGAAGGGATAGAGCGGCTTTTTGTCGCCGAGGAAGCGGTAAGTGCGGCCGGTCATCGAGTAGTCGTTAAAGTCAGGCAGCTGAGAGTCGTCGGCGTAGAAGGTAACCGGGAGACGGCCCGAGGGGTTGTAGTCGCCGTAGATGACGTCGGCCACGGCCAGACCGCCGGCCTGACCGGGATACCATGCCTGCAGGATGGCGTCGGCAATTTCGTTTTCGGGAGTCAGAGCGACAGCCGAGCCCGAGCAGTTGACGAAAATCACCTTTTTGCCGGCTTTTTTGAGAGCGGCGATTGCCTCGCGCTGTGCGGCGGGGAGCTCGATGGTGGTGCGGTCACCGCCGATGAAGCCGGGATAGTCGACGGGCTTCTCCTCACCCTCGAAGTCGGGCGAGATGCCGCCGACGAAGACTACGATGTCTTCTTTGATTTTGGCGGGGTCAAAACCTTCGTCAATCTTGAAGTAGTCGCAGGCGTGGTCGTAGGTGCTTGCGGCGTTTTTATTTTTGAGACCTTCGGCTATGGTGAAGGTGTAGGACGGACGGCCCTCGTAGTTGCCCCACTGCATTTGGGCGTTATCGGCGTTAGGGCCGACGATGGCCACGGCGGTAGAACGTTTGAGCGGCAGGATGCCGTTGTTTTTGAGGAGCACGAGCGATTTGCGGGTCATATCCAACGAGAAATCGCGGTGAGGCTGGCTGTCGACAATCGACATGTCAAGTCCGGCCCAAGGCGAGGCTGTGTAATCGTCCATCTCGCCGAGCTCGTAGCGCATGACGAGCAGGCGGCGGAGGCTGCGGTTGATTTCGTCTTCGGTGATGAGGCCCTGCTCGACGGCGCGGGGCAGGTTGCGGTAGTCGCCGCCGCACTCGAGGTCTGTGCCTGAGATGACGGCAGCGGCTGAGGCTGACTCGACGTTGGGATAGGTCTCGTGGTGTCCGCGGGCGTGGAGGTCGGAGATGGCGCCGCAGTCAGAGACGACGATGCCCTGATAGCCCCAGTCATTGCGCAGTATCTGCTGGAGAAGTTTCTTGTTTGAGCAGCAGGGCTCGCTCTCAAAGCGGTTGTAGGCGCACATGACCTGACCGACACCGGCGTCGACGAGGGCCTTGAAGGCCGGCAGATATGTCTCGTGGAGGTCGCGCGGGTCGATGTCTTTGGCGTCAAACGAGTGGCGTGTCTTCTCGGGACCGCTGTGCACGGCATAGTGTTTGGCGCATGCCACGGTCTTGCGGACTTTTGAGTCGGGGTCACCCTGCAGGCCTCTGACAACCTGTGTGCCGAGGACTGAGGCGAGATAGGGGTCCTCGCCGTAGGTTTCCTGACCGCGTCCCCAGCGCGGGTCGCGGAAGATGTTGACGTTGGGGGTCCAGAATGTGAGACCGGTGTAGCGCTTGTAGTCGCCGTTCTTGCGTGCTTCGTTATATTTGGCGCGTGCCTCGTCGGAGACGATGGTGAAGGCGCGGTAGATGCCGTCGGCGTCCCATGTAGATGCGAGGCCGATTGTCTGGGGGAACATAGTGGCGAGACCGTTGCGGCCGACACCGTGCAGGGCCTCGTTCCACCAGTTGTACTCCTTGATGCCGAGGCGCTCGATGGCGTGCGATGCGTCCATCATCAGGCTTGTCTTCTCCTCGAGGGTGAGGCGGCTTATGAGATCGTCGGCGCGCTCCTCGGGCGACAGATTGGGATTCTGATACGGCTCGACGGCCTGAGCTGTGGCGACAGTAGCGGCGAGTGCGGCCGTGAGGATTATGGTTTTAAGGGTCATATTGTTTACTGATTTTTGATGTGTTTGAGGTATGGGCGATTGAAAATCGCCCTTCCATATTTAATTTAAGGCGATTGAAAATCATCCCTACTATAATTAAGACGGGGATTCCCGAAGTGTTACGTTCGGAAATCCCCGTCTTCCATACTAATTCAATTTCTTATTGTCGGGGACCGTGACTTATTTCACGAGCACTTTGATAGACGATTTGTTGTCGCCGCGTGCTGAGATTACATAAGTACCGGCAGCGAGGTCGCTGAGGTCGACTTTGGTGTCGTCGGCGAAGAATCCATCGACTTTGCGGCCGCTGAGGTCGAAGATTTCTACCTCGACTTCGTCCTGTGAGCCGAAGATGCCGCGAGAGATGACCAGAGTGCGGTCAACATAGAGCAGCATGTGGTCGTCAGCCATAGTGACTGCGTCGATGCCCGACACTTTCACGCCCTGCAGCATGGCAGCCTCGACTTCGGCGATTGACCAGTAGTTGCCTTTAGAGCCGGTCTGAGTCATGCGGATACCGGTTACATCCTCTTCGGGGAATACAGCGATGAGGAGGCCGCCTGCACCTGCGCCAGAAGCAACTTTACGCCATTTGTGACCATAGATTTCGGTTGTCGGATCAGGCATTACAGATTTCATGCCGCTGGGCTGGTCGCCTTTTTTCTCTTTGCCTGAAGGCAGAGTGATTTCCCATCCTGATGTGCCGTTATCGTCAACAACTTCGAGTACCCACTCTGCGGGACCGTCTGAAGTGGCTGAGCCGGCGTCGAGTATCATTGCATTAAGATGCTGAGCCTTATTGTGGTCGTGGTTGAAGAATATTGCATACCACTGCGGAGGACGTGATTTCCATGAAATCTTGTCGACTTTACCGGGCTCTTTGCTGTTTGCCCATTCGTCATACCAGCCGCAGGGAGCCTGTGAGCCTTTGGTTGACCAGCGGATAGAGATGTCACCGTCGATAGCGCGGCTTGCGAGAGCGTCGCCGGCGTGGCGCCAGTCATCGCGCTGCTCGTTGCCCTTAGCGTCGCGGCCGTATTCGTCGTCGAATGCGATTACGTGCCAGCCGTCACGAGATATGAAGCCGGTCTTGTTAATCATCTTCCACTGCACGGCGAGTACGTCGTGGAATTCACCGAAGTCAGATGCGGCGTTGCCTGTGCCGACAGGAGTGTAGATAGCGTTGTGTACGCTTACGTTCTTGTTGGCGTTGGTGTTGACGTTGCGCTTGAAGTTGGCGTTGACAAATTTGAATTTGCCGTTGCCTGAAACTGCATAAGTGGTCTTGTCGCCGCTCTGGTCGAGGTTGGCGAGGATGAAGTTGACGTTACCGCCCTCAATCTTGGCGAAGGTGTCACCACCGCCCCAGTTGTTGGTCGAGAACATGTTGATGGTCTTGTTGAATGTCGACTCTGTGGTGAAGAACGATGCAGAGTGACCGTTGTCGAGAGCTACGAGCTGAGAGTTGACCATGCAGGCATCCTCGGCAGCTGCGCGGAAGACGAAGGTGTTGACAACACCGTCGACTGCGTTACCGACAGAGTAGAACGAGGGACCGCCGTTGCCGTCGCTCTGGAAGAGCATACCGATTGACGAGCCGAAGAGGAAGTTGTTGTAGAGGTTTTCTTTCTTGCAGTCACCGACTATGAGGAAGTCGAGTTCGTCATAGTTCTGCTGATAGCAGGCATCCTGATGTTTGTTGTCTTTGTTGTGGAGCGAGTTGGGCCAAAGACCGAATTTCCATTCGTCACCTGCAGCGTAGGCGATGGTGTTACACTGGATGTTAGAAACGGTACCGTTCTCAGAGTTACCGCCGATGCGGATTACGTTCTTGAAGCAGTGGCCCGAGATGTAGTCGACATAGTGACGGTCGCACTTGTTGGTGAACATGTCGACACCCTGATAGCATGTGCGGAGGGCGAGGTTGACAACATAGCAGTCAGCGTTGCCGCGGACTGCGTAGGGATACTGTTTAGGTGTGCAGACAGAGTGAGCGAGTACGGCTCCGCTACCTGCGACTTCTGTGAAGATTGAAGCGTCCTGTTTGGGATAGTTGATCGAGATGCCGCGGAGGCCCGAGCTGGGCTCCATGGTGATGAGCGGAGTGCCTGTTGCAGAGCCTTCGCCTACTGTAACCTCGAGGATAGCGCCCTGACCGCGGGGAGTCGATGCCATGTCGGCAGAGCCGCGGAGCTCGACACCGGTCGGGATGACGATGTTGCTGTTGACGCGATAGTGGCCTGAGGGGAGGTAGACGATACCGCCGCCGGCGTTCTTGGCAGCGTTAAGAGCCTGCTGGATGGCGGGAGCGTTGTCCTTTGCGTTGTAAACCTCGTTGTTGGCCGCGGTTTTGTCGATGTATTTGGGCTCGGCACCGTAGTTTGTGACAACGAAGAGGTCATTTTTAGCAGGTTTTGTGACGGGGATTTCCATCAATTCCTCGGGGTAGTCGGGTAACGAGGGAACGCTGTATTTGTTGTGGTCGACGACGCACTCATAGAGAGACGCGTTGTTGAACACGCCCGAACGCATTGTGTTTGATGTGAACACGCAGCGGGCGAGAGCACCGATGTTGACGTCGCCGTCAAATGTACAGTTGTCGGCCATGAACTGGGCTGATTCGATATCCGTACCGCCCGAGATGGTCGAGTTCTGGAATTTTACGATAGCGTCGTTTGATACACCCGAGTGAACGAGCAAGCCTTTGACGCGTCCAGAGATTTCGCAGTTGAGATACTGTGTCGGGTTGCCCTGACCGATGGCCTGCTCTACGCCATACTCGCAGCCGGGGGTCTTCACACGTGTGAACATGATGCCCGAGCCTGATGTGTCGGTCACGTAGACACCGACTTTACAGTTGGTGAATGTCATGTTGTAGTTGTGGCCGTTAGGTGTGCCGCTCGAGCCTACATGCTCGGGAGATTTCTTTGCCCAGAAACCTTTGTTGTAGCCTTCGGCTGTGTAGTTGCAGCAGTAAGACCAGTCGTTGCGGCGCATTTCGAAACCGATACCGTTGTTATAGGTGTAGTTTGTAGCGTCAGCAGCGTTGGGAAGACCCGAGCCTGCCCAGTAAGCGGGCGAGAAGTCGAGGTGGTCGAAACGGCCTACGTCAGCGATGTTGTCCATGGCGACACCGAGGTTAAGGGGTGTGCCGTAGAGATGGAAGATGTTGGGACAGCCGCCGCCGTTAAGCTCTGAGAAAATCAGACCTGTGTAAGAGTTTACGAGAGTGACGAAACGGACGTTGCAATAGTCGTTGCCGAAGTAGCCTTTCTTACCGTAAACGATTGAAGGGGGATAGGGAGAGGGGTTGTTTGCGTCCTGATCCTCATACCAGATGGCGAGGTGGCTGATCTGGGTGGAGGGCTCCATCACGAAGAGGCCGTTTGTCTCGTCTGTGTTGCCTTTATATTTGTTGCCTGCGACGATGATTGTGCCTTCGATGGCCTGACCCTTGACGGGCTTTTTCCAGTCACCGCGGAGCGATGTACCGCGGGGCACGTTGATTTTGCCGTTGATGCGGTATTTGCCGGCAGGCAGGTAGACCACGCCGCCTGTCTTGCGGTAAGCCTGCGAGTCACCGCTTGGATATGATGCGTAGTCGCCGGCTGCGTTGAGCAGGTTCTGCAACAGTGTGGTTACGTCTTTAGAGCCTTGGTTGGCTGTGGGCTCGTAGTCGAGGATGTTGTAGGTAATCACGTTGACATCCGTGGTCGGATAGTCTGCCTTCTCGATGACTTCATACTTGGGTGTGTAGGTAGCCGCGAAAACGGAACCTGCTCCAAGCATGGTCAGCGCAAGAGCTGTCAGTAATCTTTTTTTCATAGGAAATTGGTATTAGGGTAATTATTTGTGTTCGGGGTTGATGTATGATGCTTTCATAAGAGGCATATACTCCTTGTTGTTGTCGCACTTAAACCAACCGTTGAAGTCGTTGCGGTCGGGGCCGATCTTGACGGTGAGCTTGTTCCAGCCCTGCTTGAGCGGGAGCTCGATGAAGGTTGACTCGTGGCGGTTGGCGTTTTTGGCGGGGAGGTCTTTGTCGTTGATGGCGAGAGCAACCTGTTTGCCTTTGACGATGAGAGTCAGTTTGGGCACATTGGGCTCGATGAGTAGGTCGTCGAGAGGACGGGGGCTGAAAGCATAGAATGTGAACGACCAGCCGTCGCCGTCTTTGACAAGGTGAGATTTTGCCGAAGCGGGGAACTGAAGCTCGCCGTCACGCAGGAAGAAGACGTCGTCGGGGTTGACGTCGACGGCCTTTGTGGGCACACCGGCGTTGCGGAGCATTGTCGAGAGTGTCTTGAAGCCTTTCTCAGAGTTTGCAAATTCGGTGAGGGTCGATACGTAGAGCGCGGAGGGGCCGGCCTGATATTTTACGAATACGGCTGTCGGGGCAGTGCACTCGTTGATGGAGCGGAGCAGGGCGGCTGTCTTGAGTTCCTCGGGGCGTTTGTTCCATTTGCGCCAGTCGGTTGTGTTGGCGTTGAGCAGAACGTCGCCTTCGTCGACGAGGAGGCCTGAGAGAGAGTATTTTGAAGCGTCGGCTTTCTGAATCTCGCAGAAGTAGAAGTCGCTGTTGTTGAGGCCGCGAATCCATGATTTCTGCACGGGGAGGTAAGACGAGCGCACGAGCTCGTTGACGGTCAGAGGCATGGGGAGGACGGCGCCGTAAGAGCCGACGGTCTCGGGTGTGATGCCCCACAGCCAGATGTCAGCGCCCTTGGCGGCAGCGGCTTTGAGGGTGGCGGCGTCAGCTGCAGAGAGGGGAGCCGATGCGTCGACGATGTAGAGTGCAGCGGCGGGAGTTTTTGATTTGGCTGTGGTGAAGACTACGCCCTGATCGTCCATGACTGCTTTGACGCGTGATTTTTCCGGGCCGATGAAGTAGACCTCTTTGTAAGACTCGGCGGCTGCTACAGCTTCGGGGGCAAGGTATTTCGACTTGTCGACAGTAGCCCACTCACACCATGCGGCTCCATCGGGGGCGTTGGCGGCGCGCAGTGCGTCATACATAGGCCACGGGCGATAGAGGGGCAGCGAGGGGTCGTAGCCGGGGTTGAAGGTTGTGCAGTAAGGACCTACGCGCTCGGGCTGTACGCCGGGGACGCCTTCGACATATTCGCCGAAGAAGATACCGTCGTTGAGGTCAGGAGCGGTTGTAATGTCTTTCTTGCCGAGGGGCAGGGGCTGGAGGGCATACCATACCATATTAAATACGGTGGTGAAGCTTGCGCCCATCTCACGCATGTCTTTGACGAGGTTGTAGCACTCGGTGGCGAGGCCCTCCATGCGGCCCTCGGCCGACTCGTAGGCGCGTTCGCCGTTTACTTTTGCAATCTGCTCGGGTGTGCCGTAGTAGGCCATCGAAGTTTCACCGATGCCCCACGGTTTGCCGATGTTTTTCCAGTTGACCATAGAGTTGCGGTCGCCGTAGTGGCCTACGGTCACAGGGAGACGTCCGTCGCCGTCGTCCTCGCCGTCAGACGAAATCCAAGGACGTGTGGGGTCGAGCTCGCGGACGATGTCGCGCCATTCTTCCCATGCCTTGTACTGCTGGGGCATGAGGTCGGGGCGGTTGTAGACGTGGAGGATTACGGGTTTGTTCTCGTTTGAGACAGACCATCCGAAGACGGCGGGGTGGTTGCGGTCACGTTTGACGAAGCGGCGCAGGTGGTCTTTGGAGTTTGCCCAGAATTTCTCGGAGTCTAATTTGGGACCGCCGTCAGAAGCCCAGTTGGCAGTCTCGTCGAGCACGCAGATGCCCATCTCGTCGGCAAGGTCAAGGTAGAAACGGGGATATACCTGAGCGTGGGGACGGATTGCGTTGCCGTTCATGTTTTTGATGGCGGTAAACCATGCCCAAGCATAGCGGCGTGTCAGCTGGGGGATGCCTTGGAAGTGCCAAGAGTCGCTGCGGAGCACACAGGGCTCGCCGTTGAGGAGCTGTTTAGTGCCGTCGAATGTCCATTCGCGCCAGCCGAAACGCTCGTATTTTGTGTCGACGGTCTGTTTTTTGTTGTAGACATTGAGCACGAGGCCGTAGAGGTTGGGATGCTCGGGAGTCCATTTGAGCAGGCGGTTGTCAACGGGCAGAGAGATTGTCTCTTTAACGGTAGAGTTGGCGGGCACGCTGACTTTGACGGGTTTGATGTCGATGGCTGTGCGTCCGAGCATGGATGCGGGCACGGGAGCTGTGTTGACATCTGTGCCGGCTAAATTAATCCACTCGCGGATGTCGCCGCCGAGTGTTATGTCGCTCTTGCGGTCGGTGTTGTTGGTCAGTGTAACGTCAATCTCGAGGGTGTTTTTTGAAACGAGGGGTTTGACATAGATGTCGTCGACACGCACTTTTGGCATGGCCAGCAGATAGACGTCCTGCCAGATGCCGTTGATGTGATAGCCCCACATAGAGCCGGCGGGGATGATGCGGCGACCGATAGAGCCGTTGTCCTCGAAGAGTTTCTGGCTGCGTACGCCGACGAGTATCTCAATCTGTTTGCCGGGCTCGGCCTCGGCGGTAATGTCGCATGAGAACGGGAGGAAGAGGTCGAAGTTCTCGCCGACTTTTTTGCCGTTGACATAGACGACGGTCTGGCCGGCTACGGCCTCGAAGTATAGTCTGATGTCTTCACCGGCCCAGTCTGCGGGCACTGTGACAGTCTTTTTGAGCCATCCCATCAGGCAGTTTTCCCACTCTTTGGGGTAGGAGGGATAGTTGCGGTGGTCGGGACCCTCGAGGTCGCGGTAGGCGAATGAATTGATGTTCCAAGGCGAGGGAATCTTGATTTTTGTAGAGCTCCATCCGTCAGCTGTCGGATTGGGCAGCTCCGGAGCGATGCCTGCGCCCTGCTTGTAGTCCTTAGGCGTGGCTACGGGCTGGAAATCCCAGTAGCCGTTGAGGCAGACTTCCTGACGGTAGCCGCGCTCGACGTCGTTTACGATGCCGGTCGAGGGAGCATATACGTGCTTGTAGACCAGTTTATCGCTTTGCTTTGCCTCTTTGGCCGCCGCCGGGATGAGCGATGCGGCCATGATGGTAAGTGCGATTAATGCTTTTTTCATTAGAAATGGTTCTGGTTTGTTAAGGCTGTTTTTCAGCCGGGAGTGATGAAAAAATGTTATTATTTGGAAACTTCGTTAATCATGTTGGCGAGCAGACGTCCGGCGACGGGGTCGGTGGCAGCCTTGTTGGTCTCAAGTGACGAAACGAGAGCCCCTCCCTTGCCGTGTTTGATATCAAGGAGTGCGAAACCGCGCATCTTGGCCACGTGTTCGGCACGTGTCTTCATGTCTCCGTCGATGTAGCCGTGGATTTTCTGCTGCATCACGAGCGGTGTGATGATGTCGTCGTTGCGGTTGATGTGATAGATGGTCTCGCAGACTTTGGGGACTTCGCGGCGGTTGTCGTTGAAGTAGCGCAGGTCGAAGTAGTCGAGACCGTCGAATACGGGTGACTCGGGCACGTCCATGTTGGCGATGTCGCCTTCGGTGGGTTTGATTGTGCCGGCGATGTGCTCGGGGAAGACAGCCTTGACGCCGTTCTCTCCGCGGAGGAAGAGCACTTTGCCGCCGCGTGACATGTAGTCGCGCAGAGCCTTGACGTCGGCGTCAGTGAGGTCGTTGATGCCCGAGAGGATAACCGACGATGCGCGGCGGGTCTTGACAGCCTTGGCGATGTCGTCGGCCGTGGTGTAGGCGATGCCGAGGGCGTCGAGAGCCGGGGCTGTGCCGTCACGGTCTACGACGACGGGTTTGCCCTTGGCCGTGTAGCCTTTGGCCGCCCAGTCGCGCGAGGCGAGGGTGAGGTCATATTTGTTTGCCGAGCGCTGTTTGCCGCCGGCGGTGTAGGCGAGGTTGAGTGTGGCCTCTACGCGGTCTGCGCCGAGGTCGGCGGGGAGGATGATTGAGGGCTCTACCCAGAGGCGGCCGTAGTGAGCCACGGCTTTGGCGGGCTCGGTGCCCTTGGCGATGACACGGCCGTCGGCAGCGGTCAGCGACCAGTCGATAGTGCCGGCGGCGAGGTCTTTGCCGTCGAGGTCGTCGTTGACGATGCAGAAGCGCACGGGGAGTTTCTCGCCGGCGTAGAGGTGGCGACCCCAGAGCTCGGCGCTGACGAGCACGGGCTGCATGGCGCGCTGCATGGCGTAGTATGTGGGCCACGGCTGTATGCGCTGAGCGTCATAGACCTGTTTGAACCATGTCAGCAGGGCGAAGTGGATGGTGCCCGATGCCTGATCATTGCTGCGGCGCAGACCCTCGGCGAGCTCCGAGGTGATGAACGACTGTGCGCGGAGGAAGTTGGCGGGGTTGCTGAACTCGTAGCACTGCAGGCCGATGAGCGACTGCGGATTCTGGTGCTGCATGGTGTATGAGCGTGTGGCGTGGCCGGTCTCGTTCTGAGGATAGCCGGTCGACATCTCCTGCGAAATCAGCGGACGGTCGGCGAGTTTGAAGCCGTTCTGCAGCTCGCCCTTGAAGTAGCGGAAGAGCGTGTGGTCATACCAGTTGATATATGAGTGAACGTCGTCGATGTCGCCGTCGTCAATCGTAGCCATGAAATCGGCGCCGAATTTTTTGTCTTTGCCTTTGGCCTGATAGTTTGAGTCGAAGCAGACGGGACGTGTGGGATCGGCCTCGCGCATGTGGCGCACGCAGTTGCTGATGCGGGTCATCTTGTATTTGCAACGCTCGAAGTCAGGGTCGAGGTCGTAGAATTTCATCTCGTTGTTGACGGTCCAGAAGAGCAGCGACGGGTGGTTGCGCATCTGTTTCATCAGGTGAATCCATTCGTTCTCCCAGAAGTCGACGATGTCGTCGGCGGGGAAGGTCTCGTGGATGTAGAGCCACGACCATGTGCCCTCGTATGAGACGCCGATGCCGTTTTCGTCGGCTGCGGCCATCCACAGTTCGTTATAGGGGCATGTGTGTGTGCGGGTTACCTCGAGGTTGCCTTTCTTCATGAGCTGATAGAAGGTGTCGGCGAGCTCGCGGTCGTTGGGACCGAGGGCGAAGGGGGTGTGGTTGCCTCCGCGGAGGGCGTATTTGTGACCGTTGAGTTCAAACTGGCCGTTTTTGACCTCGAATGTGCGGAAACCCGAGACGATTTTCTCCGAGTCGACGGTTTTGCCGTTGTCGACGAGCGAGAATGTGAAGTCGTAGAGGTTGGGGTCGGAGGGTGACCAGAGTTTGGGCTGCAGGTCGTTTATAGAGTATGTGAGCGAGTCCTTGCCTCCGGCTGCGAGTGTCAGGCCGGTGCGGTCGGTGCCTTCGTAGAGGATTTTGCCTGTGCGGTGGTCGGCGATTTTGGTGCGGATGTCAAACTTACGGGGCTCGGCCGAGTGGTTGTAGACGGCGATGTCAAAGTCGGCGCCGTCGAGACGCGGGCGGATGAAGACGTCCTCGACCTTGACGGGCTCGCTGACGGTCAGCTTGACGGGACGCCAGATGCCGGCGGGGTTATCACCGTAGAAGCCGTGGGGCAGCTCGTTGAGGATGTTGCGGTTGACGTTGGCGCCGCTCTCTTTGCGGGCAGAGTTGTCGCGCGATGCCGAGTAGTAGATTTCGAGGGCGTCGTTGCCTACTTCGCCCGATGTGCCTGCGTTGCGGAGCACTTTGACGGCGATGAGGTTGCGGCCGGGTTTGAAGTATTTTGAGCCGTCGACCTCGAATGAGCCGAACATGCCTATGTGTTTGGCGGCTTCGTGGCCGTTGATGTAGACTTCGCAGATTTTTGAGACGCCGTCAAAGTCGAGGGTGACGCGTTTGCCGGCGATGTCGGCGGGCAGGTCGACCCACTGGCGGTACCAAGCGGCGTCGGTCTTGCGGTAGTTGAACGTGTAGTCGTCGCAGCGGCGTGACTCCTGCTGGAAGTAGGTGTCGGATACGCCTTTGGGACGGTGACCGGCGGGTGTGCCCATAGTCTCGCCGTGGAGCCAGATGCGGCTGGGATTCCAGAAGTTGGGGACGGGCATTACGTGCCATGACTCGTCGCCGGCCTCGGGGGAAGCGCCCTTGGCGGTCTCGTTTGTCTCGTAGGTGGGCGAGAAGAGCCAGTCGCCGTCGAGGCTGATGACTGTGCGCGGGCCGTTGAGGCGCTCGAGGCGTTTTCCGCGCCATGTGCGGCGCTCGCCCTGACGCTTGGTCTCCTTTTGGGCGTCGGTCAGATAAAATTCTTTTGTTTTTGCGGGAATGTTTGCGAAATAGCCTTCGGGAAGCTGCTCTATGACGAGGTCGTCAAACTCGGTCGGTACCCAGCTGCCTCCTAATGTGGCGTAGCCGGCGGGAGCGAGGTCGTGGTTTTTGTCGACGAGGTCGATGCGCGGGGTGTCTTCGTTGTTGAGGAAGACGCGGATGCGGCCGTCGGCCTGCTCGATGGTGACGTCAATCCACTGGCCGGGCTCGGGGTGGAAACCGAGCTCGCGGATGTCGAGAAACTCGTCGGTGCCCATATAGCCCTGACGAGCGAGGTAGAGGTCATCCTGCAGACCTCCTTTGATGCCGACGACGTAGCGGTCGTAGCGGTTTGCGGCATTAAAACCGGCCCAAATCTGCACCTGCTCGGCGTCTTTAGGGGCGCGGGCTTTGAAGCGCATGCGGTAGTTGCGCATAGTTTTGTCGCCGAATAGGCCGTAAGAGTCCTGTGAGCGGAATACGCCGTCGGCTGTAACGCGAGAATCGCCGCGTCCGATTGTTTTGACGGGCTGTGATGTTTTGTCGAAGTCCTGTGACAATAAAACAGTCTGAGCCGTGACGGGCATAACGCATGCCGCCATGGCTAAGGCTGCAAAATAAAGCTTATTTTTTGCACTCATGCTGCTTATCCGTGGAGTTTGGTTTTAGATTTGCTGCAAATTTAGGTTGACAGGCTTAGTTTCGGCATAAAATCGGCTTAATAGGGCGGTTAATTTTCGGAATTATTCTATTATTTCAGGTTAATATCAGTTGTTAGCCGCATTTTTATGATTTGTTATAAAAAAGACGCCGCGACTATCATCGGATGGCCGCGGCGCCTTTTATCTGACAGCTGCGGGAGCTGCTGTGTAAAGCGTCTTATTTGACTTTGAACTCGTCGGCGATGGCGAGGAGGAACTTGTCGCCCCAGCCGAAGCCGTAGTCTTCGTCGGTAGGCTCGACAGCGTTGCCGAACATCCACTCGTTGTAGGCGTCGACGATGACCATCTTCTCTGTGCCGAGCTGCATCTTGGCAGACCAACAGCGCACGCGGAAGTCGTCAACGTCATGACGGATGATGGGGTGTCCGTAGGTCTGTGACCATACATACTGGTAATATGTCGGCGAGACAGAGGGCACGTAGTTGATGCCGCGCTGTGCGTAGTACTCGCGGTTGACCTTCATGTGCTCGTTGATGAACACGTTGTACCATACCGAGCGGTCCCAGCCGTTACCGGCGCCTAGGTTGGTGAGGTTACGGGGCGATACAGCGTCAACATGACCCTGAATCCAGAAGTACTCCCAGCGTGCCGGCGGAGTCCACTGCTCCTGACGGACAATCAGATAGACGTCTTTGCCGACCTCATGTTTGATGGCGTCGCGGATGTTGTCGTAGACTTCGCGGGGGTTGGCTGTGTAGAGTTTGTTGGCCTGCTCGAGAATCAGCACGGGACGGCCGTTGAAGTGGAAGTAGTTGGGCTCGTTGAAGTACCATGACAGACGGCGGAACCAGTTGTAGAAAGCATCCATCGGTTTGATTTCGACGGGCTGGCCGTCTTTGTCATATACCGTTTTGGGCTGTGCGTTCTCTAACAGGCTGTTGTTGTTGTTGGCGTTGAACTGCGATGTGAAGTTGTTGATGTCGATGCGCATCGCCATTTTCACGGCGCCGTCGTTGGTCAGCAGCGTGTCGGCTTTGCCGAGAATCATGTTGAGCATGACGGTGTCGTTGCGGCTGATGTTGTTGGGATACAGCGAGCCGGGGTTGGCATTGATGTTCGGCGGAATGATGAAGTCGACTTTGGCTTTGCGGTAGTTGGCGAGGATGTTTGCCAGAGCGTCGGCATATTCCTGCTCATACTCTTTCTCAGCGCCGTAGAACTCGTATTCACCGGCCGAAATGCGGACATAGGGACCGATTTTGCCGTTTTCGGGCTCATAGGGGTCGGAGATACAGGCTTTTGCGTTCTGGTTTGTCCAGACGTTGCTGGGATTGTATAGGAGCATGCCGACGGGGATGTTCTCGGTGGCTTTTACCTCGGTGATTTCATAATTCCAAGGGTAGTCGTCGATAGAGGGGTTGTCTTCCTCGGTGCAGCCGACAGTAAGGAAAGCTGCGGCTGCAACGACTGCTCCCGTGATGATATTGATTCTGTTCATAGCTTAATTTTGCTTATGATTGGTGATTGTGGATTATTCCCAAGGGAATTTGATGTAAACAGAGAGTTGGCTTGCAAATTCAAACTCGACTGCGCGGAGAGCGGCGTTGTCTTTGTCAATGCCTGTCTTGGCTTTGATGTTGGCCACGCACTCGTCCCATGTAGCGCCGTATGTGTGCTCGTAGTAGTCCATGCGCGGAGTGATCTCGCGGAAGCCCCAGAGCTCTTCGGCGTTGTCAATCTGAGGATTGCGTTTTGCGAATCCGAGTGATGTGAAGACGTTGTCGCCCCAGCGTTCGTCGCGTGTGAAGGGGCTGACTTCACGCAGCATGCGGATGCCTTCGGCGTTAGCCTCGCCGTTCTTGTTAGCCTCGGCCTCGGGATAGATGAGACGCTCTGTCCAGAAGTTGTAGCTCTGGCTTGCCCCCTCAACCTCTGACGAGCCGCCTTCGGCCATGAAGGGAGGCCAGTTGAACGCGCGTGTGCGACGCTCGACGTTCCAGATTTCGAGACCGTTGAAGAAGTCGGCGAACTGACGCTGTTTGTAAATCTGCTCGAGGAGACCGTCGGTGCCGTTTGCACCGTTGATTACAGCCTGAGTGAACAGGCGGCGGTCATGGTAACCGGCTTTTGAGGTGCCCCATTTGACACCGTCCTGATTCATGTAGGCGGCATAGTCTGTGACACCCCACTGGTCCATAGATGCGCGGATGCCTTCTTCGTAAGCGGCTTTGGCTGCACTCTGGTCGCCCTGATAGAGCATGGCGGCCTCGGCGCGCAGGAAGCATGCGTCGGCATAGGTGAGGATTACCCAGTGGGCCTGCTCGTTCCAGAAGTAGTCGGCGCAGTAAGAGTTGTTGTAATCGCTCTTGCGTGCGACTAACAGCGGGTCATTGTAGGTGTAGGTCATGCCCGGCACTATAGCCCAGCGATAGCCCTGAGGCAGCGAGCAGTGCTCGTTGTAGGGCACGTAGTCCACGGTGTAGTGGACGGTGATTGAGTCGTAGCGGAATACATTCTGACCGTCACGCTGGTGAGAGGTGTAGTCTTTACATTTGACGGCTACGCCCTTTTTGTCGGTACGGCTGCAGACGTGGGGACGGGTGATGGTGTCGGTCACTTGGAATGAGTTGACCGGCTGGCCTTTGGGAACGTCGGCGTTTGACTTCTTGACGAGCATGGGGAGACGCGGGTCGTTGAATGTAGCGTAGTAGATGTAGCCGTATTCGTTGAGCGCGGGACGCACGGATCCGCCGAAGTCAGAGGGCTGACGGTTTTTGAGGATAGAGCGGAAATAGTATGACGATGAGTTCTCGGAGTCAAGACCCCACTGCAGGATGGCGTTGTCGCTGTTGGCAGCCATGAAGTCACCGTCGGCGAGAGCCTCGAGAGCAGCCTCGCGAGAGAGGTCGGGATCGAGATTCTGGATGTGCATCGCTACGTTGAGACGCAGAGTGTTGGCGAATTTGCGCCATTTCGTCATGTCGGCCTGGCCGATGCCGTCGGCACCGTAGAGGGGATCGGCCGAGATGATGTCAGATGTGACGTTTGCGTCGGCGTTGTCGATGTTGTCGATAGCTTTCTTGAGGTCAGACAGGATACCGGCATAAATCTCTTTCTCAGAGTCGTATTTGTAGTAGCGTTTGTTTTCAGTGCCGTATGTGATGGCGTCAGAGTAGGGCAGCGGGCCCCAGCAAGATGCCATGGTGTAGAATACATACGATTTCCAGATGCGCACTACGGCGAGACGGTTCTGATAGGCTTTCTGAACGTCGGGGTTGTCGGCGTTCTCGTCGTGCTCGGTGTATTTGCGCTCGAGTTTGACGAGGTCGCGCAGGATGTTGACATAGTAGTTGCGGAAGTAGCCGTCACCGCGGTCTTCGCCGGGGTTTGAGCAGAAGAGCACTACAGTCAGACGAGAGAAGTTGAGGAATCGGCGGTAGTTCATTTCCGCCCAGTTGTCCATCGTACGTTTTACCGTACCGGCGAAGATATCGTTGATATCGACGTCATAGACTTTGTTGGGGTTGGTGTTGGTCTCCTCGAAGTCATCGGTACACGATGTTGTCAGTGACATTACTGACGCTCCGGCGAGGAGTGACAGACCCGCATATAGAATACCAAGTTTTTTCATGCTTGTTTTAGGAGTCTTTTAAGGATTAGAAACTTACTTTTACGTCGAAGCCCCATGTAGCCATAGGCAGTGTGAAGCCGCGCTCGAAGCCCTGGTCATTGCCGGTCGACGATGTTGCCTGCGGGTCCATACCCTTGGGAGTCTTCTGGTGGAGGATAGCCACGTTACGGCCGACAACAGACAGCTTGACGTTGGTCAGGAATGTGTTGCGGAGCCATTCGCGGGGCAGAGAGTAGCCGACGCTGACCTCACGCAGTTTGACATAGGTTGCGTCATAGATATAACGGCTGCTTGATGTGCCGGCGTTGTGGCACCAGTGGTTCATCGGGGTAACCCAGCAGATGGCCTGTTTGCCTGCCCAGTATTCCATGTCTTCTTTGTAGACTGTGTTGCCTACCCAAACGCCTTTGGGACGCTCCCAGTCTGGATAGAGGACGTGGTTTTCGGCATAGTTGGCGCCGGGTTTGTTGGTGTACTGTGTCTCGAGCATACCTTTGCGTTCCCAGTCATTCTCGCCGTAGACGAGTTTAGACTCTGTGAACTCAAATCGTCCTTCGAGGGTCGATGCGACGTTACCGTCGACACCGCCGCGGAAGGCTGTGTATGACCAGAGTTTGCCGCCGTAAGCGAAGTCGATGGCAGCGCCGATCTGGAGATTTTTCCAACGCAGGCTTGTCTGAGCGCCGCCGAACCACTCGGGCTGGATAGAGCCGAGGTACTTGTCGGTTTCATACTGCATGCGACCCTGATCATCGACATAGATGTTGCCGTTCTCGTCGCGTTTGTAGTCGTTGCCGTAGTAGACGCCGTAGGGCTGTCCGACCTGTGCGTACGAACGTATGTGGTCACCGGCGGCGAGCTCGAAGCGGTCTACGCCGGGAGCAAGCTCGACGACTTTGTTCTTGTTCTTGGACCAGTTGAAGGTTACTGACCACTCCCAGTCTTTTAAGCGGATGGGCACGACGGTGGCTGAAAGCTCGACACCGCGGTTGGTCATCTTGCCGGCGTTGATAATCTCGCGGCGATAGCCCGAGCCGAGGGGTGCGTCGGCCTCGACAATCTGGTCGCGGGTGTCTTTAGAGTAGTATGTTGCGTCAATTGACAGACGGTTGTCAAAGAAGCGGAGATCGAGACCGAACTCGGCAGAGTTGGTCTGCTCGGGACGGAGGCTCATGGTCTTGAGGACGTCTTCGCCTACGTAGTAGGGGATGCCGAGGAATGAGCCGTCTTCAGTCTTGTAGTAACCTGAGATGAGGCGGTCGAAACCGGTGTCGTTACCTACTTTAGCGTAGCTGGCGCGCAGCTTGATGAGCGGGAAGAGGTGTGAGTCGAGTTTGAGCAGGTCTGAAATCAGGATGCCTGTACCGACTGACCAGTAGAAGTAAGAGTTGTTGTTTTTGGGCAGGGCCGAAGACCACTCGTTACGTGCGGTGGCGTCGACATATACCCAGCGGTCCCAACCGAGAGAGAGTGAGCCGTAGACGGCCTGTTTCTTTTTGCTCTCCCAGTCTTCGAGGGCTGCTACGATGCCTTTGGCGTTGGCCAGAGACTGCATGTCTTGGAACTGGAGCTGTGATGCTTTTGAGTAGACGCGTGAGCCGTGGATGTTCTGTGACGATGCGCCGACGTTGGCGTTGACAGAGAAGCGGTCATCGAAGAAGTTGTTGTTGAATGACACGAGGGCCTCGAAGTTGGTGTTGCGCCAGTCGCGTTTGAAGCGCTGATATTCGCCGTCGTTGTCAAACGGAGTGTAGAGGTTTGTGAAGCTCTGACCTTCGTTAGCCTGATAGTCTGTAGCGCCGCGGAGACGGAGTTTGACCATGCGGTGGAGCTGGAAGTTGAGGGTCAGGTTGGCCATGAGCCAGTGTTTGGTGTCGTTGTTGTCGGTCTCGTTGAGTGCCCAGAAGGGGTTGGTGAAACCGCGGAAGTTGAAGGGGGTGCCGTCGGCCTGTTTCCAAGGGAGGAGCTCCTCTAACGACGCGTCACGGGGCAGGTTGGCGAACAGGTAGATGGGGTTACGGTTAGAAGCGTTGCGGAACTGACGTTTGTCGACGTGCTCGTAGACGTAGCGTGCCGATGCGTCGATGTTAAACCATTTTGCGATGTCGGCGGTTGTGTGCAGGTTGAACGTATGGCGTTCCATGTCGTTGACCTGTTTGAGAATGTCGTTTGAGAGCACGTTGGTGTAAGACAGACGGAATGATGCGCCGTCATATACCTTGTCGATAGATACGGAGTTGGTATACATGTGAGAGGTGCCGTACATCGACTTTGTGGTCTCGGGATGCGGCTCATATTTCTTAATCTCGCCGTTACGGCCGACAACTTCAAAGCCGAGCATAGGCAGACCCCAAGAACGCTGGTCGACACCGGCCATGTTGGGATTCCAGATACCGTAGGGCAGGTCGTTGTTGTATGTCACACCGTTGTTGGAGGCGCCGTATACGTTCCAGCCGCCGTTCTGCGGGTAACGCTCGAAGAGACATGACTGGCCTGTACCGTAGATGTTCTGATATGTCGGGTAGTTGTAGAGGTAACCGAGCATGAGGTTGAAGCCGTAGGTCACGCCGAGACCTTTTTTCTTTGTAGCTTTCTTGGTGGTGATGAGGATTACACCGTTGGCGGCGTCAGAGCCGTAGAGAGCCGATGCGTTGGCGCCTTTAAGAATCTCCATGTTCTCGATTTCGTCAGGCGAGATGGCGTTGGCGGCGTTGCCGTAGTCGAGGTCACCGTCACCACCCATGTTGTTGAGGATGGGCACACCGTCGACGACGATAAGCGGCTGGTTGTTGCCGGTGAGTGAGTTAAGACCGCGGAGCACGATACGTGTCGAAGCGGTCGGACCACCGCCCGAGATAACCTGCATACCTGCAGCCTTACCTGAGAGCATGTCCATAAGGTTTGTGCCGCGCACCTCGGTCATCGACTCGGTGTCGATGGCCTGACGGGCATAAGACAGCGACTTGGCGTCGCGTGTCAGGCCGAGAGCGGTGACGACAACCTCGTCGAGATTGTTGGCGTCGGGGCTCAGGGTTATTTTGTACGGGCCGGGGCCTGTAACCTTGATTTCTTCTTTTTTGCAGCCGACGTAGGTGACAGCTATTTTCTGTCCGTTGTCAGCTTTGATCGTGAACTTGCCGTCGATGTCTGTTGCGACAACGCGGTTTGTGCCGGAGACAGCGACCGATGCACCGATCACAGGCTCGGAGTCCTGGTCATAGACAGTACCTGTGACTGTCTGTGTCTGGGCCTGAGCTGCCTGTACGCCAAACATGACTGCCAGAAGGAAGCCAAGTAGCGGCAGAAGGCCGAAACGCTTGTTCTTGAATTTTCGCATCTTACTTTTGAAAAAATGTGATGATAGATGAAGTTTAGGCGATTTAAGGTCTTTTTGGTGAAACAAATTTAACGCCCTCTTCGGTATGAAACAATTAAAACAATCAGTTTAACCTCTTTAAATTAAGTTTTAATAAAGAGTTTGCCTAAATTTTACAAAATGCATGATTATGTATCTGTTCAGGCAAACTCTTTATTTACTATCGGATTTCAGAGGGTCAGGCCGAGAGTCGCTTTATAAGATTGATTATTTAGCGACTTTCAGCACGTTGTGCTTGGCACCTTTGACAGCTGTGATGATGTAGATGCCTTTGTCAAGAGATGAGAGGCTGACAGCGCCGTTAGCTTTGGCAACCTTCTGACCTTTGACGTCATAAACTGTGAAGGCAGCGCCTTCGCAGATGAAGTTCTCGCCGTCGCGTGCGATTTCGAGGCCTTCGGCTACGTTGCCGAGAACAGACTCGATGCCTGAGAGTTCGCCGTCTTCGTCGGCGATAGCCTCGAGTTCGTCATAAGTGGCTACTGTAGCGCCGATGATGGTCTTGTTGGCGTCTGTACGGGCGAAACCGAGGCCGTCTTTTGCAGAGATGTCATAGCCGTAAGCTGTGAACTGTTTTGTTTCATCAGCGTTTTTGATGACTTTGTCGGGTTCTACGAAGTATGTTTCGTCGGCAAGGGGGAGGTTGGCATTGAGCTCGTCAACGGGCCATACGCCCCAGTCTTTGCCTGCCATAGTGAATGTGCCGTTAGCCATCCAGTCGCCGTCAAGATTGAGGACACCGTTTATTTCAGTAGTAGTGCTATAACCTAAGTAGTTGTTATCATTTTGAAGTTCAGTGATGTCGGGAAGGAGAATACGGCCTACTGCTGAGTTCTCGATGATGAGGTTTTTGCCTGTAGCACCGTCGATAAAAGCGATGTCGTTATACTCGCCTTTGGAGTTCAGGTTGCCTTCGAATACGCAGTTGGTGAAGCGTTTGATGTAGTTGTTGGGCGAGAGATTTTGTTTGTTGTTGTCGCCGCCGAATGCGATATTGGCACCGTGGCCGCCGTTGTTACGGTCGATACCGAAGTTGCCGGTCATTGTGCAGTTGGTCATGTAGAGGTGTGAGCCGGGAAGACCGCCGTGGAGGAAGATGGCAGCACCGTAGAAACCGCAAGAGTTAGCATAGAACGTTGTGTTGGTGATGTTGATATAGTTGAGACGTGAGCCGTCTTTGTCACCGTCCGTACCGTCGTTGTTCTGGATCGAGATAGCGCCGCCGTGCTCTCTTTTGCACTCGTTCAGAGCGAAGTAGCAGCTGTTGATGTTGAGCGAAATCTTGCGGTCGAAGTTGTCGTCGACATTAGAGCGGACGATGATTGCGCCACCGTCGTTGTAAGCCATGTTGCCTACGAAAGCTGTGCGGTTGATGTTGCAGACAGTCGAGGTGTGGAGTGTCCAGATGCAGAGCGCGCCGCCGCGGGTGTCTTTAAGATATTTGTCCTGATATTTCTGACCGTTGTCTGCGAAGAGGCAGTCGTCGATGGTCAGAGTGCCGCCGGTCTGGCAGAGAGCAGAGCCGAGACGGCCGTGGTTCTCTGAGAACGTACAGCCTTTGAAGTTGGCAATACCGAACTGCATGTGGACAGCACCGCCGCGCTCGGGAGTGCTGTTGGCTTTCCAGAGGTCCATGTCGTCTTCGTGAGCGGCCTGAAGTTTTGCCCAGTCATAGTGGTTGCCCTTGAAGAGACAGCCTTCGAAGTTAACGAGAGCGTGGTCATGAATCCACATTGCGCCGCCGTCGAGACCAACGCGCCGTTGACAAAGCCGAGGGTTTTGAATGTGGTGTGG
>DXYS01000059.1:29713-48035 GCA_019415705.1 Bacteroidales bacterium | reverse complement strand
TTTGTGGCCTGCGGCGAGTGACGACACGCCGAGGATGTGCACATCGTTCTCAACAGCCTGACGGGCGGCTTCGGCCGGAGTCTGGAAGAGCGGGCCCATGTCGACGTCAAATCCACAGTCGGCATAACCGGTAGCGACAACTTTTGCGCCACGGTCGTGGCCGTCCTGACCCATTTTTGCTATCATAATACGCGGCTGGCGGCCTTCGCGTTTTGCGAAGTCTGCACACATCTGCTGAGCGCGGATGAAATCGGGATCTTGTTTGGTTTCGTTTGAGTACACGCCTGAAATTGTTCGGATTACTGCTTTATAACGGCCTACGACCTCTTCGCAGGCATCTGAAATCTCACCTAAGGTCGCACGCAGACCGGCAGCTTTGACAGCGAGGTCGAGAAGGTTGCCTTTCTTGGTGCGTACACACTCGGTGATGGCTGCAAGAGCCTCTTTTACCTTGGCCTCGTCGCGGTGAGCCTTGACGTCGTTGAGACGGTCGATCTGCTCTTTGCGCACCTCGGTGTTGTCGATTTCGAGGATGTCGATAGGATCTTCGTGGTCGAGACGGTATTTGTTGATGCCGACGATGGTCTGACGGCCCGAGTCGATGCGGGCCTGAGTGCGGGCGGCTGCCTCCTCGATGCGGAGTTTGGGCAGACCGGTCTCGATAGCCTTGGCCATACCGCCGAGCTTCTCGATTTCCTGAATGTGAGCCCAAGCGCGCTGAGCGATTTCGTTGGTAAGAGCCTCAACATAATATGAACCGGCCCACGGGTCGATTTCTTTTGTGATAAGGGTCTCTTCCTGAATATAAATCTGAGTGTTGCGTGCGATACGTGCCGAGAAGTCGGTAGGCAGCGCGATAGCCTCGTCGAGCGCGTTGGTGTGGAGCGACTGGGTGTGGCCCAGAGCGGCGCCCATAGCCTCGATACATGTACGGCCGACGTTGTTGAACGGGTCTTGCTCGGTGAGAGACCAGCCTGAGGTCTGAGAGTGTGTACGCAGAGCCAGAGACTTGGGATTCTTGGGGTTGAACTGTTTTACAATCTTTGCCCAGAGCATACGTGCGGCACGCATCTTGGCGATCTCCATGAAGAAGTTCATGCCGATAGCCCAGAAGAAAGACAGACGCGGTGCAAAGGCGTCGATGTCCATGCCGGCGTTAACACCTGCACGGAGGTATTCGAGACCGTCGGCGAGAGTGTATGCGAGCTCGATGTCGCAGGTTGCGCCTGCCTCCTGCATGTGGTAGCCGGAGATTGAAATCGAGTTGAACTTGGGCATGTTCTGCGAGGTGTACTCGAAGATGTCGGCGATGATGCGCATCGAGAACTCCGGAGGATAGATATAGGTGTTACGCACCATAAATTCCTTAAGGATATCGTTCTGGATGGTACCGGCCATCTCCTCGAGTTTGGCGCCCTGCTCAAGACCGGCGTTGATGTAGAAGGCGAGTACGGGAAGCACGGCGCCGTTCATGGTCATCGACACTGACATCTTGTTGAGGGGTATACCGTCGAAGAGTACTTTCATGTCCTCGATAGAGCAGATTGATACACCTGCTTTGCCCACGTCACCAACTACGCGTTCGTGGTCTGCGTCATAGCCGCGGTGTGTGGCGAGGTCAAATGCGACCGAGAGGCCTTTCTGGCCCGAAGCGAGGTTGCGGCGGTAGAATGCGTTAGACTCTGCGGCTGTAGAGAAACCGGCATACTGACGGATAGTCCAAGGACGCAGGGGGTACATGGCGCTGTACGGGCCGCGCAGGAACGGGGGGATACCCGAAACGTAGTTGAGGTGCTCGAGGCCTTCGAGGTCGTTTTTAGTATAAATGGGTTTGACGGGGATAAGTTCGGGGGTGAGCCAATCTTCTCCGGCTGCTACGGGAGCATGCTGTGCTCCGAAAGCGTCTTTTGTAATGTCAATTGTTTTGAAATCGGGTCTCATGATGCAAAGAGATTATTTAAGAAGTTTGGCATTGAATGCTTTGAGTGTGTCGAGCACATTGCAGCGCACATGGATAAACTCTGTGATGCCGGCGGCCTTGAGGTCATCGGCGCAGGCGGGAGCACCGGCCACTACAAATTCGGCGCGGCCGTTGAGATATTTGTAAGCCTCGGGAGCGAGTGTGGCATACTCGTCGTCGCTCGAGCAGAGGACGATGACGTCGGCCTGTTTCTCAAGAGCTGCATCAATACCGGCCTCGACGGTGTCAAAGCCGAGGTTGTCGATAATCTCGTAGCCTGCGCATCCGAAGAAGTTGGTCGAGAACTGTGCGCGGGCCAGACGCATGGCGAGGTTGCCGATGGTCAGCATGAATACTTTGGGACGTTTTGCGGCGGCCTCGGTTGCAAGACGGAGAGTCTCGAAATCGGTGGCGGCGCGTTTCATCGACAGAGCTGTGCCTGCGGGCACCTCTTCAGACTTGTTGCCGCATGAGCAGTGACATGCCTTGTTCTCGATTTTGTCTGCTGCACGCTCGTTGACGTTGGGATACTGGTTTGTGCCGAGCAGAATCTCTTTGCGACGGGCCACGTCTGTGTGGCGTTTTTCGCAAGATTCGTTGACAGCGGCCTGAATCTTGCCCTCGCTGACGAGTTTGAAGAAGCCCTGCTCGTCGGTAGCGACGAAAAGTTTCCACGCCTCGTTGGCGATTGACACGGTCAGTGTCTCTACATAATAGCTGCCGCCGGCGGGGTCGACAACTTTGTCGAGGTGGCTCTCTTCTTTAAGAAGGAACTGCTGGTTGCGGGCGATGCGCTCAGAGAATGCATCGGGCGTCTTGTAGGGGGTGTCGAAGGGCACCGAAGTGATTGAGTCGACGCCGGCCAGTGCTGCCGACATAGCCTCTGTCTGAGAGCGGAGCAGGTTGACGTGAGCGTCGTAAATTGTCTGATTGAATTTAGATGTCGAAGCATGGACGTGCATCTTGGCCGAGTTGGCGTCGGCAGGTTTGTAAGCCTCGACAATCTGAGCCCAGAGCATGCGGGCTGCGCGGAACTTGGCAAGTTCCATGAAATAGTTTGACGATACGCCCATGTTGAATTTAATGCGTGAGGCGACTTCGTCTACCGTCAGGCCTGCGTCTGTGAGTGCAGTGAGCCACTGTGCGCCCCAAGCGAGGGCATAACCAAGTTCTTGGAAGATGTATGCGCCGCCGTCGCAGAAGAGAACTGAGTCGACTGCGAGCACACGGAGTGCGGGCACGTCTTTGACGGTCTCGATGAGCGCTTTGGCCTTGTCAACGATGCCGTCATTGAGAGCGGCGCCGTGACGCATGGCTTTGCGCAGGGGGTTGAAATCGATTGAGCCGTGGAATGTTTTCTCGGCCTTGTTGTCTTTGAGATATTTTACGAGAGCTGCCGCAAGGTCGTTGGCTTTGCAGGGGCAGCAGTTGAAGTTTACTTCAATGGCATTTAAATCGATGCCCTCGAGCAGTGTTGCGACAGTCTGTTCGTTAGCCTCCTCGACTTTGAAACCGAGCGAGTTGACACCTTTGCCGATGACCTCGCGTGCGATTTTGTTTGCTTCGGCAGCGTTGTCGGCAATGATTTCCTGACGTGTCAGCCAGTTGTTGTCGGTGCGTGTGCCGCGTACATAAGGATATTCGCCCGGGAGCGAGTCAGTTGTTTTGAGGTCGGCAATGTCCTCGGCGCGATAGATGGGCTGGACGTTGAAACCTTCGTTTGTTCTCCAAACCAATTTTTTGTTGAAGTCGGCACCTTTGAGGTCGGCCTCGACTTTGGCACGCCATTCATCATAGCTTACGCCGGGAAACTGGTCGAACAATTTTTCTTTCTTTTCTGCCATAACTTGTTTGTAAGTGATTGTGCTATAGTGAGATTTAAGTTTGTGCAAATCGTTTTTACGGCGGCCCGACAATGCGGGCCGGTTTAAGCCACGGCAAATTTAATAAACTTTACTCAAAAAGCAAACATTAAAAGATGTTTTGGGTATCTTGTAGATTAAACATGCAAATGATTATGCAAATGGCAAATGAATTTACCCCTTTGGAGGCAATGATGTGCCAAAGTACCCATTATTACTCCGGAAAATTGATGAGGTCGAAATACATAGCCCTTGTGGGAGAATGTCTATCATTCTCGGAAAGAAACATAAATCCGCATTTCTAATAGAATGGCACGGCGGCAGAGTATGCATCAACCGTGATGAAGCGACATGCACTTCGACGCATCGTGGCGAAAACGTGTTTCACCTGCAAGAGAATAGCCCGGCCGATATGCTTGCCTGCGTAATCTTTGGATATGGCAAGACGCCCGATTTTGACTGCCGGATATTCCTTGCGTCGTTTTGAATTGGCTACACGGCGGTTAAGTCGATTCCATAGCTTCTTCTCGCAAGGGTCGAACACAATCTTGTCGTTGAGAAGACTATAATATGCGACAGTCTTGTCTGCCTCGTTGTCTTCAAGCAGATAGGTCAATGCCATCATAGATTTGTAGTAATTAATGGCATCAGAAAACAAAAAGTCATTCAAATCGGCATCGCCGCAATCGAATGACTTTATTTGTGTACTGGCATCTATCTGCCGGAAAGAGAATTTGCCAAAGTCCATAATTACATCGGGAATGTGCTTATGGCTTTGAACGCCTCATACGCCTTTCTTGCATCTTCCTTTTCAGACTTGCTGACGGGAGCGGGATTTGCCATTCTTTTGGCAAAATTTTCAGCGTCTTTGCCCCTTAACACCGGGGTTTCTTTGATAGGTCGAGCCATGTCTTTACTCCTTTTGTTTATTGTTAGTTTACAAAGTTATAACAAATTTCTGATATATAGAGTTGTAAATCCAAATTTTTGCAATTAAACAAGGATTGCTAAGTAACATTTGTTGTACTATAGATAAATATGTTTATATTTGCGTAAATATATTAACTAATAATCTGCAATGAAAAAGTATTTGTATTTACTGTTTGCTTTTATTTCGATTTTGTCTGTCAGCTGTAATGACGACGATGACGTTATGGACACCAAACTTATAAAGGGGCAGTGGGAACTTGTGTCGGCTGACAATCCTGACCGCGGTTGTATCTATGACTTCACTACTCAGAGCGAAAACACGTGGTCATGGGGTAAACTCAATACATATTATCTGACAGCTTCGGGCACGCCTGTCCATGACAAGACTTATGACTGGCATGTCTCTGACCCTGCTAATTATGAGACTGTCTATTTGGACATCACGCTGACAGACGAGACTGACGGCGATGATGCGTGGGAAAACACCGATTATTATATAGTCGAAAGTCTGACGGCATCAGAAATGATACTCAGCAAAGGCATTGAAACGGGGATAGAACTACGCTTTATTCGCCGCAACGATCTGCCGCAACTGCAATAATCACATAAACGTTTGGACCGCTCCACTGCCATACGGTACAGTGGAGCGGCCGTTTTTTATGACGGGAAGATGTACTGACGGATGGCGGCTACGTACTCCTCGAAGGCTCGGCGTCCGGCGTCGGTGACACGGCAGACGGTGCGTGTCTTTTTGCCGGCGAATCCTTTTTCGACGCTGATATATCCGGCAGCCGAGAGTTTGTCTAACTGTACACTGAGATTGCCCGCCGTTGACTCGGTCTTTTCGCGCAGGTAGACGAAATCAGCCTCCTCGACATTCATCAGTATCGACATAACGGCGAGTCGTAACTGGGAGTGCAGCAGAGGATTGAGCTCTTTCATAATCAGGCTTTTTTGATTTTTTTACCGATAACGAATGCCGGAACAACAAACATCAGCAGGAAACATAAGATGTAGAGCGGCAGTATCCATACGATGAGCAGGGGAATCTGACAGGTGCTCAGGGCTATGACTACAAATCCTGCAATCACCGAGAAGATGCCTCCGAAGACATAGGAGCCTTCACGCAGAATGATACCCTGCATTGCGGCTCCGAAGCCGACTATGACGAAGGCAAAATAAAACATTGATAACCATGCCTGCGGATAACCGATGATGTTGAATATTGCACACACGATGGTCAGCATAATTGCAATGACACCGACGGTCGTCCAGATGCCGTCGCTGAATGAGTCGATAGCTGTTTTGGCGCCCTTGGTGATACCTGATTTTTTAGCCATAATGACGCTTGCCGGGATGCCGACGGCCGGTATAGCAAACCATACGAGATTAATCAAAGGGTTATACCGGCCCGACAGAGCCGCGATAAGAACGACAGCCGCGCAGATAATGGAGAGGGCGGCCCACATGACAGAGATGCGCAGGTCAGGCATAGCTATCCGCTGTTTTGAAGTCTGTATCATTTGCGCAATGAGGTCAATGCTCTCTTGAGGTGTAAGTTTTTTGTCTTCCATTTTAGTTTAGTTGTTAAATTTGACAAATCGGTTTATGTTGTAAACCATAAATTGAAAAATAAAAGAGCAAACTCGCGCGTTGTCGCTCTTAAGATGCCGCAAATATAAAGCGGTTAATTTTATAAACCAAATTTTTTAAGGAAAAAGTTTGAAAAAATTAATGACGGGGCGATTGGGGACGGCATTTAGCGCTGTAGGCGCAACAGCGCTGCGTGGCAGCGCCGTATGTGAGCCTATGACAAGCTGGCTGTAGGTCAGCGCAGTCATAGGTTAAATCAAAAATAGAAAATGCAGCCTGTAGGGCTGCCGCATTCCAATAGTTTATATTGTCGTTGCGGCGCACCTACAGCGCGCTATATTTAGAAATATGGTTATAAACCACGGTTGCGCAGACCGACAGCCTGCTTACCGTGGCCTCAAATACTTTCGCCGCCACGCGGCTGCGACCGCTAACGCGGACGAAATATAGATTACGCAGATTTTAGGACCACAATTTAAGAATCGTAGAATGGCGGAATATCGGGCCGAGCAACCCTATGATTCAATAGGTTGAGTGCCGGAAGTACAGGCAGGCAACCGTATATATTGCTATGTAGAGCGTATTGTTAGCCGAGTATCTGTGCGGCGTGGTCTTTGGTCTTGACTTCTTTGGGGGTGATGATGCGTTTTACAATGCCGTCGTGGCCGATAATGAAGGTGGTGCGCATCGTGCCCATATATTTACGGCCATACATTGATTTTTCGCCCCAGACGCCGAATGCCTCGACAAGCCGGTGGTCGGTGTCGGCGATGAGGGGGAAGGGGAGCTCGTTTTTGGCTATGAATTTCTGATGAGACGCAGCGCTGTCCACGCTGACGCCGATGATCTGATAGTCATTAGCGAGCAGGTCGGCATAATTGTCGCGCAGATTGCAGGCCTGAGCCGTACAGCCTGAGGTTGAGTCTTTGGGATAGAAGTAAAGTGCGATAGTCTTGCCGGGATAATCGCTCAGTCGCACCGGATTGCCGTTCTGGTCATTGCCGAGCAGGTCGGGTATTTTGTCACCGATTGTATACATAGTCAGGGGGGATTGTGTTTCTATAATTAATGTATGTTTTACGCTTGTTACAGGCGCATTGTGTGTAGCGTCAGAATCAGAGTATGCGTCGAGCTCCGATATAACGCGAGGAGTAATAGCCTCCGTCGGGATAGTAGTCGTAACGGATGCCGCCGGATGTGGCTGAGTGAATGAATTTGACGGCTCCGTTTTGTTCGACTTCGACAGCAATGCCGACATGACCGACTGTCTTGCCTCCGCGTCTGCCACTGAAAAACAACAAATCGCCGGGCTGAATCCCGTCTCGGCTGACGGGCTCGCCCTGAGTGTACTGTGAGCGTGACGATGCTCCGAGCTGCCGGTCGAAATGGCCGAATACATAACTCGTGAATCCCGAGCAGTCAAATCCTTTGGGCGTCTTGCCGCCACGACGGTAAGGGCGGCCGACAAAACTGTCGGCAAAATCGATGATATTGAGAGCTTTGAGCTCGCGTTGTGCCGATTCCAACAAAACAAGCTCGGTGTCGTCGACAAATACTTTGTCAAGGATATTTTCAACGCCCGCAAGCTCCATAAACGCCTCGTCAGACAGTGAGTCGTCGCGACACTCTGATGTGTTGTGTAACGACGTGGCAACGACAAACGCAACGCACAGGATAATGCGTTTTACGGTTTGTCCGGAAGTCAATATGTCCTTTATGTCGGCCATTTATGACAAAGTTAATCAAATGACCGCCTTTTGACAAAAATTTAGTAAATTATTAGGATTAATTTACAAAGCTTTGCGGTTGGGATGCTCTGAGGATTATCGGCGTGCCCTGATGCTGCGGGGAGTGATTATGCGGTCACCGAGATAGCGGGCAAACTCATGTTGAGTCTCTTTGCGGGCTATGTATTCTTTGGTGAGCTCGCGACATTCGTCGACATCGGTTGCCGCAGCGAGACGGCGTTCCATCATGCGTATCTCATAGTCAAGTATACCGTACATTAGTTCGTAGACCGCACGTGGCACAAGCTCGACGAGTCGGTCGCGCTCGGTCTCGACCCGGGCGTATTTTGAGTGTATCTTGCTCAGGTGGTGTTTGTCGCTGATGAGTTCGGTTGAGAGGCGGCGTATGTCGTCGTCAGGCGATGAACAAAGGCGTTGTTCGATATAGCTTTCGGCAAACGCTTCAAGTCCGTCGGCATACTGGGTGTCGGCATCGGTCGTGAGACGCAGTTCCAAGGCTTTGATTTCGCTCGTGCTCTTTGCTGTGGCGCGGATTCGTTCCTCGCCGGTGGCGATTGTCTCGCGGCGTTGACGGTCAAGCATCTGCTCACGTTCTCGACGGTCATTATCCCACGAGCTGCGGGTGAGCTGCAGAGCTTCGTTAAAGCAGCGGGCATAAAGCGGCACGGTGAAGCTGATGCCTTCGTCGCGAAGGCTGCACTCGATGTAGTCGATGACCTTGAGCATGCCGCGCGACGGGTCTTCGCTCTCGCATAGGTCTATGACACCGTACTTAAGTGCAAAGCGCAGCAACTGGCGTTCGAACGGCTCAAGCAGTTTGGTGCGTTCGTCTAAAGTGACGGTCGGATAGGTCTTTATATCTGCGACAACGTCGCTTGTTGTGTCCGCAGTCTCAGCCTGAGGAGTGTCGCCGCCGGCATTTTCGGGACCGACGATACTGTCTATAGAGTGGCGTGCCGACTCCTGACGGCGGCGTTTTTCGGCGTTCTCGGCCTGCACGGCTATCAATTTGGTAAGCTGCGCCATCAGCACTTCCTCAGAGATGTCAAACGAGCGCGAGCACTCGGCGACATATACAGAGCGTGTGACGGCGTCGGGAATGACCGAAACGGAGCGCAGTATGTCAGTAATGACACGGCTGCGGGCTATGGGGTCGCCGGCCGCATCGGCGAGAAGAATGCGTGTTTTGAAACGGATGAAGTCGGTCTCGTTGGCGGCCAGATACGCCTCTACCTCCTCGGCACTGTGGCTCTGTGCGAATGAGTCGGGGTCGTCCCCGTCGGGCAGCGAGAGCACACGTACATTGATGCCCTCGGCGAGTATCATGTCGATACCGCGCAGCGAAGCCTTAATGCCCGCGGCGTCAGAGTCGTAGATGACGGTGATGTTGTCGGTAAAGCGGTGGATGAGTCTGATTTGACCCTCGGTCAGAGATGTGCCCGATGAGGCGACGACGTTCTCGACTCCGGCCTGATGCATAGAGATGACATCCATATAGCCTTCGACGAGTATGCACTTGTTTTTGCGCGCTATCGAGTGCTTGGCCTGATAGAGACCGTATAGCTCTCGGCTCTTGGAGTAGATGGCCGATTCGGGCGAGTTGACATATTTGGCCACGGTCTTGTCAGAGCGCAAGGTGCGTCCGCCGAAAGCTACGACTTTGCCCGAAATGCCGTGGACGGGGTAGATGACGCGCCCCTTGAAACGGTCATAGATTTCACCGCGGTCGTTGCGTATGCACAAGCCTGTGTCGACGAGGAAATTTTCGTTGAAGCCCTTGGCCTTGGCCGCATTGTATAGGTCGCCAGATTTCTCCAATGCATAACCCAAGTGAAAGCGCGCAATCATGGCGTCGTTGATGCCGCGTTTGCGGAAGTAGGTCAGGCCTATCTCGCGGCCGTCGGCAGTGTCTGTGAGATTATGCTCGAAGTGCTCCATCGCAAACGAGTTGACGGCCAGCATGCCCTCGCGCTGAGTCTCCTGACGGCGCTCCTCGTCGCTCATCTCGTGCTCTACAATCTCTATATTGTATTTTTTTGCGAGATATCTCAGGGCCTCCTGATAGCTCATCTGCTCTATTTCCATGATGAAATTGACCGGTGAGCCGCCTTTGCCGCAGCTGAAACATTTGCAGATGCCCTTTGACTTAGAGACTGAGAATGACGGTGTGCGCTCGTTGTGGAAAGGGCAGAGACCTATATAGTTTGCGCCGCGGCGTTTCAGACTGACAAAATCGCTGACCACGTCGACGATGTCGGCGGTGTCGAGGATGCGTTGCACGGTTTCGCGGTCAATCTTCTTCATAGTGTTGCAAAGATACGAATAAGTCGAGAGCAAAGCCAAATTTATTTGATCTTTGCTGAGCGTGAGTATATTGAATGAAAGTATAAAAATCAAGGGAGATTCTCCCGAACCTCCCTTGATTTCTTACACATAGTACTTAATGTTAGATTTATATGTCTATTCCAGATTTGTTTATTATATGAAAAAGCATTTTGTATATTGTCATATCATTTTCCGACACAAAGATAGTGACAAATCGTAATCTTCGCAAAGTCTCTGTGGAGGCCGAAAAATGATAAAATGGCAGAATTTTGACAAAAAGTAAGCGAAAAACCGTAAGTTTTTGAGTAAATCAGATTAAAAACTTATAATTTTTAATGAAACTGTGGGTTTAACTGACGATTTTCAAAAAGTGAAATAAAGTTAAAACTAAACCATGTTCAAGCATTATGTTTTATAACAGAGTTTTTTGGCTTGTTTTACTCGGGTTTTCTGACTTTTTGACAAAATATATGCTTTATAACATGTTTTTATAGCAAGTCTGAATAAATCGCTTATTTCTCGGCATATATTATATAAGATGTGTAGGGCGCGACCGTACCAGTGATTTTACCGCCGTCGACCTTGAAGGTCGTGCCGTGTACTTCGTCAGTATAGTCACCGTCGGGAAGGGTAGTGGGCATCACTATGTCGACGGGCGTCGTTGAGAAGCTGACGATGGCAGCGCCTTTGTCTGCGCGGGCGATTTCGACGGCCGAGCCTTTGTCAGCGATGTAGAGTTCTTCGGGCTGACCTTTCATCTTGTGGCGGAAGTTATTGACGGCCACAACTTCGGGATGGAAGAACTCATCGTTGCCGCGGGCTCCGATGCGGTTGTTGCCCCAGTAGTTCTCGCGGGTGCTGCCGGCCGGGCGGCTGAAGAAGAGCGGACGACCGTCGCGACGGGCTGTGATTACGGTCCATCCGGCGCGGATGACGCTATCCTCGAGACCGGCCGACTCATGCTGGTTGCAATAGGTGTCATGGCTCTCGACCCATGTCACGAGCCGGTTGGGCTCGGCCGTGTGGTGCCAGTCCTTGAGGTCCTCCTTAGAGGCGTCAGCTGCAGCGAGGGCGGCGCGCAGGGCGTGGCCGTAGTTGCTGGCGGTGACGTCAAGATACTCGGTATATTCTTTCTCCTTCACGTTGCGGTCCTGAAGCACCTCGCCGTAGATGTAGAGGCTGTCTGGCATCAGCAGCGAGAGACCTTTGACCGGTTTGCGGCCGAGGGCCACGTCCCAAAAATCATTCTGCTCGGCTTTGCCGTCGAGCGGGTCTGATGGCAGGCCGATGTGCTTGGCTGTGTCATAGCGGAAACCGCGTGCGCCGAGGCTGATGAGGTCGTTTACATACTGCATATAGTAGTACTGGAAGTCAGGATTCTCGGTGTTGACGTCAGGCAGGCCGCCCATCTCGCCGGTAGTGCACTGCAGACGGTCATTATAGTCTTCGATGGGAGTGAAACCATTGGCATGGAAAAGGTTTTCATGTCCGCCGACGGCGCTGTCAAGGTCGGCGAGCACGGCTGTATGGTCGACTGCCGTGTGGTTGGGAAGAACGTCGACGAGCACGCGGACATCGTATTTGCGGGCGCTGTCACACATGGCCTTGAACGCGTCGCGGTCGCCGAGCATGTGATTGCCTACCTTCCAGTCTGTGGGCTGATAGTAATAATACCATTTGCCCATCACGGAGTCGCCTTCCTCGCTGAAAAGGGCGGGACCGCCGTTGTCACCGACAAAGCAGCGCTGGGCCGGTGAGGTCTGCACGTAATCATAGCCGGCCTCGGCAATCTGACGCATGTTGGCAGCGATGGTGTCAAATGACCAGCTCCATGCGTGGAGTATCACTTCGCCGCTGTCGTCGCTTTTCTCGACCGGCGCATTGTTCTTTGGACCGCATGAAGTGTTGAGCATGGCGGCGCAAGCCGCTAATGCAAGTACAAAAGGAGTTTTCATCTATTGATTTAATCGGTTAAGTAAGTGTGATATAATAAATTTCTGTAAAGTTACACACTTTATTTGTGATTTGCAAGACAGAGAGACGTGATGTGTTGCAGTGCCTGAAAAAGATAAATTTTGTCTGGAAAAACTCAAGAAAATCGGGTGGGGCTATTGCGCCGGACAAAAAATAATACTAATTTTGCGCATCAAAAATTCACCCTCGCGGAGAATGAAGACATATCGTTTTTATCTGACCCTGCATACGGCGACTTCGCCGGCATCTCATCTGAAAATGCCGGCACCATCTTCAGCCGGCTCTGCAGGATTTTTTAGTTATAGACGAGATTGAAACGGCACGAGAGCGCTGCCCGGCAACTTCACCTCCGCATACACCAAGAGACTTTACACATTTCTACTAATATACATTACTATGCTAAGGTTTAAAGTTGTCGAAGAAGCGTTTAATCGCAAGGCCATGCCCGTCGAGGTTCCCAAAGAGCGTCCCGAAGTCTATTACGGCTCAAAGGTCTTTAATAATCAGCGCATGTTTGAGTATCTTCCCAAGAAGACTTATGATGCTCTTGTGCATGCGATAGAGAATAAAGAGCCTATCAGCCGCGACATCGCTGACAGTGTGGCTGAGGGTATGAAGCGCTGGGCCATTGATAACGGCGCACGCCACTACACACACTGGTTTCACCCGCTGACCGACGGCACCGCCGAAAAACATGACGCGTTTATCGAGCATGACGGCAAGGGCGGCGTTGTCGAGGAGTTTACCGGCAAACTGCTCGTCCAGCAGGAGGGTGACGCTTCGAGCTTCCCCAATGGTGGCATCCGCAATACTTTCGAGGCCCGCGGTTACTCGGCATGGGACATTTCGTCGCCTGCGTTCATCATCGGCGAGACGCTTTGTATCCCGACAATCTTTATATCTTACACCGGCGAGTCACTCGACTATAAAACTCCGCTGCTGCGCGCCCTCAACAGCGTCGACCGCGCGGCGACAGCCGTAGCGCGTTTCTTTGACCCCGAGGTCAAGCACGTCATCTCATATCTCGGCTGGGAACAGGAATATTTCCTCGTCGACGAGTCAATTTACAGTGCTCGTCCCGACCTTGTAATGACAGGTCGCACACTCATGGGCCACGAGAGCGCCAAGAATCAGCAGCTCGAAGACCACTACTTCGGCGCCATCCCCTCACGAGTCGAGGCCTTCATGCTCGACCTCGAGATTGAGTGCCACAAGTTAGGCATCCCGGCCAAGACACGTCACAACGAGGTTGCCCCCAACCAGTTTGAGCTCGCCCCCATCTTCGAGGAGACCAACCTCGCCAATGACCATAACCTGCTGCTGATGTCAGTGATGGCAGAGGTGGCACGCCGCCACAACTTCCGCGTGCTGCTTCATGAGAAGCCTTTCGCCGGCATCAACGGCTCGGGCAAGCACAACAACTGGAGCCTCGGCACCGACCGTGGCACTATGCTCTTCGCCCCCGGCAAGACCCCAAAGGACAATCTGCAGTTCATCACCTTCATAGCCAATGTGATGGCCGCCGTCTACAAGCACAACGCGTTGCTCAAGGCTTCGATAATGTCGGCCACAAACTGCCATCGTCTCGGTGCCAATGAGGCGCCCCCTGCCATCATCTCTATCTTCACCGGTACGCAGGTCGCTCGCATCCTTGAACTTGTCGAGAACAATACATACAAAGAACTCGCCGACCTCACGCGCAAATCCGGTGTATCGCTTGACGTCTCGCAGATTCCTGAAATTTTCATCGACAACACCGATCGCAATCGCACATCGCCTTTTGCCTTCACCGGCAACCGCTTTGAGTTCCGCGCCGTAGGCTCGTCGGCCAACTGCGCATCAGCTATGATAGCACTCAACGCCGCCGTGGCCGATCAGCTCAATCAGTTCCATGCGGCTGTTACTGCTCGTGTCGAAAAGGGCCAGCAGCTCGACGACGCCATCTTCGCCGAGGTCCGTCAGCTCATCATCGATTCAAAAGCCATACACTTCGACGGCAATGGATACAGCGACGAGTGGAAAGCCGAGGCCGCACGCCGCGGACTTGACTGCGAGACATCTGCGCCCAAGATTTTTGATGCCTATCTGCGCCCGTCGTCAGTAGATATGTTTGCCCGCGCCGGCGTGTTCAGCAAAATCGAGCTCGAGGCCCGCAACGAGGTCAAGTGGGAGATGTATACCAAGAAGATACAGATTGAGGCCCGTGTGCTTGGTGACCTCGCCATCAACCACATCATTCCTGTGGCCACACGCTATCAGTCGATGCTTGTAGACAATGTAGTCAAACTCAAGACCCTCTTCAACCCCGAAAAGGGCAACCGAATCGTGGCCCATGACCTTGATATTATCGAGAAAATCTCGGAGCACATGTGCGTCATCAAAAACGAGACTGACAAGATGGTCGATGCCCGCAAGAAAGCCAACGCCATCACCGACGAACGCGAGAAGGCAATAGCCTATCACGACAATGTCACTCCGGCCATGGACAAAATCAGATATCATATCGACAAGCTCGAGCTTCTTGTTGACAACGAGATGTGGCCTCTCCCCAAATATCGTGAACTTCTGTTTATCAGATAAACCCCATAGATGGAACAAATCAAACATGAGTGCGGCGTAGCCATGATAAGGCTTCGCCGCCCTTTGTCCTATTACAAAGAGAAATACGGCGCGTGGACTTATGCTCTCGGCAAGCTCTATCTGCTGATGGAGAAACAGCACAACCGCGGGCAGGAAGCTGCCGGCATTGGCGTTGTCAGAATCAACTCCGAGCCCGGCCACGAATATGTGTGGCGCGAGCGAGCCATGGGCACTGACGCCATCTCGCATATCTTCGGCGAGGTAAACAGCCAGATTGCCCGTGCCATGGAGCAGTATGACGAGGATGACTTCGAGCGTTCGGCCCCCTTTATCGGCGATATCTACATGGGGCATCTGCGCTACAGTACGACGGGCCGCAGCGGTATCTCGTATGTCCATCCGTTTCTGCGCCGCAACAACTGGCGCTCGCGTAACCTGTTGCTTTGCGGCAATTTCAATATGACCAATGTCGACGAGATTTTCAAAAATATCGTTGCCAAGGGTCAGCATCCGCGCATATACAGCGACACTGTTGTGTTGTTGGAGCAGATAGGTTATGCGTTAGACAAGGAAAATCACCGATTATACCGAGAGTTCCGCTCGACGCTCGAGGATCCCGAGCTGGGGCGCGCCATCGAGGACAATCTCGACCCCTATAACGTGCTTGCCGCGACAGCGCCCGACTGGGACGGCGGTTTTGTAATCTGCGGCGCGACAGGGTCAGGCGACATGTTTGCGCTCAGAGACCGCCACGGCATCCGTCCGGCGTTCTATTATTATGACGACGAAATAGTTGTTGTCGCATCCGAGCGTCCGGTCATACAGACTGTTATGGATGTGCCGCTGCGCGAAGTTCATGAACTCGAGCCTGGCTGCAGCCTCATCGTAGGCAAGAGCGGCCGTATCGTCAAGCGTCAGGTTTTAGAGCCGGGCGAAAACCGCCGCTGCTCGTTTGAGCGCATCTATTTCTCGCGAGGCAGCGATGCCGACATATATCGTGAACGCAAGGCTTTGGGCCGCAAACTCGCGCCCAAGATTCTCGACATGATTGATCGAGACCTTGACAATACGGTCTTCGCGTTTATCCCCAACACGGCCGAGGTCGCGTTTATGGGGCTAACAGAGGGTATCGAAGCTTACTTGGACTCAGAGAAGGCGCGTCGCATTATTGATGTTTCGACATCAGGCACACTCGATGCAAAGACAGTGACGTCGATAATGAATCAGAAACTCCGCGTTGAGAAAATAGCGCTGAAAGATATCAAACTTCGTACATTTATCGCCGAAGGTGAATCTCGTAACGACCTTGCGGCACATGTCTATGACGTTACATACGGCTGTATTAAAAACGACGTAGATACACTTGTAGTCATCGACGACAGCATAGTAAGGGGCACGACGCTCCGCCAGTCGATTCTCAAGATGCTTGACCGGCTGCATCCGCGCCGCATCATCGTAGTGTCATCGTCGCCGCAGGTAAGATATCCGGACTGTTATGGCATAGACATGTCACGTATGAGTGAATTCATAGCTTTCCGCGCCGCAGTCGAGTTGCTGAAAGAGACAGGGCGGCAGAATGTGCTTGATGAGACTTACCGCAGTTGTATTGCTGAGCTCGCTAAACCGGCTGCCGAGCAAGTCAACTGTGTCAAAGCCATTTATGAGCCCTTTACCGACGAGGAAATCTCGACCAAAATCGCCCGTATGCTCAGCGACGGACATATACACGCTCAGGTAGACCTCGTCTATCAGACTCTCGAAGGTATGCATGAGGCCATACCCGGTCATCCCGGCGACTGGTATTTCTCGGGCGACTATCCTACGCCGGGTGGTGTCGCCTTGGTTAACCGTGCCTTTGTCAACTACTACGAGGGCAACCCCGAGCAACGATAAACGAAGGCCGCAGTTATCTGCGGCCTTCGTTGTATATCTGTGATAAATAATTATTTAAATGTGTATTCCTTAATCTCGACATCTCCTCGTGCCATTAACGGGTGGCGCGGATTGCCTTGAGCGGTCAGTTCGCCGAGCTGTATAAATTCGGCAGTTTTAAATTCAGCTAATTTGCGAAGTAAATCATTGAGACAAGAGCGTAAATATTTCTTTTTGGAAATAGAATTGCCGTGAGCAATAAGTATAGTCGGGCGTTCGACAGCTGCAATCTCATCGCATATTATGTTAAGGTTTGCCGCATGTATATCCATATCTACATCGGGCGGTAAGTTCATGATATCCGTAGCTCTGAGGGGATACACATTAATCATTATGAAACTGTCAAATCCCATACGTTCCGCGAAACCACATACACGTGTAATGGTGTGGTCTGACTTGACATCATCGGCGGTGCTGGGATTGACTCCTAATACAAATAGTGGGTTATGACCTTGCTTTTTAAGTACATAACGCACCTTGTCATCGCCAATCATTGAAATATTTGTGTATTCCATAATATACAACTGTTTACATGCGACCTTCGTCGTTGTAAGAGTAATAGCCGTTGGCCGATACGATGATATGGTCGTTGACGCGGGTGTCAATCAGTTTGGCTGCTTCGGTAATCTTTCTGGTCAGCGCGTCGTCCTGAGGACTCGGCCGTAGATTGCCCGACGGATGATTGTGAAAGAGTATCATGGCCGAGGCGAGATGGTCGACGGCTGCACGGATGATGAGCTTGACATCGGCTACGGTGCCGGTCAGGCCTCCTTGGCCGATTTTGACCTCGCGGAGCACCTTGCCGCTCTGCGAGAGCAGCATCACCCAAAACTCCTCGTGCGGCAGGTCGGCGAGATGATGGCGCATCAGGCGGTAGGCTATTTCAGAACTGTTTACGGTAGGGTCTTCTTTGGCTGCAGCGTCGGCTGACGAGCGTGCGCCTAATTCGAGTGCCGCAAGCAGGGTTATTGCCTTGGCCACGCCGATGCCTTTATAGCGTTTTAGAAAATCGCTGACCGATAGCGAGGCGACGGTCGACAGATGGCCATTGTTGTCATCGAGTATGTCCTGACTCATCTCTATGACCGATTTGCCCTTTATGCCTGTCGAGAAGAGCAGTGCCATAAGCTCGGCGTCGCTCAGCGCCTTAAGCCCGAGTCGCAGCGCCTTTTCACGCGGACGGTCTTCGGGCCGCATGTTTTTTATGAGGCGCCCGTTTGCGCCTGTAAGTTCGTCGTGTTCGCTCATTTGCCTTTGCGTATCAATATCTCTTCGTTGATGTCACGGCCTCGACGGAGTATGATTTTTGTAACGAAAGCCTTTATAAATCCGCAGCCGTAACCGCCTAACTGTATAACGGCAGCAGGCAGCGCGAGCGTCGAGACGTGCAGGTCGCGTGTCGCTATGATTGCTCCGAT
>DXYS01000059.1:0-29703 GCA_019415705.1 Bacteroidales bacterium | reverse complement strand
AGGAAATACAGACCGAGCGGCAGCAGCCACCATGGTGAGACAAATACGCCCAACAGAATCAGTGCCAATGATCCGACGACAAACGCCGCCGGCAGCAGGTGAACGGCCTTAAGCGAGTCCGGATATAGCAGTTTGAGCGTGATGCGCGACATGCCGAATACGTAGACCTGCCTGAAGAACTTTTTGAGGTCGACACGTCGTTTGTGCCACACGGGTGTCTCGCGAATCAGGCCGATGTTGAAGCCGGCTTTGCGGATGCGTGTGCTCATGTCGATGTCCTCCGAGAACATCTCGCGGAAACCGCCGACGCGCTCGTAGACGCGGCGCGAAAAGCCCATATTGAACGTTCGCGGCACGAATTTTTCGAGCTTTATTTTGCCGCCGCGTATGCCGCCGGTGGTCAGGAACGAGGTCATCGAGTAGTTGATGGCCTTCTGGGTCGGAGTAAACGACTCGTGGGCGGCGTCGGGACCGCCGAAACAGTCGAGGTCCTTGCGGCGGTCGAGTTCGGCGGCGAGTGTGCGGAAATAGTCGGGCGGAATCACACAGTCTGAGTCGAAGAATACAAAATAGTCACCTGTCGCGCGTTCGAGTCCGTAGTTGCGGGCAATCGAGCGGCCCTCGTTTTCTTTGTAATAATATTTTACGTCGAGCCCGCGGGCTGCAGCGTCCTCGACGACTTCGCGGCAAGGCTCCGAAGAGCCGTCCTCGACTATTATTGTCTCAAAGTCGCCTGATGTCTGGGCCAGCAGGCTTTCCAAGAGGTCGCTGACCTCGCCGATGCGGTTGTAGACGGGAACTATTACAGAGAAACGTGGCATGATGGTATATATGATGTTAATTGGTTATTCGATAGGTTTTAACTCATGCGCGACTTGTAGTCGTCGTAGCCGTAGCGGCGCAGATAACGGGCGTCATCAGCATCCTCTGACGAGGCGAGGACTATGGCAGGATGGTCGATGCCGTTAAACATCGTGGTCTTGACGGTCGTGTAATGGTTCATGTCCTCGAGTGTCAGTCGGTCGCCGATTTTCAGCGGCTGCTCGAAGGCCCAGTCGCCCATGAAGTCGCCGCTGAGACAGGAGTTGCCGCCGAGACGGTAGACAGATGTGTCTTCAGTCGGCTCGACGCTCTCTGTGATAGCCGGTTTGTAGGGCATCTCGAGTGTGTCGGGCATATGGCAGGCGAATGAGACATCAACAATTGCAGTCGAGATGTCGTCGTTTGTCACGACGTCGACGACCGAGGTGATGAGGTCGCCCGTACGCCATGTCCATGCGCTGCCGGGCTCGAGTATGACTTCAATGCCGGGATGGCGTTGTTTGAAGGCTTTAAGCAGGCTGACAAGATGGTCTGTGTCATAGCCGCTGCGTGTCATCAGATGTCCGCCGCCCATGTTGACCCACTTGACGTGTCTGCTCGCGAGAATGTGGCCGAACTGGCTCTCAAACGCCTCGAGTACTTTTTCCAAATCATAGCTTGTCGATTCGCAGAGTGCGTGGAAGTGCAGCCCCTCGATACCTTTGGGCAGCTCGGGCAGAGTGTCGGCGCCGACGCCGAATCGCGAGCCGGGCAGAGCCGGGTTGTATATGTCGGTCTCGATGACCGAGCATTTGGGGTTGACTCTAAGTCCGGGCGAGACATGATGTGAGCCGGCACCGGCATTGTGGGCCATGACTTTGTCGGCAAAGCGCTCCCACTGACTTACCGAGTTGAATGTCAGGTGGCTGCTGCCGGCGATATATTCGTCAATTGTCGCGTCGGTATAGGCCGGACAATAACTGTGGACTTCATCGCCCAGACATTCGCGGCCGAGACGCAGCTCGTTGAGCGAGCTGGCCGTCGAGGCGCGGCAGTAGCGACGGATTATGGGGAACGTACGCCACAGGGCGTTGGCCTTGAAGGCCATGATTATCTTGACGTTCGCGCGGCGCGCCACGTCAGTTATCAGCTCGAGATTTTTGACGAGCCGGTTTTCGTAGACGACATAAAAAGGGGTGGGGAGCTCTGAGACTTTCATTCTGAAATGATTTTAAAACGGGCGAACTTAAGCAGCAGGACGCGTACCTGCACGTTCTCAAATTCGACGGTTATCTTATGGTCGGGGGTCGATGTGTCGATTGATGTGATTTTGCCGCGGCCGAAGCGCTGGTGCTCTATAGTCATGCCGAGTGTCAGACTGTCAGAGGTATGGACGTCGTATTCGCCTGCCGGCCGCGCCTGCCCGATGGGTACGCCACCGGCCTTTTTCTCCGTTGGAATTCCGAAGCGCGACGGCGACGGACGCTCCGCACGGTCTTGCGCGGGTGCGAAACTGCGGACACCGGCACGTGGCGCCGACTCTGCGGCATAACGCTCTCTGAATGTATGATAGTCGGGCACGTTTGACTTGGGCGGTGCAATCTGTGTGCCTGTGGCGAGGCGCAGAAACTTGCGGTCAATGTCAGAAATAAAACGTGACGGTATTGGTATGTTAATGTTTAATTTGTTCTCTTTGTTATCCTTGAGTGGAAAAAGTGGTGGCGCATAGCTAAGCATACAATAGTTTTTTGCGCGTGTGATTGCGACATATAATAATCTACGTTCTTCCTCCAATCCTTGCTTTGTTGACGCTGATTTTGGTGATGGAATCAGTCTTTCTTCTACGCCGACGATAAAGACGTTTGAGAATTCGAGGCCTTTGGCCGCGTGGATGGTCATCAGCGTGATGCGTTCGGCCGTGCTGTCGTCTTTCTCGTCCTGATCTGTGGCAAGAGATACCTCAGAAAGAAAAGCATGTAGAGTTATGTCGTCAAAGTCCTGCTTGCCATAGACAAAAACACGCGCTGCGTTGAGCAGTTCGTTGATGTTCTCATGCTTAGTGATGCTCTCGGGAGTCGTGTCGGAGAGATACATAGCCAGCAGGCGGCTATCGGCTATGACTTTTTGTGTGAGTTCGTCAGCGTTCATGCCTGCGGCCGCCTCGTTGTTGAATGTCTGTATGAGCGTGGCGAATCCGGCAATCTTGGCGGTCGTGCCCTTGTTGATATTGACGGGGTATTTGTCCAAGTTGTTAATAATCTCCCAGATGCTGACGCCGTTGTCAATGGCTGCAGACGAGAGTTTGCCTACGGTTGTCTCGCCGATGCCTCGTGCCGGTACGTTGATGACGCGTTTGAGAGCCTCATCGTCATGCGGATTGACAGCAAGACGCAGATATGACACGACGTCCTTGACCTCCTTGCGCTGATAGAAGGCGACGCCGCCGTAGATGCGGTATGGGATGTTGCGGCGTCGCAGCGACTCCTCGAGCACACGAGATTGGGCGTTCGTGCGGTATAAAATCGCGTAATCGTCGTAACTGTCATGATTTTTCATATGCAGCTGCGAGATGCGGTTGGCCACGAGATAGCCCTCTTCGTAGACGCTGTAGCACTGCACGACCTCGATGCGCTCGCCGATGTCGTTGGTGGAGAATACGTTCTTGGGTATCTGCATCATATTCTTTGCAATCAGCGTGTTGGCCGCGTTTATGATGTTTTGGGTCGAACGATAGTTCTGTTCGAGCTTGAATATACGCAGATTGGCATATGACTTCTTGAGGTCGAGGATGTTGCGTATGTTGGCGCCTCGGAATGAGTAGATGCTCTGGGCGTCGTCGCCGACCACACATAGCTTGCCCGACTCCTCGGTCAGACGTCTGACGATGACGTGCTGTGCATAGTTGGTGTCCTGATACTCGTCGACGAGTATATAGCGGAAAAACTCCTGATAGTGGCGGAGCACGTCGGGATTTTCGCGCAGCAGTTTGTCGGTGTAGAAGAGCAGGTCGTCAAAGTCCATGGCTCCGGCCACACGGCAGCGGTCGCGGTAAGCGTGATAAATTTCGACAGTCGCCGGACGCTTGGAGCGACGGTCGGAGTCGATAAGTTCGCGGTCCATGGCGTATGCCTCGGGCGAGACGAGCGCGTTCTTGGCCGTCGAGATAGAGTTGAGCACGGCCGCCGGCTGATAGACATTCTCATCGAGTTTCATATCCCTGATGATCATCTTGATGAGTGACTTCGAGTCAGACGTGTCGTAGATGGTGAAGTCGCTGCGGTAACCTATACGGGAGGCGTTGATATGCAGTATTTTAGAAAAAATAGAGTGGAACGTGCCCATCCAAAGTTTTGAGGCCGTCTTTTCGCCGACAAGTGTTTCGATGCGGCTGCGCATCTCACGCGCCGCCTTATTGGTGAAAGTCAGGGCCATGATGCGCCACGGCTCATAATCATGGGCCAGCAGGTGGACTATCTTATAGGTGAGCACACGTGTTTTGCCAGAGCCTGCGCCGGCAATGACGAGTTCCGGTCCGTCGATATATTCGACAGCCTCACGTTGTGGCCCGTTAAGTTTCGACAGATAATCCTCCATTATATAAAGCGGTTGTTTTCGGGCGAGTACTCAAATCCGGCGTCGCCTAATTTACGCTCCAGCTCGGTGCGGTCGAGCCCGAGGTCGTCGCAAAGCGCGTCGAGCGAACTGTAGCTGTCACGCAGTTTCATATTGATAAAACTATAGAGCATCACGGGGTCGGCAGGCAAATTTTCCATTATCTGATTTTTAATCATAGTCTTTGTAGGACAAAATTAGTCATTTTGTCTTAACTTTGCCGTAAGATTACACCAAAACTCATCGCTATGTTAAGTCAGCAAGTCATTTCAGACATTATTTCTACGGCTATTGCCTCAATATCTTATCCTGCCGAGCCTGCAGACCTCTATCTTCCGATAGAATATACGCTCGAAAGCGGCGGCAAACGTCTCCGTCCCCAACTACTGCTTGCGGCTTGTAGCGCGATGGGGGCACCCGTAGAGCCCGGTGAGGGCGACGGGGCCATTAATGCAGCCTTAGGTATAGAGATTTTTCATAATTTCACGTTGCTGCATGACGATGTGATGGATCGCGCAGACCTGCGGCGCGGACGTCCGACAGTGCATTGCCGTTGGAATGACAATACCGCTATTTTGTCCGGTGACGCCATGCTGACCATGGCCACGACTTATATCAGCCGCTGCCGTCAGGAGATAATGCCTGCGGTTATGGACCTGTTTAATCGTACGGCCATGGAAATTTACGAGGGTCAGCAATATGACATGGACTTTGAAAAGCGTAAGGATGTGACCGTTGACGAGTATCTTAATATGATACGTCTCAAGACATCCGTCCTGCTCGGCTGTGCCTGCCGCATGGGTGCGATGATAGCCGGTGCCGACGAGGCCGACTGTGAGGCTTTTTATGACTATGGTGTAAATCTCGGTCTTGCGTTCCAATTGCGTGACGACTGGTTGGACACTTACGGCGACCCCTTGGTATTCGGCAAGGAAATCGGTGGTGACATTGTCAACGAGAAGAAAACGTGGCTTTTGATAACCGCACTTGACGAGGCGTCGGAAGAACTTGAAGCGATACTCGACGAAGATCTTGAGCCTGCCGAACGTATCCGTCAGGTCAAGGCTGTCTATGACCGTCTCGATTTGAGCGAGCGCTGTCGTCTGCTGATTGCCCGCTATGCAGCCGAGGCAGTAAGGTCATTGGAAAACGTGAGATTGGAGGCTGACAGTCGCGTCTACTTCACGGCTCTGGCCGAAGAGTCGGTTAATCGAAATCATTAAGATTTATAATGGAGTTTTTCGATACGCATACACATCTTTATCTGCCTGAATTTGAAGATGATGAGTCGGGCAGCGGTGCTGTCGACCGAGCTGTTGATGCAGGTGTGACAAAGATGGTTTTTCCCAACGTTGACCTGACATCAGTTGAGCCTATGCTCGCGCTTGCTGCCAAGTATAAGGCGAATATTGCCACGGCGATGGGTTTGCATCCGACCGAAGTCAAAGATGACTGGCGCGAAGTGATGAGCCGTATTGACGAATATATAGGTGACGGCTCTGCTTATGTGGCTATAGGCGAGGTAGGTATGGATTTATATTGGGACAAGACGTTTGTGGACGAGCAGATGCAAGTCTTCGAGCATCAGGCCGCGCGTTCGGTCGAACTTGATTTACCGTTGATTATACACTGCCGTGACGGACTCGGTCAGGCACTCGAGGTTTTGGAGGGCGTGCATGGAGTGCGCGGTGTTTTTCATAGCTTCGGAGGCACCGAGCAAGATGTCGACGACATACGTCGCCGGGCGGGAGATTTTTATTTTGGCGTCAATGGCATCGTCACCTTTAAAAACTCAAAACTGCGTCAGACACTTCCGGCAATAGGCCTCGAGCGTATAGTCCTTGAAACCGATTCGCCTTATCTTGCGCCCGTGCCTCACCGCGGCAAGCGCAACGAGAGTTCTTTTCTGCCCCTGATAGGAGCCTGTGTGGCCGATTCACTTGGCCTTGACCTTAAAACCGTAGCTTCCGCTACTACAGCCAACGCCTCCCGTCTCTTCGACCGTGCGTTCTGCTATTAGCAGAATCCTCTGAGAAAAAGGAATTCGTCGGAGACTTCGCAAAGTATGGAGACGAGGCGTCGGAGCGACTCCTCGCTCATGGCGAAGTTTTTGACGCGTGTATCGACATACATCTCAAATTTCACGCTCTTGTCAAGCGGAGTTTCGCTCTCACGGGGCTCGGCGGCAGACATAAGACGATAAATGAATGAGGCAAAGTCCTCTTTTATAGCCGGAAGATTCCCGTCCTCAATCGAACTGTCGGTCGCAAAACGATAATATACGCGTTCCGGAGTCAGAGAAATGTCGGCGCGGGCCTCATAGCCCGCGCGCAACATTATTATAATATTTTTCATTGGCGGAAACTGACGGTTTATTCGCGAGGTAGCACTTTAACGACAAGTTTGTCATACGCGTGCTCGGCTTTGGCGCGGGCGGCTTCGATGCTGTCGTCGGTGGCGAGGATGACGGCCATGCGGCGATGACCTACGACCTCGGGTTTGCCGAAGATACGCATCTGTGTGCCGGGCTCTTCCAAAACTTTGTCAAGGTTGTCAAACTCGACGCGGTTAGTGTCGCCTTCGACGACGACTGCTCTTGACGCTGACGGACCATAGAAACGGATTCCGGGTACCGGCAGGCCTAATACAGCGCGGGCGTGGAGCGCAAATTCGCTCAGGTCCTGCGAAATCATTGTCACCATGCCGGTATCGTGTGGACGCGGTGAAACCTCGCTGAAAATGACGTCGTCGCCCTTGATGAAGAGCTCGACACCGAAGATACCGTAGCCGCCGAGAGCGTCGGTGACCTTGCGGGCGATGTCGCGGGCTTTCTCAAGTGCGCCGGCCGACATGGGCTGAGGCTGCCATGAGTAGCGGTAGTCTCCGTCAATCTGGATGTGGCCGATGGGCTCGCAGAACGATGTGCCGCTTATCGAGCGGACGGTGAGCAAAGTTATTTCGTAGTCAAATTTTACAAAGCCTTCGACGATTACGCGGCCTGCACCGGCTCGTCCGCCTTCCTGTGCTATCTGCCAGCTGTGCTCGATGTCGTCAGCGGATTTGATTACAGACTGTCCGTGGCCCGACGAACTCATGATGGGCTTGACAACGCAGGGTATGCCGATTTCGTCAACCGCGCGGCGGAACTCGTCATAGTCAGAGGCGAACTTGTAGGGCGACGTGGGCACTCCGAGCTGCTCGGCTGCGAGACGCCGTATACCTTCGCGATTCATGGTGAGGCGTGCGGCTGTGGCAGTAGGGGTCACATGATAGCCCTCTTTCTCAAGCTCGACGAGCACCGGAGTTGCGATTGCTTCTATCTCGGGAATGATATGGTCAGGCTTCTCAAGCTCTATGACGCGACGAAGTTCATCTCCATCAAGCATATTGAAAACATAAGAGCGGTGCGCGACCTGCATTGCAGGTGCGCCGGGATATTTGTCGCAGGCAATAACCTCGACGCCGAAACGCTGTAACTCGATAGCAACTTCTTTACCTAATTCACCGCTGCCGAGTAATAATGCTTTGCGGCCTACGGGTGTCGTGACAGATCCGATTTTTGACATATCAAATTAAAAGGGGGAAATAAGTGATTGGAATTATACCACAAAGTTAACAAAAAAAGCTAAATATTAGCTATGAGCATCATATTTGCTTTGCATCCTTAATTGGATTTATTGACGGACGTTTTTAGGCTTTACAGCTGCAGATTTTTATGAGATGTAACAATAATAATCTATAATGTAACAAACTTGTAACAAATATATACAAAAATAAACCTTTGATAAACAGTAAAATAGCGACATAGAAATGTAAAAATTTAGAAATTAACACATATTAACTCAAAAATACTTGCATTTGTTGATTTTGTAGTAATTTTGAATCGAAATCAAGATAAAACAATTGATCATTTCTATTGAGTGCTGACAATTTATACAATAAAATATTTAAAATTTCAACTATGGGATCTGTAAAATTTCAATCCAAATTAATGGAACTTCAGAGCAACATGCTCAACTTCGCTTACATGCTTACTTCAAACCGTGACGATGCATATGATTTGCTGCAGGACACAACCCTCAAGGCTCTCGACAACGAAGACAAGTTTGCCGACAACACAAACTTCAAGGGCTGGATTTTCACAATCATGCGCAACATCTTTATCAACAATTATCGTCGCGGCGCGCGTGCGGCTACAATCGTTGATACTACCGACAATCTCTATCATCTGAATCTTTCGCAGGATTCGGGCATCGATTCTCCCGAATCATCTTATGGTGCCGAAGAGATTACAAGTGCCATAAATGAGTTTTCTGATGAGTATCGTCTGCCGTTCTCGATGCACGTGGCCGGTTATAAGTATAATGAAATTGCCGAGAAGATGAATCTGCCCCTCGGCACGGTTAAGAGCCGTATTTTCTTCGCCCGCAAGAAACTTCAGGAGCGCTTTGCCGATTACCGTTGATAATCTGATTCACATTATACAGCCAGATCCTTTTAATTATTTGCTTGTAATTCGTATTTACTAATTGTTTGCTTGTATATACCGGAAGTTTTCAGGACTAAAGTCTAACTGAAATTGTGATTTGGAAAAACCAAGCCTGCCGCTCAAAAAAGCGGCAGGCTTGGTTTTTCCGTATGTGGCAGCGGATGTTCAACGCCGTGATGTGCGTCTGATGCCGCACTCGGTGATTACATAGTCTACAGCGACATCATGAGGCTCGCAATCTATTTCATCAAATACCTGAAAATCGTATGCAACGCCCACCTTGACTGCCCGAGTGTTGTGCAGCAAGCGGTCGTAATAGCCTTTGCCGCGTCCGACGCGGTTGCCGCGACGGTCATAAGCGACAGCCGGCACGACTACCATGTCTATATCATTAATGTCGGTGAGGTCATCGCCGTCCGGCTCCTCGATGTTGAACGAGCCTAAATGCAGACGGCTTTTGGCGTAGGGCAGTATCTCGAGGTTGAGACCGTTGACGCGAGGCAGATAGAAGTGTTTGATTGTGTGCCAACGCTCGATAAAGTCTATGGTCGAGAGCTCATCCGGAAGAGAGTGATAGAGGAGTATGTTGTCGGCCATCATAAAGGCAGCGGTTTTCTCAAGCAGGTCAAACACAGCCGTTGCGGCCGATTTTCTCTCCGTGTCATCAAGGACGGCTTTGCGGGCTCTTACGCGCAGTCTGATTTCGTCTTTTTTCATTTTGACTGAGGCATTTGTGGGTTGTCATCACTTTCTTGGCCCACAGGGGTGCGGGCCGCACCCTCGTTTATGAGCCGCAGGGCCTCGCTGATTGTATTGTCACGGGTGTTGAAAATCTCGTAGAACGCATGCACTCCGAGGACGTCGCGTGCAATCAGGGCCTTCAGTTGATTAACAATCAAGCCTGATGAAATGTTGATGTAATACCACCGGGCGGGCACACCGTGCTGCACGGCATACTGCACAAACGAACGCAGCAGCGTGGCGTCTGACGGCAGCATGGCGGTAAGCTCCTTGACGTTCTTGGCTTTGGAGAATTCATCACGGTTGAGGTCGGCCATCTCATAGGCATATTTGGTGAGAAGTCCGGCATTTGACACATTAATATAATAGGAGGACACACCGGATGTGTCTGATGGTACAAACACATCGGGCATAATGCCACCGCCGCCATAGACTGTGCGACCCGAACGGGTCTTGAATATGTCGTCGGTCTTCAGCTTGATGCTGTCGGCACTGAAAATCTCGCCTCGGTTGTATCGTTCGACGATTTCTTCCTCATAGTCGTCGGTGCGGCCGCGTTTGAAGTCCTTCTGTATGCAACGTCCTGACGGTGTGTAATAACGCTGAACTGTGAGGCGCATGGCGCTTGAGTCAGGGAATTCAAACGGACTTTGGACTAAACCCTTGCCGAATGAGCGGCGTCCGATAATCAGACCGCGGTCGTTGTCTTGTATGGCTCCGGCAAATATCTCGCTTGAGCTTGCCGAAAATTCGTCGACTAATACCACCAAATCCGCCGAGGCGAAAGTGCCGGTACCGTCAGAATATACAACGCTGTTCTCGCTGTCGTTGCGTCCCTTTGTCATCACAATAGTGCTGTAAGGGTCGAGAAACTCGTTGACCATCATTATCGCAGGCTCCATAAAACCGCCTCCGTTGCCGCGCAAATCGAGAATATAGCTTTTGGCGCCGCGATAGCGCAGGTCGCTGATTGCCTGCAGGAATTCATTGTATGTGTTGCGGGCGAAACGGCTGACCTTGACGTATCCGATGCTGTCTGTAATCATGTATGAGGCGTCGACCGATGTAACGGGTATATCGCCGCGAACGATGTCGAATTTGAGCGGTTTCGGGGAGTTGTTGCGCTTGATGGTGACACTGACCTCGGTGTCTTTTGGGCCGCGGAGCATGGAGCGAACGTCTTCATCGGTGATGTGGCGCTTGACTATGTCGATGGAGTCGACGCCGATGATGCGGTCACCGGCCATGATGCCTACCTTCTCTGACGGACCGCCCGAGATGACTTCGACCACGCAGATGGTGTCGTTCATGACCTGAAACTGTATGCCGATTCCGCCGAAGGTACTCTCCAACTCGCCGTTGACTTTTTCGAGGTCACTGTAGGGGATATAGGACGAATGTGGGTCAAGATTCTTGAGTATCTGCGGGATTGTCATCTCGACGAGGCTGTCGAGATTGATTTCGTCGACATATTTGTCTTCAATGATTTCAAAAAGGCGGTTGAGCTTATCCTGAGCCGCACTCGGGCGGTGTCCGCCGCCGAGCATAAAGCCGATCCACACGCCGCCGGCTATGAGGGCGGCGCCAATCAGCGGAAGCCATTTTGTAAGTGATGATTTATTGTCTGACATCGTGATGTGTCGCGTTGGAAGTTCTGTTTAGTCTATTTGCGGCAGGTGGATACACTCTACGCCGGCGCGCTTGAGCAGATCTATGCCGTCGCAGATGCGGTAAAGCTCGTTGTAGACGACGCGTTTAATGCCGGCCTGTATGATAAGTTTGGCGCACTCCAAGCAGGGCGATGCCGTGACATAGAGCGTTGCACCGTCGCTCGAATTGTTTGAGCGCGCGACTTTGGTGATGGCATTTGCCTCGGCGTGAAGCACGTAGGGTTTGGTGATGCCGTTCTCGTCCTCGCAGACATTCTCGAATCCCGAGGGTGTGCCGTTATAGCCGTCAGATATAATCATCTGATTTTTGACGATTATGGCTCCGACTTGGCGACGGCGACAATATGAGTTTTCGGCCCAGATGGTCGCCATCTTCAGATAGCGTTTATCCAAGGACTCCTGTTTATCGTTTATAGGGCTCATTTGAGGTCTGTTTCGTTATATCAAACAAAAGTAACTATTTTCTGCATATTGCGCAAAAAATGAGCGATATATCAGACCAGACAGGCTATCTGATAGACAATGAAGGCCACAATCCATGCGACGACGGTGTTGTAGACTACCGAGAATGCTCCCCATCGCCATGAGCCGCTCTCGCGCGAGATGGCGGTGATGGTGGCGATGCACGGGCAGTAAAGTAGGATGAAGACCATGAACGCTAACGCCGCTGCGGCTGTGAAGTCGGGGCGCCCGGTAGCGGGATTTGGTGCTGTCAGACGGCTGCTGAGTCGAGAGTCGCTGACGGCCTCGTCATCTGTGTAAAGCACGCCGAGGGTCGACACGACAATCTCTTTGGCAGGCACGCCGGCGAGAGCTGCCACTGAGGCGCGCCAGTGGAAGCCGAGCGGCTCCATGACCGGATTGATAGCTTTGCCCATCATTTCAAGGTAAGAGTCTGTCGACGGGTCTATGGCCCCTGCGTCGCTGACGGTCTCAGTTTGAGCCGTCTGCGGCTCGTCATCATGGCGCGGGAAGTAGTTGAGTGCCCATACGATAATGCTGGCGATAAGGATTGTGCCTCCCATCTTCTTGAGATACTCGACGCCTTTGCCCCATGTGTGTCGCATTGAAGCCTTGAATGTCGGGATGCGGTAGGGCGGCAGCTCCATCACGAAAGGTGTCTCGTCTTTCTTGAATAAGACTCGCCGCAGCAGTCGCGCCGTGATGACTGCAACGATAATACCTGTCAGATACAGCCCCATGAACACTAATGTGGCGTGATTGGGGAAGAATGTACCTATGAGCAGGACATATATCGGCAGACGGGCCGAACAAGACATAAACGGATTGATAAGTATCGTAATCAGGCGGCTCGAACGGCTTTCGATGGCGCGAGATGATATAATTGCAGGCACGTTGCAGCCAAAACCCATAACAAGCGGTATGAATGATTTGCCGTGTAATCCGATGCGGTGCATCACCTTATCCATTATAAATGCTGCGCGGGCCATGTAGCCCGAGTCTTCCATAAATGAGATGCAGAAGTATAATATAAGTATGTTCGGCAAGAAGACTATCACGCCTCCGACTCCTCCGATGATGCCGTCGGCGATAAGGTCTTTTAGGATGCCGTCAGGCAGTATGCGCTGTGTGATGTCGCTCAGCCATGCAACGGCCTCTTCTATCCAGTCCATGGGGTACTGTCCTATAAAGAAGGTCGCCCAGAAAATAAACAGCATTATCAGGAAGAAAAGCGGATAGCCGAACAGCTTGTTAGTGACGATCTTGTCTATAAGACGTGAATTATTTTCGGACTCTTTGGGGCCGGCGGTCATTGTCTCGGCGAGAGCTCCCGCAATGAATCCGTATTTTTCTGCGGAGACTGTAGAGACAAGATCTTCGTCGTTCAGGCTTTCCAAGCGTGCTTTGAGTTCGTCACGCATGACTAATATTTTCTCCTTGTCGGGAGAATCCGAAATTATGTCTTCGGCCTCACGGTCGCCCTCAAGCAATTTGATTGCAACGTAGCGCGGAGAGAAGTGTCTGCCGATTTTATTATCGGATTTGAGTACGTCAATCAGTTGTCTAATGGCAATCTCCGTGTCATGGCCTAAACTAACATGTATGTGTCTGACAGCTCCGTGAGCTTCTTCAAACACATCGACTACCGTATCAAACAAGCGCTCGATGCCCTCTCCGTTTTTAGCCACTATAGGCACCATAGGCACACCAATCATATTGCCGAGCATTTCATAGTCAAGCTCGGTGCCGCGTGCCTTGAGTTCGTCATACATGTTGAGGGCTATGACCATACTGCGGTCCATATCGATGAGCTCCGTCGTGAGATAAAGATTGCGCTCGAGATTTGATGCATCAACCACGTTTATGATTACGTCGGGAGTATAATCACGCAGATATCGTCTGACATAAAGTTCTTCGGGCGAATAGCTTGCCAGCGAATATGTGCCCGGCAGATCGACAATATTTATCTTGTATGACTTATACTCAAATTCGCCCGCTTTTGCATCGACGGTCACGCCGCTGTAGTTGCCGACATGCTCTCGTTTTCCGGCTGCGATGTTGAACAGTGATGTTTTTCCGCAATTCGGGTTACCTATGAGGGCGACATTTATTATATGTCTCTCGCGGTCTATATCTATCCGGCGAGGGTCGGGATTTGAGACAGTCCCCGAGCCGCGCATAGTCTCTGTCAGGCTTTCATCGTCTACCTTGACGACTTCTATGAGGTGTGCCTCTGACAGTCTCAGGGACACGTCATATCCCATTATGGTATATTTAATAGGGTCCTTAAGAGGGGCATGCAGCGCGACTTTGACCGGGCGCCCCTTTACAAAGCCCATTTCCATGACACGTTTGCGGAACGCTCCGTGTCCGAGAATTTTTATGATGACACCGGTTTCCCCGGTCTTTAGCTCGGATAAACGCATAGTTTCTTCAGCTGAATTGATGCTGCAAATTTGCGAAAAAATGGGCTAACGGTGAAATAAAAAATGACATTTTATTTAAAATCATTTCAGATAAGCTCTGGTGGTCCGGCTTGCGGTGTCATATCTCATCAAAAATGATTAATTTTGTCTCATTATGAATGTCTCATATTGGATTTCGCGCCATTTGCGTCTTAGCGGTGATACGCGCCGCGGCTCGTCTGCGGGAGTCGTCATTGCCGTGACCGGTGTGGCTCTTGCGCTTGCCGTCATGGAGCTGACGCTTGCGGTCGTGACAGGTTTCAAGCATGAGATTACACGCAAGGTACTTGGTTTTGACGCGCAGGTTGCCATCGGGGCTCCGTATGACTATCACACAGGTGTGCAGAGTGATTATATTACTTACACACCGCAATTTCAATCGATTGTAAGCGAGACTGTCGGTGAGCATAATGTGGCTTTGTCGATACAGATGCCTGCAATAATAAAAACGGACGACAATTATGAAGCCGTGGTCCTGCGTGCCTATGACAATACTCATGATGACGGATTCGAGCGTTCGAATATCGTCGGTGGACAATGGCCTGATTTTGGAGACAAAGAATCAGAAAGTGACATAGTGGTATCACGATTGACGGCAGACGCATTGTCTCTCTCTCCGGGAGACCGTGTTTACAGTTGCTTTTTTGTTGACGGGGCCATGAAGACGCGCCGTGTAACGGTTGCGGCTGTTTATGACTCCGGGATGAGTGAATATGACAAGACCGTAGCCTATGTTTCAATGCCGTTGCTGCAGTCGGTGGCAGGCATTGATTCGTTGTGTGCCACGCGTGTCGTTATCGAAGGGGTGTCGGCAGATGAGATTGCTCCGGTGAGCCAACGTCTTCAGCAGGCAGTCAATGATGCGGTCCGTGACGGACGTCTCGAGTCGGTTTATCCTGTAACGGACGCTTTGCAGACCGGGGCGCTGTATTTTAACTGGCTGTCGTTGCTTGACACAAATGTTGTCGTTATTTTTATTCTGATGCTCTGTGTGGCGGCGTTTACATTAGTTTCATCTCTTTTTATGGTCGTGATTGACCGCATCCCCACCATCGGCTTGTTACGTTCACTCGGCGCATCCCGCAGATTCGTGAGAAACGTTTTTGTGTGGATGGGTCTTAAAATAGTTCTTATGGGCATGCTTGTCGGCAATCTCGTAGGAATAATCCTTCCGGTTGTGCAGTCTGCCACACATTTTATCGGGCTTGATCCTGATATGTATTATCTTCATTATGTGCCTGTGGAGATTTCTGCATTTGCTTACGCCCTGCTTAACGTCGGAGTGTTTGTCGCCGCATGGCTTGTGATTTTGATACCTGCATCATCGGCAATGAAGGTCGATCCGTCCGAAACACTGAGATATGACTGATTGCGACAGTTTATTAAGGGAATAAATGGTTAATCAATCTTTTTATGTGCCCTGATTGTTTAAAAAACATAACATCTGGCCGACTTGGCAATTGTTAAGAAAAAATCGTTAAATTTGCTCCTGAAATAATTATATTCAGTCGCATTATATTACTAAATGACTCAGCAAGATAAATTAAAAGAACTTATTATAGAGGGTATCCAAGACCGTAAAGGCCGCAAAGTGACTATAGTCAACATGTCAGACATCGAGGCTGCCGCGACTTCTTCATTTATTATAGCCGAAGGCACATCGTCCATGCAGGTTGCGGCCATCGCAGACAGCGTGCGCGAGTATGTGCTCGAACACGGCGGTATTAAGCCTTATAATTATGACGGTTATGCAAACTCTGAGTGGATTGTCATCGACTATGGCGACACGCTCGTGCACATCTTCTTGCCCGAGGCGCGTCAGCGTTACAATCTCGAGGAGCTGTGGAGCGACGCCGTCATCACCAACGTTCCCGATCTGGATTAACCCACGCAAAAAATTGACACACAAATTACTACAATCCTAAAATGCCACTTCCCAATTCATCAAATAACAAGAAGGGACCGTTTAAATTCAGTATGTACTGGATGTATGCTTTCGTACTGCTGTTTATATTCGGAGTCTATTATCTTGACGACAATTCGATTACGCGCGACGTGAGCTACTCTGACTTCGAGCAGTATGTGGCCCGTGATCACGGTATAACCAAAATCATAGTTTTCACCGACAAAAAGGAGGCCGAGGGATATCTCTCGGATTCGCTTGCGTCGGCGCTTTTCCATGAGCGCCAGTATTCGCCCGGCTCGGGTGTGGTCGCAAAGGTTGTCACCGAGATTCCTTCGGCCGACAAACTTGACTCAAAAATAGAGGAATGGCGTTCGATGGGCGCTTTCACCGGTGAAGTGAAGTACAAACGCAGCGGTCAGTTCGGCTCGATACTGTGGACTTTCGGTCCGATTGTGCTTCTGATAGTCTTCTGGTTTTATATTATGCGCCGCATGTCAGGCGGTGGTGGTGCAGGCGGCTCCGGTGGCGTATTCAGTGTAGGCAAGTCCAAGGCAATGCTGTTTGACAAGGATAATGCCCAGAAAGTTACGTTTAAGGATGTCGCCGGTCTGTCTGAGGCCAAGACTGAGATAGAGGAGATTGTCGAGTTCCTTAAAAACCCCAAACGTTACACCGACCTCGGCGGCAAAATACCCAAGGGTGCGTTGCTCGTAGGCCCTCCCGGCACGGGTAAAACTTTGCTTGCAAAGGCCGTTGCGGGTGAGGCAAACGTGCCGTTCTTCTCTATGTCCGGCAGTGATTTTGTCGAGATGTTTGTCGGCGTTGGAGCCTCTCGTGTCAGAGACCTCTTCCGTCAGGCCAAGGAGAAAGCTCCATGTATCGTCTTCATTGATGAAATTGACGCTGTAGGTCGTGCACGCGGACGCAACCCGAACATGGGCTCGAATGACGAGCGTGAGAATACGCTCAATCAGTTGCTCACGGAGATGGACGGTTTCGGCAGCAACAGCGGTGTCATCATACTCGCCGCCACAAACCGTGCAGATATCCTTGATAAAGCTCTGTTGCGTGCCGGACGTTTTGACCGACAGATTTATGTCGATCTGCCCGACCTGAATGACCGTGTCGCGATATTCAAGGTGCATCTGCGTAATATCAAGATTGATAATGAACTTGATGTCGAGCTGCTTGCACGTCAGACTCCGGGATTCTCAGGCGCCGATATCGCCAATGTATGTAACGAGGCCGCACTTATAGCCGCCCGTCATAACAAGAGTTCGGTCGGCAAGGAGGACTTTATCGCTGCCGTCGACCGCATTATCGGTGGTCTGGAGAAACGCTCGAAGATTACGACTGATAACGAGAAACGTGCTATTGCCATCCATGAGGCCGGCCATGCCACTGTCTCATGGTTTCTCAGATATGCCAACCCGCTGATTAAGGTGACAATCGTGCCGCGTGGCAAAGCGCTTGGCGCGGCATGGTATCTGCCTGAGGAACGCCAGATTACACCGGCACAGGCCCTTCTTGACGATATGTGTTCGACCCTCGGCGGCCGCGCAGCCGAAGAGCTTTTCCTCGGCCGCATCTCGACAGGCGCCGTCAATGATCTCGAGCGTGTCACCAAACAGGCATATGCCATGGTGGTCTACTACGGCATGAGCGACAAGCTGCCTAACTTGTGTTATTACGACTCGACCGGTCAGGATTACGGATTCTCGAAACCATACAGCAACGAGCGTGCACGCATCATCGACGAAGAAGTGTCCCGTATCATTACCGAGCAGTATGAGCGAGCCAAAGATTTGTTACGCAAATATGCCGAGGGTCATCATGAGCTTGCCGAGACGCTGATTTCTCGCGAGGTGATTTTCACCGAAGATGTCGAGCGAATCTTCGGCAAACGTCAGTGGGCGTCGCGTACAGACGAGATACTCGCAGCACGCAAGGCTGATGACACTGAGGATGTCGAGGCCACAGAACTCTCTGATAAGTCAGATGGTGAGGGCGCCAAGCCGGAGTCATCTGATAAATCTGAAACAAAAGACGACGGTCCGCTGCCGCCCCCCTACAAAGGATAAAAAGTATATTTGTCGGAGGCCATGTCTTTATCACATGGCCTCCGCTGATTAGATTATAATAAATAATGAGTAATAAAGGCCGAAAAATTGCGGTGATAGTGGCTATTGTAGTAGTCATTTTTTGCTATGGCGCCGCTTTCGTGATGTGGTGCAATGCGCTTGTCGAGTTGTGGATACCGCTTTTGATAAGTGGCGCCTTGGCTCTTATTACCGGTGTTTCTGCACGTCGTTGGTGGAGCGGTCTGACGGGCAGTGACTCTGTGTCGCTCAACTATATTTGCCATGTTGTCGCTGTCTGCGGATTGTTTGTCATGCTGTTTTTCTTAATCAACAATGCGTTCGCCGACAACTCGAGCCTGCGCACAGAGCGCGTCGCCGTTGCCGGCAAAAGTATTGAGGAAGGCTACCGCACACGTCGGGTTGGGCGGAATCATACGGCCCGGGGCGAGAAATACACCAACTATTATATCACGCTGCAATTTGCTGACGGACGCACGAAACGGGTGTTGGTCGACGGTAAACGCTATTACCATACACGTAACGGTGACAGCGTGAGCGTCAGACTTGAAGACGGGGCATTGGGCGTCCCCGTCATGCGTGAAATTTTGTACTAAAGTTAGCAGACGGGTGGCTTAGTGCGAACTATTTTGCGGTTACTCGGTTTGTATTTTATATCGCGTCGCCTGCGGCGACCGGGATAAAGTAAAAACTGTTAACTGTCAATTTATTTCAGCACAATTATGAAAGTATTCAGAACCATTGCAGTAGCATTGCTCCTTTGCGTCATTGCTGCAGCCGACGCATTTGCATGCTCGCGTGTTGTATATTTGGGCGATGCACCCCAATCATATGTCTTGGTCGGACGCACACTTGACTGGCGTACGCCGATACCTACAAATCTCTATGTTTATCCGCGCGGCATGGAGCGACAGAGCATGTCTGACGGACCGATGCTAAGATGGACCTCGCGCTATGCATCTGTTCTCGCAGTAGGCTATGACGGCGGCGTGACCGAAGGCATGAACGAGAAAGGGCTTGTCATGAACGGCCTTTTCTGCAAAGAGGCTGTGTATACTGTGGCTGATTCGACCGATCACAAGACACCGGTGATGAGCCTATCGGTTTTAGTGAGCTACTTTCTCGATAATTTTGCCACAGTCGACGAGGCTGAGGCATGGCTCAATGACAATGAGTTTGCTATCGCAGGCAAATCATTTGACGAAGGCACATCTACGTTGCTCCACTGGGCTATGACCGACCGTAGCGGCATGACACTGCTGCTTGAATATGACGGCGGAAAACTCACGTTGTTCAAAGGTCGTGATCTGCAGGTGCTTACAAATGACCCGTTGTTTACACAGATGCAGTCCATTGAAAAATACTGGCAGGGAGTAGGGGGCGCAAATATGTTGCCCGGCACGGTGAAAAGCGCCGACCGTTTTGTTCGGGCCTTGTTCTTTGTTCATCACGTCCCGACAAATTTTGACTATCACAGTGCATGGGGCTCGATTTCGAGCATCATGGGGACGGTGTCTGTCCCTTATGGTTATGAACTGCCGGGTGAGCCCAACGTATCGTCTACGCAATGGCGTAGTATCGCAGACCTCGGCGGACTGAAATACTATTTAAAATTTGCAGATTCGACTTCCGATTTCTGGATTGACCTTGAAAAGCTTCTGCTGAATCCCGGCGATCCGGTCTTAAAGTTGGATACCAAAGAACATTTTGATTACACCGGTTGCGTAAATGACCGTCTGAAAGTATCCGAGCCTTTTACTCCGATGTGGTAATATAAACGTAAAACAAACCGCCACGCTGATTCTTTAATTGAAGACAGTGTGGCGGTTTGTCTGTATTGTTTCCTCAGAGAGCGGCGCGCAGGGCATCGGCCATGGCGGCATACTCTTCATCGGTCAGATAGACCTTACCGGGATTCATGACAAATGTGCCTCCATAGTCGGGACCGTCGACATATTTTGGCGCGAGGTGGAAGTGGAGATGCGACAGCTTGTCGCTGTAGGCGCCGTAATTAATCTTCTCGGGCTTGAAGACACGTTGCATAGCGCGGGTCACACGGCAGACATCTGCCATAAATGCATTGCGGTCTTCGTCAGTGAGCTCGTTGAGGTCGTTGACATGGTCTTTGTAGGCCACAAGGCAGCGGCCGCGGTAAGTCTGCTCCTTGAATATAAATGCGCGCGACACCGAGAGCTCGGCCAATGGAATCATCAGTTTGTCAAACGTATTTGTGCAGTACAGACAGTCTTTAGGGTCACTTTTCATGGTTAGGTAAGTGTTAAAAAATTAAAATTCGCTTTGCATGTGAAACTTGATTTTCGGAAAATCTGTCTTTGCCATCTGCAGCACATAATTTGAATCAGCCAGAAAGACGTCACGTCCCTCGCGGTCAACGGCCATGAACTGATGCTTGCGCTTTTTGAAAGCCTCTAAAGCGGCTTCGTCGTCACTTTCAATCCAGCAGGCTTTATAGAGCGAGATTGGTTCCCAGCGGCATTGTGCGCCATACTCGTGCAGGAGTCTGTATTGTATGACTTCAAACTGCAGCTGGCCGACCGTGCCGATAATCTTTCGGCCGTTGAACTGATTGACAAAGAGCTGTGCGACGCCTTCGTCCATGAGTTGCTGTATGCCCTTGTCAAGCTGCTTTGACTTCATGGGGTCGGTGTTCTCGATATATTTGAACATCTCGGGAGAGAAGCTCGGCAGTCCCTTGAAGTGGATAATCTCGCCCTCGGTCAGCGTGTCGCCGATTTTGAAGTTGCCCGTGTCAGGTATGCCGACGATGTCGCCGGGATATGCCTCGTCGACGATACTCTTTTTCTGAGCCATGAAGGCTGTCGGAGCAGAGAATTTGAGGACTTTGTCAAGACGGATGTGGCGATAGGGCGCATTGCGCTCAAACTTGCCGGAACAGACTTTGACAAAGGCGATACACGAGCGGTGGTTGGGGTCCATGTTGGCATGGATTTTGAAAACGAAGCCTGAGAAAGCATCTTCCGACGGTTTTATCAGTCGCTCCTCGGCCTGCACCGGTTTGGGCGCCGGAGCTATTTTGACGAAGCAATCTAAAAGCTCCTTGACACCGAAGGTGTTGAGCGCAGAGCCGAAGAATACGGGGGCGGTGTTGCCGGCAAGGTAGTCGTCGACATTAAACTCGGGATAGACGCCTTCGATAAGCTCGAGGTCGTCGCGCAGTTTTGCAGCATCGGTTTCGCCGACAGCTTCGTCGATGCGCGGGTCGTTGACATCGTCGATTTCTACTCGCTCAGAGACTTTCTGCTTATCGGGTTTGAAAAGGTCAAGCGTATTCTCGTAGATGTTATAAACGCCTTTAAACTTGGCACCGATGTTTATGGGCCACGAGAGCGGACGCACTTTGATTTTGAGCTCGGCCTCGAGTTCATCGAGTATCTCGAACGGGTCACGTCCCTCTCGGTCAAGTTTGTTGACAAAGATGATTACAGGAGTGCGGCGCATACGGCAGACTTCCATAAGTTTGCGGGTCTGCTGTTCGACGCCTTTGGCCACGTCTACGACGATAATTACGCTGTCGACCGCCGTCAGTGTGCGGTATGTGTCCTCGGCGAAGTCTTGGTGACCGGGTGTGTCGAGGATGTTGATTTTGTAATCGCCGTAATTGAAGCCCATGACCGAAGTGGCGACAGAGATGCCGCGCTGTTTCTCAATTTCCATCCAGTCGCTGGTGGCTGTCTTTTTTATCTTGTTTGATTTGACGGCTCCGGCTATGTGGATTGCGCCGCCAAAGAGCAGCAGTTTCTCTGTGAGTGTGGTTTTGCCGGCGTCAGGGTGTGATATGATGGCAAATGTGCGCCGGCGGTCTATTTCTTCGTTAAGTGTGGCCACGATTTTTTTACTGGTTTGTTTTCAGTCTGCAAAATTACAAAATTTTGCTTGTAAACGAAATGCCATCCCGTGTGTTATAAATAATAAAGAAGTATAACAATCAGCATATAATCACAATTATGAAAGAAATTGCTTTAATCGGTACAAATTGCCGTGTATTCTCAGACGTGTTGTCAGTGTCGCTCGACCGTGATATCGCGGTAAATGCCATGGTAGATTATCCCGAGCATGTGATGCTCGACGACGTATTGCTGACGGTCAGTCGTATGGATTTTTACAATCGTGAGGCCATGCGCGAAGCTTTCGAGGGCTATCATGACGCAATCCTGACTTATGACGACGATCTTAAGAACGCCGAGCACAATGACTTGACACTTAAAACCTTTGCTGATACGGTTACTGCAGCCCGCGAGGCCGGTGTCGCCCGCGTGATTGTTGTCGGCAGCCCTGATTCAGAGGCGTTTTTCGTCACTCTGTTGCGACGTCTCGACGACATCGACTGGGTATTTATTTCGACTGAGAATGACTATCCCGACCGCGCCGTCAACGAACTCATCGAGCCGAGTTTCCATCGCGAGGTTTACGCCGAGTAGGTTTACGAAAATATCAACTTACGGCCTCGGGCAAAATAATTGCCTGAGGCCGTCACTTTTTGCGGCCAAAACGGTAACTTTGCGGCATAGACCAATCAACAACTGCATGATTAATTCCCTGCAATCTTTAAGAGGTGTTTTCGCGATATTTGTTTTTCTAAGCCATTATTCGATATTCATTTCGCCGGATGAGTCATATCGTGTATTCTATCCCGGCGGCACTTCGGCAGTCGAATATTTTATCGTGCTCAGTGGCTTTGTCATGTGCGCCGGCTACGAGAAGATGGTCGAGAAACGCAGCATTGGCTACGGCGATTTTATGATGCGCCGCATCATGCGTATCTATCCCCTGCATTTGCTTTGTCTCGCATTCTGGGTGCTCGCTCATCTTTTATTTATGCAGGACGAGGAAATAGAAACGGGTCCTGTATTGACAAACCTTTTCTGCGTACAGTCTTGGGTGCCTGACCACACATATTATTATGGTTGCAACACTCCGTCGTGGTGTATCGGCGTTTTCTTTTTTCTCTATGCGCTCTTCCCCTTTATCATAAGACTTTATGAGCGCTCGCCGCGACGTTTTGTCTCAGGCTTCTTTGTTTTCTGGGCAGCGTTTACGCTCTATATTTGGTGGTTGCCGAGTATTAAATTAGGTGACAATCTCAATCTTTATTTCGCACGCATACTGCCTCCGGTGCGTATCATAGACTTTATACTCGGCATAATGCTCTGGCAGCTATATCGTTATATTAAGGGTAGCAGTGTCGTCGAGCGCTTCCTCTCACGCGGTGTCATTGTCAAGACGGCTGTCGAATTTGCCGTCGTGTCCGCATACTGCGGCGGTGTATTTCTTGCCGGCCGATGGGGCTCTAAATACTGCACGTCGGTGATATGGTGGATTCCTATGATATTGACTGTGATGGTCTTTGCCTTGACTGATGGCCGCGGCGGCCTGATGTCGCGTGTGCTTTCATGGCGTCCGATGGTCTATTTCGGCAACGCAAGTTTCTGCTACTATCTGACCCACATGCTGACATATCGTTCGGTCGAAAATTTATTTAATGAAAATGGCCTGCTCGAAGCCCAGTGGCCGCGCTTCTGGGTCATTTTTGCTCTGACCTTGGTCGCAGCTCTGTTGGTTTACCGCTATATCGACGGGCCGTTTGTAGCCTATCTGCGCCGCAGGCTTAAACTATAAGAACTTATTTCTTGCTGTCGGCGTCGGCGTAACGGTCGGGGAATTTCAGCGCTACGGTCGGGCGCATATACGCGCGTATAATAAAGAACAAGCCGAGCAGTACGAAGGGGATGCTGAGCCACTGGCCCATGTTAAGCACCATGTCGGCCTCGAATGCCTCCTGATCGTTTTTGATAAACTCGATGAAAAAGCGCGGCAAAAATGTGCCGACAAGGAATGTTCCGAAAATCAGACCGGGACGTTTCTCGCAATTTTTGCGCCAGTACATCCACATCAGCAGTCCGAAGAGGGCCAGATAGCATAGCGACTCGTAAATCTGCGTCGGATGACATGCTACACCGTAATAGTTGTTGTGCCACTCGGCCGAGCGGACAAACATGAAACCCCAAGGCAGGGTAGTGGCATGGCCGAAAATCTCTGAGTTCATCAGGTTGCCGAAGCGTATCAACGCACCGACAAGAGCGATGGCCGGCACAAGGCGATCGAACGTCCAGAGCGGACTGCGGCGTGTGGTGAATATCGAGAACAGTATCACGGCCGTGATGACGCCTATGGCACCGCCGTGGCTGGCGAGACCGCCCTCCCATGTGGCGAGTATCTTCCACGGATGCTGCGAGTAATAGTCCCATGCATAAAAGAATACATGGCCGAGGCGAGCGCCTACGACCGTGCCGACTGCCACCCAGATGAGAAGAATACCCATCCAGCGCTCGGGAGCTCCCTCATGGCGAAACATACGTGCTACGATGTTAAAGCCTATCCAGAATCCGATGGCAAACATCAGTCCGTACCAGCGTACGGTAACGAACGAGTCAATCAGGACGGGGTCTGCATTCCAGACGATATATGACAGTGGCATATCAGTTTATTTTGGTTGGTTGGGATTTTTTGTTGAAGAACTCTTTGGTTGCGCGGCGCACACGCGGGCTGAGCGCGAGTATTGCTATCATGGTCGGCAGAGCCATGAGAGCATAAAAAAAGTCGCACAGGCCTACGGCAGCCTCCAACGGTACGACCGCAAATATTACGAGTGTAGCAATGAAAAACCATGCGTAATAACGGCCGCGCTTTGCGCCGAATAGATATGTGGCACAACTCGTGCCGTAAAACGAATAGCTGAACATCGACGACAGCGCGAAGCACGCCACTATGAACATCAGCATGTATTCGCCGCCGGGTATCGCCGAGCTGAAAGCGCCCATGGCCACCTCGAGTCCCTTGACGCCCTCGACGTTGATGTCGCCGCAGAGCAGTATGGCTATGGCCGTCAGCGTGCACACAAGCCCCGAGTCGATGCTCGGTCCGAGCATGGCGATGAGGCCTTCGCGCACGGGTTTGTCGTTCTTTGACGCGCCGTGCATGATTGAGGCTGTGCCTATGCCGGCGTCATTGACCAACGCTGCACGTCGCGCGCCGATGATGGCTATTCCGGCAAATGCGCCGAATCCGGCACGTAAATTGAACGCCTCGGCAAATATGCGGCGGAAGACCTCGGGCACGTCTGCAATGTTGGTGATAATGATATAGAGCACCATCAGGAAGTAAACGCCTACCATAAAGGGCACCATCACCGAGGCGACATTGGCGATGCGGTGGATGCCGCCGAGTATGACAACAGCGACTATGATGGCAATCGCACAGCCGAAGAGCAGCTTGTAGGCTTGCGTATTGCTAAGTGAAAGTACAGAGCCTGTAGCGCTCAGAAAACCGCTTGACGCTATGCTCTCCGGTGTCGAGAATGTGGTCATGAAGGCTTCGGTCAGCTGATTGGAGTTCATGATACACATTGTGCCGAACATGCCGGCAACGGCAAAAAACACCGCGAGCGGGCGCCATTTATGGCCGAGTCCCTGCTCGATTATGTGCATCGGGCCTCCCTGCGGACGGCCGGCGTCATCCTTGCCTTTATACATGATTGCAAGCACGCCTTCGTGATATTTGGTTGCCATGCCGACGATAGCGCTGACCCACATCCAGAATATTGCTCCGGGGCCTCCCATGACGAGAGCTATGGCCACACCGGCGATATTGCCCAGACCGACAGTGGCGGCGATTACTGACGCAAGCGCCTGAGCCGACGATATCTGTCCGTCACCTTTAGCTCCTTTCTTGCGCAGCTCGGCCAAGGCGTCGGGGAGTCGCCTGAGCGACACCATGCCTGACGATAGGAACAGATAGAGGCCTCCGCCGATAAGCAGAAAAAACAAGGGGTAGCCGCAGACGACTTCGGCCACGTCGGTGATGGTCTGACTGATTGAAGCGAGCATTAGTGATATTGCTTGGGATTACTATGCGGACTCGCCGGCCGGATGCAGGCTGCGCAAGTCAGTTGCAAAGATACGTCTAAATGTTCAAATAGACAAGCCGGTGTCGCAAGTTGATGCTGTCGAGAAATATATACGCGCTATCGTCTGTCATAGATGATAGCGCGTTATGTTGTTGGTCGGTGCGTAAATGTCAGCGGGTGAGCTCGATGCGGTTATCGCGTGCTATGCGGCGCAGGTTGAGTATGGCGTAACGCATGCGTCCGAGAGCTGTATTGATGCTGACGCCCGTTGACTCGGCGATTTCTTTGAAACTCATGTTGCGGTAATAGCGCATCACGAGTACTTGACGCTGGCTCGGAGGGAGGTGGCGTATGAGGCGTCGCACGTCGGCCTTGATCTGTGAGTCAATCAGCAGGTCTTCGACCGTGTCTTCGGCGAGCTCTTTGCGGTTAAGCACATCAAAATCGTCATTGTCTGACGAAACCGATCCCTCGGATTTCTCCTGACGGAAGTAGTCTATTACAAGGTTACGGGCGATGCGATTGATCCACGCGGGGAACTTGCCGCTCTCGGTGTAGCGCCCCTGACGTATGGTCGAAATAGCCTTGACGAATGTCTCCTGAAAGATATCGTCAGAAAGCGTACGGTCTTTGACCATCTGCAGTATGTAGTTATAAACACGGGTCTGGTGGCGTTGCAGCAGCACGTCGAAAGCCTCATTTGTGCCTTTTGCATAAGAAACGACCAACTGGTCGTCGGTCATCTTATCGAATGATTGCATTGTCTATTTTCCTCAATGATTAGTTTGAGTAGAGGTCGTTCTATAGGCAATTAAAGGTTTTAGCGGTTAATAAGAATGGTTGGTTTCAGTTATGATGTCGACAAATTTATTTATAATATTTTGTCCCCGCAAGCATTTCTGTATTAAAAATGTTTATTTAACTCTTTTTGCACAATAAATTAAATGGCAGTTTGTGCTTGACTGGTCGAACAATCAAATTTTAATGATATGCAATAAAGAGCCAGCCTGTGTCGTTATTTGAACAGATGCGAATAGTTCGTGTTGAGACATAAATTTAAATGCCTATGAAGAAAAACTCTACTCCTTGCCGGGCAGCCGGGTCTGCCCATAAGAATCAGATGTCTTCGGTTGCGCTCCCGTGCCGTCGCACTATCGAATTTATCAGGCAGTTCGCCCGTGCATATCAACCGACGGCTCTGTCGTCACATTCGGCATCAGCTCCGGCTATTATTCTCAACTGATTAAGACCCCGTACCCCAATATTTGTTAACGCCGGGGCGGTCAAGCGTTGTGCAGATGTGTTCGTGCAGTGAGGGAGCAATGCGGTTGCATTGTGACCGAAACAAGCGGACGCAGATGCATGGCGATTGGCCGAGGCGATGGTAATTTATGCCACGGCATACCATATCAATCACCAATCCCATCGCGTCCTTGCTATGGTGGACATTTGCACGTGATGTAACTATAGTCAGCGGGAATCCGCCGTGAATCTACGGCCAAATGTCTTTTTATACCCTTGATTTTCTTACCTCCGTCAATTCCCTTTACCGATTGGGTCGGTCCCGTACGTACGCTTTGGCTATCGATGACGGCATCTGTCGGTGATAACCTGAGTATCGCATCTCTCCGGCGCTTTTTGCCTTGTTCCTTAGTCACGTAGCTACGGCTACGCTCCATCGTCACAAGACAAAAATCACTCAGAGATATGCGACCCCGGCGTTAACCAATATTGGGGAGCGGGGTCTAAGAGAGGTCCCCGTCGGAGGCCTCTCGATGTAAATATGCGCAATGTTTTGTGCTGATACTTGCATATTTGAGCGAAAATGCTTAAATTTGCGGTCGATTTTTATCAACATACCCATAACAAATTATTAATTAATAAATTAACAATGCATTACGAAACCGTTTTCATTTTAACTCCCGTTTTGTCTGATGCTCAGATGAAGGAAGCGGTAGAAAAGTTCAGCAAGGTGCTCACCGACAACGGAGCTACCATTGTGAACACCGAAGAGTGGGGCCTGCGCAAGCTCGCTTATCCCATCGAGAAAAAATCGACCGGCTTTTATACTCTCATTGAGTTTGACGCCGAGCCTACTATGGTCAAGAAACTCGAAACAGCCTATCGCCGTGACGAACGAGTAATCCGTTTCCTCACATTCCGTCTCGACAAATATGCCGCTGAATATGCTGCAAAACGTCGCAGCCTGAAGGCAAACAAAGACAACGCACCTAAAGAAGAAGTAAAGGAGAACTAATCATGGCACAAGCATCATCAGAAATCCGCTATCTCACACCCATGTCGGTTGATGTGAAGAAGAAAAAATATTGCCGTTTCAAACGCAGCGGTATTAAATATGTTGATTACAAAGACCCGGAGTTCCTCAAAAAATTCCTCAACGAGCAGGGTAAAATTCTCCCCCGCCGTATCACCGGCACCTCGCTCAAATTTCAGCGCCGTGTGGCTCAGGCTGTTAAACGTGCCCGTCACCTCGCTCTGCTGCCTTATGTAACCGACTTGATGAAATAACTTTAAAGCTAAGGAATACAAATTATGCAGATTATACTTAAAGAAGACGTTCAGGGCCTCGGATACAAGGACGACGTCGTAGAAGTAAAAGACGGTTACGGCCGCAACTATCTGATTCCCCAGTGCAAAGCCGTCATCGCCACTCCCTCAGCTCTTAAGGTTCTTGCCGAGAATCAGCGCCAGCGCGCTCACAAACTCGCTAAAATCAAAGCTGATGCCGAGGCTGCAGCTGCCGCTCTCGAGGGCGTATCGCTGACTATCGGCGCCAAGACAAGTGCTACTGGCACAATCTATGGCTCGGTTAACAGCATCCAGATTGCCGAAGAGCTTGAGAAACTCGGCCACAAGGTTGACCGTCGTCAGATTGTCATCAATCAGCCTGTCAAAGAGGTCGGCAAATATACCGCCACCATCAACTTTCACAAAGAGGTATCGGCAGAGGTGCCCTTTGAGGTTGTTGCCGAATAATTCTCGACAACGTAAAGAATTCTCGGCGCTTTAAGCGCGTAAACATAATAGCGCCCCGCAGGTCACACAAGCGACCTGCGGGGCGCTTGCTATTTTTTCTTACCTTTTTACCTATGACTGCGCGTAGCTACGCCACGCGCAGTCATATGCTAACCTGCGGGCGCCGCTAAACGCGGCTAATACGCACCTAAAGGCGCTGTTTGTCGCCGACCATCTTTGATGTTAACCCCGGGCACATTGTAATCGGGCCCGTAAGCCTATGATATGGAGTGGCGACATGTATAATAAACGTCCGCGTTAGCGGTCGTAGCTGCAGAGCAGCGTTGGCATTTGAGCCTATGGTGAGTCAGGCCGTAGGTCTGCGAAACCATAGGTTAGGTGAAAACATTTCTCCACATAAAGCGTGCCTATGGGTACGCCGCCCTGCGAGACCGTGGTCGTATGACGGCATGTGCGATACCGCGGGGGGTGTTGCATAACCGTCGTCAAAAAAGAGTAAAAGCCTCAACTTTCACA
>DXYS01000058.1 GCA_019415705.1 Bacteroidales bacterium | reverse complement strand
CCGCCGGCAGTCTTCGCGACCGTCTTTATGACCGCTGGGTCGAGCGCAACGAGGCCATGGTCGACTCGCTCTCCGACAGCCGCATAGGCTATGTGCATGTAGCCGGCATGGACAGCCCGAGTTTCCGCGCCGTCTACGACCGCCTCTTGGGTAAATACCGCAACCGCGAGGCTGTCATCGTCGACACCCGCTGGAACGGCGGCGGTTGGCTCCACAACGACCTCGCCATACTGCTCGGCGGCAAAGAGTATGTGCGCTTCACACCGCGCGGACAATATGTCGGCAGCGAGCCGTTCTCGCAGTGGACCAAACCATCTGTCATGCTCGTCAACGAGAGCAACTACAGCGACGCACACGGCTCGCCCTTTGTCTATCAGACACTCGGCATCGGTGATGTCGTCGGTGCACCCGTGCCGGGCACGATGACCGCCGTGTGGTGGGAGACTCAGATAGACCCCACACTGATATTCGGCATCCCGCAGGTTACATCGCGCGACATGCAGGGCAATGTACTTGAAAATCATCAGCTCACGCCCGATGTCATCATCTATAATCAGCCGGCAGATGTCAGGGCAGGCCGTGACGCCCAGATTGAGGGGGCAGTCAAACACCTGCTTAAAAAAATCGACGCCAAACAATAAGTTCCGCCCATAAATCTGTATATCAGCGCCTTGGCCATATTCAGCCAAGGCGCTGACTTTTTCATTAAAATCTTGACTTTGTCGAAATATTTCTATAATTTTGTCATCGCTATGGCCGCAGAGAAAAACATGCGCAAAAGTCCTCGCGAGATTTTCGGCGAGTACCTCATCCGTCATCGCAAACGTCGTACGGCTGAGCGTTTTGCCATACTCGACTGCGTAATGAAAAGTGCCGACCATTTCACCATCGACGCGCTGAGCGAGCGTTTGGACGCCGACGGATTCCACGTATCACTGACGACTGTCTACAGCACTCTCGACCTGCTGGTCGACTGTAATCTGGTGCGCCGCCATCGGTTCGGATCTGACTCCGCGCGCTATGAACGCACCGTAGGCGGCAACAGTCACCACCACCTTGTTTGCCAGCGATGCGGCAAAGTGAGAGAGGTGCGTGACCAGTCAATCACCGACGCCATAGACGAGGTGCGCTATCAGGGATTCATCCCGTCATACTTTTCGCTCAACATTTACGGTCTCTGCCGCGCGTGTCAGAAACGTGACCGGCGTCAGGCATCAGCGACAGCAGCAAAGAAAACATCAACCAAAAATAATCAAAGCAAAACTGACAAATGAAAGTCGACGTACTCTTAGGATTACAGTGGGGCGACGAAGGCAAGGGCAAAGTAGTCGATGTCCTTACACCCCGTTATAATGTAGTAGCCCGATTCCAAGGCGGCCCCAACGCCGGCCACACCCTTGAATTCGAAGGCCAGAAATATGTGCTCCGCTCTATCCCATCAGGCATTTTCCAGAGCGGTCAGATTAACGTCATCGGTAACGGAGTCGTGCTTGATCCTGTCCTCTTCCGTGAAGAAGCCATGGCTCTCGCCGCATCAGGGCACCCGCTTAGCGAACGTCTCAAGATATCCAAGAAGGCTCATCTTATCATGCCGACACACCGTCTGCTTGACGCAGCCAACGAAAGCGCCAAAGGCGCAGGCAAAATCGGTACAACAGGCAAAGGCATCGGACCGACCTACACAGATAAAATTTCGCGCAACGGTCTGCGACTGGGCGACACCCTCGACGCCGACTTTGACAAGCGATATGCTGCGGCTCGTGACCGCCATCTCGGCATGCTTGAGGCGCTCGGAGCCAAAGTCGACATGCAAGCTCTCGCCGACCTTGAGCGTAAATGGCTCGATGCCATAGAGTATATCAAGGCAACTTACGAAATAATCGACAGCGAACACTATATCAACCGCCTGCTCGCCGAAGGACAGTCTGTGCTCTGTGAAGGCGCCCAAGGCACAATGCTCGATGTCGACTTCGGCTCATATCCCTTCGTTACGTCAAGCAATACCGTATGCGCCGGCGCATGCACCGGTCTCGGCGTGGCGCCGAACAAAATCGGCGAGGTCTACGGCATCTTCAAGGCCTACTGCACACGTGTGGGCAGCGGTCCCTTCCCCACCGAGCTCTTCGACGAGACAGGCCGCACGATACGTGACCTCGGCCACGAATACGGAGCTGTAACCGGCCGCGAACGCCGCTGCGGATGGATTGACCTTGTAGCCCTGAGATACGCCATTATGGTCAACGGCGTCACCCGCCTCATTATGATGAAGAGCGACGTTCTTGACGGCTTTGACACCATCAAGGCATGCACCGCCTACGAAATCGACGGCAAAGTGACCCGCGACTTCCCCTACACTGTCGACGACAGCCGCATACATCCCGTCTACACCGAGCTCCCCGGCTGGAAAACTGACATGACGGCAATGCGCTCGGAGAGCGAGTTCCCCAAACAGTTCAACGACTATATCGCTTTCCTCGAAAAAGAACTTGCCACACCCATCACTATAGTCTCTATCGGCCCCGACCGCGAGCAGACAATCATACGTGACAATAAATAAAACTCAATCCTCTAAAACAAAAACAATCATGGCTAAAGTAAAACCGTTCAAAGGCCTCAGACCGCCTCGCGAAATGGTCACCGAAGTTGTGTCGCGCCCCTACGACGTGCTCAACAGCGAGGAGGCCCGCACCGAAGCCGAAGGCAATCCCAAATCTCTCTATCACATCATCAAGCCCGAAATCGATTTTGAGCCCGGCACCGACGAGCACGACCCCAAGGTCTACAAACGCGCCGCCGACAACTTCGCTGCATTTCAGGCCAACGGCTGGTTGGTCGAGGATGACAAGGAGCACTATTATATCTACGCCCAGACCATGGACGGCCGCACACAATACGGCATCGTGGTCGCAGCCAATGTCGACGACTATATGAGCGGCCGCATCAAGAAACATGAGCTGACACGCCGCGACAAAGAGGAAGACCGCATGAAACACGTGCGTGTCAACAACGCCAACGTCGAGCCGGTATTCTTCGCTTTCCCCGACAATCCCGTCCTTGCCGAGATTATCAAAGAAGTCACCAAAGGTGAGCCTGAGTATGATTTCACTACCGACGACGGTTTCGGCCACCATTTCTGGGTTATCAGCGACGAGGCCACGATAGCCAAGATTACAGCCGAGTTTGACCATATGCCGAGCCTCTATATCGCCGACGGCCATCACCGCACGGCGGCCGCAGCGCTCGTCGGCAACGAGAAAGCCAAAAACAACCCGGTCCACCGTGGCGATGAGGAATATAACTACTTCCTCGCTGTGGCCTTCCCGGCCTCACACCTCAAGATTATCGACTACAACCGCTTGGTCAAGGACCTCAACGGCATGTCGCCCGCCGAATTCCTCGAGCGCCTGCAGGAGAACTTTGAGGTCGAGGACATGGGCACAGTCGAATACCGTCCGGCACGTCTGCACAACTTCTCTCTCTATCTCGAGGGCCGCTGGTACTCGCTGACCGCTCGCGAAGGCACATATGACGACAAAGACCCCATCGGAGTGCTCGATGTCACAGTGTCATCAGACCTGATACTGCGCGACCTTCTCGGCATCACCGATCTCCGCTCAGACAAGCGTGTCGACTTCGTCGGCGGCATCCGCGGTCTGGGCGAACTCAAACGTCGTGTCGACTCGGGCGAAATGGCCGCAGCCCTCGCGCTCTATCCCGTCACCATGGACCAGCTTATGGCCATCGCCGACACGGGCAACATCATGCCCCCGAAAACCACATGGTTTGAGCCCAAACTGCGCTCGGGATTAGTAATCCACAAGCTTGATTAAAGACAATCGAATAAATAATCATATAAGATTGACGATTATTAGATATTTTTGATAACTTTGTCTGACAAACATCTATCTATACCTGTTTCATAAGACACAACCAAACAAAAGTTCGTTATGGACATTAACAGTATCATGAACACCTTGGAAGCCAAGCATCCGGGTGAAAAAGAGTATCTTCAGGCCGTCAAAGAGGTCCTGATGTCAGTAAAGGACGTCTACAACCAGCATCCTGAATTCGAACGCAACAAAATCGTCGAGCGCATGGTCGAACCCGACCGCATCGTGACATTCCGTGTCACATGGCTTGACGACAAAGGCGAGGTGCAGAACAATATCGGTTACCGCGTGCAGTTTAACAATGCCATCGGCCCGTACAAAGGCGGCATCCGTTTCCACGCATCGGTCAACCTGTCAATCCTCAAATTCCTCGGTTTCGAGCAGACATTCAAAAACGCTCTGACCACACTGCCCATGGGCGGTGCAAAAGGCGGCAGCGACTTCTCGCCGCGCGGCAAGAGCGACCGCGAAATCATGCGCTTCTGCCAGGCCTTCATGCTCGGCCTTTGGAAAAATCTCGGTCCTGACCGCGACGTACCCGCCGGTGATATCGGCGTAGGCGGCCGTGAAGTCGGCTACATGTACGGCATGTACAAACGCTTGGTCAACGAGCATAACGGCACATTCACCGGCAAAGGCCTGTCATTCGGCGGCAGCCGCATCCGCCCCGAGGCTACCGGTTTCGGCGCACTCTACTTCGTGCAGAGCGTTCTCAAGACCAAAGGCGAGGAAGTCAAAGGCAAGACAATCGCCATCTCAGGCTTCGGCAACGTGGCATGGGGCGCAGCCCTCAAGGCTACCGAACTCGGCGGTAAAGTCGTGACTCTGTCAGGCCCCGACGGCTATATCTACGATCCCGCCGGTCTCGACGCCGAGAAGATTGACTATATGCTCGAGCTCCGCGCTTCGGGCAACGACATCGTCGCTCCATATGCCGATAAATTCCCCGGCTCGACATTCTATGCCGGCCGCAAACCTTGGGAGCAGAAGGTCGACATCGCCCTGCCCTGCGCTACACAGAACGAGCTCAACGGCGACGACGCCCGTCAGCTCGTGGCCAACGGCGTGAAGCTCGTGGCTGAAGTCTCCAACATGGGATGTACGCCCGAAGCTATCGACACGTTCATCGAAAGCCGCATCACCTATGCTCCCGGCAAGGCTGTCAACGCCGGCGGCGTAGCAACATCAGGCCTCGAGATGAGCCAGAACGCAATGCACCTGCAGTGGAGCGCCGAGGAAGTCGACGAGAAACTCCATGTCATCATGCGCGACATCCATGAGCAGTGTGTCAAGTTCGGCACAGAGCCCGACGGCTATATCAACTACATGAAGGGCGCCAACATCGCCGGCTTCATGAAAGTAGCCGACGCCATGATGGGTCAGGGCGTCATCTAAAAGCTGATTTCCCACATACAAACACATACTCAAAAAGCCGTTGCTCCGTATCCGGGCAACGGCTTTTTATTGTAAATTTGCACCGTATATGAGACTGACGGATAAAAATAATAAGATAAGCTATCTCCTTTTCTGGCTGTTGGTCAGCATCGCTTATTGCGGAGTCTACACGGTAGCCGAGTTTGCTGTCACGCCTATCAACGGGCTGCGCTCATTTATGGTCTGCGCCGCACAATGGGCAGTTGTCTCGTTTTTTGCTTCGGCCGTCCTGCAGCTAATCAGTCTCAACCGTATCATTTTCGCGATAACGTTCACCCCACTATGTCTGCTGAGCACAATTTCGGTCTACTATTTCGTCACGACAGGCACAGGCATAAGTGCCACGTCAATCGAACTCGCCGCAGTCAATGACGCAACCATGTGGGCTACAGCAGTTACGCCCACACTGATATGGCTGCTTGTGATAACATTAATTACCGGCATAGCGGTCTCTGTCATACGTTGGAAATTTGTAAGGGCGCCGGGTAAACGTATCGCCGCAGTGTTTTGCCTGATTGATGTGGCTGTAATCCTGATGCCGGCTTACACGACTACTCGGATAAGACGTGCCGTCGGGAGCCGAATACCTTATGCCATCTATTTTGCGTCAGATGAGTATCTTAGCAACCGCAGCATCATAAGCGACAGCCGTGACACTTACACACAGACCGCCGCGTCGGCGGACACGACTGCCGTTGACATATTTTTTGTAATAGGCGAGGCACTGCGCGCCGACCATCTGTCGCTCAACGGTTATGGCCGTGAGACTATGCCTCGGTTAAGACTCGAACATAACCTTGTGTCATTTGACAGTATATACAGCGATTACACGCACACATTTGCCAGCGTGCCGGCAATAATGACCCGAAATAATCCTGACAGACCTGACGCCCGGTTTGAAGAACAGTCATTCATAACACTTATGAAGAACGCAGGCTACCGCAGCGCGTGGTTTGCCAATCAGGACCTGAGCGCAAGCTATATTTATTTTGCCCACGAGGCCGACAGTCTTGTGACGGTTAATGCGAGCCGTTCGCTCAACTCATTTGCCCCATGGCTTGACAGCGACATGCTGCCGCATATTGACAAATGGCTTGCCGCGGGCGAAAAGAGCCAACGGTCATTGGCAGTCATACATACCATAGGCTCACACTGGTGGTACAATGTCACTAACTTAAGGCTAGAGACCACGTTTGTAGTTTGTGAATGTTATAT
>DXYS01000057.1 GCA_019415705.1 Bacteroidales bacterium | reverse complement strand
TCTGAAACTTTCAATTCTCAGAGGCTTTAACAAGTGGAGTTCTGCAACACCCCCCGTATGTGAGCCTATGACAAGCTGACTGTAGGTCAGCGCAGTCATAGGCTTCTGAATCAAAATATCATTCGCCCTGTAGGGGCGACGCAAACTATAAAACGTTTATCAATGCGGCGCACCTACAGCGCGCTGTATTTGGGAATTGGGTCGTTTACCACGGTTGCGCAGACCTGACAGCCTGCTTACCGTGGCCTCACAAGCTCGCGCCGCTGACGCGGCTCCGACCGCTAACGCGGACGAAATTGCGAACGCTGTGAGTCGCGAATTATACATGTCGGCGCTCGCTGCCGGACACTCGAGCCGAGTGTCCCTATTACATATTAAAAAACGGGGGCTTCACGATGTCGTGAAGCCCCCGTGTGGGTTATTTTCTGCGGTAGCGTATCAGCCAGACGCGGCTGTAGACTGTCAGAAAGAGACATATCATGCAGATGACGCCGCAGACGCGATATAGCGTTGTCGTAAAGGCAAGAATGTCAAATAAATTCATAAGTAGCACCATCGAACTGACCAAAAGCAGCGCAGTGCTGATTTTGAGCAGGCGTCGCATCAGATGGAGAGTCGTCGCAGCGTGTTGAGCAACTCGCGGTTGATGGGCTTGTCGTTCTTGATGGCCTTGGTGAAGGGCACATAGACGATTTCGTCATTCTTGATGCCAATCATCACGTTGCGCTGGTCTTCCATCAGTGCGTCAATGGCTGCCGCGCCCATGCGTGATGCGAGGATGCGGTCGTGGGCTGTCGGGCTGCCGCCGCGTTGCAGGTGTCCGAGAATCGACACGCGCACGTCATAGCCGGGATATTCGTTCTTGACGCGCTCGGCGAGGCCCATGGCTCCGCCGGTGACGGGGCTTTCGGCAACGAGAACGATTGACGAGTTCTTGCTCTTGCGGAAGCCGTTCTGGATGAGTTCGGCCAACTGGTCGACCTCTGTCGAAATCTCCGGAATGATGGCGGCCTCGGCTCCCGAGGCTATCGCGCCGTTGAGGGCGAGGAAGCCGGCGTCGCGGCCCATGACCTCGATGAAGAACAGGCGCTCGTGGCTCGTGGCGGTGTCGCGGATTTTATCGACGCACTGCATGATGGTGTTGAGCGCCGTGTCATAGCCGATGGTGGTGTCAGTGCCGTAAAGGTCGTTGTCGATGGTGCCGGGCAGACCGATGCAGGGGAAGTTGAACTCGTTGGCGAAGATGCGCGCGCCGGAGAGCGAGCCGTCGCCGCCGATGACGACGAGGGCATCGATTTCGTGGCGGCGGATGACGTCATAGGCCAACTGGCGGCCTTCGGGAGTCTGGAACTCCTTGCAGCGCGCAGTTTTGAGGATGGTGCCGCCCTGTTGTATGATGTTTGAGACGTTTTGCGTTTTGAAATCGACTATTTCGTCAGCAATCAGGCCTCTGTAGCCGCGGTAAATACCCTTGACTTTCAGGCCGCTGAAGATTGCCGAACGTGTGACGGCGCGTATAGCGGCGTTCATGCCGGGGGCGTCACCTCCGGAGGTAAGTATACCGATGCATTTGATTTCAGCCATAGCAGTGTTTATTAGGAGTTTATAGACAGGGATAAATCACAAATACGCCGCAAAGTTAAGCATTTAAAGATTAATTCTCAAAACATTTTTTTCGGGACGTGCGGCCTCCGTGCTCAGTCTTCGAGCTCGTAGTCGACGTAGGTGACTATGCGTATGTTTTTGATATAGGGCGTGTACTGGTCGCGGTCGGTTATCGAGAACTGGCCTTGTGAGGCTGTGCGTATCTTGCCCAACTTGCTGTCTGAGTCCTCGGCGAATTTGTCGGCGGCCTCGCGTGCGTTGTGTGTTGCCTCAGCAATCATCTCGGGCTTGATGGCGTTGAGGTCGGTGTATTCGTATGAGATCTGATACTGATAGTTCTCGGCTATGACGGCCACGCCCTCTTTGAGCAGGGCGGTCTGCTGCTTGATTAGCTCGCGTATTTTGTCGACCTGTGACGATGTGATGACGATGACGTTGGTGACGTTGTAGCGTACTTTTACGTCCTCGGCATTGTAGCTGTCGGCGAGTCGGTCCTGCACGGCCGGCGGATTGATTGATATCTCGCTGTCATTTATGCCGTTGGCTTTCAGAAATGCGAGTATTGTGTTGTTGTTGCTCTGTATCTTGTTGTAGATGGCCTGCAGGTCGTTGCCCATCTCCTTAGTGACTATCGGCCATGTGACTTTGTTGGCCTTTACCTCGCGTTCGCAGAGGCCGCGTACGGTGACTGTGCGGTTACGGTTGGCGAAATTGTCGATACCGGCCTTGAGGCAGAGTCCCAGTCCGATGATGGCCACGCCGATAATGACAGAGGCGATGATGGCATTGGATTTTTTCATAAAAATTGTGAGTTAAGAGGTTAGGGTGTCTTGCCGTAATGTCAGAAACGTTCGCTGCGTTCGGCAAACTGTTCGGCATATTCGGAGACCTTGTTGTAGCGCTCCAAGTTGGAGTCGTCGAGCTCGCCCCCGACTTCGGCCATGTAGAGGGCCGAGCCGAATGTGAACATGTAGGAGAAGCGCCTCATGAACTCCTCGTCCTGACGAAGTGCCTGCTGTTGCTTGGCCCGCTCGAAGTCATCGGTGATTTCGTTAGTCTTGTCAGTGCGGTCAATCAGATATTGCAGGATGCTCTCGTATTGAGTCAGCATGTCGGAGTAGTCGTCCTGTGAGAGAGTTCCTTCGTTGACAATTTTGTCGGTAAGACGCTCGCACTCTGAGGCGTCATAGCCTCCGCTACAGCCTGTGAGCGCAAGCATTGAGAGGATAGCGGCTAGATATGGGATGAGACGTTTAATCATGTAATTGATAATGCTTTGGGTTGATTTTATTGCGGCCCCGAAAGCCGGGTGAACATATTTACAAACAAATTATGCCGGATATTGGTTTTGGCGGCGACAAAAGCTGCCGCCGCCAAAGCCTTCGTGCGTTTTGCAAACTTACAACAAATTTGCGAGTAAAATTAATTCTTACTCCCAGAATTTGTAAAAATGATGCACCGGGCCGTGGCCGTGGCCGATGTCATAGCGGGCGCCGGCCTCGAGTGCCTCGGTGATGTAGTTTTTGGCAAAACGGGCGGCGTCGTTGAGCGACAGGCCGTGAGCCAGTCCGGCGGCAAAGGCCGACGAGAGCGTGCAGCCCGTGCCGTGGGTGTTGGGCGTGTCCAAGCGGCGCGATACGAGGCGCAGCGTCTCGCCGGTCTCGGCGTTATAGAATATGTCGATCAGCTCGGCGTCGGTCAGATGACCGGCCTTTAGCATCACCGAAACGTTGCCGCAGAGTGCCGACAGCTCGCGCGAGGCGTCGGGCAGTTCGTCCTGTGAGGCGATTTTGCGGCCGAGCAGCAGTTCGGCCTCGGGAATGTTGGGCGTGATGACACGCACGGCAGGGATGAGTTCCGAGCGCAGCGTGTCGACGGCCTCGGCCTGCAGCAGAGGGTCGCCCGACGTGGCCACCATGACGGGGTCGAGCACTATGTCGGCGATGTCATAGCCGGCGAGCGTGTCGCGCACGGCGCGTATCAGCTCCGAGCTGTGGAGCATGCCTATCTTGACGGCATCAGTGCCGATGTCGTCGATGACCGAGCGTATCTGGCCGGTGACGAAGTCGACGGGGATGGGGTGGACGCCCGTGACTCCGACGGTGTTTTCGTCGACGACGGCCACGATGGCCGATGTGCCGAAACATCCGCAGGCCGAGAATGTCTTGAGGTCAGCCTGTATGCCGGCGCCTCCGCTGGGGTCGCTGCCGGCGATGGTCAGGGCGCGGCGGTAATGACGTTTCTCGTTCATATCGGCCACACCTCCTTTCGGTAAGCGCTGTCCCAGAAGAGCCACTCCAAGCGTGTTGCCTTGACAAAGATATCGGTCATGGCGCGGCGCACGCTCTCGGTGGTCTGCTCGGCGAGGGCGTCGCAGATGGCGATGGCGCGGCGGTTACTCTCGGCAAATGCCGGGTCGCCGTAGGTGTCAATCCATGCCTTGTAGGGGTTGCCCGAGTGGTCGCGGGCCGTATAAATCTGCTCGCCTACGCGCTGATAGACCCAGAAACAGGGCAGCACGGCGGCAGCCTCGACTTCGACGGGCATGTAGGCCTGAGCCTTGAGCATAGATGTGTAGAGCTCACAGGCCGGGCTCATCCTGACGTCAGCTGTCAGCGGCTCGTCTTTGAGATAAACCTCGTGCATAGTCTTTTCGACGTAGACGCCGTCAGCCGCGAAACCGATAAAATCTGACGCGAACGCGCTGTCACGCAGACGCGAGGCTATGTGGGCAAGCACCCTGAAATATTCGCTGATGTAGAGCGAGTCCTGACGCAGATAGTGCATGAAGCGGCTGCGGTCGAGTGTGCCGTCGGTCAGCTCCTTGATGAAAGGATGCTCGGTGATTTTGTCATAGACAGGCGCTGCGGCCCTCCATGCTGATTCACTCCATTTTTCCATAAATTCTTATTTTTTATATGCTGTTACCGCCACATAGTCGCCGCGGTCGCAGCCTTCGACGGGTTGTTCCTCGACGCGGTCGGAGTAGAGCGGATGTGCGGTGAGGGTCTGTGAGAAGGTGATATCACTGAAACCGGCAGCCTCGAGCATTGCGACCTTTTCGGCCGTCGTGCGCCAGTTGGCCACGTTGACAAACTCCATAGGGTAGGGGTTGGGCGGATAGACGCCCTCTAAAAGCGGATGATGCCATGTGCCGAGCGCTTTGGCGAGGTTATACATGATGCCGTAAGAACTCTCTTTGGGTACGTCTATCAGCACGATGCGGCCGCCCGCCGGCAGTGCGTCGTAAGCCTTTTTGATCACATCGGCGAGGCCGGTGATATAGCTCGGCGTGCCGTTGAAGAGGATGCAGTCATAGTCGCCGTGACCGAAATCAGCCTCTTCGGCCGTGGCGACTGTTACGCGCAGGCCGCGGCGGCGTGCTATGTCAGCCATGCCGGTCGACGGCTCTATACCGTCGGTGATGATTATGCCGCGCTCGTCGCGCAGCAATTTCTCAAAAAGTCCGCTGCCGCAGCCCACAGAGAGGACTTTGCCGGCACCTTTGACCACCGAGGCCACGAGATTGAGCTCAGAGTAGAGCACGTTGCGGTTGTCGAGAAACCACGCGTCATAGGCGTCGGCATACTCGTCAAATCCTTTTCCCATAATCAGATATTTATGATGTTGCTTTCTAAAGTTAATAAATTGATGCAGAATAGCCGGCCGTCGAGCGTTTCGCCGATGCCGACAATGGTTTTGAGGGCTTCGGAGGCCTCGATGGCTCCGACGACACCCGGCACCGGCCCGAGCACACCGGCTGCGGCTGCCGGGCGTGCCGACAGGGCGTCGCGGTCAGCGAAAAGGTCGGCGAATTTCGCGCCATTGCGGTCGCCGAAGACAGCTACATAGCCGTTGAACTCGCCTATAGAGCCGAATATCCACCGACGACCGAGTTCTTGGCAGATGTCGTCGATGAGATAGCGCGTGGCGAAGTTGTCGCAGCAGTCGACCACGAGGTCATAGCCGCTAATTATGTCGGCGGCATTCTCCGCGGTGAGGCCGTCGGGGTGCACGTCAAACGCCGTCTGCGACGACATGGCTCGCAGACGCCGCAGCGCGCACTCACATTTGGGCTGCCCGAGGTCGGCCTCGGTGTAGAGTATCTGTCGCTGAAGGTTTGACAGCGACACTGTGTCTTTGTCACATAGACCGATACGTCCGATACCGGCGCCGGTCAGGTAGGCAGCCACAGGCGTGCCGAGACCTCCGAGTCCGACGATTAGTACCGACGCCTCCGCCAGACGGCGCTGGCCCTCGTCACCGAAGCCGTCGAGCATTATCTGTCGCGAATAGCGCTCCATATCAGTCAAATACTTTGTCCCAGTCTTTCCAGACAACTTCCATGCCGCGCTCGCGCAGGGCGTCGGCGACCTCCGCGGGTGTGCGCTCGTCGCTGACGGCAAACTGCTCCAAGGCCTGCGGATAGGTGTAGTAGCCTCCCGGGTCGGTCTTAGAGCCGGCGCTCATCGAGGTCACGCCGAGTGTGGCCATGTTGTTGCGGAAGTCGGGGCGTTCGCGCGTAGAGTATGAGATGTCGACATCGTTGTCGAAGATGCGGAAGGCGAATGTGGCCTGCGCTAATTCGCGGTCGCTCATCACCACATTGGGCTGGAAACCGCTCTCTGACGGACGCATGCGCGGGAAGTTGACCGAGTAGCGCGTGCGCCAGTAGTTTTTGCGCAGATACTGCAGGTGACGCGCCATCATGGTGATGTCTGTTCGCCAGTCCTCCAAGCCTATGAGCACTCCCATGCCGATTTTGTGTACTCCGGCCATGCCCATGCGGTCAAAGCCGTTGACGCGCCATTCGAAGTTTGACTTCTGTCCCTCGGGGTGATAGACCTTGTAGCGCTCGCGGTGGTATGTCTCCTGAAAGCAGGTGACGCCGTTGAGGCCCGAGTGAGTCAGGCGCTCGTAATCTTCGGCCGACAGGGGCATGACCTCGATTGAGAGGTTGTTGAAGTAGGGACGGCAGACACGCAGCGCGCGCTCGAGATAATCGGTGCCGGCGGCGACGGGATTCTCGCCGGTGACGACGAGCAGGTTCTCGAACGGGCCGAGACGGCGTATGGCCTTGCACTCGTCCTCAATCTGCTCGGGCTTGAGTATTACACGCTTGAAACGGTTGTGGCGGTTGAAACCGCAGTAGACGCAGGCGTTGGTGCACGAGTTGGTGATATACAGCGGCACATACATCGAAATCACGCGGCCGAAACGCTCGCGCGTGATGCGTTGGCTCAGCGCGGCCATCTGCTCGATGTAGGGAGCGGCGGCCGGCGATATCAGCGCCATGAAATCGTTGATGTCGGGGGGGTTGCGCTGTAGGGCGGCCTCGACGTCGGCGGCAGTCTTCGACATTATCTCGTCTGTCGTCGCCTGCCAGTCATATTTTAATAGTTCGTCAGAAAACATATCAGTCAAGGAATGATGTTAACGGACTGCTTGCCATGGCCGAGCGGCTGCGTGCGCCCAAGCCGGCCTCGAAGGCCTCGCGTCCGGCTACGACGGCGTCACGGAAGGCTCGCGCCATGCGCACCGGGTCGCCGGCTACGGCTATGGCCGTGTTGACCAAGACGGCGTCAGCGCCCATCTCCATGGCCTCGGCGGCGTGTGACGGAGCGCCAAGACCGGCGTCGACCACCACGGGCACACGGCTCTGCTCGATGATTATCTCGATGAGGTCGCGTGTGACAAGTCCTTTGTTGGTGCCGATGGGGGCGGCGAGGGGCATCACTGTGGCGGCGCCGGCCTCCTCAAGACGTTTGCAGAGCACGGGGTCGGCCTGTATGTAGGGCAGCACGACAAAGCCCATGGCGGCAAGCTGTTCGGTGGCCTTGAGGGTCTCGACAGGGTCGGGGAGCAGATATTTGGGGTCGGGATGAATCTCTAACTTGATGAAATTGGTGCCGAACGCCTCGCGCGAGAGCTGAGCTGCGAGCACGGCCTCCTCGGCGTTGCGCACGCCTGAGGTGTTGGGTAGCAACTGTATGTCGTCGCCCTTGACATGTACGAGCATATCGTCCTGAGGGTTAGACATGTCGACACGTTTCATGGCCACGGTCACCATCTGTGAGCCTGAAGCCTTGATGGCCTCGGCCATAATCTCGTTGGAGTGGAACTTGCCCGTTCCGACAAAGAGGCGCGATGTGAACTCGCGGCCTCCGATAATAAGTTTACTCATTGTTATTTAAGTGTTTAATTATATTTTCAGTTTGTTTGACGGGGTCGTCGGCGCCGAGTATCGTGCCTGACAGCGCGATGCCGGTGACCCCGGTCTGCAAGATGGACTGAATATCGTCGGGCGTTATGCCGCCGATGGCCACGACGGGCAGCTGACTCAGCCGGCGGAAACGGCTCATGATGTCGCGGTAGCCCTCCAAGCCGAGAACGGGGCTCAGACGGGCTTTGGTCGTTGTGAAACGGAAGGGTCCGAGGCCTATGTAGTCGGCACCGGCCTCGACGGCTGCGGACATGTCGTCGTAAGTGTTGGCCGTGGCGCCGATAATCTTGTCGCCGAGAATCCGTCGGGCCTCAGCCACGGGCATATCGTTCTTGCCCAGATGTACGCCGTCGGCGCCGGTCTCGGCTACGAGATGCACGCGGTCGTCAAGCACGAAGACCGCTCCGGCATCTGTGCAGAGCGGGCGCAGCACGCGGGCTGCGGCGATAACCTCGTCGTCAGGGGCGTCCTTCATGCGCAGCTGTATCCAGCGGCATCCGCCTTCAAGGGCAGCCCGGGCGCCGCTGACATAGTCGTAGCGGTCATTGGTATGGGTTATAAATTGCAGCATATTGTTTTATGTGTCAGTATGTTCTGAAGTTTGGCGTCGGAGAAATCCTGCCATATGTAGCCTAACATTGCCGCTCCGCCGAATCCGGTCCGTGCCAGCTCCTCAAACCGTTCGGGCGTCACGCCGCCCAAGCCGTAGACGTGGCGGTCGACACGGCCGGCGAGTTCGTCCAAGGTCCATGTCGGCCGATAACCTCGCTTGGAGATGCTCTCGAATACAGGGCTCAGAAAGACGTAGTCGCAGCCGGCGGTTTCGGCAATGCTGTGGCACGAGCGGCTTATAAGACCTGTGAATCCGGACGGTGCCGCGGGGCAGCGCGAGTTGAGGTGCACGCCTCCTATGTCAGTGCCAACGGCCAAGTTCTGACAGTCGCCGAGGCTCAGATGCGGGTGCAGCTCGGCCGGTATCCCGGCTATCAGCCGTGCCATCTGCTGCGGCTCGCAACCCGGTTTGCGCAGGTGCACACGGTCGACGGCGCCCGAGCCGAGAGCGCGGACTATCATGTTGGCTTCGCCGTCGACGAAGTCGGGCAGAGTGATGGCGACGACCGTAAACATCAGCCGCCGCAGACTGCGCGTATGACAGTTAGTGATGAACCGTCGGTGAGGACGGTCTCTGACCAGAGCGCCGCCGGTACAACCTTGTTGTCTAAGGCGACGGCTATGCCGCTCGCAGGAAACGACAGCATGGCGAGCACATCGGCGATGCTTGCACCGTCGGCGGCTTCTACAATCTGTTTGTTGACGTTGATTTTCATAATAGCCTTGTTAGCATATGAGAGATGCAAAGCGCTACAGGCTATGAACAAGTCCTTTCGGCGGTACTGACCGCATCAAGTTCATAGGGTATGTTCTCAGCCCTCGGCGGGGCACCCCTCTTGTAATTGTTAGAATGTCGTGCAAATATACAAACAAATAAAATATATCAGACGGTTCATTACCGTGATTTTTATTTTAAAAGACATGCCCTCGCAAATTGGTAATCATGGATTTTTCCAATGCTTGCGCAAACGGGTTACGAAGTTAAAGGCGTTGCCGTATGTAATTAACCTGTGAGTCCATGTTCATCAATGATTTTCAAGAAACGTCTGATATAAAGCCACAGGACCATAATGCCACAATTTACTGTTTTCATCCTCAAGTTCGCGGTAGGTGGCAGAATTATAGATTTGGCGCATCGCCTCTATAATAGACAACTTAAAGTCTGCCGCATACATGGCTGCTATTCTGCTGACTTTCCCGGGGAGTATAAGATATAGATTCTTTTGAGTAATCTGCCGGTTTTTCATTTCCTCACCTCCTTTGCGTCAATCCATTTCACACTTTCGAGAGCCCTTTCGGTATGTATTAAAGTCTGGTTAACGAGCTTATAAGCACGAAGTTCGTTGATAAGTTCATGCTTGTCAAGCAGCCCTGCCTCATATAAAGCGAACGATGCATAGACACGGTCGTTTGCTACCGGACCTTTCACGATGTCATAGTTATGCTTAAAGTCGGGATTCATCCTGTTGGCCATGACAAAATCAAGCCACGCCTCATCAGGGAGTTCAAAAACAAGTGTTTCAAACATCGCTTCCATATCCTCGTCATACTCATATGTATTCACATATCCGAGTGTTATGTCGTCCTTCAATTTGCGTCGCACCCATGCTTCGGTCTGCTGGGCTGATGATGTTAGATAAAATCCCTTGCCATAATCGAGTGTACGGTTGGGCTCGCGTATTTCGGGTGCAGCCACTATATCTATGCTTCCGTGATATAATGTTGTCATTTCGTCTCTTCTTTGATATAATCTTCTATTTCGGTCAAAATCCATGCAGGGCTCTGGGTGTGCAATACATCAAAGTTCTGCGACAGATATTCCATTACGCCATGATTTGAAAAAACAGCCGATGCTTCTGCGCCGGATATATTATGTGCGTTTTTATACATTTCAACGCAAAAAGCAATGAAATAAGCGATATCGTCAATTTGATTATGTTCCATACTTACTCGATATCATTTAATAGATTTAGTTCCTTAATACGATTGTCAGATAATGGCGACGATGAGGTCATTTCGCATACGATGCTTATATTGCAAAGTTAGTTATTTTTTTATGAGATTAATAGTTCGGTAGCTTGAAAACACGGAAGTGTGATGCAGTAATGATGCAAAAAGTGATGAGTGAGAATCCGATTTGCTATTAACGTAAATTTAAAATATAGTGCACACCATAATACCGTGATTTTTATATTAAAATTTAGTAATTTTGCCATTCAAAGCCGCGTGGCCCGAAGGTATGGCTCAACGGCTTGTAGTTCAAATTGTTATGACAGATAATGTAATATTGATTATAGTCGGTGTGTGTCTCGCCGTGGCTGCGGTCACCGGTTTTATGCGCGGATTCATTGCCCAGATAGGCCAGATTGCCGGTCTCGTCGTCGGCATTATCGCCTCGCGTGTGTTTTCGCCGCAGATTATCGCGCATATAGGTCTCGGAGAGACTGATTCGGCTTCGACTGCGGTCGAGGTTATGGTCTATGTGGTCGTCTTCCTCGTCGCATTTTTTGTGACCGTGCTTATAGCGCGTTTGGTCAGGGGCGTCGCTCATGCTGTCGCTCTCGGATTGCTTGACCGCATAACCGGCGCGATTTTCAAGGTCATAAAATGGGCTTTCTTTCTGAGTCTGTTTTATAATCTGCTTCTTTTCTGCGGTTTTGTAAAGCATGCAGACAAATCTCACGACGGCCCGTGGGCAGAGCGTTTTGAGCTTTTTGCCCCGACTTTGGTTGATTTTGCGGCTGCCGAACATGAGAGCCGCTGACAGCGTTATTGTTTATACAAAAATAAGATAAGAAATGTCCAAGGACAAGAACATCGAAAACAATAAAAACGAACGTGACGCACGTGACATCATAGGTGATGTCACGTCGTCTGAATATAAATACGGATTTGTGTCTGATATCGACAGCGATATCATACCGCGCGGACTCAACGAGGATGTTATCCGCCTTATATCCAAGAAAAAAGGCGAGCCTGAGTGGCTGCTTGATTTCCGTCTCAAGGCATTCCGTTACTGGGAGACACTCGAGATGCCGACATGGGCGCATCTCGACATCCCGGAGATAGACTATCAGGCCATCAGCTACTACGCCGCGCCCAAGAGCAAGGAGGGGCCGAAGAATCTCGACGAAGTCGACCCGGCGCTCTTGGACACGTTCAACCGACTCGGCATCCCCTTGGAGGAGCAGAAGGTGCTCAGTGGCATGGCCGTCGACGCCGTGATGGACTCTGTCTCGGTCAAGACCACTCACCGCGAGAAACTCGCCGAACTCGGCGTGATATTCTGCTCGTTCAGCGAGGCCGTCAAAGACTATCCCGACCTTGTGCGCAAGTATCTCGGCAAGGTGGTCAGCTACCGCGACAATTTCTTTGCCGCGCTCAACTCGGCCGTATTCTCTGACGGTTCGTTTGTATACATCCCCAAGGGAGTGCGCTGCCCGATGGAGCTGTCGACCTATTTCCGCATCAACGCCTCGGGCACCGGCCAGTTTGAGCGCACGCTCATCGTGGCCGACGACGACAGCTATGTCAGCTACTTAGAGGGCTGCACCGCCCCGATGCGCGACGAAAACCAGCTCCACGCCGCCATCGTCGAGATTATCGTCGAGGAGCGCGCCGAGGTTAAATATTCGACCGTGCAGAACTGGTATGCCGGCGACCGCGAGGGACGCGGCGGCGTCTATAACTTCGTGACCAAACGAGGTCTCTGCCGCGGTGACTACTCCAAACTGTCGTGGACACAGGTCGAGACCGGCTCGGCCATCACATGGAAATATCCCGGCTGCGTGCTTGCCGGCGAGGGCTCGGTCGGCGAGTTCTACTCGGTGGCTGTCACCAACAACTACCAGCAGGCCGACACCGGCACAAAGATGATACATCTCGGCAAAAACACTCGCTCGACCATTGTCTCCAAGGGCATATCGGCCGGACACAGTCAGAACAGCTATCGAGGCCTCGTAAGCGTCGCACCCGACGCATCGGGCGTCAGAAACTACACCCAGTGTGACTCGCTGCTGCTCAGCCCGACCTGCGGCGCCCATACCTTCCCCTATGTCGACGTGCGCAACGACTCTGCCATCGTCGAGCACGAGGCCACGACATCCAAAATCTCCGAAGACCAGCTCTTCTACTGCAATCAGCGCGGCATCCCGACCGAGGAAGCTGTCGCACTAATCGTCAACGGCTACGCCAAAGAGGTGATGAACAAGCTGCCTATGGAGTTTGCCGTCGAAGCACAGAAACTGCTCTCCATCACTCTCGAAGGCTCCGTGGGATAATTAATTGAAAATAAAACATAACAGCATAAATAAATGGAAGACATCCTTTTAAAAGTCGATAACCTCCACGCCGGCATCGACGGCAAGGAGATACTCAAGGGCATCAATCTGACCGTCCGCCCCGGCGAGGTGCATGCCATCATGGGCCCAAACGGCTCGGGCAAGAGTACGTTGTCGGGCGTTCTCGCAGGCGACCCGCGTTTCACGGTGACCGCAGGCAGCGCCGACTTCCACGGTGTAGACCTGCTTGCCCTTATACCCGAGGACCGCTCGCATGAGGGTCTTTTCCTCTCGTTCCAATATCCGGTAGAGATTCCCGGCGTGTCGATGGTCAACTTCATGCGCGCCGCTGTCAACGCCAAGCGCAAATATTTCAATGAGGCGCCGCTGTCTGCCGGCGAGTTCCTCAAGATGATGCGTCAGAAACGCGAAATCGTCGAACTCGACAACAAACTCGCCTCGCGCTCTGTCAACGAGGGCTTCTCTGGCGGCGAGAAAAAGCGCAACGAAATCTTCCAGATGGCCGTCCTCGAGCCGCGCCTGTCCATCCTCGACGAGACTGATTCGGGCCTCGACATCGACGCGCTACGCATCGTCGCCGGCGGTGTAAACCGTCTCAAGACCTCACAGAACGCCACGATAGTCATCACCCACTACCAGCGCCTCCTCGACTACATCCGCCCCGATTTCGTCCACATCCTTTATAAAGGCCGCATCGTCTACTCGGGCGGTCCTGAGCTCGCTCTTGAGCTTGAGGAGAAAGGCTATGACTGGATCAAGCAGCAGGTCGACGCCAAGGAAAACTCACAAAACATCTGATATGGGTTCACTTAAACAATATATAGATTTGTATGAGCAGCAGCGGCAGACCATCGAGGCCGGCTCGCCGGTGCTCTTCAATCGTCTGCGCCGTGAGGCCCTGTCGGTGCTTCACGCTCTTGGCCGTCTGCCCGGCAAGGGTGACGAGGGTTACAGCTACGTGCTGCCCGAACAGATGTTTGCGCCGGACTATGGCCTGAACATCGCCCGCGTGCCGTTTGCGGTCGACGTCGCCGCGACTTTCCACTGCGATGTGCCTAATGTCAGCACTCTGCTCGGCGTCGTGGTCAACGACGAGTTCCGCCCGACGGCCACGTTGCTCAAAAATTTGCCCGACGGCGTGACCGTCATGTCGCTGCGCCGCGCGGCAGCCGAGATGCCCGAATTGGTCGAGCCTTATCTCGGCCGCATAGCCGGCGAGCGTGGCTCGCAAAGTGCGCCGGCGGCTCTCAACACCCTGCTTATGCAGGACGGCGTCTTCATCCGCGTGGCTGACGGCGTGCAGTTAGACCGTCCGCTGCAGATTGTCAACATATTCAATGCCGACGCCGACCTTATGTCGGTGCGCCGTGTGCTGGCAGTCGTCGGCCGCGACGCCTCGGCCAAGGTGCTTTTCTGCGACCACACACAGTCGGCCGGTCACAAATATATGTCTTCGCAGGTCATCGAGATTGCCCTCGACCGCTGCGCCCGTCTCGACTGGTGCGACATCGAGGAGTCGTCTGAACTTACGGCCCGTCACTCGCAGCTTTATGCACGTCAGTACGCCGGCTCGTCGCTCAGCCTCAACTCGACGTCGCTGATTGTCGGCGAGACACGCAACGAGTATGACATAACGCTTGACGGCGAGGGTGCGTCTCTGCGCGTCGGAGGCATGGCCATCGCCGACGACAAGCGCAAAATCGATAATTCCACTCTCGTCATCCACCGCGCCGGTCACTGCAACAGCGAGCAACTGTTCAAATACTTGCTTGACGGTGAGGGTCGCGGCTCGTTCGAGGGCCTTATCCGTGTCGACGAAGGCGCCGACGGCACGGCCACCTATCAGGCCAACCGCAATATGCTCGCCTCGGCCGACGCCCGTATGCACACCGCGCCGCAGCTCGAAATCTACTGCGACGACGTCAAGTGCAGCCACGGAGCCACCACAGGCCAGCTCAATGACGATGCCCTTTTCTATATGCGCTCGCGCGGCATACCTCTCGCCGAGGCCCGCATGATGTTGATGCAGGCCTTCATGGCCGATGTCATCGACACCGTGCCCATCGAGAGTCTTCGCGACCGTCTGCGTCATCTTGTCGAGCGTCGTCTCAGCGGCGAGCATGCCACCTGCGGCGACTGTTCGGCCGTTTGTAAAAAATGAATTTGACTATGGAGCATAATTTTGATGTCGAGCGGCTGCGCCGTGATTTCCCCATCTTGGAGCGCAAGGTCTTCGGACGTCCGCTGGTCTACCTTGACAATACGGCCACGTCGCAGACGCCGCGTGTCGTCGTAGACCGCATCACCGACATGTATTACGACAAAAAGGCTAACGTCCACCGCGGTGTCCACACCCTCTCGCGCGAGGCCACTGACGCCGTCGAGGCGTCGCGTGAGCGCGTCCGCGAGTTCATCAACGCGTCGTCGACCGAGGAGATTGTCTTCACACGCGGCGCCACCGAGTCGATAAACCTCGTGGCCGCTTCTTACGGACAGTTGCTGCAAGAGGGCGACGAGATTATTCTCACGGTCATGGAGCACCACTCCAACATCGTGCCGTGGCAGCTCGTGGCCGGTCGTCGCGGGCTTGTCATTAAGGTTGTGCCCATACTGCCTGACGGCACGCTCGACCTTGAGGCTTACAAAGCTCTCTTCACGGAGTGTACGCGCCTCGTGGCATTCACCCATATATCCAATGTGCTCGGCACTGTAAATCCTGTCAAGGAAATGGTCGCGGAGGCTCACCGTCACGGCTGCGTCGCTTTGGTCGACGGAGCACAGGCCGTGGCTCACTGCCGTATCGACGTGCAGGACTTGGATGTCGATTTCTATTGCTTCTCGTCACACAAGATGTATGGTCCGACCGGTGTCGGCGTACTTTACGGACGTCGCGAGCTCTTGGAGAAGATGCCTCCTTATCAGGGCGGAGGCGAGATGATAGGTCATGTAAGTTTCGAAGGTACGACATGGGCCTCGTTGCCATATAAATTTGAGGCCGGTACGCCCGATTATGTAGGCACAGCCGCTTTCTCGACGGCCATTGACTATATGTGCGGCATCGGTGTCGACGCTATCGCGGCTCACGAAGACGAGTTGCTGCGTTACACCACCGAACGCATGATGGAGATTGACGGGATGCGCATCTTTGGCACCGCGCCCGGCAAGTGCGCCATCATCTCGTTCCTTATAGGCGATGCCCACCATTATGATACAGGCATGCTGCTCGACCGTCTCGGCATAGCCGTGCGCACAGGCCACCACTGCGCTCAGCCTCTGATGCAAGCGCTTGGCATCGAGGGCACCGTTCGCGCTTCGTTTGCGCTCTACAACACGTTTGAAGAGGCCGACGCCTTCATCGCCGCCCTCCACCGCGTCGCCGCCATGCTAAAATAAACACGTTCGGATTGAACTTCTGTATATTGTCCGGTGAGTTGCAAAACATAGTCGAAAAGTTAAAACGAAAGCCTCGTCCGCTTTAGCGGTCGTAGCCGCAGAGCGGCGTGAGCATGTGAGGCCACGGTAAGCAGGTCGTTAGGTCTGCGCAACCGTGGTAACTCTATCGTCCAAACCGATGCGTGCTGTAGGTACGCTGCTCTGACAAACAATGGTTTATAGGTCGCGGCACACCTACAGCGTGCCTTTCTTTGTTTTATCCCATTACCTATGACTGCGCGAATCTACGACTCGCTTGTCATAGGCTCACATTCGGGGGGTGTTGCATAACCGTCGTCAAAAAAGAGTAAAAGCCTCAACTTTCACAA
>DXYS01000056.1 GCA_019415705.1 Bacteroidales bacterium | reverse complement strand
AATTTTAGGTTAAAGTTACCTTTGCCTATTGCACCACAACATAGAAGGGACATGCCTTCGGCATGTATAACGTGGCCGTTATGATTCGCGCCTCATACATGCCGTCGCTCGCATAGCTCGCTTTGGCATGTCCCTACGAGTTAATATTTATAATCCGTAAGGGTCAGTCGTTGCGGCTGTCGCCGACTTCCGACCTGTAGGCATAAGCGTTGCGCAGCGACTCGAAGTCGCCGGGCGACGCTTTTAATTTTGCAGTGTCAGCCAACGGATTATAGCTTTTGATGACGGCGAGCTGACTGACTGTGCGTGCGACGGCGCGCGGCGCGGCCATGGGCACCGTGATGCGCGGTAGCCCGAAGTAGCCGGTCAGCGAGTCGAGAGCCATCTGTGTGGCTCGCACCTTGCCGTCATGTGAGTAGCCGGCGATATGGGGTGTGGCGATGACGGCACGTTCCAGCAGGTCGCGCGAGATGTCAGGCTCGTCCTCCCAGCAGTCGATGACTGCCTGTCCGACAAGTCCGTTGTCGATGGCATCAACCAAAGCCGGAGTGTCTACTATCTGACCGCGGGCGCTGTTGATGACCATAGGGGCTCGGCGCAGACTCTCAAAAAACTCTTTCCCGGCGATATGGTGTGTGGCGTCCGGTCCCTCGGCGGTCAGCGGAGTGTGAAAGGTGATGATATCGCATCGCTCGGCAATCTCGTCGAGAGTCGACCACCCGTCACCGCCCTCGGCGCGCTGTCGCGGCGGGTCACAGACCATTACCTCCATATCTAATCCGCGGGCCCAGCGCTCGATGATGGAGCCGACGTGACCGACTCCGACGATGCCGATTTTATACTGAGCCACGGGGCGGTTGGCGAGTCTCATTATCGACGCCATGACATATTGGGCGACGGCCGGGGCGTTGCAGCCCGGGGCGTTGGTGACTGTTATGCCGCGGTTACGGCACCACTCCAAGTCTACATGGTCGAGCCCTATCGTGGCCGAGGCGATGAATGTGCAGCGTGAGTCAAGCAGCAGAGCTGCGTCACAGCGTGTGCGTGTGCGGATAATCATTGCGTCGGCGTCTCGGACGGCATCCGGCGTTATCTCGTCTGCTGCGAGATATCTGACATTGGCATAGGGTTCGAGCAGGCCGGCGATAAAAGGCACGTTGCGCTCGATGATTATGTTTATATGGCGAGTGTCCATACGTAAAGCGAGAGATAAGTGATTATTATCAATGCAATGCCGACGCCTGATTTCTCTCCGGCATGGATTGTAATCAGATGTGCGAGCATAAACGAGGTGCAGAAATTAAACATTGTCTGATAGGCGGGCAGATTTGAGTAGTCGACGGCCATCGCTATAGCCGTGACAAGTGTCAGCAGCGTCAGAAAACCGTTGCGTGCCCGTGTCTGTGCGTTATATGTTATTAGCTTAAGTATCGTCAGAAGATATGCCGACAGACACAGAACGACGGTCAGTGCCACAGTTGTCAGCAGCACTATGGCCCGACCGAGGTCTATCGACGTGAAGATGCTGACTATCTGAGGCAGATGGAAGTCAGACGGACTAACAATGCCGAATCCGAGCAGCAGCCACCACGGCGTGATAATGCTCAGCAGGGCCGCAAGCACCGTGCGCAAAGTGAAGATGCGCATCTGCGCGCAAGCCGCCAGAAAGACAGGGATGTAAACCGCAAAAGCATACTGGCACGATGCGGCGCCCGAAAGGATAAAGAAAGCTAAAAAAACACGCCGTTGCGGCCGCGGATTGCCGAAACAGCTGAACATAAGCACCATCGCTACACCCGTCAGCAGACACACGACAGTGCCCGAACACAGGCCAACTGTGAGCATCGGCGTTGCCGCACACATGACTGCAAATAAAGTGATATGCACCACCGTCATGGTGCGCGGCACTTTATAAGCTCGCGTGATGAAATGCATCAGTATGCATATACACCCGAGTGCGGCGATGTTGAGCCAGAAAGACAGACGTTGATTGTCTGCGACCCACTGATCAGGCGATGCAAATACGACTCCGAAATCAGACTGTGACCGGCTCACGGCGCCGGCTGTCAGCGCATACAGTCCGGTCGCCGCCATTATGACAAGGGCAAGCCACATCATGGCGTGCGACATCATCAGACGTGTGAGACGGCCTGCTAAAGCTGACATCTTGAAGACGTTATCGCATTAGGTCGCGGCCGATGTCGCGGCGGAAATATTTGCCGTCGAAGTCGATGGCCTCGATTGCGCGGTAGCTCTTGGCGAGGGCGTCGGCGATGTCGGTGCCCATCGAAGTGGCGGCGATGACACGTCCCCCCGAGGTGACGAGGCGGCCGTCGGCGTCGATTTTGGTGCCGGCATGGAAGAGTATGCTTTCGGCCGGAGCGAGGTCGCCTGTTATGGGCAGGCCTTTGCGATAGCTGCCGGGATAGCCGCCCGAGACGGCCATGACTGTGACAGCTGTGCGCGGGTCGGCCTCGGCGGGGATGTCGGCAAGGTCGCCACGGGCCGCGCCTTCCATAAGGTCGACAAGGTCTGAGCTGAGACGGGGCATAACGACCTCGGTCTCGGGGTCGCCCATACGCACGTTATATTCAATTACCATAGGCTCGCCGCCTACGTTGATGAGGCCGAGGAATATAAATCCGCGGTAGACGATGCCCTCTTCTTTGAGACCGCGGACGGTCGGGAGGATTATGCGCTGCTCGACCTTGTCCATGAAGGTCTTGTCAGCGAAAGGCACCGGGCTGACCGCACCCATGCCGCCGGTGTTGGGACCGGTGTCGCCCTCGCCGATGCGTTTGTAGTCTTTTGCCACGGGCAGGATGCGATAGCCACCGTTGCCGTCGGTGAGGACAAAGACAGAGCACTCAATGCCCGACAGGAATTCTTCGATTACGACCGTTGCCGACGACTGTCCGAACATGCCGCCGAGCATCTCGTCAAGGGCGCGGCACGCTTCGTCGAACGAGTCGATAATCAGCACGCCCTTGCCGGCGGCGAGGCCGTCAGCCTTGAGTACGTATGGAGCCTTAAGGGTGGCGAGGAACGCTTTGCCGTCGGCCACGGTCTCGGCTGTGAACGAGCGGTAGCGGGCCGTCGGGATGGCGTGGCGTGTCATGAAGGCCTTGGCGAAGTCCTTGCTGCCCTCTAACGCCGCGCCGGCTTTGGACGGACCGACGACAAGCACATCGTCATTCTCGAAACAGTCATATATACCTGCCACCAAGGGGTCCTCGTTGCCGACGACTATCATGTCGATTTTGTTGTCAGCGACAAACTTGCGGATGCCGTCAAAGTCGAGCGGCGAGAGGGCTACGTTCGTGCCGTAGGCGCCTGTGCCGCCGTTGCCGGGAGCGATAAAGAGACTTGCTGTGCGGGGACTTTGGCTGATTTTACGTGCGAGGGCCGATTCGCGGCCTCCCGAGCCAAGGAGCAGTATATTGAGCTGTGTCATAATCGTTTGTAATGAAATGTGGCTGTCGTATTATTGGTTAATCTTTGTTCTCGTTGTCGTTGCGGCCCTCGTCGCGACGTTTCCATCCGCGCAGTCTCATGCGCGGACCGTCAGTCGGCGGCAATGTCGGGCGCTTCTGGCCTATAGACTTGAGTGCAAACGGGTTTCGACGCACTGCAAGCGGATTTTCAGACTCGACACGCGGCTGACGGCTGTCATCGTCGCGACGCTCTCTGAAGTCTCTTTTTTTAAAGTCTTTAGAGTCCTTAAAGTCATTAAAGCGATTAGGCCGCTTGCGGTCTTTAAAGTCCTTAGAGTCTTTAAAATCATTAGGACCTTTAGAGTCATTAAAGCGTCTCGAGCCTTTAAACTCCTTAGAATCTTTAAAGCCTTTGCGGCGGTCTTTGAAATCTTTCGGCTCGGCGCGGCGCTCTTTGCGCTCGGGCTCGCTTTCGCCGCGTCCGATTTTGCCTCCGGCGGCTACAAACGACTTGCGGTCGCCCTCGAAGATGACATATTCGCGCAGCTCACATTCGAGCGCGCCGTTGTAAAGGGGTATGCGCTGCGACGGAGCCAGCGAGATTTTGCGGAAATATTCGTCGCGATAGCCGATAATCCATGCGTGCCAGCCGGTGAAGACACGTTTAAGCTTGGTGCCTATGGTCTCGTAGAGCGCGTCCATGTCAGGGGCGCTGATGCGTTCGCCGTAGGGCGGGTTGGTGACAACCACACCTGCCGGCTGCGGAGCCTCCTCCCATTTTGAAATCGGCATGACCTTCAGCTCGACGTGGCGGGCGACGCCTGCGCTCTTGAGGTTTTGGTCGGCGCCGATGATTGGCACTGTTATTTCGCGCTCGGCCGAGTCGTCGCTGTAGAGGCGGTCATAAAGCTCGCTGTCAAAGTCTTTCCAGTTCTCGAAAGCAAACGAGCGGCGGTAGATGCCGGGGTTGATATTTGCGGCGATAAGGGCGGCCTCGACCAAGAATGTGCCTGAGCCGCACATCGGGTCGACAAACGGTATCTCGCCGCGCCAGCCGCTGAGCAGAATGATGCCGGCGGCAAGCACTTCGTTGATTGGCGCCTCGGTCTGTGCCACACGGTAGCCGCGCTTGTGGAGCGACTCACCCGACGAGTCTAACGACAGTGTAACGTCAGTACCCGAGACATGCACATTGATGAGCACGTCGGCATCCTGAAGTCTGACACCGGGACGCTTGTCAGCACCGTAACGATCTTTAAACCAGTCGACGATGGCATCTTTGACGCGGTAGGTGATATAACGCGAGTGGGTCAGCTCCTCGCTGTAAGCCGTAGTGTCTATGGCAAATGTCTTGTCGAGCGACAACAGCGACGACCAGTCGAAGTCTTTTGTTTTCTCGTAAAGTTCCTCGGGGTCTTTGGCCTTGAAACTGTAAAAGGGCTTGAGGATGCGCAGCGCCGTGCGGCAGCAGAGATTCGCACGGTAAAGCGTCTCGAGATTGCCGTAGAACGACACCATGCGTTTGCCGGGCTCTACATTCTCGGCGCCGAGGCCGCGAAGCTCTTCTGCGAGCACATATTCAAGACCGGCGAAGGTCTTGGCGACCATTTCAAATTTATCGTTGACAGACATAGTCTTACATTAAAAAATTACAAGCTTCTATTGTGTTGCTGTCTAATGCGTTGATTCTGTTTTTACGATTGCCGCAGAGACAAGGCGACACTGCTTTGCAAAGTTAATGCTTTTCAACGAAACAGCCAACAATCAGTCACGCAGTCGCGCCAAAATCTGTCAGGCGGTTGCTACGGAACACAGGAGTAGCATTTATCATGATAATGATCATTATACTGTCCGCAATATTTACATTTTGTGCCTCCCGGATGGTGATAGATTGAACGCGAGCCGGCTCTCTTTTTCGGATATGGGTCGACTCCCGTGCCCTTGCACGAACTGCATGTGCTCTGACGCTCACGTTGATACTTCCGATTGTTGAATTTTCCGCGGCTGTCGTTATATTTCTGATGGTCGGGATAGCGCAGATTGAGTTCCTCCGAGCCGGAATTAGAATTCCTTTGGATGGCACGCTGAGACTCGTAGCGTGCCTGATTATAGGCTTCGCGCGCTGCTGTCACATATCCCGTGCCTCCGCAGTTAGTACATTTGCCCGTTCTGCCGCAGAGCAGACACCCGGGGTCAAACACAATAGGGCCGCATATTGGTACCGGCCCCTGCGGAGTGTCTCCGGTGCCGTGGCAGGCAGCACAATCTCCGGTGCCGTGGCACACTGTGCATTGGGTGCGCCCCTGTACTTGCTGTGGACTTGAGTGTCCTGATTGATTGGAGGTGTGGCCGCTGCTGTTGGAGTGGGTGTGCTGATGAGTTTGCACAGGATGTTTTGTCGCCACCGGTGCCGGAGCAGGCTTGGGCTTTGGCTTGGGAGGAGGTGGCGGCGGGTCGGGTATGGCGATGCGCAAGCCTGTCAGACAATTCTTATGGCGCGGATTGGCTTCACGAAGAGCTTGTACACTGACCCCGTAACGCTTTGCTATTGATTCGTAAGTTTCGCCTCGCTGCACTTTGTGCTCACGGGCGATGCCCGGCAACGACAGTGTAAGCAACAGGGCAACGAGAGAGATTATACGACAAAGTCTCATTTATACTGTATGATGAGATAGTTAGATACGCTCCAGAATTTTGTAGGGTTGGTCACAGTGAGTTTGGCACGGTCGCCATAGTTGGTCAGAGTGTAAGACCCCTCGGGCATTGCCGTCAGGACTTTTGCCTTTTTGCCGGGGATGTCAAACTCGGTCTTTTTCCTGATATCAATCTGCTCGAAGTATTTGACATCCATGGCAGATGTGTCTAATTTTTTCTTTTTGAAAATCGAACCGCCGGTCAGTAGACCGCACTCCTTGAGCTCCTTCTGAGTGGCTATTTTGACATAGGCGGTGTTGAGCATCTTATCTTGTTCGGTGAGCGCCTCTTCCTGCTGCTCGGTAAGTGCGTTGAGCTCCTTCACCTCTGTTTTGAGGCCTGTCACCTCGGTCTTGAGTTTGCCGATATCGGCATTTTTGTCCTCCAACTGCTTTTTAAGGTCGGCGATTGTGGCCTCGCGCGATTCAATCTGACTCTTTAGATTGTCAATCAGGGTGCGGAGATTGCGGGTTGCGGGATTGAGCGTGTCGATGCGACCCGACAGTTCGGCGATTTTCTGTCTCTGAGATTCGAGAGTCGACGAAATACGTGAAATCTTGTTGAGCAGGAGTTGACGTTTGTTAACCGGAGACTCCTGTGAGTTGATGACTATCGAAATGTCGTCGATGGAAATGCTGTCGATGCATTCTGCCACGGTATTAATAAACAGACCCAATTCTTCGTTTTGAGTTTTTAAAGAATCATTCTGTGCGGCAAGAATGTCCGTACTGTTACCGTTGGCTCCGTTATTGCCGGAGCATCCCGTCATGCCAAGCGCAATGACAGGGATAAGAAGAGTAAAAAACAAACGCATTGTAGTGAATATCAATTCTGTTAGTTTTGCAAATTTACATAAATTAATTGGTTTTTATTGATGTAAAAATTAACTTTGTGAAACAATCAACTTCATCACATACCTAAAATCACATAACTCACTATGAAACTGGTAAATAGCTTAGCGGCTGCGGTTTTGGCGCTCGCTTGCGCGCCGACGGCGGTCGCTCAGCAGTATAACCGCGGCATAGGCGTCTATCCCGGCAATCCAGACGAATGTTTTGCCCCGACAGTGACCGCTGACCGCACGGGCGCCGACCGCGATGTGGCTTTCCGTCGCCGTGCGCTCGCTTCGTCACAGGCTGATTATGACAAGACAGCCACTTGGCTGACCAACGGCGGCGATAAAGATAACTATTGGCGCAGCCTCCACGGCGGCGAGCAGTGGGTGATGGTCGACTTCGGTGCTCCGGCCGCATTGGACATGCTCGTGACCGGCTGGATTGACCGCCCCGAGCGTGCCCGCGTGGCTCTTTCAAATGACGGCGTCAAATGGCGCGAAGGCTTTGCCGACGCGCTCGCTGACACAGTGCGTTTCGGAGGCCGTCCCGAGGCCCGCTTCGTGCGCATCGACATGTGGGGCAAGCCCGATAAAACATACGCCATTTCTTCTCTTAAGGCCATCGGCCGCCGCGGTGTCACCGTCACGCCCCACGTCCGCGACAGCCGCTCACTTGACGGTGGCGACTGGCGTCTTAAACCCGTAAGGGAGATTCCCGAGGCTACGGGTGAGGAGCTTTCGACCGGCGAGATTGACACCGCGCCGTGGATGATTGCCACCGTGCCCGGCACCGTCCTCACATCATATATCGACAACGGCGCCGTGCCTGACCCTAACCATATGCAGGATGAACTGCAGATTTCCGAAAATTTCTTTGATACGGATTTCTGGTACTATACGACATTTGAGACTCCACGCGGACGCTCTGACGCGCAGCGCAGCCTCGAGTTTGACGGTGTCAACTGGAAGGGCGACGTATGGCTCAACGGCACACATCTCGGACGCATCGACGGCGCATTCCGTCGCGGCTCGTTTGATGTCACAAAGCTGCTCAATAAGCAAGGTGTCAATCACTTGGCCGTCAGGATATACAAACCCGCTACTCCCGGCGAGACCCACACCAAGACCACTGCGAGCACAGGCAAGAACGGCGGCAAATTAGGCGCCGACAACCCTACATTCCACGCCTCCGTGGGCTGGGACTGGATTACGACCGTGCGCGGCCGCAACATAGGCATCTGGAACGACGTGCGCCTGACCGAGCGCGGCCCCGTGGCGCTCGCCGACCCGATGGTCAGCACTGTCCTCGCACTGCCTGACACCACAGCCACTCTCACGGCCTCGGTCGTCGTCACCAACAATTCGCGCCGCCGGGTCGACGTCGACCTCTGTCTGACCATCGGCGATGACATCAAGGCCTGCCGCAAAGTGACACTCGCAGCCGGCGCAGACTCTGTTGTGACATTCTCGCCCGCGGAGTTCACGCAGCTCGCCGACCGTCGCATGGCTCTGTGGTGGCCTGCCGGTTATGGCGCGCAGGTGCTCTATCCGTCGTCATTTACCGCCACAGTCAAGGGCCGCGAGTCTGACCGCTCCGACTTCAACACGGGCATACGTCAGATGACTTACACCGAGGACAACGGCATACTTAATATGTATGTCAACGGACGTCGATTCGTAGGCCGGGGCGGCAACTGGGGCTTCCCCGAGCACAATCTCGCCTATCGCGGCCGCGAATATGACGCCGCAGTCGGCAACCACGCCCGCATGAACTACACCCTTATCCGCAACTGGGTCGGCCAGACAGCCGACGAGGAGTTTTATGACGCCTGCGACCGTTACGGAGTGATGATATGGCAGGATTTCTGGCTCGCCAATCCCGGCGACGGCCCCAACCCTGACAACGAGGAGATGTTTGTCGACAACGCGCGTGACTATGTCAAGCGCATACGCCGTCACCCGTCTATCGCCCTCTATTGCGGCCGCAACGAGGGCAATCCGCCGGCATCGCTTGACAGCGCCCTGCGCGCCACTGTCGCCGAGCTCCATCCCGACATGCACTATATCTCACATTCGGCTGCAGGAGTCGTCTCCGGCTTTGGTCCTTACAGAGCGCTGCGTCCCGCCGAATATTTCCACCTGCAGAGCGGCATAGACCGCCTGCACAGCGAGCGCGGCATGCCTAACGTCATGACCCCTGAGGGCACACTCCGCGCGCTCGGCCGTGATGCCGCATGGCCTTTGGACCTCGCTTGGGCACACCGCGACTTCACTTACGGGGGCGCCCAGAACGGCAACAGCTTCATGAAACTCAACGCCAAGGCCCTCGGCGAGTCAGAGTCGGCCGAGCAGTTTGCCCGTCGCGCCCAGCTGACCAATTATGAGGGCTATCGCGCCATGTATGAGGCCCGAAGCCCTCACCGTCAGGGCCTGCTGATATGGATGAGCCATCCCGCCGAGCCATCAATGGTATGGCAGACCTACGATTATTATCTCGAGCCGACGGCCGGCTTCTTCGGCGTCAAGAAAGCATGCGAGCCGCTGCACATACAGTGGAATCAGCGCACCGACTCCATTGAGGTAGTCAATATCAGCGCCGGCGACCGCCGCAACCTCACCGCCAAGCTCAGCCTCTATGACATCGACGGCAAACTCCTCACTACGCGCAGCGCCGCAGTCAGCCCGGCCGAGGACACGACCACGCCGCTGATGCGCCGTCCGGCCGACTTCGACGAGCAGACACCCGTCGAGTTTGTCTGCCTGAGCCTCACTGATGCCGACGGCCGCGAGCTGTCACACAACGTCTATCTGCGCGGCCGCGAGGAGGGTAATTATCGCGCGTTGCTCGACCGCAAGCCTGCCGCGCCCGTGCTCCGCTCATGGACCGTGGGCCGTGCCGCTGCCGACGGCTCTGTCGCCGGCACTGCGGTGATAGCCAACACATCGCAGCAGCCCGTCGTGATGGCCCGTCTCAACCTTGTGGCCGATGACGGTGACCAGATACTCCCCGTCACTTATTCAGACAACTACATCACCCTGATGCCCGGCGAAGAGGCCACAGTCACCGTCGGCTGGAACACTGCCGACGCCCGCTCAAGCGCCTCACCCCGCATCATCCTTTCCACCGTCCTCGACTGACAACCCACAAAATATACACGAGGCCGCGCCAAATAGCGCGGCCTCGTGTATATAAGTAAAGTACTCTAAGGTACTTTTTTCGATCAGTTGATTTTTTTGAGCTGGAGGGCAAAACCGCCGCCGCGGGCCATGCGGACGGGCACGACGGTCGTGCTGTCTGCATCGAATGTCGTAATCAGGTAGCTCGCGGGATTTTTGGCGTAATCGGCCGTGACGCCGTCAAAATAGAGCTTGGCCTGATATTTTGCGCCCGGCTCGAGGAAGTCGAGCTTGAGCTCATAGTTGCGCGCATCGCCGTTGGTGACTCCGCCCACATACCAGTCGTCGGATTTCTTGTCACGACGGGCCACGACGATAAACTCGCCCGGCTCGGCGTCGAGATAGATTGATTTCGACCAGTCAACGGGCACATCCTTGATAAACTGGAAGGCATCGGGCTTGGCGGCATAGTGTTCGGGCAGGTCGGCGGCCATCTGCAGAGGCGAGTACATCGTCAGATAGAGCGCAAGCTGATTGGCGACTGTGGCTTTCTTATGCTCTGTGCTGCCGGGGACAAAGGTGCTCATATCCATTTCGAAGATGCCGGGCGTGAAGTCCATCGGACCGCCTTTGAGGCGTGTGAACGGCAGTATGGTCACATGGCCGGGCGACATGTTGCGGTACTCGGTGCCCATGGCGCTCTCGTTGCCGATAAGGTTGGGATATGTGCGGCAGAGACCCGTCGGACGTACGGCCTCGTGGCCGTTGACCATGATGTGCTTGTCGGCGGCTTTCTTGACAGCCTTGAGATAGTGGTTGACCGAGTTCTGATTATAATGATTCTCGCCTTTGGGGAGGATGTTGCCGACATAGCCGCTCTTGACAGAGTTATAGCCGTACTGATTCATCAGGTCGTAGGCCTTATCCATCCAGCGCTCGTAGTTGGGAATCGAGCCGGAGGTCTCGTGATGCATCATCAGACGGATGCCTTTTGAGTGGGCGTAGTCGTTGAGGGCCTTGATGTCAAAGTCGGGGTAAGGGGTAATGAAGTCAAAGACAAAGTCTTTCTCCTTGCCGAACCAGTCTTCCCAGCCGATGTTCCAACCCTCGATAAGCAGCTGGTCGAAACCGTTGTCGGCGGCGAAGTCTATATAGCGGCGGACGTTCTCGTTGTTTGCGCCGTGCTTGCCGTTGGGCTTGGCCTTGGAGTAGTCAAATGTGGCGAGGTCAAAGTTCTCGGCGTCAGTGTAAGCCCACGAGCTCTTGCCGGTAATCATCTCCCACCATACGCCCATATATTTGACAGGCTTAATCCAAGAAGTGTCGGTGTAGTCGGTGGGGGCATTGAGGTTGAGCACGAGGTTAGAGGCGAGGATATCGGTAGCGCGGTCACCTATCATGATGACACGCCACGGGGTGTCGAAGGGCAGTTTGACCACGGCCTTGTCGCCGTCACGGTTGGGAGTCAGCCATGAGGTGAACACCATCGTCTTGTCGTCTAAGTTGAGGTGCATCGCCGGGAAGTCAATCAGAGCAGCCTCGTGAAGATTGAGATATGTCGAGTCGTTGGCCTTGAGCATGAGCGAAGTCTGCACGCCGGTCGGAGAGAACGAGGTCTGCGACACGTTGCCTGTGTGACCGTTCTTCTCGTTGATGCCGCGGATTTCGCTCAGATGCGAACGCGTATATTCATACTCCTGTGTGTCATAGTCGCCGGGGATCCACCACGCCGTGATGTCGCCGGGCATCGCAAACTGTGTCAGCTCGTCAGTGACAGTGAGTGACTTGCGACTCTGTCGCGGGAAGACGTATCTGAAGCCCACGCCGTCGTCAAACACACGGAAGACGATGTCCATCTTGGTCTTGGCCTTCTTATTCTCGAGCTTTACATACAGCTGGTTGTAGTTGTCACGGATAGAGTCGTTCTCGCCCCACACCGGCGTCCAGTAAGAGTCGGACGACGACGTGGCGGCCGACACGAGAGTCATGCCCGATTTGAAACCCGTGCTGCCTTTGACATCAAAGCCAAGCTCCGAGCGGCCGATAAGTGACTGCCCGCGGTAAGAGACTTCGTAGCAGGGTGTGCCTGTGTCGCTGATGTCAAATTTAAGGCTGATTTTGCCGTCAGGCGAAGTGACGCTCTCGGCAGCCATACACGACACAGCCGTAGTGGCAGCCATAAGCGCTGATACTAAAAAGTTTTTCATGAAAAAAATTAATTAAGTAATTAGCTTAAAAGTATGATATATCTGTATTTGAGTGCAAAGATACGAATAAGTCGAGCGCAAATGCAAATTTTATTTGCAATTTGCCTATAGGCCATATGGGCCCTATGGGGCTTATAGGGCCTATCTTAGCTATAATAGCTATTTTATCTATCTTAACTCGAAACCTACCGTGCGGCGGATGTCGGCTGAGGAGGAGCCGATGAGGGCACGGAACTCGCCGGGCTCGGCCACCCACTCGTGGCGCCGGTCGTCAAAATAGGCAAGCTTGTTAGAAGTAATCTCAAACTCGACCTCGACGGTCTCGCCCGGCTCAAGCGTCACCTTGCGGAAGTCTTTAAGTTCTTTGTTCGGACGGGGCAGCGACGATTTGATGTCGCTGATATAGAGCTGCACGACCTCGGCGCCGGGACGTTTGCCGGTATTGGTGACGGGCACCGTGACCTTTATGCTGCCGTCGGCTGTCATCCGAGTGTCACTGACCTCGGGCTTACCGTAATCAAACGTCGTGTAACTCAGTCCGTGACCAAAAGCAAACAAAGGCTTGATATCGCGGCGATAGCCCACAAATATGCCTTCGCCATAGTTGCAGTCCACAATATTCGAGCCGTCGGCGCGCGGCGTGCCGGGATATTCGCCCTCGCTGTGGGCGCCGACATCGGTCAGCGCCACCGGGAAAGTCATAGGCAGCTTGCCCGACGGATTGACATCGCCCGACAGGACTGAGGCAAGCGCGTTGCCGCACTCCGAGCCGAGATACCATGCCTGCACGACAGCCGGCACACTCTTTATCCAAGGCATCGCCACGGCATTGCCCGAAATGCTGATCGCCACGAAGTTTTTATTGGCTTTGGCGAGCGCGGCAATCAGCTCGTCCTGCCCGTAAGGCAGTCCGAGACCCGCGCGGTCGGTGTCCTCACAGTCCTGATGCGGCGATTTGTTGAGACCTCCGACAAAAATCACGACATCAGCCGCCGCGGCCGCTTTTACGGCCTCATCGACGAGTTCGGCAGCCGTGCGGCTGTCTTTTAGATTCTGGCCGGTCGTGACACCGTCAGCCTCACCCGACGTATCGCCGACATAGCCGCGGGCATAGACCACCTCGGCCTTGTCGCCAAAGCGTCGGCGAATACCCTCCAAGGGCGAAATTTCATATTTGGCTTTCAGCGACGAACTGCCGCCGCCGACCGTCATCATCTTGACGGCGTTCTCGCCGATAACCGCGATTTTCTTAACGCGCTCGGTATCAACAGGCAGCACACCGCCTTCGTTTTTAAGCAGCACAATGCCCTCCTCGCCTATGCGTCGGGCCGCGGCGACATGCTCGGGCGAACACAGCGCGCCGAACGGCCGCCGCGTGTTCATATTGGTGCGGAAAGCAAGGCGCAGTATGCGGCGCACCTTGTCGTCAAGCTCGGCCGTGCCGGCACGGCCGTCTTTGATGCGGTCGAGATATGGCTTGGCGAGATAATAATTATCATATTCAGCGCCCGTGCCGAACTCTATGTCCAGACCGCCCGCGATGGCCTCGTCAGTATCGTGCGCGCCGCCCCAGTCTGACACGACCACGCCGTCAAAGCCCCATTCGCCTTTCAATATATCATTGAGCAGATGGCGGTTATGGCTCGCATGTATGCCTTTGTAAAGATTGTAGCTGCCCATCACGGCCCACGCTCCTCCGTCCTCGACCGCAGCTCTGAAAGCCGGCAGATAGATTTCGTAGAGCGTGCGGTCATCGACTACGGCATTGGTGGTGTGACGGTTGACCTCATGATTGTTGAGCGCGAAATGCTTGACACAGGCCGCCACACCGTTGCTCTGCACGCCTCGGATATAAGGCACCACCATCTTAGAGGCGAGATACGGGTCTTCGCCCATGTACTCGAAGTTGCGGCCGTTGAGCGGCGTGCGGTATATGTTGACACCGGGCCCGAGGAGCATGTCTTTCTTGCGGTAACGTGCCTCCTCGCCGATGCTGCGCCCGTAGAGCGACGCCATGTCAGGCGACCATGTGGCGGCGAGACAGGTTAGCGCAGGAAATGCGGTGCATGAGTCATTAGTCCACCCAGCCTGACGCCACTCGTCCCACAGCACCTCGGGACGGATGCCGTGCGGACCGTCTGTGGTCCATATCTCCGGGATGCCGAGACGCGGCACACCCGCCGACGAAAACTTTGACTGTGCATGCAGCATGGCGATTTTCTCGTCAAGCGTCATCCTTGACAGCGCGTCCTCGACACGCTCGTCAATCGGCCGCGTCTCATCAAGATAGACCGGCTCCGTAGCCGCAGCCGTCGCAAAACACGCCGCTGCAAAAAAGGCTGATAGCAAAATATTTTTCATCATAACAGACTTTAAGGTACTTATTAAGGCAATCCCCAAATATACAAATAATTTTGCAGTTAGCAACATTACGGCCCTTAAAGTCATTATAGGCCCTATGCGCCCTATAGGGCTTATAGCTTTATATCTTAATAAATAGTTAAAAATTAAAGATTTTTAGACTTTTTCGGAGGCTAATTATTACTTTTGCCGACTGTATGGCACTCAAACTCACCATCGATCAGGGCAACACGGCCGTCAAAACCGGAGTGTGGCGCGACGACAGCTTAATCGGCTATGACAGCCGCCGCGAGCTTGACGCTGACGCCATCATCGGCTTTGCCGACAAAGTTTGCGGCCCCGGCGCCAAGTTTGACGCGGCAATATATTCGACGGTCACCGCGCGCGACGAGCGTATCGTCGACGCCGTGGCCTCGCGTAGCAGCCGTTTCATCGAGCTGAGCGCATCGACACCGCTGCCGCTGACCATCGGCTACCGCACACGTGAGACTCTCGGCCTCGACCGCGTGGCCGCCGTAGCCGGAGCGATGGGCATGGCTCCGCAGGGAGCATGGACATTAGTTGTCGACCTCGGCACGGCCATCACCTACGACGTCCTCTCGGCCGACGGTGTCTTCGTCGGAGGCAACATCGCCCCGGGCATCTTCATGCGTCTCGAGGCGCTCAACGCCTTCACGGCGCGTCTGCCGCTTGTCGAGACCGACGGTGACTGTCCGCTGTGGGGCTACGACACAGAGACAGCGCTCAGAGCCGGCGCCATCAACGGCGTGGTGGCCGAAATACTCTACTATCGCTCGCAACTGCCGGGCGATGACCGCACTGTGGTGCTCACAGGCGGCTCGGCCGAACTTGTGGCCGGACGGCTTGATTTTGATGTGACCATTGACCATAACCTCGTATTAAAAGGATTAAACAGCATAATAAACCATAATGAAATTATCTAAAGTGCTATCCGGCCTCGCAGCAATGCTGCTCGCAGGCTCGGCTGCCGTAACGGCCCAGAACTCGACTCTCACACCATACTCACGTTATGGCTACGGCATACTCGGCGACAACGCCACATCGGCCCAGCGCGCCATGGGCGGCGTGGGCTATGCCATGAACTCAGGCCGTCAGATTAATGTCATGAACCCGGCTTCATACGCCATGTGCGACTCGCTGACTTTCCTCTTCGACATGGGTGTCGACTTCACCACTCTCTGGCAGAAAGAAAGTGTCGGAGGCAAAAACCTCTCCGAAAAACGCTATGGCGGCGGCCTCGACTACATCACCATGCAGGTCCCCGTATGGAAAGGCCTCGGTGCGAGTCTCGGCGTGCTGCCGTACTCGTCGGTCGGCTATGCGTTCGGCAATGACATCGACGACGGTGTCGCCGACCGTCAGGGCTCAGGCTCCATCAACCAGCTTTATCTCGGCGTCGGCTACCGCCCGTTCAACGGCTTCGCGCTCGGCGTAAACTTCGCATATCTTTTCGGCAATAATTATAACGACAGTTATATCACCACTGACGGCGGCTCTACGACACTCTTCGAGCGCCAGTTGGAGGTGCGTGACTGGCGCATGGACATCGGTCTGCAGTACAGCCGTTATATCCATCCCCGCCACCGCCTGACCGCCGGCATCGTCTACAGCCCCAAAAAAGACATGCACGGCCACGCCAAAACATACTCCTACGACGTCAACAATCAGCAGAACGCTCCCGAAGAAATCGAGAATATTCCGTTAAAAGGCAACTACTCCCTGTCGGAAACATGGGGCGTCGGTCTTGCATACGAATATGACCACCGCCTCTTCCTCGAAGGCGATTTCACATATCAGCCTTGGAGCAAGACAAAATATCGCGGCGTAGAGCAGGACGGCGTCACACCGCAGTTAGCCGACCGCTACAAAATCGCCGGCGGTCTGCAGTACACACCCCGTCCCCGCGGCAGCTATCTGCAGCGCGTGCAGTATCGCGCCGGTGCTTTCTTCAACCGCGACTATCTGCGCATCCGCGACAACAACCTGCGTGAGTACGGCCTGTCGATTGGTTTCGGCCTGCCCGTGCCCTCGTTCAAGACCATCGTGTCGCTCGGCGTCGAGTGGCGTCACCGTCAGGCCTACCCCAACCCGCTTATCAAAGAGAATTACATCAACCTCACTCTCGGCATCAACTTCAACGAGATGTGGTTCCGTAAGAGCCGTATCTATTGATGGACATAGACTCAGACGACATAGACGCGACCTCGCGGCGACGCTCACAGGCGACATCCATGCGGCTGCTGCTTGCGGCTGTCGTGGCTCTCGGTGCGGCAGCCATGTCGTGCGGCGAGAAGGAGCGCGCCTATGTGGCCAACATCTCCGACGGCAATCACACGCCGACCATGACCACCTTGGATGTCGAGACATTTATCTCCGACTCGGGCTACACCCGCTATCACCTGTCGACTCCGCGCTGGCAGATGTTCGAGGAAGCCGCCGAGCCTTTCTGGCGCTTTCCCGAGGGTCTCGACCTGCAGCAGTATGACCTCGCGATGCGTCCGGATGCGACAATGACCTGTGACACGGCGACATATTTCAGCCGTAAGCGCCTGTGGCGTCTTGACGGCCACGTCGTGATGGTCAATACCCTCCGCGACAGCTTCCTCTCGCAGCAGCTTTTCTGGGATCAGGCCAAACGCTTGGTCTACACCGACTCATTCATACACATCGTGCGCTCTGACCGCATCATCGAGGGTTATGGCTTCGAGTCTAACGAAAACATGACGGCCTACTCCATCAACCGTCCGACCGGCATCATACCCATCGAGCGCCGACGCCCTGACTCCGCCCCTGAGGCAATGCCGGCAGACAGCACCGACGCCGACAGCGTCGTCGAGGCTCCGACGCAGGCCTCACGCCGCCGCCCGGCTGCTCCGCGACGGGTCGAGCGCCCGACGTCCCGGCCGACCGGCACACCCTATGACATATCGGGCAATACCCCCGAGGCTCTCAAGCGCTCAACCGACCAAACCGTCACTCCGCCGCGGCGCGTGACTCAATAATATATTCCCGACTCTCCAAATCCTCGTAAAACAATGACACTCACCACTTGGATTATAATCGCCGCAATCTCGCTTCTGTTTTCGGCCCTCTTCTCCGGAGCCGAGATAGCATACGTCACATCCGACCGTGTGCGCGTCGAGATTGACGTCAAGCGCGGCGGCGTGATTGCCTCGATTATCAACCGCTTTTACGCCAACTCCGAGTTCTTCATCTCGTCGATACTCGTGGGCAACAACATCATGCTCGTCATCTACGGCATGGGAGCCGCGGCGCTCCTCGAGCCGTGGCTCTACCGCTACACCGACAGTGAGGCTGTCGTGCTCATCGAACAGACTCTCATATCAACGGCCGTCATACTGCTCGTCGGCGAGTTTATGCCCAAGACCATCTTCCGCATCAACCCCAACTCGTCGCTCAAAATCTTCGCCCTGCCGCTCTACGTCTTCTATATCGTGCTCTATCCGCTGTCGCTCTTCTCGACATGGCTCTCGCGCTGTCTGATGAGACTGCTCGGCATCAAGGACCGCAAGGCCACGCTGCGCCTTATCTCAATCGGCGACCTCAACGACTACATCGAGGAGACAATCGACACCATGGAGGAGACTCAGACCCACGTCGAGAACGAGGTCAAAATCTTTCAGAACGCCCTCGACTTCTCGTCGACACATGTGCGTGACTGCATGATACCGCGCAACGAGATTATCGCCGTCAACATCGCCACAACCACCCGCGACGACCTCTCGAAGCTCTTCACCGAGACAGGCCGCTCAAAGATACTCGTCTACAACGACGACATAGACGACATACGCGGCTACATCCACGTCCGCGAGCTCTTCGACCCTGAGAGCGACTGGCGTCAGCACATACGCCCCGTGCTCTATGCCCCCGAAAACCTGCTTGCCAACAAGATGATGCGCCGCATGCTCCAGCAGAAGCACTCGGTGGCCATAGTCATCGACGAGTTCGGCGGCACGGCCGGACTGCTCACACTCGAGGACCTCGTCGAAGAAATTTTTGGCGACATACAGGACGAACACGACAAGTCGCGCCCGACATCGCGACGCATAGCCGACGGCATCTACGAGCTCTCGGGACGCTGCGAGATTGCCGAAATCAACGAGGAGTTTGACCTCGACATTCCCGAAGACGAAGGCTATCAGACCATTGCGGGCTACATCCTGCAGTCGACCGGCACCATCCCCTCCGAGGGCGAGACCGTCGTCATAGGCAACACCCGGCTTGACATTCTCCGCAAATCGGCCAACCGCATCGAGCTTGTACGACTCACCACCACACCCGAGGGCAACGACGAGAAAGCCGACTGACAGCCGCGCCTGAATTTACGCATCTGAGATGGATTTCAACAGACTCAACGCCCACCCCCGCGACCCGCACATCTGTTTTGATGCAGAGACCCACACCTACACCCTCGGCGGCGAGGTCTTTGACTCGGTGACGACCATCGTCGAGGACTGTTTCGAGAAATTCGACGCCGACTACTGGGCTACGGCCAAATCGCGCGGCGACGAGGCTCAGCGGCGCAGACTCTTGGACGAGTGGGAGCGCAAAGGCCGCGAGGCACGCGAGGCCGGCACACTGATGCACGAGCGCATCGAGCGCCACTATCTCGGCTGCGAGCCTGACCCGGGGTCGGAGTGTGACCCCACATTCATCCGCTTTCTTGCCTTCGCCCGCGAGTTCGTTCTGCAGCCCTACCGCAGCGAGTGGCGCATCTACAGCGAGCCTTATCGCATCGCCGGCACCCTCGACTTCCTCGAGCGGCTTCCTGACGGCCGTTTCGTAATCTACGACTGGAAACGCTCCACCAAAGTCGTTTCGCCCGAGGGCCGCGTCCTCGACAACTGCTACGGCCGCACAGCCCGACGGCCGATTTCGACACTACAGGACACCACTTACAACCATTACGCCCTGCAGGTCAGCATCTACCGCTACATCCTCGAGCTGCATTACGGCATCCGCGTCTCCGAGGCCTATCTCGGAGTGTTCCACCCCGACATGCCGGGCTACTACCGCGTCGCTCTGCCCTATCTGCGTGACGAGGCCGAGGCCCTGCTAAAATCCCGACTGCAATGACGCTCCCCGACGACTTTGTCAAATCAATGCGCGACATCGGCCTCGCCGAGCTGCCCGACGTGCTTATGTCGACCGAGCCGGAGACCTCGGTCAGAGTCAACGCATCACGTGGCATTGTCCGCCCCGACGGCGCGACACCCGTCGACTGGTGTTCCACAGGATTTTACCTTGACAGCCGCCCGGCCTTCACCTTCGACCCCGCCTTGCATCAGGGCCTCTATTACGTGCAGGACGCCTCGTCGATGGCCGTGCGGGACGTCATCGCCTCGCTGACCGCCGGACACGGCCCGTTGCGCCTCCTCGATGCCTGCGCAGCCCCCGGCGGCAAGACAACTGCCGCCATCGACGCCCTGCCCGCAGGCTCGCTTGTCGTGGCCAACGAGTTCGACCGCAAGCGTGCCCCCATCCTCGCCGAGAACATCGCCAAATGGGGCTCACCCGCCGTCATCGTCAGCCGCGGCGACACCGCGCGTCTCGGCCGTCTGCGCGACACATTCGACATCGTCATCGCCGACGTCCCCTGCTCCGGCGAAGGCATGATGCGCAAAGACCCTGACGCAGTCAGCCAGTGGTCACCGCGCCTCGTCGCCGACTGCGCCGCCCTCCAGCGCGAGATTGTCGAAAACCTATGGCCCGCACTGCGCCCCGGCGGTGTCATGCTTTACAGCACATGCACCTTTAACCGCGCTGAAAATGAGGAAAATATCGATTGGATCTGCCGCACACTCGGCGCACACACCATGCCCCTCTGCCTCAGCGATTACCCCGCTATAAGCCGCGGCATCGACACGCACCGTGACTGCTACCGCTTCATTCCGGGCCGCACGCGCGGCGAAGGCCTCTTCATGTGTGCCCTTGTCAAAGACGGCGAGCCGTCGGCAGACCGCGCCGGCCGAGACAAAAAAGCCCGCACCAAGGGCGGCGACCGTAAAACGCAGACTCCCGGCATCCCCGCCTCGTGGACCGCAGGCGATTACGAGACCTATGCCGTCGGCGACACACTCTCGCTGCTGCCTGCCGCATTGGCTGACGACATGCGCTCGATAGCCTCCGCGTTAGACTGCCTGTCGGTCGGCGTCGAAGCCGCCACAGTCAAAGGCCGCGACCTCATCCCCTCGCAGGCCCTCGCCCTGTCGACCGCCTTGGCCCCCGACGCCTTCCCACGCGCCAACGTCGACTACGCGACCGCCCTCGCCTACCTGCGCCGCGAAGCCGTCACCCTGCCCGACGGCGCCCCGCGCGGCATAGTCCTCCTCCCCTACGCCGACCGCCCCTTAGGATTCGTCAAAAACCTCGGCACCCGCGCCAACACCCTCTACCCCTCCCCATGGCGCATCCTCTCCCCCACCATCC
>DXYS01000055.1 GCA_019415705.1 Bacteroidales bacterium | reverse complement strand
CCGTCGGCGCCGACGGCACACTCATCAAACCCGGAGAGAGCGTAATGGTCGACCTCAACGGTGACTTCACCGGCTACATGACTGACATGACGCGGTGTTACGCCTTGGAGGAACTGCCTGCCGAGGCGGTGCGTGCCCACAAACTGTCGATTGACATCTGCCGCGCTATTGCCGACAAAGGCCGCGAGGGCACGGAAGCACGTGCTCTCTATGAATTAGCCGTGTCGATGGCACGCGAGGCCGGTTTGGAAAATAATTTCATGGGCCACCGCCAGCATGCCGGTTTCGTCGGCCACGGCGTGGGCATAGAAATCAACGAGCTGCCCGTGCTCGCTCCGCGATCGCGCGCGGTGCTTGAGGCCGGCAATGTAATCGCCGTCGAGCCTAAGTTTGTAATTCCCGGCGTGGGCGCCGTGGGCATTGAGAACACCTATGTCGTCAATGCCGGCGCACCGATGACGCAGCTGACGACAGCGCCCGAGGAGATTGTTTATTTTGACTGAACGTAATGAATCTTAAGGAGAAGATTTCAAGTAAAATATTTAAGACCGTCGGCTCTGTGGCCGACGCGATGGGGCGCCCCTGCTACGTCGTGGGAGGCTATGTGCGCGACCTAATCATAGAGCGACACTCCAAGGATATAGACTTTGTCACAGTAGGGCCCGGTATCGAGCTTGCAGAGGCCGTCGGCCGCGAGTTGGGTAAGGGTACACATGTGGCCGTCTACCGCAACTACGGCACGGCGCAGATACATCGCGGCGACTTAGAGTTGGAGTTCGTCGGCGCGCGCCGCGAGTCATACCGCCGCGAGTCGCGCAACCCTATTGTCGAGGACGGCACATTGGAGGACGACATAGCGCGCCGCGATTTCACCATCAACGCCATGGCCATCTCGGTCAACGCAGCCGACTTCGGCGAGCTCATTGACTTCTATGACGGCTTGGGTGACATCGGTCGTCGCATAATACGCACGCCGCTTGACCCCGATATAACCTTCAGCGACGATCCGCTGCGCATGCTCCGGGCCATACGATTTGCAACACAGCTCGATTTTGAGATTTATCCCGAGACTTTTGAAGCTATCAGGCGCAATGCCGCCCGCATCGAGATAATCACGGCCGAGCGCATCAAAGACGAGCTATCAAAAATCATGCGCGCGCCGCGTCCGTCGATAGGCTGGGATCTGCTGCTGCGCACCGGGCTGCTCAAGATAATCCTGCCCGAGCTTGCTGCGCTGCGAGGCGTGGAGATTGTCAACGGCCGCGGCCACAAGGACAATTTCTATCATACGCTCGGCGTGCTTGACAATGTCGCCTCCGTTTCTGACAACGAGTGGCTGCGCTGGGCGGCGCTGTTCCATGACATAGCCAAGCCGGTCACCAAGCGCTACGACGAGGCTACCGGGTGGACGTTCCATAATCATAACCTAATAGGCTCGAAGATGATACCCCGCATCTTCAAGCGTCTGCGCATGCCCTTGGGCGCCGAGATGCGTTATGTGCGCAAGCTTGTCGACCTGCATATGCGCCCGATAGCGCTTGTCGAGGACGAAGTGACCGACAGCGCCGTGCGTCGTCTGATGAATTATGCCGAGGAAGATCTCGATGACCTGATGACGCTGGCCCGTGCCGACATCACGAGCAAAAACGAGGAGAAAAAACAGCGCTTCCTTGACAATTTCGACATCGTCGAGCAGAAATTCTCGGAAATCAGGGTCAAGGATGCCGAACGTGCGCGCCGCAATCCCGTCGACGGTAACGAAATTATGCGTATCTTTGGCATCGGGCAGTGTCCGACCGTCGGTTTCTTTTCGTCGAATCTCAAACAGGCCATCAAGGACTGTGAAATAGAGGACACACGAGAGGCGGCGTTGCGCTATCTGCTTGATATCGCGGCCAAAAACGATATTCCTGTCTCCGAATATCCCGAGGAACTCAACGCCGCGAACGATACAAACGCATAGTAACATATACAAGCTTATACAAACATATACAAATGTATTACGTCACCAAACGACTCGAAATATCGGCGGCTCACCGTCTGGCACTTGACTATGAGAGCAAGTGCACGACGCTCCACGGCCACAACTGGATAGTCACCGTCCACTGCCGTGCCAAGGAGCTGAACGCCAACGGTATGGTCACCGACTTCACCGACATCAAGCGTCAGGTCTTGGACCGCCTCGACCACCGCTGTCTCAACGACGTGGTCGACTTCAATCCGACGGCCGAGAATTTAGCGCGTTGGATCTGCGATATGGTAGAAAACTGTTATCGCGTTGATATACAGGAAAGTGAGGGTAACACTGCCTCTTATGAAAAGGACATATAAAGTAAACGAGATATTTTACTCGCTGCAGGGCGAGGGCTATTTCACCGGTACGGCGGCCGTATTTCTGCGTTTCAGCGGCTGCAACCGTCACTGTGACTTTTGTGATACGGCCCATCAGAGCGGCCGCGATATGGACGCTGACGAGATAGTCGCCGCTGTCAGTGCCTACGCCTCACGCCATCTTGTTATCACCGGCGGCGAGCCTACACTGCAGTTAGACAGCGACTTGCTGCGCAAACTGAAGTTGGCCGGCTTTTTCGTGCAGATTGAGACCAACGGGTCGCTGCCAGTGGCGCCCGAGGTCGACTGGGTGACATGCTCGCCCAAAGACGCTCCGTGGGGCATAGACCGCATCGATGAGCTGAAAATCGTCTATCAGGGACAGGATGTAGAGGCCATAGCCGCCTTGCTGCCCGCGCCGCGTCTGTATCTGCAGCCCTGCTCGGGCTTGAACATAGCCGAAACCGTGGCCTATATCCTCGCGCATCCGCGCTGGCGCCTGTCGTTGCAGACTCACAAACTGATTGATATACAATGATTCGAAAGGTATATCTGATATGTGTGTTTGTGCTGCTGGCATTTGTTGTGAACGCACAGCCCGTCATATCGCCGGCCGCGATGCCTGTCTTGGCCGGAGATACGACGGTGAGTTTTGTCAATTTCTACCCCGGCTCTGAGATTTATGAACTTGAGGGTCACTCGGCCCTGCGCGTGACCATGCCCGAGGGCGATTTCGCAATCAGTTACGGCACTTATGACTTCGACCAGCCCAATTTTGTCTATCGTTTCGTCAAAGGCGAGACCGATTACTGGGTGACGGTTATGCCGTGGCCGTACATGGTGTCGCATTATCTGCGCGACGGACGCCGCATCGTCGAGCACCGCTTGGACATGACTCCCGAGGCCAAACGCCGCCTTGTGGCTCTTATCGGTGAGAATCTGCGTGAAGAAAATCGTACATATCGTTACAATTACGTTCTCGACAACTGTGCGACGCGCCCGCTGCGCATCGTGGAGCGCGCGCTCGGCGACAGCATCGTGCTCGGCCGACCGACGGACGATGTGGCCGGTTTAGGCACCTTCCGCGACATCATGCGCCGCTACCACCGCAACTACCCGTGGTATCAGTTCGGTATCGATCTCGCGCTCGGCTCGGGTATAGACCGTCCGGTTGACAACCGCATGAAGGCCTTTGCCCCGGTGGTTTTAGACGCGCAGCTCGCAGATGCCACATATGGCGGTAAAACTTTGGTCAAGTCTGTCGCCGTGCTCAACAACACGGGCGACGATGCGGCTATAGAACACCCGACGCCTTGGCTGCTGACGCCTATGGCCGTTTCGGTTTACCTGCTGATATTCGTCATCGTGATGACAGTCAGGGATATACGACGCGGACGCGTGACACGCTGGCTTGACGCCGTGCTGTTCGGCGTATTCGGACTGACGGGTCTGCTGCTGACATTCCTGATTTTTGTGTCAGTCCACGAGGCCACGTCGCCCAACTGGCTTTACCTCTGGCTCAATCCGCTGTGTCTAATCCCGACGATTTTTATTTGGTTAAAAAAGTGCAAGACAGTCGTATTGTCGTATCAAATTGTTAACTTTGTGGCAATAGTGTGTCTCGCAGTCATCTGGCCGCTGACACATCAATCGGGCAATGCGGCTTTCGTGCCTCTGGCGCTCTGTGACCTCATTCGTTCGGCTAATTATATCTATCTGACTATCAGAGAAAAGAATAAGAAATAACAATGTCGCTGACTAATAAGTCTGTTTCATCACGTCTGATGCTTGTGCTGCTCGCCTCGATGGTCGGCATGACTATGCCTGCCGCCGAGTCAAAGTCGCGTCCGCAGCTTGTCGTCGGCATCATGGTTGACGGACTCGAGCGCGACTATATCGACCTGCTTCGCGACTATTTCGGCGAGGGCGGTTTCCGCCGTCTGCTGCGCGACGGTGTGATGATAGCCAACACAGACTACGGCACACCTCTTGACGCCACGGCCGCCACTGCCATGCTGATGACCGGCGCCGCGCCGTCAGTCAACGGTATCTCCGAGGCTTTTATATATGATGTAGCCGGGCGTCGCAGCACCCCGGTATTGTTAGATAATACAAGCATCGGTAACTTCACCAACGAGACCTACTCGCCTCGCAATCTGCTGACATCCACTCTCGCTGACGAAGTGCGCATAGCCGGAGGCGGTGTCACACAGGTCTATGCCGTTGCACCCGACCCGCAGGTGGCCATAGCCTTGGGCGGCCATGCGGCCAACTGCGCCATGTGGATTTCGGACGCCAACGGCAACTGGGCCACTACGACTTTCTATAAGGACGTACCCGCTGTCGTCACCGGGCGCAACCGCCTGACGCCGCTTGCATCGCGTCTCGACACGCTGAGCTGGACGCCGGTGATGAAGCCGGCCGATTATCCCAATCTGCCCGACCATCTCAAGCATTATCCTTTCCGCTACGTCTTCCCGCGCGGAGCGCAGCGCTATGAGATATTCAAAAACGCCGCGCCGGTCAATGCCGAGGTGACATCTGTAGCTACTGATATCATCGACAATCTTAAGTTAGGCACACACGACGGCGTCGACATGGTCAACGTGGCCTATACACTCAGGCCCTACGGCTACTCCAAGAATCCTGACACGCGCTTTGAACTGATGGACAGCTATCTGCGCTTGGACCGTGAGTTGGAGAAGCTTTTCAATACAGTCGACCGCTCGACCGCAGGCGGCAATGCGGTGATATTCCTCGCCGCGACACCTCCCGGCTCGACCTCGCGACGCGACGACGAACAGTGGAACATCCCTTACGGAGAGTTTTCGACCCGCAAGGCGGGCTCTCTGCTCAATATGTACCTTATGGCCGTCTATGGCGACGGCGAATGGGTCAGCGGCTATCACAAAGGCCGTTTCTTCCTCAATGACGCCCTTATCAAGCAGAAAAACCTTGACGCGAAGGCCGTGCGCACAGCCGCTGCCGCCTTCCTCGCCCGCATGAGCGGAATAAAGGACGTTTACACGATAGACCAGATTTTCGAGGGCGATGCCGGACCTAACTCCGAGGCCCTCAAACGCAATATCAGCCTCTCGACTGCCGGCGACCTCGTGATGAGCGTGCTCCCCGGCTGGGAAGTCGTCGACGATTACCACAGCGAGGCTAATCCCAAACGTGTGAGCCGCGTGCACCGCATCGCTGCCTCGACAGCTCCGGCATTTATACTTGCGCCGGATGTAAAGCCTCAGAAAATACACACGCCTGTCGATGTGCGCGTCATCGCCCCGACAGTTGCGCGCCTGCTGCGCATACGTTCGCCCAACGGTGCATCGCTGCCGGCTCTCGAACTCGACTGAGACGCGAGGACGGTGACGTTTATGCGTCTGTGTGGCGGCTATGTCAACCGACCGCAGGACGCATGCACCCGTGACAATTTCCTTTTTCATGCAAAAAATAAAACTATCATAGACTATGTCATTTGTAAATGTATTAAGCAAATTATTCGGCAACAAGTCGCAGCGCGACCTCAAGGCCATACGCCCCATTGTCGACAAAATCAAGGCTATCGGTCCCGAGCTTGAGCCGCTGAGCAACGACGAGCTGCGAGGCCGCATAGACGCCGTGCGTGCCGATATCGACGCGGCCGTCGCCCCTGACCGCAACGCCATCGAGGAGCTGCGCTCGACGGTCGAGACCCTGCCTTTCGACGAGCGTCAGCCCGTCTGGGACAAGATTGACAAACACGAGAAAGATATACTCGACATCATCGAGAACAAACTCAACGAGCATCTGCCCGAAGTTTTCGCCGTAATGCGCGAGACAGCCGCCCGTTTTGCTCACAACGAGACCATAGAGGTCACAGCCACCGACCTCGACCGCGAGCTTGCCGGTCAGGGACGCGATTTCGTCAGCATCGAGGGCGACAAGGCTATCTGGAAAAATCACTGGGTTGCCGGTGGCAATGAAATCACATGGGACATGGTGCACTATGACGTGCAGCTCATCGGCGGTATCGTGCTCCATCAGGGCAAAATCGCCGAGATGGCCACAGGCGAGGGCAAGACCCTCGTGGCCACGCTCCCCGTCTTCCTACGTTCGCTGTCAAAGCGCGGCGTGCATGTGGTGACCGTCAACGATTACCTGTCAAAGCGTGACTCGGAATGGATGGGTCCGCTCTACATGTTCCACGGCTCTACGGTCGACTGCATTGACAAACACCAACCCAATACGCCCGAACGCCGTGCCGCATATGAGTGCGACATTACGTTCGGCACAAACAATGAGTTCGGTTTCGACTACCTCCGCGACAATATGGCCATGGCACCGCAGGACATGGTGCAGCGCAAGCACTACTATGCCATCGTCGACGAGGTCGACTCCGTGCTTATCGATGATGCCCGTACGCCTCTTATTATCTCCGGTCCCGTGCCCAAGGGCGACGACCAGTATTTCGACGAATACAAACAGAACGTGCAGAAAGTCGTCGAAGCCCAGCGCCGTCTCGTAACGTCGATTCTCACTGAGGCCAAGGCAAAGCTCGCCTCTGACGACAAGGATGTCAAGAAAGAAGGCGCTCTGCTGCTCTTCCGCGCCTATAAGGGCTTGCCCAAAAACGGCGCGCTCATCAAGTTCCTCAGCCAAGAGGGCATGAAGAGTACGCTGCTTGACACCGAGGCTTACTACATGCAGGACAACAACCGCGAGATGCCCACGGTCACCAATCCGCTCTACTTTGTCATCGACGAGAAAAACCGTTCGGTCGAGCTGACAGACAAGGGTATCGACGAGCTGACCGGCAAGACAGACGACCCCGACTTCTTCGTGCTGCCAGACATCGCCTCGCAACTGTCTGAGGTCGAGTCTATCGCCGATCCGGCCGAGCGTCAGGCTCGCAAGGACGAGCTGATGCAGAACTATGCCGTCAAGGCCGAGCGCGTGCACACCGTCACACAGCTTCTAAAGGCCTACACGCTTTTTGAGAAAGACATAGAGTATGTCATCGACGACAACAAAATCAAGATTGTCGACGAACAGACCGGACGTATCATGGAGGGGCGCCGTTACAGCGACGGACTCCATCAGGCCATCGAGGCCAAGGAGGGCGTCAAGGTCGAGGCTGCCACACAGACATTCGCCACCATCACGCTGCAGAACTATTTCCGCATGTATCACAAGCTGGCCGGTATGACCGGTACGGCCGAGACAGAGGCCGGCGAGCTCTGGGACATCTACAAACTTGATGTGGTGACCATCCCGACAAACCGCCCCGTGGCACGTATAGACATGAACGACCGTGTCTACAAGACCAAAAAAGAGAAATATGCCGCCGTAATCGACGAAATCGTCAAGATGCGCGATGCCGGACGCCCGGTGCTCGTGGGCACGACATCGGTCGAGATATCGGAGCTGCTCAAACGCATGCTCGACATGCGCAAGATAGACTGTCAGGTGCTCAACGCCAAGCTGCACCAGCGCGAGGCACAGGTTGTGGCTCAGGCCGGTCAGAAGGGCGTCGTGACCATCGCCACCAACATGGCGGGCCGTGGTACGGACATCAAGCTGACCCCCGAGGTAAAAGAGGCCGGCGGTCTGGCAATCATCGGCACCGAGCGCCATGAGTCACGCCGCGTCGACCGTCAGCTGCGCGGTCGTGCAGGCCGTCAGGGCGACCCGGGTTCGTCAATCTTCTTCGTGTCGTTTGAGGATCAGCTGATGCGACTCTTCGCCACCGACTCGATGATGAAGTGGCTTGACCGCTTCGGTCTTCAGGAGGGTGAGCCCATCGAGCACAAGATGGTGACCAACGCCATCGAGAAGGCTCAGAAACGCGTCGAGGAAAACAACTTCGGCATACGTAAGCGTCTGCTCGAGTATGACGACGTGATGAACAAACAGCGTACGTATATCTATAACCGCCGCCATCACGCCCTGCTCGGCGAGCGCATCGGCATCGATATCGCCAACATGCTTTATGACTGCGTGGAGAATATCGTCACCACTTATGACCAGCCGCAGGATTATGCAGACCTGTGCCTCGAGTTATACAAGGTGCTCACTATCGAAGCTCCGTTCACCGAGGACGAGTGGCGCAGTCTCGACCGTGAGGACCGCATCGAGCGTGTGCGCGACGCCGCCATGGAGGCCATGACGCGCCGCAACGACCGCATACGCGAGATTGCGATGCCGGTTATCTCAAATCTCTTGGAGAACTCTGATTACCGCGGCAAGATTATCGTGCCCATCACCGACGGCAAGCGTGTGTTCAACCTCCGTGTCGACTTGCAGGAGGCGTTTGACACAGAGTGCCGCTCGATAGTCAAGGAGTGGCAGAAAGGTCTGTTGCTCGTAACCATCGACGAGCTCTGGAAGGAGCATCTGCGCGAGCTCGACCAGCTGCGCCAGTCAGTGCAGAATGCGTCTTACGAGCAGAAAGACCCGCTGGTAATCTATAAGGTCGAGTCGTTCCACTTGTTTGAGGGTATGCTCAATCAGCTTAATGTCAAGGCTATGACGGCTCTTATGCGTGCTCAGATACCTGTGCGTCCGCCGCGTGAGGAGGCTCCGGCTGCCGAGGGTGAGGAGCCCAAGCCGCAGCCCCGTCAGCCCGAGGTCAAGCAGGCTGCTCCCGAGATGCCGCGCCGCTATGACAATTACCGCACCTCGCGTCCGGGTCTGCCCGGCGAAGAGGAGCAGCGCCGCGTGGCGTCGGCCCGTCAGGGTGAGCCTCAGCGCGTGATGCCTGTCAAGGCCGCACCCAAAATCGGCCGTAACGACCCGTGCCCCTGCGGCTCGGGCAAGAAGTACAAGAATTGCCACGGCCGCGGTCTCTAACCCAAGCTCGACATAAACATATGATGCGGAGCTGCGCTTTATGGCGCGGCTCCGGCTGTTTAGGGCCAAATGTAAAAGCCGGTTGAAATGTTAAAAAGAACATATATAATTATGTAAGGACATGCCAAAGCGACCGTCAGGGAGCGGCGGCTTGTATAATTCGCGAATCATGGGCGGCCACATTATACGTGCCGAATGGCACGTCCCTACATTTGTTTTTAACAACAGTTTCTTTACATTGATTTGCTGTTTTAATGACGTATCATTAATGTATTTTGATGAAAGTGGGTCGTCTGATGTTTAACGGCGGTGCTAATGTGAAAAAATGCAAGCGAGGCATAAGAAATTTGGGCAATAAGGAAATTATTAGTGAATAATTTTCTAAATTTGCGGTCTGAATGGCAGTTAAGCCTGTCATTTAGTAAATACACAGACCAATCTTACATATAAAAATGAAGCTATTACAGGCTAAACTTGCAAAGTACACGACTCCTCAAGAAGCTAAAGCTGCCGGCATTTATCCCTATTTCAGAGAAATAGCCTCAGAGCAGGACACCGAGGTGCTCATCAATGGCAAAAAGGTGCTCATGTTCGGCTCAAACTGTTATTCAGGTCTTGTCAATGACCCCCGTATCAAAGAGGCGGCCATAGAGGCTACACGCAAATACGGCACGGGCTGTGCCGGCTCGCCCTTCCTTAACGGCACGCTTGACCTCCACAAACAGTTGGAGAGAGCTATCGCCGAATATATCGGCAAGGAAGATGTGATGATTTATTCGACCGGCTTCGGTGTCAATCTCGGTGTCGTATCGACGTTGACAGGCCGCGAGGACTATATACTTTGGGACGAACAGGACCACGCCTCAATCATCGAAGGACGCCGTCTGTCGTTCTCTCAGCAGCTTAAATACAAGCACAACGACATGGAGTCGCTCGAGAAGCAGCTTCAGAAATGTGCTCCCGACAAAGTCAAACTGATTGTGACCGACGGTGTGTTCTCTATGGAGGGCGACGTGGCCAATCTGCCTAAAATCGTAGAGTTGGCAAAGAAATATGATGCCTCTGTGATGGTCGACGAGGCTCACGGCATCGGTGTCTTCGGCGAAGGTGGTCGCGGCACCTGTAATCACTTCGGCGTTACAAAGGATGTCGACCTGATTATGGGTACATTCTCCAAGTCGTTTGCATCGCTTGGCGGTTTCATCGCTACAGACAAGGAAATCACCAACTTCCTGCGTCACCACTCACGTTCATATATCTTCACTGCCAGCATTACGCCGGCCTCGACGGCTGCCGCCCTCAAGGCTCTCGAAATCATGGTCGCCGAGCCCGAGCGTCAGGAGCATCTGTGGGAGATAACCAAATATGCTCTCGAGGGCTTCCGCAATATGGGCTGTGAGATCGGTCATACATCTACGCCAATTATCCCTCTCTATATCCGCGATAACTTCAAGACCTTTGCCATCACACGCGACCTGCTCAACGAGGGCATCTTCGTCAACCCCGTCGTTTCGCCGGCCGTAGCTCCGCAGGACACTCTGATTCGTTTCAGCCTCATGGCTACACACACCAAAGATCAGGTGACCTTCGCGTTAGACAAGATTCGCAAAGTCTTCAAAGCTCATAATCTTATCCCTTAATCATAGGGACTTGATAAATGTGTGTAAAGGGGGCGCGTCGGATGATGCGCCCCCTTGGTTTGTCTATATGGGAGGGGTGGAGCGGCGTCAAACTATAGCGGCCAAATCATACTTGCCAAAGGCAAGTCCTACATATTAGGCCGGTCGTAGCGGCGCATGAAGGCGGCCATCATGACTATGCCGGCGACGGCGAAGACGGCGCCGACGGTGGCCGAGAATCTGACGCCCCAGCCGGCCTCGATGGGGAGGCCTCCGCAGTAAGCGCCGACGGCGTTGCCGAGATTGAAGGCTATCTGTATCATGGCTCCGCCCATCAACTGGTTTCCGGGACTGAAACGTATGAGTAGCAGCTGCATGGGCGGCGATACGGCGAAAAGGGCAAACGCCGCGAAGCAGATGAGTACGACGTTGAGCCACGCCACGGGCGAGAAAAGTGTGATGGCGGCAAGCGAGCCAAATATCAGCCACTGCAGACGGTAGGCAGTCAGTCCGGCGCCGTGACGGTCGCTGAGGCGGCCGCCGCTGTAGGTGCCGACACACATCGACGCGCCGACCAAGAGCATGAGCACGGGCATGAAGCTCTCGGGCAGGTGACTGACGCCGGTTATGAGGGGGGCGATGTAGCTGTAGAAGCTGAAGACGCCGGCGTTGCCCGCGAGTGTGGCTCCGCAGAGCAGCCACGGAGCGGCGTTGCGCATGAATTTGAACTGGGCGCGGGCGGTGGTGCGCGGCAGGCCTTCCAACCACGGTATACACACGCGCAGCATCACGAGGGTGACGATACCCCAGAGGGCGGCGAAGCCGAAGATGACGCGCCACGACAGCACCGATGCGAGCCATGAGCCGGCCGGCACGCCGATGAGGCAGGCAACGGTCATGCCCATGCACATCAGAGCGACGGCCGAGGCGGCTCGGCCCTGTCCGGCGATGCGGCTGGCGACGAGCGCTCCCGTGCCGAAGTAGGCGCCGTGGGGCAGCCCGGCCATAAAGCGCGAGGCGACGGCGAACAAGTAGTTAGACGAGAGCGCAAAAGCGAGGTTTCCGGCGATGAAGATGGCCATGAGGAGCAGCAGGATGCGCCGTAGCGGCATATTGCGGGCGAAGAGCACGATAAGCGGTGCGCCGACGCAAACGCCTAAGGCGTAGGCCGATATGAGGTGGCCTGCGGAGGTGATGGTGACGTCAAACTGTGAGGCGAGGTCAGGGAGAATGCTCATCATCACATACTCGGTGATGCCGAGGCCGAATGTGCCCGCAGCGAGTGCGAAAAGTGACTTGGATGTTGAGAAGTTGTCAGTCATTATATGCTGATAATCAGAGTGCTAATGCGTAAAAGCAAATTCATTTCAAACCGCTGCAAAGTTAGTGAAAAAAAGTTTTTGCACAGTGTGATAAAAATACTAAATTTGTTACTTGATAAACCAAATTCCGGGTTTTAAACATTTGATAAGTTCTTTAGTATTCATCCAAGTACCTTAATTGACATGAAAAAATTAGTGTTGACGCTGTTGGCGGCATTTATGGCCGTATCTGCGGCGTTTGCATCGGGCCGACTGACTATCGGTCTCAGCGGACCCGGCTGGCATCTGTGGCGTGACGCCGATGCACAATGGGCCGACGACAAACTCTATCTGCCCTCAGAGGCAACAGATCTGACAAAACTTCCGGTCAACGCGCCTACGGGGGGCTGGAGTGTGCTCGAGGGCGATGGCCCCGACGGCACGTTGAATGTCAGTGTGCCCGGCACCGACATGGAGTATTTAGAGCCGGCAGCCAATCAGCGTGAGCCGCGCCCCGACCATGTCAAGGGTGTCTGCTGGTGGTGGCGCACCATCACTGTGCCTGCCTCGGAGGCCGGCAAGAAATTCATGCTCGACTTCGAGGGTTTCCGCCAGCGCGCCGAAGTCTATGTCGACGGCGAACTTGTGGCCTATGACATCGTGTCCGAGACTCCTTATGCGGCTGACATCACCAAAGCTATCAAACCCGGCAAGACACAGACTCTCGCCGTGCGCATCACTAACCACGGCGGCAACACGTCGTGGGGTGACTTCACGCTCGAGCGTTGGGGCAACACAGACCAGATGATGCCCCCGAGCCACGGTTTCGGCGGTATCACCGGACGTGTCAACCTGCACTGCATTGACCCCAAAGCTGAAATCGCTGATGTCTGGGTGAAGAACAAGCCGTCCCAGAACTATAATACGGTCGACGCTGTGGTCTCTCTCGGCGACTACAGTGACGTGAAAACTGTGCGCGCCACCATCACCGACTATGACAATGCCGACAACGTGCATCTGACCAAGAGCGTGCCCGTGGCCGACGTCCGTGACGGGCAGTTGACGCTGACTGATCTGACGTTTGACGGCGCCAAACTGTGGGATCTCGAGCATCCCAATCTCTACCGCCTGCGCGTCGAGTTGTTAGACGGAGCGGGCAATGTGCTCGACGACAGCAGCCGTCACTTCGGTTTCCGTTGGTTTGAGGGTAAAGGTTTCGGCGACAATGCCAATTTCTATCTTAACGGCAAGCGCGTTGTGCTCCGCTCTGCCATTTCGTGGGGCTACTGGAGCAAGGGCGGCATCTACTCGACCAAGGAGCAGACCATCGAGCAGGTCAAGGCCGCCAAAAGTCTGGGCCTCAACTGTCTGAATTTCCACCGCAATATCGGCGGTCCGCTGATGTTGGAGACTGCCGATGAAATGGGATTGTGCTACTTCGAGGAGCCTGGTGCCTACCATAGTGGTGTCGGCGACTTCGAGCGTGCCATACTCTTTGAGAAGGTATCCCGCATGATTAAGCGCGACCGCAGCCATCCGTCGCTCGTGATTTATAACCTTATCAACGAGTTCTTCGGCGACCTGCTGCATAATCAACCGCTTATCAACAAGCGTCTGAATGATATGCGCGAGTTCCACAAGATTGACGAGACGCGCTTCTTGCTGCTTTGCTCGGGCAACACACCCGGCGTGAGCAATCAGACGGGCGAGGAGCTCCACAAGACACATATGCGCCCCTATGACGAGACACTTTATAAGGTGGGCTGGCAGGATGTGCATCAGGCCGGCGCTCCCGAGACGTGGAAAGAAGGAATGTATCGCGGTCCCAACAACCTGCAGGGAGTCAAGGACTATAACCCCAAGGACGACTACGTGACCAAAGAAATATGGGTGCGCGGCGAGGAAGGTGCTCTGAGTACACCTCCGCGCATCGAGAAGATTCATAACACCATACAGCAGACCGGTGAGTTGGGCTGGGACGGTCTCTACTGGGAGAATCAGTACAGCCGTTATCAGCGATTTTTCAAAGAGCAGAATCTCTATAAATATTTCGGCTCAATCGACAAGCTGACAGAGCTTATGGGTAATGTCAGCATGGACCATCAGGCACGCCGCATCACAAACTTCCGCATGCGCAACTGCGGAGATATGTATGCCATAAACGGTTGGGAGAGCGAGCCTTATGACAACCATAGCGGTGTCGTCGACATATATCGCAACACCAAAGGCGACGCTAAAATCATGAAGGAGGCAAATGCGCCTCTGTTAGTGGCTGTCAAGACCCGCAACCAGATAGTCAAATCGCCGGCTACGGCCATCGTCGACTTCTATATCATCAACGAACAGGTGCTCCCGGCGGGCACATACACCCTCAAAGCCAAGATGGTCGGCCCGACGGGTGCCGTGGTGCAGACTATGCCTGAAAAGAGCGTGACCGTGTCGGGTGGCGACGTCTACGGCGAGCTGCTTGAGCAGGGTGTTGAGTTCAAGATTCCCGAGGGCGGCGAGGGCACATATCAGGTGCAGGCCGAGCTCACGGGCGGCGCAGAGACTGCCAAAGGCCACGACGAGATACTCGCCGTGAAATACACGGCCGCCGATTTCAAGGGTGCGGGCGCATATTACGGCAGCGGCTCGGCTGTGCCGCAGTTCTACAAGACGCTGACGGGCAACACTCTGCCGCAGTTTACGACAGATATGGGTCAGCTTGACTGGATTATCATCGACCGCTCGCAGTTTGCCGAGGCCGCCACAATCAGCGCCGCCGATTTCAGTGAGCTGAAGCGCACATGGTACTCTGACGCCGACTTCACCAACGTGATACGCACAGAGGATGTCGACGTGATAGACTTCTACTGCAACAACGGCGCTCAGCCGGCAGCCGACGTGCTTGCCAACGCGCCTTACTCCATCCGCTACGAGGGCAAGATTACTGTGCCCGTTGACGGCAAGTTTGAGTTTGTGGTCAACACACTGCGCGGTCAGGAAATCTATCTGCGCGACGCCGCGGGTAAAGAACTCTGGCATGAGCAGTGGTTGGGCAATACCAACGCAAACACTTACACCAAAGAGCTCAATCTCGAGAAGGGTCAGCAGCTGAGCGTCGAGCTCAAATACAAGCACAACGACGGAACGAAGGACGGCAAGGTGCAACTGGCATGGTCACGTCCCGACATGGTTGCAGTCAACGCCGACGACATACTCGACCGCGCCAAGAATGACGGCACAACAGTCATAATCATAGCCAACGCAGAGAAATGGTTGGGCAAAGTGGCCGAGGTCACAGACGCGCGCTATGACGGCAGCTACACCATCGGCAAAGACTGGGTCGGCGGCATACACTTCAACATTGATCACCCGCTGATGAAGGGTCTGCCCGTCAACATCGGCTTCGGTTGGCAGTATCAGGCCGTGGTAGACGACGGCAACAACCGTCACGGCTACTATATGCAGGGAGCCAACCTTGTAGTTGGCTCGACGCGCACATACTCGTTCCATCTCGGAACGACGGTCGGCGAAATCGACTACGGCAAGGGTCACATCGTCTTCTCTGACCTCAAGATTGCCGACAACCTGCTGTCGAAGGAGGGTCCTGCCGAGGTAGCCAAGAAACTGCTCATCAACTACACCAACTACAGTCCCGCCGACTATTTCGAGGGTGTGACACCTGAGAGCGGACGCCGCCCTTTTCGTGATAATGTCGTGCCGGGAATAGTCGAAGCCGAGGATTTTGATTACGGCGGCGAGGGCGTGGCGTATCACTACAAGAACGGTGAGTCGCAGCGTCAGGAGGCCATGGACAAGAACCGCAACGACGGCAAGGGCCGTGACTATGTCTACCGCCGCGAGTGGGTGCGCATCAACGAGACCCCGGGCAGCATACAGAGCCTCAGCGGCGGCGACTGGTTTGAGTATACCATCGATGTGGCCGAGGACGGCGACTATCAGTTGGAGACCGTCCTCTCGACCGGCGGCGCGGGCAGTTTCCGCCTCTATGTCGACGGCGAAGCCATGTTAGGCAAGCAGGAGTTCACGGCTCCCGATTTCGAAAACAAGTGGGGTACCTACTTCACGGTCGTGAGCAAGGCTCTGTCGCTGAAAAAGGGCAAGCACATCTTCCGCTTCGGCGACATCAACACGCTTAACCCTGATAAGTTTATCTTCACGCGCATTGGCGACTACGGTACTATAGAAGTCTTTGACAACAAGGTGCCGGGCAAGGTCGAGGCCGAAAATTTTATCACGGGCGATTATGAATTTCACTTCGGCGACGCCGGCAACTACAAGGAGTATCGCAAGGACAAGGGCGTGGCCATCAGCAAGGACGGCGATGTCAACGGCAAGCATCAGATCTATGTCGGCAACATGTCTGACGGCGACCGTCTGGCTTATGAGTTTGAGTGTACGGAAGCCGGCGATTATGACGTCCGTGCCTGTCTTGCCACCATCGGCAATACTAAGTTGGTCGTAACAATCGACGGCGTAAGTTATGGCACTGATGCCGAGCCTATTGTGATAAACCGCGAGGATCTCGAGGATGTCGCTTATTTCGGCGGCGAAATCAACGATTGGCACGGCTTCGGTCTGGTGACAATCATCCCGGAGATGCATCTTGCCAAGGGCAAACACCGCATGGATATTGTCTTCAGAGTCGCCAACTGCAACTTCGAGAGTATCGTCATCGAGGGCGAGCCCGAGAATTTCAACCTCAGTGTTCCCGGCAAAATCGAGGCCGAGAATTATGACGAGGGCTACGGCAAATATTACTGGAAGGACGGCAAGATCAACGGCAGCTACAAGCAATATCGCCGTGACCGCAACGTGGCCGTCAGCCGCTCGGTCAACGGCGTGAACGGAGCGTCAGGCCCGGGTTATGCAGAGGGTGACGAAATCATCCACTTGGGCAACAGCAGTCCCGGCAACTATGTGACCTATACATTTGAATGTAAGGTAGCCGGCGATTACACATTCTCGACATGTGTGGCCACGATGGGTCAGCATAAGTATTATATCACTGTCGACGGCGTTGACTACGGCTCGGAGGCCAATCCGTTTATGGTCAACACGAGCCTCAACGAGTGGCAGAAGTATCAGGAGTTTACGGCGCCCAATGTGACGATACCGCTCACCAAGGGTACGCACAAATTAGTCTATCACCTTGTGCATGCGTCGTGTAACATGGATTATTTCCGTTTATCCACCGACGCAGCCAGCGGAGTCGATGACATCGTGGTTGACGCTGAGGACGAGGGTCTGTGGTACACGGTCGACGGCATCGCCCACGACAAGCCTGTCAGCGGAGCCGTCAATATCCACAACGGCCGCCGCATTTATGTGGAGTAAATAAGTTTTATATATGTAAGCGAGACCGCGGCCTTATTGCCCCGGTCTCGCTTTTTTGTGTAGGAGTGGGCTTTTGTCGGACAGTGATTATGATGTAAAAATAATAATATGTAAATAATTGATATACAGAAAGATGATGGGGGGGGGGTAGAGTGCTTAAATTTATAATGGAAGTGCTTTGCGATTGATTGAAAAAGAACTAAATTTGTCGCGAAAAAACTTATTTTAATCAAACAATTTATATGAAAAAGATTATTTACAATGCTTGCACTTTTGTGTTTATGCTGAGTGTAGCTGCCGGTTTCACATCGTGCAGTGACGACGATGACCCTCAAAATCCTATAATCTGTCCTGTCGAGGATGTTTTCCCCGAAGGCGTGCCCGCACAGGTCGGCGACGCTGTCATCACCACCAATGCCGACGGCCGTGTCGCATCAATCAACGACGGCGAGGATATATATACATTTGAATATCTTGCCGCACCTGTCGACGGTTATAATGTAATCGTGCGCGAAAACTCTGTCAGCGCCAAGAGTCGTGCAGAGAACGACGGCGCTACATTCCGTCTGCGTGTCAACAACGCCGGCTTTATCGAGCACTGCTATGAGACGGAGTATGATGAGTATGACGGCGAACTGTATGAGCAGACATGGGATTTCGAGTACAACGCAGCCGGACAGCTCTCAAAGATGAAACGCAGCGAGGGCGACAATGAGGTTACTGTAATTACATATAACGGAGACGGAGACATTGTGAAGGTAAGTGTTACTGATGATGAATCTACCAAGCCTTTCGAGTCTGCAATCTCCTACGGTACGACGCCGATTGTAAACAAAGGCGGAATCATGCTTTTCGACCAGTGTTTCAATGTCGACATGGACGAAATGAGTGTGATGTATTTTGCGGGACTGCTTGGCAAGGGCACAAGACATCTGCCGACAGAGTGCAATGAACTTGAGGGTGAGTATTCATCCCGTTATACATTCACTTGGGATCTCAACGCTGACGGGCTGCCCGTAAAACTTACGGAGAAAGAATATTATGCCGGCTCGACAGAGGGTTATACGCAGACAATGACATTCAGATGGTAAACGCCGTCTGACCGATCACCTATACAGCAACATCGCCGTGCAATCTCTGTGATTGCACGGCGATGTTGTGTAGACGGGGGTATCCTAAACACGAATGCTATATTTAAACACATAAAATTTGGAGAATAAAAAATATAGACTAATTTTGTGGTGACAAGATGCTTGTAATACGCAAGTGTTTTGTCAGTGTATAACTGTAATTTATTGAAAATGATTATAAGAAGAGACGAATACCTTAATAAACTTCTTGCCAAAAGATGGAACGGCAAGGTGAAAGTAATCACCGGTTTACGACGGTCGGGAAAATCATTTTTATTGTCAACTCTTTTCAAGAAAAGAATGATAGAGGAAGGAGCTGACGCTGATGATTTCATTGAGATAGCGCTTGACCGCAAATCTGATGTAAAGTATCGTAACCCTAATCTTCTGTATGACCATATTTTGGAGTGCACAAAAGACCTGACTCGTAAATTTTATGTGATTATCGATGAGATACAATTGTCATATAAAGTAAAGAATGATAATGTCGATGAGACGATTGTGGCTGAGGAAGATCGCGAAATGTTATACACAACATTTTATGATATTCTTAATGACCTTATGTCTCGTCCCAATCTTGATATATATGTCACAGGTTCCAACTCTAAGATGCTGTCGAAGGATATTGTGACAAATTTCAGAGACCGAGGGTCGGAGATTAAGGTTTATCCACTGTCTTTTTCGGAATATCTCTCTGTAACGGATAAAGAGAAGGCTGATGCGTTAGAAGATTATATGATGTATGGAGGGATGCCGTTAGCGGTGATTGAACCCGACGAAAAGGAGAAACGTAAATATTTACAAGGATTATTTGCCAATGTTTATATAAAGGATATCATCGAACGATATAAACTTAAAGATGACAGCACTTTGAGCTCGCTTGTAGATACGCTTTCATCGTCAATAGGTTCACTTACAAACCCTAATAAGCTCGCCAATACGGCCGGGAGCGCAATAGGCAGGACTCCTTCGCACAACACTATTAGAAGTTATATTGAATATCTTGAGGATGCATATATTTTTGAAGGTGTCAAGCGTTGGGATGTTAAAGGCCGAAGATATTTTGACACAATACAAAAATATTATGCTACAGACCTCGGTCTCAGAAATGCCCGTTTGAATTTCCGGCAGCAAGAGAGGTCTCATTTAATGGAAAATATGATATATAATGAACTTGTGCGCAGAGGATATTCGGTCGATGTCGGGATTGTGGAGCTTAGCCGTATTATTGACGGTAAACGCAAGATGTCGCAATATGAGATAGATTTTGTCGTCAATATAGGTAACAGCAAGATTTACATCCAATCGGCTTTAAATGTTGATAGTCCCGAAAAGAAAGCTCAGGAAACATTTTCTCTCAAGAACACAGGTGATTTTTTCCGCAAGATTGTAGTTCTTGACGGTAATATTAAACGCTGGACTGATGAGGACGGCGTGATATATATCGGTGTAATACCTTTTTTGCTTGAAGATGCTTTATTGGAGAGTTTATGACAAAGTAGTATTGGTAAAAATTAACGCAGTCGTTCGGCGATAGTGTCGAGCGACTGCGTTAGTTTAATTGTTACAGGTCTGTCAGAAAATCTGATTATTTGCCTTTTTTGGCGGCGACGAGTGATTTCCAGATGAATACGGCGAGGAGTGCGCCTGCGAGCGGACCTACGACCATAATCCAGAAGTCGCCCCAAGCGTTGGGCGAGAAGAGGGCGGGACCGAAGCTGCGGGCGGGGTTGACCGAGCAGTTGTCGACAGGAATGCCCACGATATTGACGAGGCCGAGTGCGAGACCGATGGCGAGTCCGGCGAAGTTGCCGTAGCCTTTCTTGGCGTCGGTTGCGCCGAGGATGACGAGCACAAAGAACATCGTCAGCAGTATCTCACAGAGCAGAGCCATGCCTTGGCTGACACCGGGCTGGCATACGTTAGTGGCGAGATAGTTGCCGGAGATGTCGGTGATGCCGCCGAAATTGAAGCCGTTAGCGAGCCCGAGCGACCAAAACCAGTAGAGGAGGGCGGCGCCGGCAGCTGCACCGGCGAGCTGGCTGACAACATAGCCGCAGAAATTACGGCCGTTCATGCGGCCGGCGCACAACATCGCAAACGAAACGGCAGGGTTGACATGGCAGCCCGAGATGTTGCCGATGCAATAGCACAGACAGACTAAGACGAGGCCGAAGCAAAGACCGATGCCGAGGCCGCCGATAGACGGACCGGCCAGAACTGCGCTGCCACATGCGAGGAGCACGAGAAACAATGTTCCGAAGAACTCTGCAAGATATTTTTTCATGACAGATAAAATAGGTAAATAAATTAATGTGAGCCGGGGTCGTCCCGGTTTTCAAATTTATATAACAAATCGGCACGGCGGTTGGTTTAAAGATATTTTAACAAAAGATTGTTATTTCTTTGACGGCATTTGCTTGTCCGATGATAAACTTTGAGTATATTTGTGATAGGGAGTCAATGTGATTTCCGATTAATTAAACACTTAATTATCAGATATGAAAAAGAAATTTATTTGTACCGTTTGTGGTTATATCCACGAAGGTCCGGAGCCCCCGGAGAAATGTCCGCTGTGTGGTGCCCCCGCCAGCAAGTTCAAAGAGCTTGACGAGAGCGAGGCCCTGAAATTTGTCACCGAGCACGAAATCGGTGTGGCCAAAGGCACAGACGAGCAGATGATTGCCGACCTGAACGCTCACTTCAACGGTGAGTGCACGGAGGTAGGCATGTATCTCGCAATGTCGCGTCAGGCAGACCGCGAGGGTTATCCCGAAATCGCCGAGGCTTTCAAGCGTTACGCTTTTGAGGAGGCTGAGCACGCATCGAAGTTCGCCGAACTTCTCGGTGACTGCGTATGGGACACAAAGACCAACCTTGAGAAACGTATGGCTGCCGAGGCCGGCGCCAACGCTGACAAGATGCGTATCGCCCGTCGCGCCAAAGAGCAGAATCTCGACGCCATCCATGACACCGTTCACGAAATGGCTAAAGACGAGGCCCGCCACGGTCAGGGTTTCCAAGGACTTTACAACCGCTATTTTAAAAAATAAGGTCTGAACGTTCTTCTAAACGGTATAAAGAAACAATTAAACAATAAAAAATCCGACTCAGCCGTGAGGCAAGAGTCGGATTTTTTATTAGGATTGAATATCTTATCTGCGGCGTTTGCGGACGGAGCGGACGGCCGATGAGGCGGCGTTGCTCTTGGTCTGCTTGGGTTCTTTGACCTTCTTTGACGAGCGCTTGGTCGAGCGTTTGGTCGAGCGCACGGCTTTGTCGACCGATTTGTCAGAAGCAGTGACTGTGGCTGTGTCGCCGCGCTCGGCAGCTTCGCGGGCCTCACGAGCGGCAATGACTTCCTCGCGCGAGGGCACCCAGAGTTTATCCTCCCATTTGTCGAGACGGGCCTGAATGCTGTCTTGAGCGCGACGGCGGTCGTCGGGGTCGGGATAGAGCTGCATCATCGACTTGTTGCGCAGGTTGCGTGTCTTGTAGATGTCGCCCTTATACATGGTGAGGTTGAAGAAGTCGTCGTAGCTGCACGAGGGCAGGTTGTTGTCGTCGTCGATGAAGATGGACTGCTGAGCGAGCCACGGGCGTATGTCTGAGAATTTTATCCAGAACATGGGGTACTTGACGGCCTCGCCGCCGAAGTCGCCGGCGCGGTGGAGTACGGGGCAGATGGCCTCGACGCGCGGACGCAGGCGGTTGTAGCGTGTGTCAAACTCCCAGCGCTCGATGATGTAGTAAGAGAGCACTTCGTTAGAGGGCACGTCGCTCTCCTCGATGACGAAACGCGGGTTGCGCTCTGTCGAGCCTTTGGCGTCTTTGTAGAGGATGTGGAAACGGTCGAGCTGGTCGCGAACTTTGATTTTGTACTGGTCTGTGAATACTTCGCGTCCGTCGAGATATTCATATGCGGCTACCTGATTGTTGGCGAGCAGGCGCATGATGATGCGGAAGAGGTTTTCCTGACCGTCGATGGTTTCTTCGGGGTAATATAGGGCGGCGTTGGAGGCGCTGTCGAGGTCTATCTGGCGGTAGATGACACGCATCCACTGGCGGTCGGCGTCGCTGAGCGATGCGTCGCGGTCAGTCTCATAGAAGTTTTGCATGCGGTCGGTGACGACGGGCGCCCCGGGCTGCTGCTCGCGTGAGCCGCGGCGTTCGTTGCCCGGACGGCGGCGTGTGACGGCTGTGCCCTGTTCGTCTGAGTCAGCCGTGCGCTGAGCGCAGACGCATGGAGTGAGGCTCACGAGCAGTGCTGCTGCAATTGCATATTTCTTAAGCGAATTAATCATATCTTGTGGTGCTATATTTTAACGGTATGTGTCGTCGATAATCAGTTTACAATGACTTCCATGGGCGAAAGGTCGCGTGTGATGCCGTCGGGGCCGAGGGCTTTTATGCGCGAGATGTAGAAGCGTTTGCCGCGCTGCAGACGCTGAAACGACTGGCGCTGACGAGCCGAGAAGTTGGCTCCGTCGCTGACCTCGGGGATGGCGTTGCCCATCGAGTCAAAGAAGACGGTCTCGAAGCTGACGACTTTGAACTTGGTGTCTATCAGGCCGTCGTCGATGGCTGCCTCGATGCCGGGAGCCTGCAGCAGCAGAGTCTTGGCGAATGGGCGTCCGCCGCGGTAATGGTCGATGTTGCCCTTGCCGTCGTTGAAGGCTATGTAGGCTGTCGGGTCGGGCAGTTTGCGCACACGGAATGTGGTCGTGGCGACTGTGCTCTGGCGCCCGTCGATGGTGGCGGTGACGGTGATTGTGGCGTCTTTGCCTACGGCCTGCGGACGTGCTATCCAGTGGTCGCCCGAGCGGGTGAGTGTGCCGTTGGTCATTGATGCGGAGATGTCGTTCATGGCCACACCGGGCACTGAGATGCCGACCGGGTTGTCGATGCCGGCGTAGAGCACGTTCATCATTGTGGCCGATACGGTTGCCATAGGCTCGATGACTGTATATGACGATGTGAAGTCGTGGCGTGTTGTGGTGCCGTCGCCGTGGCTGACCTCGAGATAGCCGCTGTAGTCGAATTTGCCGGTCGAGGTGGCGTTGAGCTCATACAGGCCCATATTGTTGTCCAAGGGCTTGTCGCCGATAAACACTTTGGGACGGGCAGTGGTGTCGACGGCGGCGAGGACGATGTTGGCCGAGTATTTGCCGCCGCGCATGACGAGGCGTGACTGCGGGAGGACGAAGGCGTTGAGTTCGTTGACTCTGACGTCGCCGGCGTCGACACTTGCGAGAAGCGACGTGAGAGCTTCGCCTTCGGCATATAGAATATCATTTTTAAGCTTGGCGAGGAGTGTGACTGCGGCCACGACGGGCTGCTGGTCAAACTTGGCTTCCTCCCAAGTCTGCGGGGTCAATGTTCCTTTGCGTGCGACGTCGGCGGTCGACAGAGCCGAGGCAATGCCGGCGGCCTTTACGGAGTCGGGCACAAGGGCGGTGATGTAGTTGCGGTAGAAGTCGATGGATGTGCGCAGATTTTTGCCGAGGTTGTTGCCGGGCGCGAGCATCACGACAGCAGCGGCCTCGAGGTCGTCGCGGTTGATGATGTTGGCGGGGTCGCCGTCGGCGCCGTCGGCCTTGCGCACGATGGCATATATAAGAGAGTCGACCGACGATATCATTTGGTCGGTGAGTCGGCGCACATCGGTGGCCTTTTTGAGCCACACGGCGCCTTTGTCGGCATTCTGTCCGGCGAAGTCTTCAAGACGGCGGTATATGTCGTTGTTGCGCCGGCTGACGTTGGTGTTAGAGCGGTTGAGGCCGTCATGGACCTGCGTGAAGCCGTCGAGCACGTCGCTCGAGACGTTGAGCGCGAGCATGGCGGTCAGGACGATATACATCAGGTTTATCATCTTCTGACGCGGTGACAGCCGGTTATTGTTTGCTCCCATTTATTTGTCTGTTGTCGCTGTGAGTCTAATTGATTGCTTAAGGAGAGGGGGTTATACGGCGGGGCTGTCGGATGAGGGTGACTGCGCGGGCTGATCGGCGCCCATCATGGGGCGGTACATGTTGACGGTCATGGCCGTAATCATCTTTTCGTAGACAGAGTTGAGCTGCTGCATGTAGCGTGCCATCTTCTCGGTCTCCTCGCAGTAGCGCGCGCTCTGTCCGGCGCTCTTCTCATACATGTCGCGGATGTCTTTGATGCCGCGGTTGACGCGGTCGATTGAGTCGAGCTGAGACGAGATGCTTTTGAGTTGTATCTCGTAGATGGTGTTGAGGCCGCCGATGTTGCGGTTGAGGTCCTGCATCTGCTCGACGTAGCCGGCGGAGCTGCGGGTGATGTTCTCGGAGTTTTCGGTTATGGCGCGATAGCTTTCGAGGAGGACGTTAGAGACGTTGTTGAGGGCGGCGGTGGTTTCGCGCAGGTGCTGCATCTCTGAGGCTATCGAGGCCATCTGGTCGAGATAGCGCTGTGTGGCGGTTGTAAGCTCAGCCATGCGCGAGAGCTGGTCAGAGGCGGCGGCCATCTTGGCTATGCTCTCCGACAGCGAGCGCGAATCGTTTTCAGACAGGTTAATGTCGGAGGGGATGCCGGCTGCTCGGCGAGCCTCGGCCTCGCTGACACGGGGGAGTCCGGCCTGACGTCCGATGAAGACGCCTTCGTCGCCGGCGGCGTCACGGTCGTCCTCGCGGTCAGGGTCAAGGGCCGGAAAGACTTCCTCCCAGCGGTATTCGCGCGGGGGACGGTCAAAGGCGGTAAGGATGAACATCAGCACCTCAGTGCCCATGCCGACCGACAGCAGGGTGTTGCCGCCGGGGAGGTGAAGTATCTTGAAGAGGGCGCCCCAGATGACGATGGCGGCGCCGATACTGTATGCGAAATTAAAGAAACGCTGACCTTTCTCGCTGCTGATAAAGGCGCTTATGATGTTGCGGTAAGCTTTTACTTTTCCCATTTTATGAAAGGAAGTGTAGTGATGATGATATCGGGATTATTTCTTGACTTTGCCTGATTTTGTGCCGCGGGCGAAGCCTATCTGAGAGCGGACGCAGCGGAAGCCGATGTAGCTGCGCTGCTCGTTCTGATACTCCCACATGCGCAGGTCGGAGCGCACGTTATGGGCAACGTCTTTCCACGAGCCGCCGCGGATGATCTTGCGTTTCATCTTGTAGGGGTCTTCCTGAGCGGCGTCGTAGCGGTACTCGGGGTTGAGGTCGGAGGTGAGCTTGCCTACGCTCTCGGTGTAGGCTGTCGATGTCCACTCGCTGACGTTACCGGCCATGTCGTAGAGGCCGAAGTCGTTGGGGGCGTAGGTGCCGACGCGCGAGGTAATGACGTGGCCGTCTTTGACGTAGTTGCCTTCGTTGGGCTTGAAGTTTGGGTAGAAACAGCCTTTGTCGTCGCTCAGAGCGAGGTCACCCTCCCACGGGTACATGTTCTCGTTGACACCGGCGCGGGCTGCGTATTCCCACTCGGCCTCGGTCGGGAGGCGATAGGGCTCGACATAGATGCCGTCACGGCCGAGGGAGCGGCGCAGGAAGTCTGTGCGCCAGTTGGCAAAGGCGTTGGCCTGCTCCCAGCTGACACCGACGACGGGATATTCGTTGTAGCCGCCGTGTGAGAAGTAGAGGCGGACGTAGGGCTCGTTGTAGGCGTTGTCAAAGTCGTTGACCCAAGCTGTTGTGTCAGGGTAGACGTTGACGATATAGGTGTTGAGGAAGTCGTAGTCGCCGGTGAGGCCGCGTGTGATGGTCTGACGGATGATTTCGCCTTCGTCGTTGATGTAGGCTGTGTCTTTGGAGATTACGGGCACGTCGGTCGGAGTCGGCATATCGGTGTTGTACTCGCGGCGTCGCGGGTCGAGGCGATTGCGTCGTTTGGCGGCCTCGGTGTGGTTGTAGACCTCGTAGCGGTAGTTGAGCTGTTCGCCGTCGAGCTCTCGCACACCGGTGATGGGGTTTGTGCGGTAGACGCTCTCGATGGCGCGCTGCTCGTCTTCGTTGGGGTTACGCCACGGGATGGCCTTGGACCAGTTGAGGTGAGGCGTGACGGGGTTTCCGTCGCGGTCTTCCTCAATCTTGAACTCCTCGTTGCCGCCGTAAGCGGGGTCGGCGAGACGCTCGCGGATGATGGAGTCGCGCACCCAGAAGACAAACTGTTTGTATTTGCTGTTTGTGATTTCGGTCTCGTCCATCCAGAATCCGTCGACCGAAATGCCTCGTGCGTCGGCTTTGAGATTCCACGCGCTGTCGGCTTTCTGTGGGCCGACCTCCATGGAGCCGCGGTCGACGAGTACCATGCCGTAGGGCGTGGGCTCGGCCCAGAATGAGCCTGAGACGCCTGTGACTTCGCCTCCGCCGGCGTTACGCGAGCCGGTCGCGCAGGCAGTCGTGAGGGCCATGACGGTCAGAGCGGTTGCGATGATATTTTTGCTTGTCTTCATATATTGTCGTGAACTTGAGAGAAATGTTGCTTTTGTATCGGTTTATATGTTATGTTGATGCTTTTGCATTTATGGTGTTACATTATGCGTATGTTCTTGTGTTTGTGGCGGTTTTTGTCTGACATGTCTAATTTGAGACGGTAGCCGGCCATGATTTCGTGGCTGCCGCTCGAGGCCTTGGAGATGGCCGAGGTGGCGTAGTCATAGCTGTAACCGATGAAAATGTTGCGGAACTCGGCGGCGACTGTGGCGATAATGGCGTCACGCCAGCGGTAGCCGAGGCCGAAGGTCAGAAACTTGTTGTAGCGGCCGCGCACGGTCAGTTCGCCTCCGGTAAACGAGAAGTCACTCTTGACCAGCAGGGAGGGAACTATTTCAAATAACGTGTTTTTTATCTGAATATTGCTTTGGGCCATAAAATAGAGTGTGCGCCGGGCCTTGAACTCGTAGTAGCGCTCGGTCTGGTCGGATGTGGCTTCGGCTGTCATGCGCAGGGTGGGGGCGGTCAGATGTGTGGCCGAGAGACCGACGGAGAAGAGGCGGTGGGTGTACCACAGTCCTGCGCCGAGGTCAAAGGCCGTGCCGTGTATGTCGGTTGTAGGCAGACCCTCATCGTCGGGGTCGTGATAGTCGTTGTCGTCGGGGATGTAGACCTCGGAGCCTTTGAATCCTTGGTCGAAGAAGCCGAGCTGCAGTCCGGCGGTGAATTCGCCTTTGAGGAGCTTGAATTTATAGCCGAGCTGGGCGCCGACATTGACTGAGTTGTAGAGTCCGGCTTTGTCGGTGTCGAAGACGACGCCGAGGCCGAAGCGTTTGCCAAAAAGACGCAGGGGCATGTTGGCCGTGGCAATGAAGTCGCGCGGGGCTCCGTCGATGCCGACCCACTGCATGCGGGCTCCGCCGCGGATGTGGATGAAGTCGGTCAGGCCAATGGCCGCGGGGTTATAGTATGAGGGGACTTCGTAGTACTGCGAGAACTGGGCGTCGGTCTGCGCGGAGGCGCTTGTGGCGAGACCCACAGCGGCTGCTGCGCAGACAAGAGCTTTGGAAATGTGTTTGCGGAGCGCGGTCATCATCATTCGAAATAAAATGTCAGCACTATCATCTTGGATGTTGCGCGTTTGACTGACTGTGTGAATCTCAGTTTGAGCGGGTCATCCTCGAGGTCGGGGCGGTCGTGCTGCAGGACGTCAGCCATGCCGAAACAGAATTTTATCTCGGGGTTGAGCTTGAAGAAGGGCAGGTAAAAGTCGCAGCCGAAGCCGACGGTCAGATAGCAGTCAGCCGATTTGGTCTGTATGAACTCGCTGCGCTTTTTTGAGACGTCAAAGGCGGGCATGACGCCGCTGACCATGTAGGGGCGGCAGTTGCGGTAGCGCTGCGAGGCAAATTTGATGTCGAAGGGGAGTACGACAAAGGTCGATTTGAGCGTCTGACGCTCGGTGGCGCCGTCGGTCAGATTGCGCATCTCGAGACCGCGGCTGCCGAAGTACATGCCGGGCGAGAAACGCAGTGAGAAGTAGTTGTTGAGCCGCAGGTCTATGAGGCCGTTGACGCAGAAACCGGGCTGATAGTCGGTCTGCTCGATGCGCCACTCCTCGCCTGACTCGGTGATGAGACCGTTGTGGCTGAAGTTGATGCCCTCGGTATGGGCGCCAATCGAGAATCCGAGATGCCAGCGGCGCAAGTCGGCATACGGGCGATTGGCGAGCTTGTCGTTGAAGTCGCGTGCCGTGGCCGTGAGCGCCAGCAGAGATATAATCGATGTGATAATCAGTTTGGTCAATTTCATCAGATATTTAACGTCGGCAATTGTAAATTATTGTATTTTTGCCGGGGAAAACGTTATTAGAACATGGCTGACAATTATCTCGAGAATAAAATGGATGAGCACCGCCGCGCGCAGGCGTCGGGGCGTCCTGCGTCGTCATATAAGGGCGCGCCGCGCCGTCAGATTTTTAACGAGCATTTCGAGCGTCGTCGCATTTTTGTGTGTGACGGGCTCAGTGAGCGTGGGCAGGCGATAGTCAGACGTCTCGGTGAGGCGGGGGCGCGTGTGGCTTTCGCAGGCATTGACCGGCGCGCGGGGACGGCGTTGGCACAGAGTTGCGGCGCGCGTTTTTATCCTGTCGAAGCTGTCACGGCTGAAGCTGTGGGTGAGGCGCTCGCGGCCTTAAACGAGGCATGGGGCGGCGTCGATGTCATTGTCAGCCCGTCGGCTGAGCTTGCCGGAGAAGGCGAGGCGAGAGTGATAATTTATGAATCAGGTGATTACGATGCGAGCGCGCTCCGTCACACTGTCATTGACGCTCCGCAGCTGACTGCGGCAGAGTTAGCACGCATTGTCCTCTTCGCCGCCTTGGAGAGTTCCGACTCACTCGCCGGAAAGAGGGTGAGGGTGGAATAGGTATCTTTAAGGACCTTAAGGGCGTTAAGGGCCTTAATTTTTTACTTTTTTTCGGTGGAGGAGGCCGGTGATGAGCGACCAGAGGGTGAGGGCGCCGAGGAAGGTGATATAAAACCATGTGGCGGCGGTGCCGAAGAAGATGCGGCCGGTGTGGGTCTCCAAGGCGACGTTCCATAGCGGCATCGGCAAATAACGGAGGCTGTCGGGCTGTGCTATGAGGTCTGTACCGCGGTCGTAGGTGACAACTATGGGGCCGCTGTCGAAATCGTCAGAGTAGCCGGCGACGGCATTGCGGCCGAAGGGCGGTCCGGCTTTTTTCTCGGCAGGGGCGCCTGTGAAATAGTCACGGACAGTGCCGCCGGTCACGTTCCAGCGATATAGCCCGGAAAAAGACCCTACCAACCAGTCGCCCCCGTCAATCTGACGGAAGACGGTCGGCCCCATGACGCTGACGGGCGGACAGACGGATGTCGCGGCGGGTTTGTCATGCAGTGTGTTCATCGTGTATGCTCCGTCACTGCCAAGCAGCAGCCATCGACGGTTGTCGGGGTCGTAGCGCAGCATGCGCAGGCTGTCGTGCCACGGGTTGTCGCACTCGGGGGCGGGCGTGGTTAGTGTGGCCAAGGCGATAAGGAAGGGCGGACGCAGCAGCCAGCCTGAGAAGACGCACACGGCGGTGAAAATCAGCGTGTAATAGCCGATGCGGCCGTGTAACCGCACGTTTGTCTTAAGAAAGTGCGCTGCCGGTTTCACGTCGCGGCGACCACGGGCCTTGCGGCGGATGATGTGTGGCAGCAGCCATATTATGAAACCGCTGATAATTAGAAGTAGAAGCACGAGAGCGACTGCGTCGACGACGAGGCGTCCGCCCGTGCCGAACATCTCGCCGCTGTGAAAGCGCCACACTTTGTCAAATAGTGTCTTGCGGCCGAAATCGGGCTCGTCGGGCGCGAGCAGGGAGATTTTTTTGAAATCGAGCTGCTCTATGGGCGAGACGTAGAGGTGGGAGCGTCCGGTGATGACGATGCTGTCAGCGGTGACGGTCATGTCGCTCAGGCGTTCGTCGGATGTAAACTGTATGCGGCGTGATACATTTGTATCGCGGAGAGTACTAATGTATAATGCCTCGGGCGTGAGGACTTGGAGTGTGTCGCCGCGACGTGCGGCCGATAGAATGACTCTCGACGCGGCACGATGCGGCAGCATGGCGTTAAAGTCATCGAAGCGGCTGCCGCGGCGGTCGGTCAGCCAAAGACCTGCGCTTCCGTAGACTAGGACGCTGTCACGTCCGAGGCTGATGGTGCCGCGCATGAGGCCCTGATTCCAGTCGTCATAGTAGTAAAACGGCGGCAGCAGCCGGCGCGACACGTCTACGCCGTCAGCCACCGGGCGATGGTTGAGGACGATGCCCGAGAGGCACATCGTCAGAAGGAAGAAGCAAACGGTCAGTGACGACCAACGGTGTTGTCTGCGCCAGTTCATCTTTTTTTCAGACCGGCCCAAAGGGTGTAGGCGCCGAGGGCTACAAAGATAATGACAATCAGCGTCATTTCCCAAACATGCTGCATCGGGGCGACCCATATCTCATTGAGGAGGCCTATATGGCCGAGTATCTCGACAAATGTCCAGAAGACCAGCACTGTGGCTATGGCCATGCGTATGTTGGCGCCCCATGAGGCGATGCGTGTCTGTTTGAGGAATATGAACATCGAGCCGACAAGGCATGTTATGGCCAAGGCTATGGTCACGGGATGGGTGTCGCCGAGGAAGTCGGTGTCGTAGCAGAACATCAGCACGACGTATGATGTCCACATCATGAGGTTGAGCTCCATGAATGTCACGAGCGCCGTGTGACGTGTCATCGGACGCGCGACGATGATGTCGCGGCGGCTGCCGAGCAAGTGTTTTTGTATCCGGTTGAAAAAGTTGCATCCCGTGCGGGTGCTGAATGTATAAAGCATGAAGAACATCATCAGGAATCCGAACGAGGCCGGCAGTATGAGATATTCGGGTTGTGTCACCTTGCCGCTGACGGGGTCAGTGAAAGGCTGCATGCCGAAACGGTCGGCATAATACTGAAAGAGGAACTCGACCCATCCGGTCCAGAACAGCAGACCGCCGAAGAGGCCACAGAGGGTCTGGCGGAAATCACCGTGGACAAATATGCCGACGATGGTCAGCAGCATACCTGCCAGTCCCATTGCAAATGCGCATATGTGAAGAGGGCCGGGCGCCATCGTGTGCTCCATTATAATCATGAGCGCATGTCCGAGGGGCATCGTCAGCAGAACGAGCAGAAATGATGCGACGGCGCGGCCGAAATAGTTTGTTTTCTTTTCCATATCAGTTTAGGTCAATGCTTACGCCGGCCTGAAAGCTTATGCCGTCGGTGAGCGGGGCGTTGAGATAATAGTAGTCGGGTTTATAATTGAAGATATTGTCTAAAGCGAGTGTCAGTCTGACTTTTTTGTAGAAAAGCTGCGAACATGACAGGCGCCAGATGGTATAAGCCGGATATCGCACTGTGGTCATGCCGGCCGACAGGTCATAATAGTCTTTATATTCGCTGTTGTCGACCGACGAGAGGAAGCGTCCGTTGAGCCCGGCTGTGAGAGTGTATTTCCGCGAGAAATCGCGTGTCCAGTCGGCGCGTGCCGTCAGCGAGTGGGGGCGCGAGGGCATGTACTGGTTTGACGGACGTTCGCCGTTTTTATTACGGGCCGTACGCTCGTGAGTGAACGAATAGGCAATTTTGGCAGATACGCCGCAGTTCCACCGTCCCTGCAGGGTGACGTCTGCGCCGGTGATGCTGTAGCCCTTCAGGTTGACATAGTCGAGATAGAGCTGGCTGTCATCGCCGGGGAGGTAATAGGGGAGTCCTGTCGTGATTTTGTCTGTGACGCGGTTGTAGTAGGCCGTGACAGTGAAATTATAGTTGAGTCGCGTGTAATCGGCCGAGATGTTGATGTTGTGGCTGCTCTCGGGCTTGAGTGCGGGATTGCCCTTGACAATCCATATGCCGGCCATATCAAAGTCATAATACTTTTCTTTGAGAGTCGGCGCGCGGAAGCCCATGCCGTAAGACAGACGCAGGTTGAGGCGCTCGACGGGGCGGTAACGCACTGACAGTTTAGGTGTCACACGCGAAATATCTCCGTCTGAGAAATAGTCGTAACGCACCGCGCCGACAGCTTCCCAGCGGTCGTCAAAGGTGTGGTCATACTGCACGAAGGCATCGGCATTGTCCTGAGTGTGTTTGCGGCCGTTGAGCCGTGTGTTCATCAGATAGTCATGGACATAGTCAGCGCCGGCCGTGAGTATGTCGCCGCGCGGAGTGGTGTAGCTGTAGAGCGCGCGTGTCGAGTTCTGCACGTTGCTGTATGAGCGCACGTCGCGGTCTGTAAGACGGTAGAGATCAGATTTGTCGTATTGGTCGAAGGCGTATGACAGATTGAGCTTGTTGCCGCGGCCGAAAAGCCACTCTCCGCGCAGGCCTCCTGAATAATCGCGATATCTTTCGGGGGTATCCTCGGTGCGTGTCAGCTGGCGGAAGAAATATCCGCCCCGGGCGGATAGTTTCAGCCCGTCGGCGGCGCGAAGTGTAATTTCGTCCTTGATGTCATAGGTGCGGTTGCCGTAAACAGTGGTGAACACGCGTGTCGCAGGGTCGGGGCTGCTCGTGACGTCAAAATTGTCGATGTCATAAAAGGTTGCCGACAGGTTGTTGCTTATGGCTTTGTGGCGGTTTGACAGAGTGAGGCCATAGCGTTGCTCGCGGTGGCGCCCGACACGGGCGTTGAGATTGAGAGCCCACGGGAGTGTGGCCTCCCGGGTGATGATGTTGATTACGCCGCCTCCGGCGTTTGAGCCGTAGAGTGCGCTCGAGGCTCCGCGCACAATCTCGATGCGTTCGACGTTGTTCATGTTCATGCGGTTGAAATCGACATCATCCATTGTCTCGCCGGCGAGGCGTTCGCCGTTTACGAGAAACAGGACACCCTGCCCGCCGAAACCGCCGAAATTCATGTGGACCTGCTGGTTCATGGCGTATGAAAACTCGATGCCGGGCATCTCCTGAGTCAGTAGGCCCTCGATGTTTGTGGCATCGGTGCGTGCAATGTCCTTTGAGGTGATGAGCACAGTCTGTACGGGCACGTCCTTGAGCAGACGCGGGGCGCGTGTCGCGGTCACCACGATTTCATCGAGCGCTCTGTCAAAACCTGAGATTGTGTCAGGCTGTGCCTCTCCGGCGTGCATGACCACGCAGCCCGCGAGGACGAAAGCCGTAAAATGTGACAGTGACTTGTTCATATCGGTTTTGTCAGTTGACAGGTAAGGGATAGCGGTAGTTGATGGTGAGGCAGCATTTTGTGCCGGTCGGGCTCTGATAGTCGGCGAGCTGTAGGGCTCCGTATGTGCCGTCGGCCGCACGCAGTATGAGCACAGAACTGTCGAGTGTGAACGCCGGGGGCATCGGCGGAATGTCGACACGCAGCCATGACGAGCCGACGGCGTTGACCGCGATGCCCTGATTGCCTATTATGCCCGAGAGCATGCGGTCCTGATTGACCCACACGTCGGTTTCGTTCCATGTGTCAGAGACAAAGTCGAGCGACTCGATGAGTTCTGAGGTCAATGTCAGATTGCTGATGTCGCGCAAATCGGTTGCGGCGATGGCGCCCCCGTTGGTGCGCAGATTGTTACGGTGGACGGCGAAGCTCCAGCGCTCGGGCTCAGGTTGAGAGGCGGTCGGGTAGAAAGAGCGAAACTCATAGTTTGAGATGCCTGCACCGAAGACGTCATACCAGTATGTGTAAATGCCCTTGCGGTCTCCGTCAGTTGCGTCAGCGGTCACGTCAGTCGGAATCGGCTTTTCGACCCATGCGCCGGAGGTGTTGTAGAGCGGATTTCGGCCCACACTGTCGGCAACGGCGTCAAGGTCTATGTAATGCCATGTCAGCCAGTCTGATGCGTCGATATATAAGCGGCCGTCCACGGTGTGCACCTCGTTAGTGGCGGCCTCGTCATAGACAGACGGGAGGATGCCTTCACATGACGGGAGCAGCACGATTGCCGCTCCCGCTCCTACGATTGTAATTATCTGACTTGTAAAACTTTTCATTTTGTACCTTCGAAAGTAGTCACTAATTCAAAGGGCATCGCGCCCATTTTGAATTTATTGGTTATTTTGATGCCTGCTGCAGTCTTTTCGACGGTAATCTCGCTGCCGGGATTGAAGTTATAATCCTTGTTCATGGTGACGTTGCCGCCCTGTTCGGCCTTGAAGTGCATCGACAGGCCGTCGTTGCCGTAATCGCGGAAGTAAGCGCCCTTTGTCTCGTCGTAGGCGAGGCCGGCGATGGTGTGTGCGCCGAGTGTGAGGTCGCCCATCACGGTGTTTGTGAGGACGTATTCGGGTATGTTGACGGTCAGTGTGTTGTCATCGGCGCTGAAGATTTCAAATGTGACGTCAGAGGCCGAGTAAGTGAACTGTCCGCCCACGACTACGGTGTTCGTGCCCGTGAAACGGCCCGTGAGGGCTGCGGCGTGGTCTTCAGCGGCGGGGTTTTTCGGCTCGTCAGAACAAGCATAAGAGGCCGAGAGCAATAAAGCAGTGATGAGAATCTGAAATTTTTTCATGTGTAATTGTTTTTGTTTTACGGAGGCAAAGTTACGGGCTGCGTTTCGGGCGGACAATCCCCGATTTTTGGATAAATGCCGCCGTCTGCTGCCGGGGTGGCTAACTATTTTTAGGAGTAGGCCCTTCCGCTCCTTAAAACTCAAACTTTTTTTATTTATTTTTTTATCTACGGTAGTAGATTCATTCTCATTCTCATTCTCATTCTCATTCTCATTCTCATTCCCATTCCCATTCTCATTCTCATTCTCATTCTCAGTAGCAATTGTATAGTCTTGTATTTCGACTATACAATTGTATATATTTGTATAGTATTGCATCGTATTTGATGCAAACGGATAATGTTATTAATAGCTAACGTTTCGTCCGCGTTAGCGGTCGTAGCCGCGTAGTGGCGCGAGCTTGTTAGGCCACGGTAAGCAGGCCGTCAGGTCTGCGAAACCGTGGTATAGAGCCATCCCCGTAAGATAGCGCGCTGTAGGTGCGCTGCCCTGATAATAAATGTTTTATGGATTGCGTCACCCCTACAGGGTGAATGAAATGGGGAGGGCGTATTACCTATGACTGCGCAGACCTGACAGCCTGCTTGTCATAGGCTCACCTACGGCGCTGCGCTGCAGCTTTGATGCGCCGACGGCGCTCTCCGCCGGTAAAGACTTGTTTTTGTTTCAATAAAAAAAGCGGCCGCAGGGCGATGATGCCCCACGGCCGTGTATCGGTTTGTATTTGTCTTATAGTTTAGTCGTTGAAAGTCATTTCGTCGAAGCCTTCTTCGTCAAATTCGTCGGGATTAAACTCGGCGTCGCCGTAGAAGTCCTCGTCAAAGTCCTCTATTGTGGTTTGAGCGGCAGCGGCGGCTTTAGCGTCGATTTTAGCGTCGAACTCATCCATGTCGACAGTCTGTGCGGGAGCCGTGCCGAGCGAGAGTGTGCAGACCGGGTCTTTGAGAGTCTTGCCGGTAATAAGCTCTTTCATCTCGATATAGAAAGCTCGGTCAGTCATATAGTCGAAGACAAACAGAAGTTTCTGACCCTCGTCTTCGATAAAGTCACTGAGTATGGAGTCGTCCATCAGCCAGACATCCTGATCGGAGTCAGAGCCCATGTCTTCAAACGTTATTTCTTTTTCCTTCTCCCAGTTGCGGTCGCAGAGAAAGAACGAGCACATCTGGTTTTTGTCATAGCCGACAGAGTCACAGATAGCATTCTTCAGGTCGAGGAATGTAGCGTCCGCATCGATTTTAATCTCTCTTTTAAAGTTTGAAACTTCGTCTGAGACAATTCTAAAATTGAATATCATAGAGTTGTGTTGAAAAAAGGTGTCGTTATCAGTTCTTGTTCATTGTTTGATGATGCGAAGTTAGTACATCTGCGGCGAAAGGTGCAAATAAAATTCATAAAAATATTACAATAAATTCAGCTCGGGTCGCAGAGTGCCTTTTTCGGCATTATAACAATGTGTACTTGTAAAAGTCACATATTAAGGCGTAAAAAAAACAATAAATCGGTCGTTGAGCCGATAAATTGGTCAAAAACCGCCCCGATATTGACAAATATCGGATAAATCGGTAATTTTGCGCCGCAAATAATAACAAATCATAAGACACCATATTAAAATAAGCCATGAATCGTCAGAATTTTGACTCATTAGACCTTAAAATCCTGCAGACACTTGCTTTGAACGCCCGAAAACCTTACTTGGAGATAGCCCGCGAGTCGGGAGTGTCGGGCGCGGCTGTCCATCAGCGCATCCAGCGACTGACGTCACGAGGTGTAATCAACGGCTCAGAGTGCCTGATTGACCCTGCGGCAGTCGGCTATGAGACGTGTGCTTATGTCGGACTCTATCTGCGCGAATCAGGTAATTTCGATAAAGTGGTCGAAGGCCTGAAAAAAATTCCTGAAATTGTCGAATGTCATTATACAACAGGACGTTATGACATTTTTGTAAAGATTTATGCACGCAACAATGACCACCTCTTGGACATCCTGCAGCATAAGGTGCAGGGTCTCGGCATGGCGCGTACAGAGACACTTGTCTCGTTTAAAGAGGTTTTCAAACGCCCTGTGCCTATCGGAAGTCAAACGCAGACCGCTGATTCAGACCAAAATGACACGCCTCAGAGATAAATAACGCAGATTTTTAAGACTTTCGGTCTTTTAATCCCGATTTATTGCTATCTTTGCAAGGTTATGCGCCCAAGCGGTTGCAGAGGAGTCATAACACCGTGAAAATCAGTATTAACAATTAAAAATAACCTTATAAATTCTTACGCAATGGACATTTCTCATATCGAACACATCGGCATCGCCGTTCCGTCGCTTGACGAAGCTATCCCCTTCTACGAGAACATTCTCGGTTTCAAATGCTTTGCAATCGAAGAAGTCGCAGACCAGAAAGTGCGCACAGCCTTCTTTAAAGTAGGCCAGACCAAACTCGAGCTCCTCGAGGGCACATCAGAGGACAGCGCCATCTCAAAATTCATCGCCAACAACGGCGGCCGTGGCGGTATTCAGCACATTGCTTTCGCCGTCGAGAGCGGCGTGGCTCCCGCACTTGAGGAAGTACAGGAAAAAGGTTGCCGCGTGATAGACAAGGCTCCCCGCAAAGGCGCCGAAGGTCTCAACATCGCTTTCCTTCACCCCAAATCGACAGTAGGCACGCTCATCGAGCTCTGCGAAGACCCCAACAAAAAATAAAACACTGACCCTGACGGTCCGGCGCGACACCCCCGGTGATGCCGCTCCGGGCCGCAGTCACAGTCAGGGACTCCAAGACAATTCAAAACATCAAATAACAACCCCATTTTTTAAGCAATGAGCAGTCAACTCGAAAAAGTTAAAGAGTTAATCGAGCTTCGCGCCCAAGCCCGTATCGGCGGCGGCGAAAAAGCTATCCAGAAGCAGCACGAACGCGGCAAATACACAGCCCGTGAGCGTATCGCACAGCTCCTCGACGAAGGGTCGTTCGAGGAGCTTGACATGTTTGTACGTCATCGCTGCACAAACTTCGGTCAGGAAAAGAAATCATTCCTCGGCGACGGCGTTGTGACCGGTTACGGCACAATCGACGGCCGTCTCGTATATGTATTCGCACAGGACTTCACAGTCTTCGGCGGCTCTCTGTCAGAGACAATGGCTCTGAAAATCTGCAAGGTCATGGATATGGCCATGAAGATGGGCGCTCCCGTCATCGGTCTTAACGACTCGGGCGGCGCACGTATTCAGGAAGGCATCAACGCCCTCGCCGGCTATGCCGAAATTTTCCAGCGCAACATCCTCGCATCGGGTGTGATTCCCCAGATTTCGGCCATCCTCGGTCCCTGCGCCGGCGGTGCGGTTTACTCGCCCGCGCTGACCGACTTCACCATCATGGCCAAGGGCATCTCTTACATGTTCCTCACCGGCCCGAAGGTTGTCAAGACCGTCACAGGCGAGGACGTGACACAGGACGCACTCGGCGGCGCCGAGGTACACTCATCGAAGAGCGGTGTCTGCCACTTCGCTGCCGAAGACGGCGAGGACGCCATCAAGATTATCCGCAAACTCTTCACGTTCATTCCTCAGAACAACCTTGAGGAACCCCCGCTGGTAGAGTGCAACGACCCGATCGACCGTCTTGAGGACTCACTTAACGAAATTATCCCCGATTCGCCCAACCGTCCCTACGACATGTATGAGGTTATCGGCGCAATCATCGACAACGGCGAATTCCTCGAGATACAGCGTGACTACGCAAAGAACATCATCATCGGTTTCGCCCGCTTCAACGGCCAGTCGGTCGGCATCGTGGCCAACCAGCCCAAATACCTCGCCGGTGTGCTTGACAGCAACGCCTCGCGCAAGGCCGCACGTTTCGTGCGTTTCTGCGACGCGTTCAACATCCCCTTGGTGACATTGGTCGACGTCCCCGGATTCCTCCCCGGCACCGGTCAGGAGTACAACGGCGTTATCCTCCACGGCGCCAAACTGCTCTATGCCTTCGGTGAGGCCACCGTGCCCAAAGTGACCGTGACACTGCGCAAGAGCTACGGCGGAAGCCACATCGTGATGAGCTGCAAACAGCTCCGCGGCGACATGAACTATGCATGGCCGACAGCCGAAATCGCCGTTATGGGCGGTGCCGGCGCAGTCGAGGTGCTCTATGCCCGTGACGCCAAAGAAGCCGAGGATCCCGCAAAACTTCTCAAAGAGAAAGAAGAAGAGTACAACAAACTGTTCTGCAATCCGTACAATGCCGCCAAATATGGTTACATCGACGATGTAATCGAGCCGCGCAACACACGTTTCCGCATCATCCGTGCCCTGCAGCAGCTCGCCACCAAGAAAGTAACCAATCCGGCTAAAAAGCACGGCAATATACCCCTCTAAGCCACAGCAATCGCTTAATAAATCAAACGATTATGAACAAGAAAATAATTATTTCGGCTGTGGCTATCGCGCTGTCGGCGTCGACGCTCTTCGCACAAGGGCGTAAATCGTTGCGCATTAACGAGGTCATGGTCGAAAACTCTTCGAGCATTGTCGACGACTACGGTGAGCGTCACGGCTGGATTGAGCTTTTCAACTCAAATTTCGCCCCGCTTGAGATTTCGAGCATCTACATCACCAATGACTCGACACAGCCCAAGAAATATCCCGTGCCGCTCGGTGACGTGAACACCCGTATCCCCAAACGTCAGCATGTCGTTTTCTTTGCCGACGGCGAGCCCAACAAAGGCACATTCCATATCAACTTTGTGCTCGAGCCCGGCAAAGACAACTGGATCGGCGTTTATGACGCCGACGGCAAGACTCTCATCGACGAGGTCGTTGTGCCCGCGTCGCTTGTCCCCAACCAGTCATACGCACGCAGCGTCGACGGCAAAGGCGGCTGGGAGGTTAGAGACGGCGGTGAGGCTTATATCACACCTTCGAGCGCCAACATCATCCGTGACACCAACGACAAAATCGAGCAGTTCGCCGAAAAAGACGAGAACGGATTCGGCATGACCATCATGGCCATGGCCATCGTATTCTCGGCTCTGCTTGTGCTCTGTCTGTGTTTCTACGGCATCGGCAAAATCGGTGCCGCAGTGTCGTCGCTCAACAAGCGCCGTGCCCATGGCGTGACAAGAGAGACCGCCATTGACGAAGGCATCGCCGCTCATGACTCCGGCGAGGAAATCGCAGCTATTGTCATGGCCCTCCACGAGCATCTCAACGCTCACGACACAGAGAACACAATCCTCACCATCAACAAAGTCAAACG
>DXYS01000054.1 GCA_019415705.1 Bacteroidales bacterium | reverse complement strand
TTTAACACTCGATTCCATCTGTTTTAACAAATGCACCGGGATTTCGGATTGAGCCGTGTATTGCCTTCTGATTTTACAGCAGACACAGCACGGCCGTGACGGCGCAGCACTGATTTGATGCGGGCTACCATCTCGCGGAGTGAGAACGGCTTGATGATGTAGTCGTCGGCGCCTGAGTCGAGAGCTTCGATTATATAGCGTTCGGAGTCGAGTGACGAGCAGATTATGAAACCTACATGTGAGTTAAGAGGAGAGGATCTGACTTTGTCAAGCAGGTCAAGTCCTGAATATGGAGCTGTCATGGCATCGGCAATGACGAGCGAGACGTCGCTGAGATCAGCCATAGAGGCCCTCTCGGCGTCGTCATAGATAACAATCTCGTAGCCCTCACTCGTGAGGTTTATCTGCAACAGTTTTGAGATATTGTCATCTTCGTCAACAATTATTATTTTGCCTAAAGATGCAGCTAACATGGTTTATTACGACGTTGTATGCAAATTAAAGCAAAAAAGTCGGAGATTATAAATTCAGTAACTGTTTTGTGTCAACTTTGTTTTAAAAAAGTATTCTGTCCGGTCTCAAGCCGTCAGGATGTCGCCGTCACTATGCTCTGTTGTTACGGAACTGGTCGCGTATCGTGTCGACAACATTAATAATATAGTCGCCGGTTTTTTCAAGGTCTCCCACGATATCCATGTAATAAATGCCGGCCTGATACTCGTAATGCTTGGCGTTGATGTTCTCGACATTGGCGCTCCGCAGTATGTTGCGCATATTGTTGATTTCGCGCTCTTTGTTGTAAGAGTCGATGAGCGAGCGTTCCGAGACATTCTCGATATCCTTGAGTTTCTCTATCATCAGCGACATGGCGTCGCGCACGTAACTGTATAGAGTGTCGATGTTGTCGTAAATCTCCTGATTGAAAGCGACGCCGGCCTGTATCTTGCGTGAAAGTATCTTGCCTATGCCCATACAGCTGTCGGCTATGCTCTCGATTTCGCTGATAATATTGAGCATCGCGGCGATTTTCAGTTTGCCTTCGTTTGACAGTCGTCCCTCGGCGATACGGTTGAGATAATGTGCAATCTCAAGCTCCATGCGGTCTGAGATGTCTTCGTATTTCTCAAGACGCGAATATAGCTTGTTAAATTCCTCAGACTGTTCTTTGGTGTGAATCAGGGTCTGAGCCATGTCAATCATACGGCCGACACGCTCGGCATAGACCTCCATCTCTTTTTCGGCCTGAGCTATATTGAGCTCGGATGCATTGACAAGACCACGCGAGATAAATTTGAGTGTGAACTCTTCCTCCTCTTTGTTCTTGCCGGGGATGAGACGCTCGACAATCTTGACATAAAGACCTGTAAACCATATCATCAGGGACAGATTGACGAGATTGAATGTGGTGTGGAAGATTGACAGGCCGAATGATACGCTCATCTGCATGGCTGCAATGCGCTGTATCACATGGTGTCCGGCAGGCAGCGAGTTGTCAAACAGATGGTCATAGACCTCGGGGTCTGTCGACTGCAGGTTTGTGACGTATCCGTAGAGGGCATTGGGGTCGCCTTGACCGATGGCTTCGGTCAGCCATGCGTTGAAATCGGCAAACGGTATGAATATGCACAGACACCAGAGTGTGCCGAGGACATTAAACAGCAGATGCCCCATGGCAGTGCGCCGTGCGGCAACGTTACCGCTCATAGATGCAAGAATCGGGGTGATTGTCGTGCCTATATTGGAGCCGAGCACCAATGCGCATGCGAGGTCAAATGTAATCCATCCTTTGCTGCACATTATTAATGTAATGGCGAATGTCGCGGCTGACGACTGTATAATCATCGTGACCAATATGCCGACGAACGCAAAAATCAGCACGGAACCGAATCCCATTGAAGCATAGTTTTTGAGAACGGCAAACATATCGGGATTGCTCTGCAAGTCGGGCACGTAGGTGCTAATCATGTCAAGTCCCATGAACAGGAACGAGAAACCTATGAGGAACTCGCCGATAGACCTTGTCTTGGATTTTTTGGTGAAGAGAAGCACCACCGCCAAGCCTATCAGGGGCAGCGTGAAGGCCGAGATATTGACTTTGAAACCGAACAGGGCTATAATCCATGCGGTAAACGTTGTGCCCACATTGGCGCCCATGATGACGGCCATGGATTGGGCGAGAGTCATCAGTCCGGCATTTACAAAGCTGACGACCATCACGGTCGATGCGGATGAACTCTGTATAAGAGCCGTTATAGCACAGCCGGTCAGTGTTCCCGTAAAACGGTTTCTGGTCATTGCCGAGAGGATGCCTCGGAGCCTGTCGCCGGCTGCCTTTTGCAATCCTTCACTCATTACTTTCATGCCGTAAAGGAACAGGCCGACGGCACCTAATAGGCCTAAGAAATCGAGTATGCTATAATCCATTGGGGATAATTAGCTCTATATGTGAATATTAATTGTTCTGACTGCGTTTTGTAGCCTCGTGTTGGTTATAAGACCGGGTCTCAACAATCAGATTGTGTCACAAAGATAATATATAATCGTGTAAACATACAGAAAAATTTTTGAAAATCATATTTTGGCGGATTATATCAGGAGTGAAAGAGTGTGTTAAAATAATGTTATAAATGTCACATAAATGTTACAATAACGTGGCTTAATTATGAATTTGTAGTAATTGTAATAATTTTGTATTATTTATTTGCTAAATTTAAACATCAGAAAAACAGTGAAATAAATGCAGACTTTGGGGTTAATTTATCTAATTAACACATATTAACTTGCAAAATATTGACAAATTGTTTTTGCGTCCTAAATTTGAGGCGTAAACAAAAAAACAAAGACATCACAAAGTCTGATAAAACGATAAAAACAACTTAAAAATTCACATTATGGGAACTGCAAAATTTCAATCAAATCTGATGAATCTTCAGAGCAATATGCTCAACTTCGCCTACATGCTTACCTCTAATCGCGACGATGCATATGACCTGTTGCAAGACACAACTCTCAAAGCTCTCGACAACGAGGACAAGTATACAGACAACACTAATTTCAAAGGATGGGTGTTTACGATAATGCGTAACATCTTTATCAATAATTATCGTCGTGGTGCGCGTGCGGCAACTTTCATCGACACGACCGACAATCTCTATCATCTCAATCTCTCGCAGGATTCGGGTGTAGACTCTCCCGAAGATGCTTATGGAGCCGGAGAAATCACCGAGGCCATCAATTCGTTTGCCGATGAATACCGCATCCCGTTTTCGATGCACGTGGCAGGATATAAATATAATGAGATTGCCGAGAAAATGAATCTGCCGCTCGGCACTGTCAAGAGCCGTATCTTTTTTGCCCGCAAAAAGCTTCAGGAACGATTTACTGATTATCGCTGAGATTCAATAGGTTTTTATCGCAGTAAACCCATAGCGACTGCTGCTGTCGCAAAGATTTATAAAAGACCGCGCCCCGGAGAGTGTCAGCTTCGGGGCGTTTTGTGTCAGGATGTGTTTTTGGCGCAATTTTACTAAAAAACGAGGTGCAGCAGGGCTTAAACGGGATATTTTGGTTAAAATATGCAAAATTGACGTATTTTCTTGTTGAAAAATTATGTTGCATAACATAAAAAGCATAATTTTGCATCGTGTTTTTCATGGTATTAGATTTAAGGTTAAAAAGATTATTCGTCGAGACGACGAGTAATTTTTTTTTTGTGCTTGTAGCAATCATTAGTTGTAAATCTACGATGACCTTATATAAATAAGAAAGCCGCATCATCAAACGATGCGGCCTTCGCTCAGATTGTAGGTTAGGGTTAATTAGGATTGTTCGGTTTAGAAATGACGTATACCCATTATTTCACGTACTTCGGCAAGTGTCTTGGCGGCACGCTCGCGGGCACGCTCGGCTCCCTGACGCAGCACGCGTGCGAGGTAGGCATCGTCGGCGAGAATGTCGTTGACGCGCTCGCGGATAGGAGTGGTCACGGCGAGGATGTCCTCGGCGAGTTGTTTCTTGAGGTCGCCGTAGCGTATCGAGCAGTCGGCGTAGGCCTGACGGAAATGCTCGACGGTCTCGGGCGTCGATGTGAGCTCGAGGAGTGTGAATAGATTGGCAATAGGCTCTGATAGGGGCTGATTGGGCTCTTTGGGGCCTTCGTCGGTGACGGCGCGCATCACTTTTTTGCGCAGTGTCTTGGGGTCGTCGATGAGATAGATGCAGTTGCCCTCGCTCTTACCCATCTTGCCGGAGCCGTCGAGACCGGGCACCTTGACAGGCTGTCCGCCGAAATCAAAGTCGTAAGGCTCGGGGAAGAAGTCGACGCCATAGAATGAATTGAAGCGGCGGGCAAAGCGGCGCGTTAGCTCCAAGTGCTGCAGCTGGTCTTTGCCGACTGGCACTTTGGTGGCTTTCTGTATGAGTATGTCGACGGCCATAAGCGTGGGGTAGGTGAGCAGACCGGCGTTGACACGTTTGTTGGTTTCGGCACCGATAATCTGTTTCTCTATTTCTTCGTCGTTGTCACCGGCCGCGATGCCGAGAGCTTTGCGGGCTTTGTCCTTAAATGATGTTGTGCGCATCAGCTCGCCGATGCCCACGTGCATGTTCAGAAGCAGATACAACTCCGAGATTTCGGGTATGTCGCTCTGCATGAATATCGTAGCCTTGTCAGGGTCGATGCCGGCGGCAAGGTATTCGGCGAGAATACCTTTTGCGTTGGCATGAAGCTGTTTGGGGTCGGGGTTGGTGGTTAGGGCATGGAGATCGGCTATGAAAAAATTACAGTCATAATCATCCTGAATCTTAACAAATTTGCCGAGTGCACCGTAGTAGTTGCCTAAGTGCAGGTTGCCTGTGGGGCGTATGCCGCTGAGAACAATTTCTTTACTCATATATAATATAGATCTATTGCTCGGCAAAGATACTAAAAATATTATAGCTAAAGTAGAGGTTGTGTGTGATTTATTTTGCGGCAAGGTCATCGGCCGACAGACATATTATAATATTGTCGGCATAAGAGGGACTTTTGATTTTGTAAAGCGTCGAGCCGTCATCGGCGACAGTTTTGTCGCAGGCTCTGACGGTGATTTCATGGTCGTTGATGACGAGTCTCGGGGCTTGCGGATCGAAGTCGGCCGACACGGCGTCGTCAAGGCGCGTTATGATAATGTGTCCGCGGCTGTCGGTCGCAAAGATGACACCGCCCTCGTCATAAGCGGCGGTCATCATCGGCGAGACAATGCGCGATGAGAAGTCGGTTTCGGTGTTCAGAGGTCTGTCGGGCTGCGGACGCTCGGGACGCCCGGGGTCGTCATTGCTGTGACAGGCTGCCATGACGACAAGTGTGATTATTGCTATTAAACCTTGTGCTCTCATTTGATGACTTTTATTTTGACCGCGCCCGAGAGCCCGGTTGATTTGAAACACAGACGATGGTCTCCGGCGCTGATGTCACCGAGGTTTATAAAGTCTGTTGTGACAGTACGACCGTCGAGAGTCCAGACGGCATCGTCGGGTACGAAGGGCGAGTAAAAATCGATACGGCTGTCTGTGCCGGCACGGTATATGGCTTTGACAGCGATTCGTTGCGGTTTGTCATCGCTGTCGTCGGGCTCTGAGGAGCCTTCGCCGGGAGTTTCGTCATATTTTTCGCCTGTCTTGTCGCCCCAGAGGTATTCGGCCAGCGCAGGGTCGCTTACAAAGGGATTGCCGCAGCCGATTGCGGCCGATATGGCTTCGTCTCGTTTTTTCTCGCGGTTGTCGACGGGGTCGGAGCGATGCCAATCCATGAGCTGACGGCGTCCGTAGGCGGTCAGCAAGGGCCAGTCGCCGTCGGCGTAAACTGCCGTCGCGCGTCCCATCCACAGCTCCGAGTCATAAACTGCAGCCATATACATTAATATACGGGCGAAATCGCCTTCGTTGCCGCGCGGCGGCCGGTAGAAATTGGTTTCGATTCCGGCGAGCGTACCTGTGCCGGCAGCCCAGACTGAGTTGTCATAAGTCAGTTTGTCAGGCAGCCCCGGAGGGTAATCGCCCTTGTGGGCGGCCACCTGAGCGTTTGCAGGAAAAAAGTTTATGGGATTGGCCGCGACATCGGCCATGCCGGAATATGCCTCGGGCCACCATGACGGGCTGACTACCGACACAAGCGTCAGTTGCGAGGGGACGGCGTATTCTCCGGAGAAAATGTCAAGCAACAGTCCCTTATCATCAGTCAGAGTCGCCGAGGCAATCTCCCGCAGATTTATAGCTGCGAGCGTCGCAGTCGCCGGTCGGGTCTCTGACTTGATTTTACGGGCGAGCTCACGCGTAGCGAGTCCGGCATACGGACTGTCGGCGCGGGCCATGATGGCGGCTGCAATGGCAAGCAGAGCCAAAACGGCTATTTTGAGCCAAATATTATTGTCGGGCTTCTCTGTTCGATTCATAAATTTTTTTCAAATATAGGTTTTAATTTTTTCAATTTAAAACATTTGTAAAAACTTTTTTTCTTATATTTGGGCGGAGCAAACCTGAAGAGTCAGCACAAAGCCCCGATTGCAATTATCCCATTATTTTAAACAACTTAAATCTATTGCAAAATGAAAATCGGAGTTCCCAAAGAGATTAAAAACAATGAGAATCGAGTGGCAGTAACGCCTTCCGGAGTAAAAGAACTTGTGGGCCGCGGACATAAGGTCTATGTGCAGCACACCGCCGGTGACGGCAGCGGCTTTGATGACGACGAGTATCGTGCGGCCGGAGCGGAAATTCTCCCCGAGATTGCCGACGTCTACGGCATCGCCGACATGATTGTCAAAGTCAAGGAACCCATTGAGCCTGAGTACAAACTCGTGCGCAAAGGACAGATAGTGTTCACCTATTTTCATTTTGCATCAGACCGTGCTTTGACCGAGGCAATGATTAAATCCGGAGCTGTCTGCATAGCTTATGAGACAGTTACAGACCGTCAGGGTCATTTGCCGCTGCTTGTGCCGATGAGTGAGGTCGCCGGCCGTATGTCTGTGCAGGAGGGTGCGCGATTTTTAGAGAAACCGCAGGGCGGTAAAGGCATATTGCTCGGAGGTGTTCCGGGCACACGTCCCGCTAAGGTGCTTATACTCGGTGCGGGTGTTGTCGGACGTAACGCTGCGCTGATGGCTGCAGGTATGGGTGCTGACGTGACCATCACCGACATCTCTCTGCCCGTGTTGCGTCACGTGGCTGATGTTATGCCCAAAAATGTCAAAACGCTGTTCTCGTCGCGTCACAATATCGAAGCCGAGCTCCCGACGACAGACCTCGTAATCGGCTCAGTGCTGATACCGGGCGCCAAGGCTCCGCATCTGGTCACCCGTGACATGCTCGCGCTGATGGGCCGTGGCTCCGTTATGGTCGACGTTGCCATTGATCAGGGCGGCTGCTTCGAGACATCTCATCCGACCACCCATGCCGACCCCGTTTACACGGTTGACGGCATTGTGCATTATGCTGTGGCAAATATACCCGGAGCCGTGCCGCGCACATCGACTCTCGCGTTGACAAACGCCACGCTGCCTTTTGCTGTCAAAATCGCAGACAAAGGCTGGCGCAAGGCGTGTGATGACGACCCGCATCTGGCCGAAGGCGTCAATATCGTAGACGGCAAGGTCGTCTATCCCGGTGTGGCCGAGGCATGGGGCATGAAGTGCCACGAACTCAAATTCTGAAAGGAATTATTATATTATAATATGAAGGGGTGGTTTTTTAACCGCTCCTTCTTTGCAATGTGCCAATTATTTGGGGTGAGCTCCGTAGGAGCATTAGTGCTGCAGCGCAGCGCCGTATGTGAGCCTATGACAAGCAGACCTACAGCCTGCTTACCGTGGCCTAACAAGCTCGCGCCGCTACGCAGCTACGACCGCTACTGCGAACGAAACTCTTTCGCGCCGCAGGCGCGTTATGTTAGTGGGGTATTTATATATCCGCGCTACGATGTGGCAGCCACGACCGTGACAGTCCTTTCCGCGGTCTCGTCTGTGTGGATGATGTCAAAGGGGCGGTCGCAGACTGTTGCGCGGGTGTCGTCCGGCGATAGTGGCAGGATGATGTCGCGGCGGAAATCGACGCCCTCGGTCAAGGCTGCTTTGTAGAGTGCCTCTTTGAGAGTCCATGCTTTGAGCAAAAGGCTTTCGCTGTCGCCGTAAACCGCCAGTTCGGTGTCTGAGAGCACACGCGGGGCGACTCGCGCGAGCTGGGCGCGCGGTTGCTCGACGTCAATACCGATACCCTCAATAGGTCCGAAAACCACCGCGACGTAATCAGCCGAATGGCTTATTGAAATATGCAGTCCGTCGGCATTTTCGAGCAACGGACGGCCCGACGGAGCGTGAGCGAGACGCGCTTCGGAGTTGATATAAGTCGAAATTATGCGGTTGACAATCAGGTGCTCGCGCTCGGAGCGTCTGTCCGAGACCGTGCGGTCGATTGGTGCAATAATTACTCGCAGAGTTTGACCGTTATGGTCGATATCTATTACTTCAGGCTCGCTCACCGCTTTGTTAAGTTATTGAGTGCGTGTACGAGGTCGCGCTTTAGTGATTCGATGACCGGTGTCACCGAGTCGGTCGATGTGATTTGTCCGGCATTGTGGAAAAACGCCGTGCCGCTTACCACGGTCGAGCAGCGGTCGGTGGCCACGAATTGGAGTGGCGTCGAGCGTGTGCCGGGCGAGACGAGCATCAGCGATTCAAACTCAGGCGACACGAAGTGCTCCTGCCGTGCATCTGCATTTTCTGATATGTTGAGCGCCATGCGCTCGAGGCGGTTGTCGACTACAGACTCTATCTCGGCCGGATTTGTCTCGGTGACAGTAAGATAGATTGTCGAGTTGTAAGCGGGATAATTGATATTGACCCAGCCGGGACGGGTGTGCTCAATCTTGGCTGAGGCGTTGGCTTCGAAGACTACGGGCAGACTGTCGACGACCTGATATATGCTCTCGTAGATAGCTATACGCGGCCACGCCTCGGGCCGTGGCACCGGCGTTTTGTCGCGCGAAGTCTGTCCGCTGCAGGCGCATAGCAGGCTTGCAAGGCATACGGGCAGAAGAAGTGACAGCGTCTTCACGGCTCAGTCGGTTTGCAGTTCGGGCATAACCTTGACACGTACCTCGGTGATGCGGTGCTCGGAGACATCGAGCACAAGGAAACGGCAACGCCCGTAGACTAACGGCTCTTTGTCCTTCGGGAAGTCGCCCTTGATGGCGAGGAGCATGCCGGCAAGCGTCTCGGCGTCTTCGGTGACGTCCTTGTAGTCGTCTTCGTTGAGGTCGGTTATGCGGAAGAAGTCGGTCAGCAGCGTGCGGCCCTCGAAGATATATGTATCGTCGGGCAGACGTTTATAGGTCTGCTCGTCCTCGTCATATTCGTCGACGATGTCGCCGACAATCTCCTCGAGGACGTCCTCGAGCGTGACTATGCCTTGTGTGCCGCCATACTCGTCGACGACTATGGCCATGTGTATCTTGCGCTGGCGGAAATCCTCGAGCAAGTCGTCAATCATGCGCGACTCCGGCACATAATACGGCTCGCGCAACAGTTTTTGCCACTCGAAGTCATCGGGTCGCGAACTGATATACGGCAGAAGGTCGCGTGCATAAAGGATGCCGCGGATATTGTCGAGAGAGCCTTCATAGACCGGCAGACGCGAGAACCCGCTGTCAACGACTATTTTCATCACTTCGTCGAAATCATCAGAAATGTCTATATCTGTGACGTCGATGCGGGGAGTCATGATTTCTGAAGCCGTAGTGTCGCCGAACTTGAGGATGCCCTCGAGCATCTCTTTGTCGTCGCCCGGAGCCACGTCTGTCACTTCGAGCGCCTGCGAGAGCTCCTCGGGTGTGATGTTCTGTGACTGCTTGGTGACAACGCGGTTGACAATAGATGTCGAGCTTACGAGCAGACGTGACATCGGCGATAACAGGCTCGTCAGGAAACTAAGTCCGGGGCATGCGAAACGGGCCCAGCCGACAGGATAATTGTTGGCGTAAAGCTTGGGCAGAATTTCGCCGAAAAGCAGGATGAGGAACGTCAGTATGACCGTCTGCAGGATGAAACTAAGCACTGGGTGCATGTTGGAGAACACGGGGCCGAGCGCAAAGTTACAGAGCACGACGATGGTGACGTTGACAAGGTTGTTAGAAATAAGTATCGTGGCTAAAAGACGCTCGGGTCGCTCGACCAAACGTTTGATCTGTGCACCGCGCGGAGTCTCGTCCAATGACTCTAACTGAGCCGGTGTCAGCGAAAAATAGGCTATTTCGCTGCCTGAAACAAAGCCCGAGATGCCGAGGGCAAGCAGGGCTACGACTAAGGCTATGATTTTAGCGGGGCCGAATGTGACAGCTGTATCTGCAATCTGACTTAGCAGTATAAAGAGCGGCTCGCAGGCCGGTAACGGATCTATGTCCAAAACAGTAGTGATTAGTTATACAAAAGATGCTTAAGCACTGCAAAATTAGCAAATTCCTTATTAATCACAAAAAACTGACACTAATTCAGAATGCATTAGAGAGGCAATCAATTATGCCATTATTCTTCACTTAAAAGAAGAGATACTTCCTCTTTCAGTTTTGGGAGGTCATTGATGACGATATTCCAGATGATGTGTGGTTCAAGAGTATCGTATGCGTGAACTACATAATTGCGCGTACCTTTAATGTTTTTTGCATTTGTGATTGCAATCTCGGCATCTAATTGGAGAACTTTTGACATAGCTTCACCGATAATGCTGATGTTTCGCTCTATAGCTCTTTTAAACATCAAATCATCGAGATAAACCTGATACTGCCGAGGCCTTTGACTAAGAAAAAGCTCAATTTCTTCGATTGCCAAAAGAATATCGTGAAGATATTTCTTTATTGTCCTATCCATATATAAGTTGTTTTGTCTCGTCTAATTCTTCTTTAAAATATGGATTACGAATACAGTCCTCGTCAACCAAATCTATCTTGCGTCCCATTAAATCCTGCAAAGCGATGTAAAACTGGATACGATTCTCTCCTGCTACTAAAGGGTCCTCTTCGGAATGAAAAGTAGCCGAAAAATCCACATCGCTATTCTCGTTGAAGCGAGTAGTGAGGATTGAGCCGAAGACGTAAAGAGTCTTTACCTTATATTTTTTGCATAAGACAATAATTTTCTGGAGATTGTCAGTAATAAGATGCATATGCTGATTACAGAAGAATATCTAAACACAAAGGTAATCGATAAACGGTTAAACTCCAAATTTACACATAGATTAGTGTTGCATTATGGCCTCGGTCATGAAGGAGGCCATGGAAGCTGATATAGGAAATAACAAATGTTAAAAAGATATAAATCGCTGAGGCTCGTTGCTTTATCGCCGCCGCAAATGCAAAAATTATCTTAACGGAGGTTGCGCTATAGTTTTATTTGATAACTTTGCCGCTGATTTTAAACATAATCACTTTATTTATAGAATTACGTATGTCTACTAATACTGTTGACAAAGAGCGCAAGGTCACGACCATGCGTCTCGCTGAAATGAAACAGCGCGGCGAGAAAATCGCCATGCTGACCGCTTATGATTATTCAATGGCCAAGCTCATCGACGAGGCCGGTATTGATGTGATACTCGTCGGCGACTCGGCGTCAAACGTGATGGCCGGCAACATGACGACTCTCCCTATCACTCTCGACCAGATGATATATCACGCTAAAAGCGTAATCAAAGGCACACAGCGCGCTCTCGTCGTGTGCGACATGCCTTTCGGCTCGTATCAAGGCAACCCCATCGAGGCCCTGCAGTCGGCCGTGCGCATCATGAAAGAGAGCCACGCCGAGGCCGTCAAAATCGAGGGCGGAGCCGAGATCCGCGAGTCTATCGAGCGCATCCTTTCGGCCGGCATCCCCGTAATGGGTCACCTCGGTCTGACGCCGCAGTCAATCAACAAGTTCGGCACCTACGCCGTGCGCGCCAAGGAAGAAGCCGAGGCCAACAAGCTCATTGCCGACGCCAAGATGCTCGAGGAAATAGGCTGTTTCGCCCTCGTGCTCGAGAAGATTCCGGCTACTTTGGCCACACGTGTCGCCAAAGAGGTCTCGATACCTGTCATCGGCATCGGTGCCGGCGGCGGTGTCGACGGCCAGGTGCTCGTGATGCACGACATGCTCGGCATCAACAAAGGTTTCTCTCCCAAGTTCCTGCGCCGCTATGCCGATCTGTCGACCGAAATCAACCGAGCCGTCTCGCGCTATATCGACGACGTCAAGACATCAGACTTCCCCAACGCCAACGAGCAATATTAAACGTTTGCGACTTAACCATTTGGTCGTGAGTTTTGTTTTACCCGTGATATAACTAACTAAAACGATAATAATATGGATTCTAAAGAATTTGACCGTCTCAGCTATGCCCTCGGTCTGAGCATGGGCAACAATTTCCGCTCGTCGGGCATCGAGAAAATAAATATTCAGGATTTTGCCGACGGCGTGGCCGCCGTTTACGACGGAGCCACAACAAAGATGAGCTATGACGACGCAAAGGCGGAGATACAGAAATTTTTCACCGAGCTCGAGGCCAAACAGCAGGAGGCAGCCAAGGCCATGGGCGAACTCAACGAGAAGGCCGGTCAGCAGTTCCTCGCCGAGAACGGCAAACGCGTAGAGGTCAAAACCACCCCGAGCGGTCTGCAGTATGAAGTCATCAAAGAGGGTGACGGTCCGCAGCCGACAGCAGCCGATCAGGTCGTCGTGCACTACACCGGCAAGCTCATCGACGGCACCGTCTTCGATTCGAGCGAAAACCGCGGCGTGCCCGCCACATTCGGTGTCACACAGGTTATCCCCGGCTGGGTCGAGGCCCTGCAGCTGATGAAAGTCGGCTCGACATGGCGTCTGTTCATCCCGTCGGCTTTGGCTTACGGTCCGCAGGGTGCGGGCGGCATCATCGGCCCCAACCAGACCCTGATTTTTGACGTCTCGCTGCTTGAAATTGTCGGCAAGACCGATAAAAAGTAAGATTCTGTAAAAGTGAAAATCAAGAGATACATTTTAGCGCTCGCCGTCGCCTCAATGGCGGCGACAGGCGCTTTTGCAGCTCCTCAGGCAGAGACTGCCGCCAATGACACCATCACCGAGGCTGCGGCCGCCATACTCGGCACAGCGCTCAAAGGCTCGGTAGAAAATATCGAGCGTCTCGGTGTGCCTGTCGACCGCAACGCGCTGATGAAGCGTCTCGGCGAGATTCTCGACGACACGGAGCCTGCGATGAGCTATGACCGCGCATATCAGGTCATTGACGAGTATGTAGCCGCCAAGCAGCGCCACTACACAGACAGCGTCTTTTCTATCGAGGCCCAGCAGGCCTTTGTGGCGGCTGCCGCCAAAAAGGAAGGTGCGGTGACGACCCCGTCAGGCCTCGTTTTCGAGGTGATTACCGAAGGCGAGGGCGTTTTCCCGGCCCTTAACGACCAAGTGTCGGTGATGTATGTCGGCAGCCTCTCTGACGGCTCGGTGTTTGACCGCACCGATTCGCCGGTCATTTTCGATGTCGCGCGGCTCGTGCCCGGCTTTACCGAAGGTCTGCAGTTGATGAAACCCGGCGGCAAATACCGCCTTGTCATACCCTCTGACCTCGCTTACGGCCCTGAGGGCATCCCCGGTGATATCCCCCCGAACGCCGCCCTTGACTTCACTGTCGAGCTGCTTAAGGTTATACCGACTCCGTCGGCTCCCGTTCAACAAAATGATTGATATTCAAAAACGCTATAGAAAATTATGAAAAAACTACTTACATTAGCATGTGGCGCTGTGCTCGCAGCAAGCGCCATCACTTCATGCGGCTCACACGGTGACGCCTCAGGAGATGCAAACGACACAGCCGTCAGCCGTGCTATGATTGACTCGATATCCGTGGCTCAGGGCACATTCATCGGTAATGCTATCCTAAGCAACTACGAGCAGATACAGCTCGAGGGCAATGTTGACAAAGCTCAGATTATCAAAGGTATTCAGACAGTCCTTGCTGCTGACAAGAGCCGCGGAACAGCCATCGGCATGCAGTTCGGCCTGCAGATGCTACGAGAGATGGACCAGCTCGAGAAATTAGGCATCACTGTCGATCGTTCCAAAATGATTGATGCTTTCAAGACAGCCTTCATGCAGGACTCGGTCGACCAGACAAAGGCACAGGAGATTTTCAGCCGCTATCAGCAGCTCGTCGAAAATGTGCAGAAAGAAAAAATCGCCCGTGAAGAGGCCCGTATCGCCGCATCAGATGAAGCTGTGGCAAATGTTGAGGCCGGCAAGGCTCATATTGCCAAACTTATGTCTGATGACCCCGCTTACCGTCAGTCAGACAGCGGCGTCGCATACAAAATTGTCGCACAGGGTGACACCACAAAACTCAACGACCACTCGCGCATAACTGTCAAATACAACGAGCGCAAACTCAACGGTGAGACTGTCATCACCACCGGTGAGAGCGGCCGTCTGGCTATCGTCGAGAATCTTCCAGCCGGTCTGGCCGAAGTTGTTCTTAAACTCGGTGTCGGCGGTAAAGCCGAGCTTGTCGCTCCCGGCGAACTCGCATACGGTGTCCGCGGTCTCAGCCACCGTAACGTCGGTCCCAACGAAGCCCTTGTTTATGACGTAGAGGTAATCAGCCTCGACTGAGTCTCTGATAAATAAAAAACGGCAGCCCGTTGTGAAATGAACTTTTCGCGACGGGCTGTTGTTGTTTAAACGTGTGTTATGGCTATATGACATGAAGTTTCACTAATCAAAAGCAGAATATATGAAAAAGATTTTATTTGTTGCCGCACTTATGGCGGCCGTAGTTATGGGCTCGTGCAGCAAGACAGAACGTGAGGCTAAAGCCGAAGACAATGATTTCAAAGCCAAGATTGAGAATTGCACCAATCCTGACAGCCTGAGTGTCTACGTCGAGCAGGCCAAGGCCTATGCTCAGAAACTTGTCAAGGAAGGCAAGATTGACGAAGCCAAGGAGTATATGTCGCGTCTCGAGCCGGTTATCAAGGAGAAAGCTCCGTCGCTTGTGACTGCCTTTGAGTCTGTCAAAGGTCTTGTCGACAAGGTGCCCGGCGCAGTGTCAGAGGCTGCCGACAGTCTCGGTCAGGCCGCAAAGGATTCGGTAAGCAATGTCGCAGACGGAGTCCGTCAGGCTGTTGCCGACAAGGTTTCGGACGCTAAGGACGCAGCTAAAACTGCCGGCGAGAACGCCGTCGACAAAGCATCTGACAAGGTCGAGAAAGCTGCCGCTGATGCCAAGGACAAGCTCAATAACCTTGTGAAATAAATTTATTCATAGAAATAAAAAACCGGCTGCCATATTGCCTTGGCAGTCGGTTTTTTTATGCACATATTCGTGGGGTCAGTCGATGATGTCGAAGCCGGTGTATTTGCGCAGGCACTCCGGCACGATGATGCCTTCGGGTGTCTGATTGTTCTCTAACAGGGCGGCCATGATGCGCGGCAGGGCGAGGGCCGAGCCGTTGAGCGTGTGGCAGAGCGCCGTCTTCTTGTCGTCGGTGCGGTAGCGGCATTTGAGGCGGTTGGCCTGATAGGTCTCGAAGTTTGACACTGACGATACCTCCAACCAGCGTTTCTGAGCGGCCGAGAAGACCTCGAAGTCAAAGGTGATGGCCGAGGTGAAGCTCATGTCGCCGCCGCAGAGGCGAAGGATGTGCCAAGGGAGACCGAGTTTCTCCAACAGGCCCTGCACATGGTCTTTCATCTCCTCTAAGGCTGCGTAAGAGTTCTCGGGTTTCTCGATGCGCACGATTTCGACCTTGTCAAACTGATGCAGACGGTTGAGGCCGCGCACGTCTTTGCCGTAGCTGCCGGCCTCGCGGCGGAAACAAGCCGAGTAGGCGCAGTTCTTGACAGGCAGTTTGTCGCCGGCGATGATGACGTCGCGATAGAGGTTGGTCACGGGCACCTCGGCGGTCGGTATCAGATAGAGATTGTCTAAATTGCAGTGATACATCTGACCCTCTTTGTCGGGCAGCTGGCCTGTGCCGTAGCCCGATGCCTCGTTGACCACGTAGGGCGGCTCGATTTCCAAATAGCCGGCTTTCGAAGCCTCGTCCAAGAAGAACTGTATCAGCGCGCGCTGCAGTTTTGCGCCTTTGCCCATATACACCGGAAATCCGGCGCCGGTGATTTTCACACCGAGGTCAAAGTCGATAAGGTTATATTTTTTTGCAAGGTCCCAGTGGGGCAGGGCGTCTTCGGACAGGTCGGGCATCTTGCCGCCGGTCTTCTCGACGACGTTGTCTTCGGCGGTGCGGCCTTCGGGCACTGCTGCGCAGGGCACATTGGGCACATTGAGCAGCAGTTCGATGATTTTATTTTCTGTCTCTGACAGTTCGTCTGCGATTTTTTTCTGACCTTCTTTAAGTTCGGCTACGGTCTCTTTAGCTTTTTCAGCCTCGGCCTTGTCGCCTTTTTTCATCAGTGCGCCGATTGAGGCTGCGAGTTTTTTGAGTTCCGACGCCTGTGTGTCGTTTTTGAGCTGGAGTTCGCGGCGACGGGTGTCCAAGGCGATAACCTGTGCGATGACCTCTTTGCCGTCAAAACCTTTGACCGCGAGGCGTTTGATTATATCTTCGGGATTGGCTTTTATTTGCTGAAGTGTGAGCATTGCTGTGAGTTTTGGATGATTGGGTTAATGTTTATTTGAGCATGTCGCGCACGGCGGCCGATATCTGACGTCCGTCGGCACGGCCGGCGAGGGCCTTTGTAGCCACGCCCATCACCTTGCCCATGTCGGCCGGCGATTTGGCGCCTGTCTGCGCTATGATTTTCTCCAACTCGGCGCGTAACTCTTCTTCGGTCAGAGGTTTGGGTAGGTACTCTTCGATGACGGCCATCTCGGCAAGCTCTGTCTCGGCGAGGTCCTGACGGTTTTGCTCCTGATAGATTTTGGCGCTCTCGCGACGCTGTTTGGCCATTTTGACCAATACTTTCATCGCTGCTTCATCGCTGAGTGTGCCGTCGCTGCCCGGGGCGGTCTTGGCCTCGAGAAATTCTTTCTTTATGCCGCGGAGCGCCTGCAGACGCACTTTGTCTTTGGCGAGCATCGCTGTCTTGATGGCGGCATTGATAGTTTCAAAAAGATCCATAAGTCTTGTTTTTTAAAGCCGGACATCGACAGGTGTGCGGCCTAAGCGTTTGACGGCTGCAAATTTACAAATATTCACTGTAAACTCAATGAAATTTTTTATGCTTATTTATGCCGCTATCACCAAATAAGTCATGTACGCGCCGTAGCAGATGAGCATCAGCAGTCCCTCGGCGCGGTTGATGACGTGGCGGTCAAAGAACCAGCCGCATACCCAGAAGAGCACGCTTGCGCCCATAAGCACCCATAGGTCAAGGTGTGTGACGCCGCCGAAAGGCAACGGCGATATCGTCGCTGCAGTGCCGAGGATGAGCAGCACATTGAAGATATTGCTGCCGATGACATTGCCTATCGCGAGACCGTTCTCCTTTTTTATCGCGGCAACGACCGATGTGGCCAATTCGGGCAGCGACGTGCCTATCGCCACGATGGTCAGGCCGATGACGGCGTCGCTCACGCCCATCAGGCGTGCGATGCCTGTGGCGCCGTCGACAAATTTGTCACCGCCCCAGATTAAGCCCGCAAGGCCGGCGATTATAAATATTATCGCCTTAAAAGCTGACATTTGGCGCAGCCGTTCGCCGTCGGCTGCCTGAGGGTCTTTCGTATCTGTCGGCTTGTTTCGTCGCGCGCTCGCAAACATATACCGCATGAAGAGCAGAAAAAAGACAAGGAGGAAGATGCCCTCGGTGCGTGTGATGATGCTTTCCGGCGTGTTATCAAGCATCGCGCTGTAGCCCATCACGACCATAATCAGTGACGACAGCACAACCATCGGTATCTCGTTTGACATTACGCTCTTCTTGATTTTTATCGGCATAATTAGCGCCGTGATGCCTAATATCATAAGGATATTGAAAATGTTGCTGCCTACGACGTTGCCCACGGCCAACGATGCGTTGCCGTCGACTGCCGCCATGATGCTGATGACCAATTCCGGCGTCGATGTGCCCAGTGCTACGACTGTCAGACCTATGATAAGATCGCTGACACCCAATCGCTTGGCCACGGCCGATGCGCCGTCAGTCAGCAGATTTGCTCCGTAAAGTATCAAAACGAGGCCCAACACGAGCCAAAAAATGTCTAACCACATAATTTCGTTATATTATATAATAATGTGTAGGATATAGCTTTTTGACAAAAGCAATCGCTTTTGTCCGCAACCCTGCAAATTTACAAAAAATCCTAAATACCGTTTTGCTGATGCCGGACGGATAAAAAAAACATCCAATCATAGCCCCTATGATAACATTTTTAGTATATTTGCGCTTGATTTACAGAACTGTCAAAGAGTTGGCACGGTAAATCGGACATATTTTACTAAAGGTGTTATTGAAATTATCTTCTATTGTCAAATCTCGCAAATTTGAATCAGCTTGGAGATGATTGGCGATAGCACCTGCATTGATTGGTATATACTTATCCCTATGGGATGGATATATGGCAAATCGGTGTGGGGCTATTGTTTTATCCAAGCTGAAGGCAATGCGAGAGCCTGACAATAGGATAAAGCAGATACAATCCTCACACCTTTTTTATGCACAATTGTAAACGTCTCGTCGAGGATTGAGGGGCACAAAAACATTTTGCTATGAAAAAGAATTACATCGACGGAAATGTTATTATCCGTGATGGAGAGGCATCGTTCAGAGAAGTCGTTTCTCGCACGACGTCTGAAAAACTTAAGGCTTTTGGCCTTATAGCCATGATGTCTGTGGCTACGTTCAATGCATCGGCATCGGATTTTTCTGCCGGAGGATTTGATTATGATATCCTCTCGGAGACCGACCTGACAGTGGAGGTGGCTCATCGAAATGTAGGCTATTCGGGTGATATTATTGTTCCGTCTGAGGTTGTCTATGATTCGAAAACTTATACCGTTAAAGCTATCGGTGAGACGGCTTTCGCATTTTGTGAGATGCTTTTATCGGTGACTGTTCCTGAATCTGTGACAGCGATAGGTATTGATGCCTTTGTCCTGAGCCCTAACTTGAAATCCGTTACTCTTCCGGAGTCTGTGACCGAAATCGGGTCGGGTGCATTTGACGGTTGCAGTCGTCTCACGACGGTTAATATTCCCCGAAATGTTACTGTAATCGGTAAGAATTTATTCTCCGGATGCTGTTCGCTGACGTCGATCACAATTCCCGAGAACGTGACGGCAATCGGCGCAAATGCATTTGCCGGCTGTAATAATCTGGAATCTTTGACAATACCACAGTCTGTCAGAGCTATTGCCAGAAGTGCATTTCAGAATTGCAGCACTTTGAAAGAGATGGTGATTCCCGTAAATGTCACAAAAATCTCTGATAATGTTTTCTTCGGTTGCCGTGAGTTGACTTCTGTAAGATTCGACGGGAATGTTACCTCTATTGGTGCGACGGCTTTTGAGGGATGCGGCAGCCTTGTGTCAATTGCTATTCCCGAATCTGTGTCATCAATCGGCGCTCGCGCGTTTAATGCATGTGGCTCATTGGTCTCTGTTGAGATTCCTGATAAGGTGACGGTCGTGAGCGATAGTCTTTTCCTTGATTGTGCAAAACTTCAATCGGTAACTATTCCCGACTGCGTGACGATGATAGGAAAAAGCGCCTTTGGCGGTTGTACTTCTTTGACGTCAATAGACATTCCTTCGGGTGTAAATGAAATCGGAGCAGGTGCTTTTGACGGTTGCAGTGCCTTGACTTCTGTATCTGTCCCTGAAAGTGTGACTATCATCGGCCAGAATTTATTTAAGGATTGCAGTAGTCTTGCGTCAATTGACATACCCGAAGCGGTCACCATAATCGGCAGCAGCGCATTTGAAGGATGCAACGCACTTAAAACGATTACTTTCCCGGCCGCCGTTAACACTATCGCTAAAAACGCCTTCGCCGGTTGCGGCGGACTTACTTCTGTGTGTTGCCAATGGGAGACTCCTCTTGAGTGCAAACCTTCGTTTGAGGCTAATGTACTTGCTGATGCCACTTTGAATGTCCCTAAAGGGACGGTTGCAAAATATAAGGAAGTGGCACCGTGGAGCGACTTCACTCATACTGAGGAAATGATCTCAACCTCCATAAATGATATTGAGTCAAAATCTGACGTAAACGTGACTGTCCGCAACGGAATCATCACAGTCACGGGCATTGCTGATGATGCATTGGTAATTATATATGATTTGCATGGACGCATTGTATTTAAAGGCACATCTCATGTCATAAACGGTCTGTCTGCCGGTCTTTATGTTGTCAAATCCGGCGAGTTTGCAGTAAAGATTTCGATATAAGAAATAAAGATTGTCTCAAATCAGAGATAATTAGGTAGCAATTGCGTTAGCGGTGCCTGTGCAGTGATGCATGGGCACTGCGTTTTTTTCTCTCTGTCGCTCAGCTCGTTGCAAAAATCTTATGTTTTATAACATAAATTTGAGGCGAAAATATTTGGATGATAAAATAAAAGTGCGTAACTTTGCACTCGCTTTTGAAAAGGAGGCCTGCAGCGCAGAGGCGCAACAACGAGGGGGCAGCCGCGAATAATTAAAAATTGTTAATACGATGAACAATTTTTTGCCGGTTAAAAAACTTGTTGTAATTTTGCCGAGCTGACGCCGCCGAAAGGCACTACCGAGCGAAAGCAGACATAGAACATTGAAACAATTGCAATAGAGACTAAAAGTAGTACAAGAAAAGAGA
>DXYS01000053.1 GCA_019415705.1 Bacteroidales bacterium | reverse complement strand
GCGCCTGACGATGTGTTGCGTGCGTCGTAGAGCAGTTTGACATTTTTGGCGCGGGCGATGAGACGATAGAAATAATATGTATATAAAGAGTCCTGACGGTCGATGGTCGACATGCCGAATCCGATGCGCAGCGAGTTTGGTATCATTGTGCGCATATAGCTTTTGCGCGGCAGACTGTTTTCGTTGACCGACAGGATGATTATGTTGTCGAAGTCAATCGAGCGCGTTTCGAGTACGCCCATTATCTGCAGACCTTTGAGCGGCGTGCCCTGCAGATCGATGCGGCGTGCGTCCAAAAGCCGTTCGAAAAGAGTGAAATATGTATTCTCGTTCATCTCCACCTTGTATCGGTCGACCAATGAGGCTATGTCGTCTAACTGCGAGCGGATATATCGTAGCATCTCAATTTCCGGCAATCCGTCCTGTGAGTTGTGTCTGACCGTGGACAATGCCTCTGACAGAGAGTCAACAAGCCGTGTGAGATATTCGCTGATGCTCTGCGGGTCAGTCTGTGACTTGACGGGCGTGAAGATATAGGCGAGTTCGGGACAGCGAGTGACAAGGCTCTCGGCCGGAAGGTTGTAGAGACGTTCGCGGCTGATGTATGACCTGACTGCCTCGGCGTGCTCCGGTGCTATGACGGCGATATGGGGGTGAGAGAGGACCTCGGATACGTCGGCGTAGAAATAGCGCATCGCCCCGTGCACTTCGCGGCTACGCATCTGCATCGAGATTATCGAGCGAAGCAGTGACGCGAAGGGCGTCAGTCGGTATGATACACCCATGGTGATGTTGATTGCCGGGATAGAATCGGGGATAGACAGCAATACGGGCATCAACAGATTCTCATCAGGTACTACTACGGCCGTGTTTATGGCGTTTACCTGACTGACAAGCCCCTGTGAGGCCCAGTTTTCGAGAATCGGGGTTACGGTCTTGGCTTGTGCGATGTTTGACGGTACGGCCATAATCTCTATCTCGGGCGCAGTCTCAATGGCGGCAAGCGTGAAATCGTCGGGCGCCGGGAAATTACGTGTGAGCGCGTTCAGACGGTTATAAAGACCTCGGTCAAGCGTTTCGGAAAACCATGGTGACGCGAAATCCCAGAAAAACTCGGCCGCGCCGACGTCTTTGAGGCGTTTGAGCACCAAGGTCTCTGAGTGTGAGAAGTCGTTGAATCCGATAAAGGCATATTTGGTGCGCTGCAGTTCGTCATAGCTCATGTCTGCTATGCGTGACGCTGCAAGACGATATTGTCCGCCGGATGTTTCGAGCTCTCTGTCTGCGAGCGCGCTCCGGAACTCATCGTAAAGACTTCCAAGCAGTTGCCACAGGCTTATGAAACTGTCGGTAGTCTCCGATTCATTTTCGTGACCGACATGGAGCCAGAAATCGGCAACCGATGTTGTCAGCGGACTGTCGCCCCACAGTTGGCGAGCTATTTTCTTCTGTTCGTCGTCCAGATAGTTGGCCGTAATCTCCTTGATATCACGCAGATTGTCAAAGAGTTTGCCGGCGTTGACGAGCTGGCGGTCTATGTCGTCAAAATCGTCGAGAATGATTTCTCCCCAGAAAATAAAACGGTCGAAGTCGCGCACCTGCTCCTCGCGGCCGAGCCGTGCGAGTACACGGCGATAACAGTCGTAGAGCAGAAAAAGCTGTTCGCGGCGGTCCATTTCGGGTACTGCCGCAAACCGTGACATCAGGCGTCCCATTGTGACAAAACGGGGCATGAACAGCGGCGTCGACGAACGCCGTGAAGCTCGTTCCTGCATGTATTTTTTTAGGAACATTGCGCTACGCTTGTTGGGGAAAACAAACGTGTAGCCGCTCATGTCGCGGTCGCTGTCGATATAGTAGGCTGCAACCTGCTCGAGAAATTTTGGCTGACTCATCGTTGTATGGGCTGATGTCGTGTTCAATCGCGTTTAAGCAGCAAAATTGTTTTGACGGCAACGTCAAACATCACGATTTTTGCGTTTGCATTGGCCGCGATATCATTGCGGGCGTCATCAAATACGTCGACAATGCGCAGCACGTTTGTCTCGTTTATAAAACGTGAGAAGTTGACACAGAACGCACGTTCGGCGTCAGTCAGGCAGTTGAGCCCGTCGATGTGGAGATTAAGGATGAAATTCTCACGTATCATGCGCGAGCAGTAGTCAAGAAACGCGAGATTTTTTTCACGTCCGAGAGCGGCAACGTCGGCCGACCATTTGCGCAACAGCACAATCTTGCGTTGATATGCCTTGCGCATCAGTTCGATGAACAGGTCGAGATATTGCTGGCGTGAGTGTGACACGTCGACGAGGGCAAGAGCCTCATTGACATTGCCGGCGGCCAATGCGGCGATTGCAGCCGCCGACTCATCGGACATGGCTAATTGTGAGGCTATGATATGGGCCACGGTGGCGTCGTCATAGCGTCTGACTCCGATGCGGCGGCAGCGCGAATAGATGGTTGGCAATATCTGTTTGGAGTCGTCTGACGATAGTACGAAAAGGGTGTCTTCGTGCGGCTCCTCGATAAGTTTGAGCAGTTTGTTGGCCGTGTCTTCCTGCAAGCGTTCCGGCAGCCACATCAGCACGATTTTAAAGCGCGACTGATGAGCCTTGAAGTTGAGACGTCGCTGCAGTTCGGCGCCTTCCTCGACATATATGCGCGGCTGCGAATTGGCCGACTGCAGGGCGACAATCCAGCGTTCGATGTCCATATAAGGATATTCGGCCATCATCTCACGGAATTCTGCGCCATAGTCGTCTGATATCGTCGGACGGCTGTTTTTCTTTATCACCGGAAACGAGAAGACTGTGTCAATGTGGTTGAATGACTGATGTTGCAGGCATGAAGGACAGCGGCCGCAACTGTCGCCGCCCGAGCGGTCTTCGCAGTGGATATACTGGGCATAAGCGCGTGCGAGCATAAATTTGGCCGAGCCTGACGGCCCTTCTAACAGCAGGGCGTGGGGCAGACGGCCGCTGTCGGCCATCTCACGCAGCTCGTCTTTTATGTCTTCGTGACCCGGTATGTCTGCAAATTTCATTTTCCGGATGGTTTAGTGTATGTAGCGTTATGGTTGACATAATCCTTGACCTCCTGAAACAGCCGGGTGGCGAATACGAAGTCATTGAGTGCTTCGTTGGATGTCGTGTAAATCTGGCTCATGTCACCGACCCACTCGCGATGGCCCTTGTTGATGAATATGATGTTTTCGCCGATGCCGAGCACCGAGTTCATGTCGTGGGTGTTGATAACGGTGGTGATGTTATACTCGTGGGTGATGTCGCTGAGCAGCTCGTCGATGAGTATTGAGGTCTTGGGGTCGAGGCCCGAGTTAGGCTCGTCGCAGAAAAGATACTTCGGATTGAGAGCGATGGCTCTGGCAATCGCTACGCGTTTCTGCATGCCGCCCGATATTTCAGACGGGTATTTGTTTTCGGCGCCCTTGAGGTTGACACGCTCCAAGCAGAACATCGCGCGGTCGCGCATCTCGGCCTGTGACTGTTCGGTGAACATCACAAGCGGAAACATCACGTTGCCTAAAACGGTCTCGGAGTCAAAAAGCGCCGAGCCCTGAAAGAGCATGCCGATTTCCTTGCGCAGCTCGCGGACCTCGTTTGACGACATCTGCAGCAGGTCTCGTCCGTCGAAGAGTATGCTGCCCGAGTCCGGTCTGAGCAGTCCGACAAGAGATTTCATCAACACTGTTTTTCCGGAGCCGCTCTGGCCGATGATGAGGTTTGTGCAGCCGGTGCGGAATGTGGCGCTGACGTCGTGTAGCACGGTGCGTCCGTCAAATGATTTGCGCAGGTCTTTGACTTCGATCATTGCAGTAAAAGCTTAGTCAGGATTACGTCAAACAAAAGTATCAGGATAGAGCTTGACACGACGCCGTCGGTCGAGGCTTTGCCAACGTCCAGTGCGCCGCCGCGTACATAGTAGCCGTAGAACGACGAGACCGAGGCGATGATGTAGGCGAATACAAGTGATTTGATTAGCGCATACCATACGTACCACTCCTGAAAGAGCGCCTGCAGTCCGTAGACATAGCGTGAGACCGTGATGATGTCAGTCAGCAGGGCGACAAGATATCCGCCGATGAGCGATGTGCCCATGCAGAGCACCACCAGAACAGGCATAAATGTCACAAAGGCCACAATCTTGGGTAGAACGAGAAAGTTGGCCGAGTTGACGCCCATGATTTCAAGCGCGTCAATCTGCTCGGTTACTCTCATGGTGCCTATTTCAGATGCAATGTTCGAGCCGACCTTACCGGCGAGGATAAGACAGAGGATGGAGTTGGAGAACTCTAACAGCACGATGTCACGTGTGGCGAGGCCGACAGAGTAGGCCGGAATCAGAGGCGACGAGATGTTGAGCTGCATCTGTATGGCGATGACGGCGCCTATGAACAGCGAAATGATGATAACCAGCGGGATGGAGTCCAAGCCGAGCTTCGAAATCTCGGCGACCGTGCGTTTGCCGAAGACTCCCCAACGGTCGGGAATCGTGAATATGCGCCTGATAAACAGACAATAGCGGCCGAATGTGGCCAATGAGTTCGAAATGAGCATATTTTGAATATGATATTTATTACGTTTGGTCTACAAAGTTAAACAAAAATGCCATAAATCATTTAAAGCATTTCCGCATTATGGCATTTCCGGCCATGATTGAGGTAAAATTTACGTCAAAACGCCTGCGGGGATATGAAATTTTCGTAAATTTGCGCTCAAACAGCATAATGCCGGCCACATCCCGGCGATAAATCACTTAAAAGCATGCTCATAATCGGTATAGCAGGCGGCACAGGCTCAGGCAAGACCACCGTCGTCAACAAGATAATCAATTCGTTTCCGGCCGGCGAGGTAGCCGTCATCCCTCAGGATTCATATTATAAGGATTCGAGCCACATTCCGCCCGAGGAGCGCAGTAAAATCAATTTTGACGAGCCTGCCGCCATCGAGTGGACACTGCTTACTGATCATTTGCGTCGTCTGAAGGCCGGAGAGGCTATCGAGGTGCCTACCTACAGCTATCTGACCTGCACCCGTCAGGCTGAGACCGTCCGTGTCGAGCCGCGCGATGTTGTCATCGTTGAGGGCATCCTTGTGCTTAACGACGAGACTCTACGCTCAATGATGGATGTGCGTGTGTTTGTCGACGCCGATGCTGATGACCGCCTCATCCGTGTCATTGCTCGCGACTGCGTTCAGCGCGGACGCACACCCCAGATGGTCATCGACCGTTATCAGGACGTGCTCAAACCGATGCACTGCCGCTACATCGAGCCGTCAAAGCGCTTTGCCGATATCATTGTTCCACAGGGCGGCAGCAACATCGTGGCCATCAACCTGCTGACTGACTATATCGAGAGCCGTCTGCGCCGTAACCAAAACAAATCCTGACCGTGGGCATAAATTTCACTTTCAAAAAGCAGGACGACGAGCAACTCCCCGTCGCAGATTTTGTCGAGACTGAGCTTAAAGAGGCCGAGATGTCTGATGTGGCGGCTCCCGAGCCTGCCGGCGAATGCCGCATGGTGCTACGCACTGATAATCTCGTCAAAAAATACGGCAAACGCACGGTTGTCAACCATGTCTCGATTGATGTCACTCAAGGTGAGATTGTCGGGCTGCTCGGGCCCAACGGAGCCGGCAAGACCACGACATTCTATATGACCGTCGGTCTGATACAGCCTAACGAGGGCCGCATCTTTCTCAACGACCTCGACATCACCAAGTATCCTGTCTATCGCCGCGCACAAAACGGCATTGGCTATCTCGCGCAGGAGCCTTCCGTTTTCCGCAAGCTGTCGGTCGAGGACAATATCCGCGCCGTCCTCGAGATGACTGACACCACGCGCGAGTATCAACGAGACAAACTTGAGAGCCTTATCTCGGAATTCAACCTTCAGAAAGTCCGCCATAACCTCGGTGACCGCCTATCCGGCGGCGAACGCCGACGCACCGAGATTGCCCGCTGTCTCGCCATCGACCCGAAATTCATTATGCTCGACGAGCCCTTTGCCGGCGTCGACCCCATCGCTGTAGAGGATATCCAGTCAGTTGTCTACAAACTTAAAGAAAAGAATATCGGCATCCTCATCACTGACCATAACGCGCCCGAGACTCTGAGCATCACCGACCGCGCGTATCTGTTGTTTGAGGGACGAATACTCTTTCAGGGTACCTCGGAGGAGCTGGCTGAAAACCAAGTCGTCCGTGAGCGTTACCTCGGCCGCAACTTCATCTTCCGCCGCAAACAGTTTGTGTGACAGCTATGTTTAGAGTTTCGTCATTATGACGATATACTCATTCGACATAGTGTCAGCTTTTGCTCCGGCTTTATTGGTGGGACTGTTTTTAGATGGCATACGTTTACTGGGTATCTCCCTTACGATTGTAATGTCATGTCTGAAACCGCATTTTTCAAACATTTCCGATGTGAAATAGTCCAAATCTATTTGAATTGACTTTACGCGTCTGTTTCCTACGACGTAGCATATGCGTCCTCCTTTGCGCACGACATTTGCAACATTATTAATAGATTGCTGGTAATCGTTTAGAAATGTGCTTACCTCGTAATAACGTTTCTCATCACATTCTTTTAATTGCTTGAGCTGAGATTTCAGACTTTCTGTTTGAAGGTTGATATTTTTACAAATGTTCCCACCCATTAGGATTCGGTCGAGAATTTTCGCGTTTTCAAAATTAAACCATTCGTTAGACCATCTGCTGAATTGGCCGTAGGCAACAGTAGTGTGGCTGTCTCCATAAGGTGGCGACGTGACAATCATATCGACGCTTTCATTGCCCAGAATCTCTTTTGGGATTCCCGATGATGTATTAAAACTATAAATTGTGGCCAAATCTGAATCGCCGGTATGATTGAATGATTTTAGCCCTGCGATATTGCGTATGACTTTTTTCTCAAAGATGGCAAACACATCAGGTGAAAAAGCAGACAGTTGTTTGTCAGACATTTTGTAGCGCTTGAACTCGCCGTTACGGGTGAAACTGACTTCTCGGACAGTCTCTGAAAGACACACCAAGAAGAAATCTTGTACAGACGGGTCAAGTGTATTGATTATCTGATTTATATAGGAAAGTTTCAATAAGTTTTCCTCTGAATACCAGAAAGAGTAGTTGGAAATGCGACTGAAATCTCTATTAATAACATTTATCTCGCTATAAATCATAAACTCTGTTATGAGAGAGGAAGCCGCATCTTCTATAAGCCTCAGGCTATAATGCCGGCATTTTACTTTGCTGATTAGTCGTGCCAAGGGATTTAAATCTGTACCCACCGATTTGATACCCAAAATAGATGACTCAACCAACGTTGTACCGCTTCCGACGTAAGGGTCGAAAACCAAATCAACTTTTCCTGCCGGTGCAAAATCAGTCAATAACTTTCTCGCAACTTGAGGAATCATCATTGCGGGATAATTATGATAGCAATGTGTAAACTCTTTTGTGTTTGCGGTTTTAAAGTCCCAGTTGTTATCGATAACACGATTATACATTACTATTTCGTGATAAGTTTAGAAAACGAATTTGCCATGCAAAGATATACATTTTTCTCTCAAAATGAGGGGGTGGAGAGGTGCTTAATTGCATATTTTTGCTCACAAATTGAGAGAATTATGACTAAGACAAGCTACCAGAATGAGGTTATCAGTCGCGTAAGGAAATTACGGTTGGATAATCGGATGAGCCAGATTGAGTTAGCTAACATAATAGAAGTAAGCAGCGGTCAGATAGGCAATATTGAAAGTCCGAAATTCAGCCATAAATATACCATTAAGCATCTCTATCAAATATCTAAGTATTTTGGAGTAAACTTTGAATATTTGATGACGGGAGAAAATGTGCCGTTGAATACTGAGAACATGATATTAAATCTGATAAGATATGACGAATAAAGAGAAAATGATTGAGGCTTTCAATAAAGTAAAGTCTTTGGGATGGATTAAGAGCCATCGTCGCAACAATACGGGTATCGGCAAGACTTTTGAGGATTGTGTGGGCGTGGTAGAAAATAATTTAAATGAGCCGGATTTGCACGGATTCGAGATTAAGGCTCATCGCAGCGAGTCTGCTTCTTATGTGACATTGTTTACAAAATCGCCGTCATATCCTAAGAGGGGAGCTAATGCTTATCTTAAAGATAAGTTTGGTGAATATTATGAGGAGAGTAATTTAAAAAAATTGCATACCTCGATGTTTGCCGACGATTTCAACAGCTATGCGGGCAAATATTCCTTCCGCTTGATGCATCAGCCTGATGAAGAGCGTATATATATCGTAGTTTTTTCTATTGGAGGAAACGAGTTATTGGATAAAACAGTTTACTATACTTATTCTGACATAGAACGTGCTTTGTCTAAGAAACTTCATAGTCTTTTTTATGTAACTGCGCAGAAAAAGACAGATGCTGATGGAGAGGAATTGTTTTATTTTGATTCTGCCGAGGTTTATACATCTCCTTCATTAACTAAGTTCCTTGAAATGTTAGATAAAGGGGAAATTAGATATGATATAAGAATGGGTACTTACAATAGTGGTGAGAAATACGGAAAACCGCACGACCACGGCGGTGGTTTTCGTATTAAGGAAAGTAATCTGTGTAAATTATACAGCACTAAGGAAGTGGTGGGGTAGTGTAACCCGTCGTTTTCTCTTCTTTTGGCCTCAGCCTGTAAATGACGATGAGCAGGGCGGCGGTGATGATGACGGAGGCGGCGTTGACGAGGAGATTGCCGTCGTAGCCGTTGATTGCACTTTCGTCAAGTCCCTGACGCGCGGCTATCCATTCACTGCTGACGTAGATTATATTGTTGAGGGCGTGGATGATGACGGGTATCCACAGGCAGCGCGTCCACACCACCAGATAGCCGAAGTATGCGCCGAGCAGTGTGCGTGGCACGAAACCGTAGAATTGCAGGTGTACGGCGCTGAATACTACGGCGACAGTCCACACGGCGATATGGGGATTGATGCGGCCTGTTGTCATCAGCCGCAGAAATGTGCCGCGGAAGAAAAGTTCTTCGCCCAATCCGGCAAGCACACCGATTATAAGGATGTTCATTACCAAGTCGCCGACTGACGTGCCGCCCTGCATCACGGCGATGGTTGCGGCGGCCTGTTCTTCCATTTGTTTAAGGCTCTGTTCCAACCATGCGAGAGAGTCGGGCAGTGTGACAGCCTCGTTGAGTGCGATTAGACGGTTCATCATGGGCGTTGCGGTGATTAGAGCTGCTGCGGCGAGCAAGAGCAGTCGCAGATCGATGCGTCGGTCTATGGCGAGGAATGTCGCCGGACGGCGCGTCACTATCATGGCTGTGGCGATGGCCGGCACGATGAGCTGAAAAAGTGACTGCATCACGGCGGCAATGCGCATGGCTGCCGTGGATTGCATGCTGAATTTTGCGATAATCAGGCTTGAGATCACACCCGAGATGAAAAATCCCACGAGTGCTATACAGATAAATAGGATAAAACGTTGTCTCAGTGTGAGAAGCATATCAGTCAGTTTATTTCAGGTAAAAATCTTGTGTTAGGCGGCGGAAGTCGTCAGAGAGGCGTCCGTCTGCAGTGCGCACGTCGAGATATTCGTAGCAGATTGACCCGTCGGTAGGCGACAGTTCAAGCATCACTCGCGAGGGGTCGCGGCCGGCAACGGTCGACAGACTGCAGAGACGGCGCAGTTTGAGATGACGCATCTCGCCGAGCCAGATGATGTCGTCGGCGCGTTCTGACGGTGCTATCAGCGCAAGGCGTCCTGACGGTTTCAGTCGAGCGGATGCAAAGTCAATGAGCGTTGAGAAATTGAGCGAACCCTCATGTCGTGCTCCGGCGCGCGCGGCGTCGGGGGCAGTCTCGCCGGTGGCAAAGAAGGGAGGATTGCTGACAATCAGGTCAACAGGTTTCGGCGGGTTATATGAGGCGAAATCGCCTTCGTACAAGCTCACGCGGTCAGCCCACGGCGAGGCTGCGATGTTTAGGCGGCAGTCTTCGGCCGCGCCGCTGTCAATCTCAATGGCGGTCACATGTTTGACTCCGCGCTGAGCGAGCATCAGGCTTATGAGGCCCGACCCTGCGCCGACATCTATGGCATCAGCCACATCATCGACCGATGTCCACGTACCGAGTGCCACGCCGTCTGTGCCGATTTTCATGCCGCAGCGGCCGTCGCACAGAGCAAAGCGTTTGAATTTAAAACTTATTTCGCGACTGTCATTTTTCATTGCGATGCAAATTTACGCAAAAAACTCTTGCCGCGCCGGTCTGTTTTATTAATAGATAATAATTTCTAACTTTGTGTCTCAGAACATAAAATGCAATACATACGATGATTATAAATACGGCACGATTTCTTATTTCAAGCCCTGACTGCTCTAAATGTCCCGAGGACCGACGTCATGAGTATGCTTTCATAGGTCGGTCAAATGTGGGCAAATCATCACTCATCAACATGCTGACCGGCCGCAAGGAGCTTGCCAAGACTTCGTCTACGCCCGGCAAGACGATGCTGATTAATCATTTTGACATCAACGGCGAGTGGTCGATAGTCGACTTGCCCGGTTACGGCTATGCTTCACGCAGCAAGGATGACCGCCTTAAGTTAGAGAAGATGATTCGCGGCTATATACTCGGTCGCGAGCAGATGACAAATCTGTTTGTTCTTGTCGACTCGCGGCATAAGCCCCAGAAAATAGACCTCGAATTTATGGACTGGCTCGGTGAGAACGGTGTGCCTTTCAGCATAGTCTTCACCAAATTGGACAAAATGACACCTACGGCCGGCAAAAAGGCTGTCGAGGCTTATCTCGCCGAATTGCTGAATCATTGGGAGGAATTGCCTCCTGTTTTCAAAACATCGAGCAAAGACCGCCGCGGACGCGACGCCATACTCGACTATATAGAGCAGATGAACAAACTGCCGTTACAATAGTATAATTCAGTATACAAAAGTATACAAATGGATATCAAGAACAATATACTCGAAGCCATCGGCTCGACGCCGATGGTAAGAATTACTCGGCTGAATCCTGTCGCCGATGTCAATATATTTGCCAAGGTTGAGGGCCTGAATCCGTCGGGCAGCATCAAAGATCGTATAGCGCTAAAAATGATTGAAGACGCCGAACAGAGCGGACGTCTGCGCCCCGGCATGACCATCATCGAGCCCACATCGGGTAACACGGGCATCGGCCTCGCCATGATTGGCGTAGTCAAGGGCTACGATGTCGAGATTGTGATGTCTGAAGGTGTGTCAGAGGAGCGCCGCATCATCATTCGCTCTTATGGCGCCAAGGTGACGCTGACCCCCGCAGACCAAGGCACTGACGGAGCTATACGCCACGCGCGCCGACTCGTCAGTGAGAATCCTGACAAGTATTTTATGCCCGACCAGTTCGGCAACGCGTCAAACTATATAGCTCATTACGAGACTACCGCCCTCGAGATCTGGACTCAGACAGGCGGAGCGATAGATTATCTCGTCTGCGCTCTCGGCACCTCGGGCACCATCATGGGCATAGCCCGTTTTCTCAAGGCCCTAAAGCCGTCGATAAAGATTGTCTGCGCTCATCCGGTGCGCGGCCACTATATTCAGGGACTTAAAAATATGGAGGAGGCCATCGTGCCCGACATCTACCATCCCGAAATCATTGATTCGCAGGTTATGGTTTCGAGCGAGGAAGCCATTGAGACTGCACGTCAGCTGATACTTCGCGAGGGACTGTTTGTTGGCATGAGTTCGGGCGCGGCGATGCTTGCAGCGCTGACCACGGCTCGCGAGGCTGAGTCCGGAAGCAACATTGTGGTGATACTCCCTGACCGCGCCGAGAAATATCTATCGACCGTCATGTTTGACAAATATCGCTGAGCGACTCGGCGTAGATAAAACTTTGACGCAATAAAACCTTTGTAGGCTGTGATTGTTAGTTTTGTATAAACCGAACTAATAATTATAGATATGAATAAATCTGAGAAATGTGGGTGTGGCTGTCGTAAAGACGCCGAAAAAGTATATCCCGGTGCAGCCGTCGACAAATCTGATGATGATAAAGTCAACGTTAAAATGGTTGAGAGCGAGGTAAGAGAATTGAATAACAATCCCCGTAACAACGACATCGACAATACGCCCGTCGAACAGTCTGACAAAAAATAACACTTTTTGATCGAGTTTTTCGGACAACACTTTCCCTAAGAAACCGGCCGTATGATTCGGATGCTATATCGGCAACCTGATCATACGGCTTGATATTTATATACTTTAGTTTTTGTTATTCGGCAAATATCATTAAATTTGCCTCAGTCGAATCGATTTCGTTATTTTTATGCTTACGCAAGGTATGGAGGAGAAATTATTTACGCCCGAGGAGACGCAGGTTTTGAAACCGCTTCTGCGCTCGCTCCTGCGTCAGACAGCTGCAGTAGCGTCTAAAGATGATTTCCGTCGTCTTAAGACTGTTATTTCATCCGGAGCGTTGGCCGGACGCTGTCATCGCGACCGTTTCGGCATCAATCAGGTTATACGCAACATGACAACGGCCGAGACCTTATGCGAGCGTCTCGGACCTGACCGCAGCATGATTGTTGCGATGCTGCTCTATAATCTGTGCCGTGCGGGGCATATCAGTCGTCAGGAGCTTGTCGACGCGTGGGGTGATGATGTCGCACGCCTTGTCGACGGACTTCTGAAGGTCTCGACGCTTTACAGCCATGAGGCTGCTACGGTACGCACCGACAATTTCCGCAAACTTCTGCTGACGTTTGCCGAGGACATCCGTGTCATTATCCTGATGATTGTCGACCGCCTGACGCTCATGCGTGCCATCAACCATCATCCCAATCAGAAATATGTCACTGACGTGGCCTGTGAGGTCAGCTATCTCTATGCGCCGCTCGCTCATCGTCTCGGACTCTACACCATCAAGTCTGAGCTTGAGGATATGTCTCTTAAATACACCAACAGAGACATTTACACTCAGATTGCCCACAAGCTTAACGCCACCAAGGCGCGCCGCGACAAATATATCGAAGATTTCATCCGCCCCGTCAAGGAAAAACTTGAGAAAGAGGGCATAAAGTTTGAGATCAAAGGCCGCACGAAGTCTATTTCTTCAATCTGGAACAAGATGAAGAAACAGAAAAACGACCTCGACCACATCTATGACCTTTTTGCCATCCGCATCATACTCGACGTTGAGCCTGAGCGCGAGAAGAGTGAGTGCTGGCTTGTCTACTCGCTGATAACCGACATGTACCGCCCCAATCCGTCGCGTCTCAAAGACTGGCTCAGCATCCCAAAGAGCAACGGCTATGAGTCGCTCCACATCACGGTCTACGGCCCTGAGCAGCGCTGGGTCGAGGTGCAGATACGTTCAAAACGCATGGACGTCATCGCCGAGAAAGGTCTTGCTGCTCACTGGAAGTACAAAGGCATCAAGAGCGAAGACAATCTCGACACGTGGATGGCCAATGTGCGCGACATCCTCGAGACCGCCGACAGCGGTCCCATGGAGCTGATGAAAAACATGCGCATGGATGTCTACGACAAAGAGGTCTTTGCGTTCACACCCAAGGGCGACCTGTATAAACTGCCGCTCGGAGCCACGCTTCTCGACTTCGCCTTCAACATCCACACCAACGTCGGCGCTCAGTGCACCGGCGGCCGAGTCAATGGCAAGAATCAGAAAATCAACTATAAGCTGCAGAGCGGCGACACGGTCGAGGTGTTCACTTCAGCCCAGCAGGTGCCCAAACAGGACTGGCTCAATTTTGTTGTCACTTCCAAGGCCCGCAATAAGATACGCGTGGCTCTCAAGGAGCAGGACAGCCATTCGGCCGACTTGGGCAAGGAGATGTTGCAACGCCGCTTTAAAAACCGCAAGATAGAGCTTGACGAGGCCACTCTCTCCAAGGTCATCAAAAAGACCGGCTACAAGACCATCACCGATTTTTACAAGGCTATCGCCGACGAGCGTCAGGACATCAATGAGGTCGCCGATGCTTATCAGGCCATGCTCCACGCCGCCGAGTCGGAGGGCACCAAGGTGTCGGCGAGCGAGTTTGTCATGCAGTCGACAGTCGACGAGCGCGACGGCACCTCTGACGACATACTCATCATCGGTGACAACATCAAGGGCATAAACTTCCGCCTCGCCAAGTGCTGTAACCCGATTTACGGCGACGATGTGTTCGGCTTTATATCCTCAGAGGGCGTCATCAAGGTCCATCGCACCGACTGTCCCAATGCCGCCAACATCCGTCAGAAATATCCCAACCGTCTGATACGCTCGCAGTGGAGCGGCAAGCTCGGCGAACAGTTTGGCGCCACGCTGCGCATCGTCGGCAACGACGACATCGGCATCGTGACCAATATAACATCGATTATAAACAAGGAGAAGAACGTCAGTCTGCGCAACATCACCATCGACAGCAACGACGGTCTCTTCCAAGGCTATATCATCGTCGGCGTAAACGACACGGCGTCGCTCAACCAGTTAATAAAGAAAATTAAAACAGTCAAAGGAGTAAAAGATGTGCAACGCAGCAAATAATAAGTTCATCACGCTCGCGGCAGCCGGTCTGCTGACACTCGGCGCGGCCGTGAGTTCATGCGGAGGCGGCGAACGCAGTGCCGCCGAGGAGTTATGTCAGAAAGCCGAGAGCGAGGTAAGTTCGGGCGATTTCACTTCGGCTGTCGCGACGCTTGATACATTAGACGCACGTTATCCCTCGCAGGTTGAGGTGCGCCGCAGCGCCATGAAGTTCCGCGCCATGGCCGTCGAGGGGTTGACACTTAAGCGCATACAAGTTGTCGATGATTCACTTGCACTGCTCAAAAGCGAGCTCGACGGCTATCAGAACAGTTTCGCCTACGTCGAGAATCCCGGTAAGAATCTCGGCGGCAACTATATAGCCAAGGACCTCAAACAGTCCAAGACTACGGGTGCGACGAGCGTCACACCGCGCATTAATGATGACGGCTATATGACCGTCTCTGTGCGTGTCGACGGCCGCAAGACAGGCATCCGCTCGATAGCTTTCGGCGGCAAGAGCGAACGTGCAGAGTCACAGTCCATCGGCGCAGACCGTTCGGTCACGGTCGAGGGTAGCGAAATGGCCGTCATGCAGCAGGAGGAAGTCGCCGCACTTTTTGACGCCCTTGCCTCGATGCCTGACGCTGACCACTTTTATATCATCGGGGCCTCAAAGACCGTCGACGGACGTCTGACAGCCAAAGAGCGTGAGGCTATGGTGATGACATGGGATTATGCCCGCACCATGCAGGCCTACCGTCAGGCCCTCATCGAGCGTGAGAAATTAGAGCGCCGCCTCAAAGTTGCCCGCGACCAGATTGCCAACCTCGCCGCCACCCCCGCCGAAGAATAATTTCGGAAATCGTTATTATTCAACGCGATGCTTGGGTGTAAGTGGTTGAAATGTAAGGACATGCCAAAGCGAACAGTAGTGAGCGTCGGCATGTATAATTCGTGAATTATAGCAGCCAAATTATTCGCGCCAAAAGCTCTTCCCTACATTGGTGGCGCCAACCGGAGGAATATGCGTCACTCCTGCAAAGTGAGTTTTTCTTGAGATTTATTACCTATGATAAGCAGACTGTAGGTCAGCTTGTCACGGGTAAACCGATCCGGCCCATAACTCCATTTTCAGAAACTTGCGGAGGTGGACATGGTGTATGCCGGGATATTTGTCAAGGTCACCGCTTACTGGGTCCATTGACACGACATATTTGGGGAAATTGTCTTTTATGGCGGCAAGATTGCCGAACTCTCTTCCTATTGTTTCGTCAGATGCAAGTAGGTATGTCACTTGCACATATATCGTTTTGCCGCTTTTCGTGGCAACGAAATCGACCTCTCCCGCCCGCAGAATGCCCACGTTGACACTATAGCCTTGCGTAAGAAGATGGAGATATATCACATTCTCCATTATTTTCTCTATACTGCTGCGGATATTGAAACCGCAGAGATAGTTACGCAGCCCGTGGTCGGCAAAATAGTATTTGAAAATCATTTCAAATAGCTTCTTGCCGTGTATGTCATAACGTGCAACTGGATTGATGATTAGTGCTTTGCATAGGTGAGTGATATAAGTCGACGTCATTGAGTCGGAGACCTTTTCACCCTGTGATTTCATGAACTTGACAATGCTGTTGGTCGAAATTAGTTTGCCGTCATTGTCAGCGATGAATTTTGAGAGGTTTTCGATAAAAGGTACATTCCTGATTTGTTCTCTCGCTATCACATCACGCATCATGATGGTGTTATAGACACCTTGTAGATAGTCGTGTATGTGTATCTCATCATTGATATCATAAAGTCTGAGGCCGGGAAGTCCGCCGACTCTCAGATAGTCATTAAGAGATTTATCATTATCTTCCAATGCGTGAAATTCAAGGAACTCGCTATAGCTGAGTCCGTAAATCGGAATTTCGATATATCGTCCGCCTAAACGTGTACTCAGCTCCGAAGAAAAAATATAGGCATTACTTCCGGTCGCGATAATCTGGCAGCGGTCTTCAGCATGAAGACTGCGCAGGGCGTCCTCATATCCCTCGATATCCTGAACTTCGTCAATCAATAGATAATTTTTGCCATCAGGTTTGAACTGCGGCGAAACGTAATCATTTAGTTCCTTGGCATTAGTTATGTTACTGAAGTCAAGGAGTTCTTTGTTGATATAAACTACTTTAGCGTCAGGTTGATTTTCTTCAAGCCAACGATTCAGTTGGCGCAGCATATAACTTTTGCCGACACGTCGCTGACCGACAAGTATAATCATCATTCCGCGATTGAGGTGCGAGATGATGTGCGAGAGATACGATTTGCGAACGATAATATCCATGAGTCACTCTTTTTTGCAAATATACCAAAGTATATCACGAAAAACAAACAATCTTGTCAATTTTTCGTGTTATACTTTGGTAAGTCTGCAATTTTTGCAGATTTCCCGGGTATACATGGGTAAAATTGCAAAATGTGATGTTTTTTAGGTGGTTGCAAAATTTGGTTGCAATTTAAAATCAATATGTCGTCCGCGTAGCGGTCGGAGCTGCAGAGCAGCGCAGGCATGTGAGCCTATGGTGAGCAGGCCGTAGGTCTGCGAAACCATAGGTATGAAATCACATACACCATAATGCGTGCCTATGGGTACGCTGCTTTTGTCTATTTCCCCTCAAATATATCTCGGTCTCTTAGCCAGTCGAAGACGGTCTGATAGGCTTTTTCTCTGACGGCGGGCAGGGAGAGGATGAGGTCGTGCATGCCGCTGTCGACGGTGACTTCAGTCACATCCGGGCCGAGGCGACGGCCGCGCTTGGCGATATGGTCCACGTTCAGGACTATATCATGGGTCTGGCACCCGGGTGTCCAGCGCGTTACGTTGAGGCTTGAGTCGGAGTGCATCAGTAGTACGGGCACGCGGATATCGCCGTGCTTGTCAAGATTTTTCTGCCCGCGGCTGATGGCGCGTATCCACGAGGCCTCGACTTTGTCGGGGAGGATGGTTTTCCAGTCAGTGTTGTAGCTCCATTCGCCGTGATAATTTTTGAGCAGTGACTCGGCGTAGGCGCTCGTGTCGTTGCCCTGTGAAATCTCCATGCCTTTGAAAACACCGCCTAACGCAGAGACGACCGGGATGGCCACCTTGCGCATAAACGGGCTGAAGTTCCAGTCTAAGAACGGACTGTTGAGCACGAGGCCGCGGATATCGCTCTTCGGGTGCTTGTTGAGATAATAAGAAGTGATTAGACCACCCGTTGAGTGGCCCATCAGCACGATGTCTTTGACGGAGTCGGCGCGCATGATGGCAAGCGCAGAGTCTATGTCGGCGAAATATTCGTCAAGGTTGCGGGCCTGAAATTTCTTCTGCCCCGGCAGTATTGAGCGGCCGTATTTGCGCAGGTCTACGGCATAGAAACTGATGCACGAGTCGGCAAAACGGTCGCCCATCTCGCGCTGAAAGAAGTAATCGTTGTAGCCGTGGACATAGAGCACGCCTTTATGCG
>DXYS01000052.1 GCA_019415705.1 Bacteroidales bacterium | reverse complement strand
CTAGGACGCAAGATTTTCATTCTTGAAAGAGGAGTTCGATTCTCCTATGGGCTACACAATAAACATTACGACAAAGAATTAAAGATTTTAAAATGGCAAATCATAAGTCATCACTCAAAAGAATCCGTCAGACCGAATCTCGTCGTCTCCGCAACCGCTATTATGCTAAAACAGCACGTAACGCTGTCCGTAATCTGCGCAAGATGACCGACAAGGCAGAAGCCGAGTCTAAATTCCGCGCCATCGGTGCGATGCTTGACCGTCTCGCAGCTAAAAACGCCATCTCAAAAAACAAAGCAGCTAACCTCAAGAGCAAACTCGCTCACCACATCGCTAAGTTAGCTTAATCCCTAAAGGTATCGCGTCGCAGAGCGTTGCCGCAGACCGTGTTTGCCGGCGAATGAGATGTCTGTGATGTGATATGACGCGGCCCATTCGTCTATCGGCTAGGACGCAAGATTTTCATTCTTGAAAGAGGAGTTCGATTCTCCTATGGGCTACTACAGCTGACTGTGTCTGATGACACGGTCAGCTGTGTTTATAGAGTAGCTTTTATGGTTATGGTAGCTACTTTGGCTAAAAAATAACGGCTCCGGAGCATCTGCTCCGGAGCCGTGTTAGTCATATGGGGCTTATATGCCCCGTGAGCCTTATATGGCTGATAAATTATTTGTCGGCCATTTCAAACTCGAGTGTCGCACCGGCGAGGATATCGTCGTGGGTGAAGAACGGTTTGTCTAATTCTTTACCGTTGAGTTTCATTGACTTGATGTATTTGTTGTCCTTAGAGAAGTTCTTGACGTCAATGACAACTTTTTTGCCGTTGGGCAGGTTGACTTCGGCGTGCGGGAACCACGGACGACCGATGGAATAGACCGGTTTGCCCGGACACACCTGATAGAAGCCGAGCGCGTTGAGTACATACCAAGCCGACATCTGGCCGCAGTCCTCGTTGCCCGACAGACCGTCGAAGTCGTTGCGGTACTGCTTTTTGAGCACTGAGTCGACAAGCTCCTGCGTGCGCTCGGGACGGTTTACGTAGTTATATAAGTGGATGATGTGGTGAGAAGGCTCGTTGCCATGGGCATACTGGCCGATGAGTCCGGAGATGTCGGCCGAGGCGTTCTCGCCGATAACTGATGAATCGGCAGTGAAGAGCGAATCAAGCTTTGAGGCGAATGCTTCGCTGCCGCCCATAAGTTCGATGAGTCCCTCGATATCCTGCGGAACAAACCATGCCCACTGCCATGCTGTGCCCTCACAGTAGTCGGTCACGTTGTGATTTGATGCACGCGGGTTGAATGGCTCGTTCCATTTGCCTTTGCTGTCTTTGCCGCGCATAAAGCGTGTCTCCGGGTCAAAGTAGTTGCGGTAATTCTGAGCGCGCTCCATGTAGCGGTTGTAGCCTGCAGAGTCGCCGGCTTCCTTGGCGAGCTGTGCGATGCAGTAGTCGTCATAGGCAAACTCAAGGCCGTTGGCCACGCTCTGGCGCTCTAAGTCGCAGGGGATATAGCCGAGGCTGTCGGTGTATTTTTTAGACATGGGTACAAGACGTCTCACCATATCGGCGGGGGCTGCGATGCCGGTTGTGTCATAGACCGACGAGCGGACGGCTGCCTTGTAGGCTTCGGCTACGTCAAAGTCAGAAATGCCTTTGGTGCAGGCGTCGGCGAGGAGCGATACAGCGTGATAGCCGGGCATCGTTGAGGTGTAGTTGGCTGCGAGTTCCCATTTGGGCAGCAGACCGCCTTCGCGATATTTGGTGATGAGCGAGTTGAGCAGCTCGTTGTTGAGCTCGGGCTCGATGATAGTCTTGAGAGGGTGGAGAGCACGGTGAGTGTCCCATATTGAGTAGATGGTGTAGATGGGCTTGTCGTGCGTGGTCTGCTTGATGGAGTGGTCCATGGCGAGATAGCGGCCGTCGGCGTCAGAGAAGAGATTGGGGCTGACGGCTGTGTGATAGAGGGCGGTGTAGAAGACTGTCTGATCGTCTTTGTCGTCGGTTGTGATATCGATTTTCGACAGATAGTCGTTCCACGCCTGACGGTTGTCGGCGCGTACGGTCTCGAAGTCCTTGTTGTCGAGTTCGACATGGAAATTGTTCTCCGCGCCCTCGCGGTCGACAGGTGAGATAGCGAGGCGCATCTCCACAGTCTCGCCGGCCGAGGTCTTGCCGAAGCCGAGGATGGCCTTACAGCGTGCGCGACCGTCTTCGAGAGTGTCGGTGATGAGTTCGTATTCAAACGGACGCGAGGTCTCGGCGTAGAGGCTCAACTGCTGATTACGGGCCCAGCCGCGTGTCACTTTGAAGGCTTTGATGGCGTTGTCGCCGGCAGGCTCGATTTCCATGGCCGTGTTCTGATGGCCCTGATTTGAGTAGTCGAGATCGACGATGATGCCGGCGTTTTCGCTTTGCGGGAATGTGAAGCGGTAGATGGCGGCGCGTTTGGTCGAGGTGATTTCGGCCTTCACGTCATAGTCGTCGAGAGTCACGGCGTAATAGCCCGGAGTGGCAGTCTCTTTGTCATGGCTGAAAGCCGAGGCGTAGGGTCGGTTTTGCGAGCCGTTGTCCTGCGGGTTGATACGTGCGTCGCCGACAAAGGGCATGATGAGAAAGTCGCTGTAGTCGCCGATGCCGGTGCCGCTCAGATGGGTTTGGGCGAAACCGTTGATGAGCGAGTCGCTGTGGTGATAGCCCGAGCAGGCGTCCCATCCCGAGATGCGGGTGTCAGGGCCGGGCTGTATCATGCCGTATGGCATTGTCGGGCCGGGGAAAGTGTGGCCGTGGCCTCCGGTGCCGATCATGGGGTTGACCATGGCGGCATAGTCTTTTGCCGGCTGCTGCGTCGAGCAGGCGACAATCATTGCCGCAGCGATAAGTGCCGCAGCGGGTAACATTAGTTTTTTCATTAAACGGTCTTTAAAGGTTTTGTAAGTGATGAATTGTTCTTAAATGTCGATGTCAGTCGTTGCGTCCGGGCAGACAGTGTGGCGACAGCCAGTCAGTGGTCACGAAGTCTACGCCGGCCTCGGCTACTCGACGGTAGTCTTCGGGACGATTGACAGTCCATGTGCCGACTTTCAGACCTGCGTCATGGAAACGTTTGACGGCCTCGGGAGTGACGCCGTCATGAGCCATGTCGATGTCAATCTTGTGTTCGACACACCAGTCGTAGAACGGCTCCCATTTGGCGTTGGTGAGCAGTTGCAGCGTGATGTCTGGATAATTCTTGCGAATATACTCCAAGCAGGGCCGCATTGAGGTCAGTATTATCACATCGTCGCGGACGCCGGCACGGTCAATGGCGTCGATGAGCAGAGGGATGTTGTTGCAGTCCTTGGAGTTGATGCCGGTCGACCATTTCAGCTCGACAAGCGGCTTGACGCCGCCCTTGCGGCAGATGTCGAAGTATTCGTCAAGTGTGCATATCCCTCCCTGATAGCGGTGGCCGACACGGGTCTGGTCATAGCGCTCGGCGCGGAGCGAGTCGAGAGTGGTATTGGCGATTTCGAGATTGCCGCCGAGACGTTTGGTGTCAGTGTCGTGGCTTATGACAATGACGGAGTCGCCCGTGACACGTATGTCACACTCCAAATATTTAAAACCCATCGTTGCGCCGTAGTCAAATGCAGCGGCTGTGTTCTCGACGCCGTAGCGGCATCCGCGATGTCCGACCATGACTGGCTCTTGGGCGCAAAGCCCGAATACAGAGAAAAGTAAAAGCAGAAGTGAAAAATAATGTTTCATGATATTATGTGATTTTCTGCAAAAATAGCAAAATATCCATAAATACCGGTGCGTGATTGTCTAAAGCATTAAGAAAAAAGGATAATTGCGGCAATGTCACGGAAAAAGTCTAACTTTGTGGCTTAAAGCCGGACAAAATGGCCGGATTAAATGTTAAGACAGACAGATGAAGATAAACAGACGATTCACAATGATGCATGTGCCGGTGCTGGCCGTCATAGCGGCCTTGGCGACGGCGTGCGCGAGTATCGGACGCCCCGAGGGCGGTCCGCGCGACTATGACCCGCCGGTGTTTGTCAGCTCACGTCCGGCTCCCGGCTCTGTCAGATTTGACGGCAACCGGCTGACACTTTTCTTTGACGAGAACGTGCAGTTGCAGGATGCCTTTAACAAGGTGGTCGTCTCGCCCGTGCAGCTGCAGCCGCCGCAGGTCTCTGCCAACGGTCGCCGCGTGACAGTCGAGCTGCGCGACACACTACAGCCCGATGTCACTTATACGATTGACTTCGCCGACGCCATCAAGGACCTCAACGAAGGCAACGTGCTCGACGGATTTGCAATAGACTTCTCGACCGGTGACAGTATTGACACGCTGCGCATCTCGGGCATGGTTTTGGAGGCACGCACCTTGGAGCCGGCTCAGGGTATGCTCGTGGGCGTACATTCAAATCTGTCTGACACGGCGCTGACCAAAGTGCCTTTTGAGCGCATCGCGCGTACAAATCAGTACGGACAGTTCACCGTGCGAAACCTCAAGCCCGGCACATACCGCGTCTACGCCCTCAATGATCTTAACCGCGACTATCGCTGGGATCGCTCCGAGGATGTCGCCATGAGCGAGTACACTGTCTCGCCGTCAGTCGAGAACATCATAGTAACCGACACGTTGATTTCGTCAGAGGGCCTTGACTCCATGGTCACACGTCCCGGTCTGAAATATTTGCCGAATGATGTGCTGCTCTCGTGGTTTAACGAAGGTTATAAACCACAGTATCTCAAGGATTACAAACGCCTTGACCGCCGCCGTGTGTCTCTTAACTTTGCTGCGCCGGCCGATACTCTGCCGGTAATCAAAATAGTTGACGGAGCTCCCGGTGTCGGAGCTGACATCGACACATGGGCTGTCGGACAAATCAACCCGACGCGCGATTCGCTCGTCTACTGGATTCGCGACACAACGGTGCTCGCCGCCGACTCGCTGCGACTGTCGGTGAAGTATCTGCGCACAGACACGACCGATCAGCTGAGCTGGCAGACTGACACACTCAGATTCTATTTCCGAGACCCCGATAAGAAAAAGAAAGACAAGGATAAAGACAAGGCTGACAGTGTGCGTGTCGACGCCGCGGGAGTGCCTCAGCCCGATCGGTTGCTTGCCATAAAGCCCGTCTCCCCGGGACAGGCCTACTTCGCGCCCCTTCGCATCGAAATAGAGCAGCCCATAGAGTCGTTTGACCAAAAAGGTTTTCATCTTGAAATCAAACGCGACACTGTCTGGGAGGCAATGCCGACAGGCAAGTTTATGCCCGACTCGACTCAGCCGCTGATGCGTCGCCGGTTAGATGTCGACTGGGAGCCGGGCATGACGTACCGTCTGACCGTTGACTCGACGGCAGTCAAAAGCATATACGGCGAGTGGAACGGCCCGTTCCGCCACGAGTTTACCGTGCGACCTCTCGAGGAATATGCAAATCTCTATTTCAATATCACCGGTTTGGAGTCTGATTCGGCCGGAGTGGCCGAGAGAGTGGTAGTCGAGCTTTTAGACTCAGGTGACAAGCCCGTGCGCACGGCTTCGGCCGACGACAAGGGACGTGCGGAGTTCCATTGGCTTGATCCGTCGACTTATTACGCCCGGTTGTTTATAGACCGTAACGGCAACGGCGTGTGGGATACCGGCTCGGTAGGCGAAGACCGACAGCCCGAAGAAGTCTATTATTTCGGCAAAAAGCTCAATGTCAAGAAAAATTGGGACATCGAGCAGGCATGGAATATATTCGAGCTCGCTGTCGACGCTCAGAAGCCGCAGGCTATAAAGAAGAACAAGCCCAAGACCAAGGGCAAAGACCGTGACTCCACTGACGAAGAAGATGTCGAGTATGACGAGTTCGGCAACCCGATTGACGGTTATTATGATGACCCCAATGACCCGAGCAACATCAACAACCGCCGTCCCGACCGCAATAACAGCCGCAACAACCGTAATAACCGCAGCAACCGGGGTACGGGACGTTATAACTCGTCTGTCGTCAGATAGCCCCCTGACTTTAACTGATATTGGCATTATTCGCCCCGAGAATGAACACTCGGGGCGAATTTTCATTATTATAATGTGTAGTTTAAAAAATTTGACTACATTTGTCGCTCGAAAAACAAAAATGCAACCGATATGCTGAAAAATCTTGTAATAGTCGAATCTCCCGCAAAGGCAAAAACCATCGAAAAATTTCTCGGCAAAGACTATAAGGTCATGTCGAGTTACGGACATATACGCGACTTGCGCAAGAAGAATTTCAGTATTGACATCGACCGCGATTTCGCTCCGATTTATGAGATACCGGCCGACAAGCAGGCACTTGTCGGTGAGTTGAAGAAAGCTGCGTCTCAGGCTGAGACCGTCTGGTTAGCATCCGATGAGGACCGCGAGGGAGAGGCCATCGCTTGGCATCTCTATGAGGTGCTCGGACTTCAGCCTGAAAATACACGCCGCATTGTTTTTCATGAAATCACTAAAAACGCCATCCTCAACGCCATAGCCAATCCGCGCACGATTGACCTTAACCGTGTCGACGCCCAGCAGGCTCGCCGTGTGCTTGACCGCATCGTCGGTTTCGAGCTGTCGCCCGTATTGTGGAAGAAAATCAAGCCCGCGCTTTCGGCCGGACGTGTTCAGTCAGTCGCAGTCAGACTGATTGTCGAGCGTGAGAACGAAATCAAACGTTTTGTCAGTGAGCCGTATTATCGTGTCACCGCCAACTTCGTAGCCGGTGAGTCAGCCGCCATAAAGGCCGAGCTCAGCCACCGTCTGCCCGACGCTAAATCTGCACGGACATTCCTTGAGGACTGCCGTGAGGCGGAGTTTCATGTCGGAGAGATTAATGTCAGACCAATGAAAAAGAGTCCGGCGCCTCCGTTCACAACCTCGACTCTGCAGCAGGAGGCGTCGCGCAAACTCGGATT
>DXYS01000051.1 GCA_019415705.1 Bacteroidales bacterium | reverse complement strand
CGAGGGGGTCAATTTTTTCCCGCCGACTGGGGTCAATCTGAACCGACTTTTCCATCTGCATTTTTGAGTGCTTCTTCGACTGCTTCCTGTTGCTTTCGCGTAATCAAATCGCGATGAACTTTGTCAAAAGCATTGACTATGCGCTCACTTATTCTATTGCATCCTGCGTAGAATAGCTTCCAGACTGCAAAATAGGCAGGGACGAGCAGCAGACTCCATTGCAATCCTAAATCAAATTTGGCGCAGGTTCCCCACGCCATTGCAGTAGACAGGGTGAGATTTACTCCGGTGATAATTCCAGGAGTTATTTTGGGGAGAGTTCTCGATATCATTTTCTTCAATTTTCTACAAAGTTAGAAAATCCATAGAAAACGATAAAGAAATCAGACTATAAACGCCTAATTTTTAGGCTTTTTTACCTATATAAATATAATCCCATTTCTATAAATATAGTTACTCAATATCATTGAAATTCAAGTCAAGATTAATAGCGTTTGCGGCTTCATCTTTCAGTCTATCAACAACTTTCGCATATATCTGAGTAGTACGGACATTTGTGTGACCTAACATCTTGCTGACTGTGTAAAGATCTGTTCCACCGGCAATTTGAAGCGTTGCAAAGGTATGTCGAAAGCAATGGAAGGTGACTCTTCGCTTGATTCCGGCTGCTTCAATCCATCGTTTCAGCGGGCGTGAAACACACGATGGATCAGGCAAATCCTCAAATATGAGTCTATCTGTATCTCCCGGTGTACCACATAATTGATATGCCTGTTCGGAAATTGGCTGGTATTCTACGCCCTTCGTTTTCTGTTGAGTGAAGTTCAGACGGTATTGATCTCCCACCTTCTGAATATCGCCCCAATGGAGCTTCTGAATATCACAATGGCGTAACCCTGTCAACGCAGCAAACAATGCAGCACGTTTGATGATAGGCTTATCGCAAGGCGTTTTTGCTAATGTGTTGAGTTCCGCGATGGTCAGGAACTCACGACGGCTTTCTTCTTCTGCGATTCCTTTTGCTTTAGCCGAGAGGTCAACAGAGATATAACCATCAATAAATGCCTGCTTCAACGCCGCCTTAAAGATTGAGAAATATGTCGCAGCCGAGTTTTGTGACAAAGTACCCTTCTTTCCACCTCCTTGTGGAGCCGTCAGAAGAAAATTCTTGAAATCGTTTATCAGCTTAGTGTCAATCCTGCCGAATGGTATTATCCCATCTTTAGAAAAGATTTTCAACAATTCGCCCATTCGTTTCCAGTTTATGAGGATTGATGCCGAGCTATTTTTATGCCGCTCAATAGTAATCTTCTTCACATAGTCAATGAAATTGGCATTGGCTTTTTCCTGTAATTCAGCTTGAGCTGCATCCTGGTCGGAGTATAGTGCAGCCGTGTCATATTCCTTCTGACGGATTTGTCGTACTTTATCGGCATAGATGCACGACTCCTGGTCTATCTGGGATTTGCACATGATTACGCCATTGATGTCCCGTTTCGGTTGAAAGCCTCCGCGAGTAGGTCTTTTCTTATCCCATATCGGTGTCGTTATGATACGTTTGACATATTCACGTACTCGTTTAGGAGTTTCATTCTCCTTCTCATAGACAGGGTATGCTTCGACATAGAGATACCACTCATTTCGAATTTCACTCTTTCGCAGTTTTACGGATACTGTTATATGCTGGAGTTTCTTTTTCATTTTTCGGACTTGAAGATTTTGTCAATGTCAAACTTTGGTACATACACATATCGACCTATCTGACGCATAGGAATACTATGCCTTCGCAGATTGCTATATACTGTCGACTCGCTTATTCTGTATTTCTTTGAAACCTCTCCAATCGTATAACAATCTTCCGGTTCTAATGAATATAGTCGTTTCTTTTGGGTCCCCTCCAAAGGATTCTTTCTTATCTCCAATATGCCTTCGATGTCAGCGATATCAATGAGAGTCATTCTGTCGCCTGGATTGTAATCTTTTATTTTCCCTTGACGAATCCACCTATAAAGAGTTGGGCGTGAAATTTGATAACGGCTGCACACCTGTACCACTGTGAGCAAAGCATTACCCTCTGATTCAGCTAAGATAGCCTGACGCTCCATTTCTCTTTTCTCAGCCCGCTTTTTGTTACGATATGTCTCATTGGAACACTTCTTTGAGCAGTGAACCGAATCAACATTCTTAGCGAGGAATGGTTTTCCGCATACAATGCAGTGTCTCATTATTTTAGCTTTACTTTCGGGCATAGGGCATATCTGTTATTGTATCACTTAATCTTCAAATTTGTAACGTAAGTATACTTCGTCTTCACATTTCTGTAATGGTACAAATTTGATGCAAATATAAGCTAAAAATCCATGGAAAACAAGTATTCATAGAGAAAAGTGCAAATAAAAATGGAGTGTAACTCGTTGAGCTACACTCCATTTTGTTATCGTTGATTTGTGGACTTATTTCACTTCCTCGAAGTCGACGTCGGTGACGTGGTCGTCGCCGCCGTTGCCGCTCTGAGTGTGACCTCCGGCCTGACCCATGTCAGGACCTGCCTGACCGGCCTGTGCCTGCTGCTGGGCATTGAGTATGTCCTGCTGAACGGCGCCGAAAGTTGTCTCGATTTCCTTGATAGCGCTGTCGATGCCGGCGAGGTCAGATGCTTTGTGAGCTTCTTTGAGTCGGTTGAGTGCGGTCTCAAGGGCTGCTTTCTTGTCGGCGGGAATCTTGTCGCCGTAGTCGGCAATCTGTTTCTCGGTCTGGAAGATGATGGCGTCGGCCTGATTGAGCTTGTCGATGCGCTCTTTTTCTTTGGCATCGGCAGCAGCGTTGGCTGCGGCCTCGTCTTTCATACGTTTGATTTCAGCGTCGGTCAGGCCGCTCGATGCCTCGATGCGGATAGACTGCTCTTTGCCTGTGGCTTTATCTTTGGCTGATACATTGAGGATGCCGTTAGCGTCAATCTCAAATGTAACTTCAATCTGAGGTATGCCACGGGGAGCGGGAGCGATGCCGTCCAAGTGGAATTTGCCGAGGAGTTTGTCGTCTTTAGCCATAGGACGCTCGCCCTGCAGGACATTGATTTCAACCGAAGGCTGGTTATCGGCTGCAGTCGAGAATGTCTCGCTCTTACGTGTCGGGATGGTGGTGTTAGCCTCGATAAGTTTTGTCATCACGCCGCCGAGGGTCTCGATGCCGACTGACAGAGGCACAACGTCAAGAAGGAGTACGTCTTTAACGTCGCCTGAGAGCACACCGCCCTGAATGGCTGCGCCGACTGCAACAACCTCGTCAGGGTTAACGCCCTTAGAGGGAGCTTTGCCGAAGAATTTCTCGACAATCTGCTGTACGGCGGGAATACGTGTTGAGCCGCCTACGAGAATGACCTCGTCGATATCGCTTGCCTTGAGGTTGGCGTCGCGGAGAGCGTCCTCACAGGGCTTGATTGTAGCCTGAATGAGTTTGTCGGCGAGCTGCTCGAATTTGGCACGTGTCAGTGTCTTGACAAGGTGTTTGGGTATACCGTTGACAGGCATGATATACGGCAGGTTGATTTCGGTCGAAGTGGTGCTCGAAAGCTCGATTTTGGCTTTTTCGGCAGCCTCTTTGAGACGCTGCAGGGCCATCGGGTCCTGACGGAGATCTACGCCTTCCTCTTTCTGGAACTCGTCAGCGAGCCAGTCGATGATTACGTGGTCGAAGTCGTCACCGCCGAGGTGCGTGTCACCGTTGGTCGATTTAACTTCGAATACGCCGTCGCCGAGCTCGAGGATAGAGATATCGAATGTACCGCCACCGAGGTCGAATACAGCGATTTTCTGGTCTTTGTTTGTCTTGTCGAGACCGTAGGCGAGTGCGGCTGCGGTAGGCTCGTTGACAATACGTTTAACGGTGAGTCCGGCGATTTCGCCTGCCTCTTTGGTGGCCTGACGCTGAGAGTCGTTGAAGTAAGCAGGCACGGTGATGACAGCCTCTGTTACAGACTGTCCGAGGTAATCCTCGGCTGTCTTCTTCATACGCTGGAGAATCATAGCCGAAATCTCCTGTGGAGTATATTCACGACCGTCGATGTCGATACGGGGTGTGTTGTTGTCGCCGCGCACTACTTTGTAAGGCACGCGCTCGATTTCGCTTTTTACCTGATCATAGGTCTCGCCCATGAAACGTTTAATCGAGTAGATTGTACGTTTGGGGTTTGTGATGGCCTGACGTTTGGCCGGGTCGCCGACTTTGCGTTCGCCACCGTCGACAAATGCGACAACCGAAGGTGTGGTGCGGTGACCTTCGGGATTAGGAATAACGACAGGGTCGTTACCTTCGAGAACTGAAACGCACGAGTTGGTGGTTCCTAAGTCGATGCCAATAATTTTTCCCATAATAAAGAGTTTTGAGTTTTATGTTTTTTGTATGTTAGTCTTGAATAATATCGTTTATCACATAATAAACAAATCGTGTGCCAAAATGGTTTTGGCGAGCTTATCTTAATATTTTTCAACAAATTAAGTCATCTCAGTCATTACTGACATAATGGCAGTCGAGGCATGTCAGTGGCATCGGTGCCATGACAAAACATGGGCGGTGTGCCAAAATCACTTTGACACACCGCCCGCTCACTTACAAACTGTTCCTAATATTTATTTACCTTACATATATTTTGCGTGTCGTACCGTCTGACATCTTCACTATATTGAGACCCTGCCACGGACGGTCTGAAGCGACGCCCTGCAGGTTATAATAAAGTTCAGCTTTCACGTCGCCGTCGACGGCGACGTCTCCGATACCGGTTTCAGTAAGAGGCTCATTTGTATAAGCATCATTGTCCGCATCATAGTAGACTTTCATGCCGCCGAGAACGGGGTGAGCGTCTTTACCGATTTCCTGACCGAAGGCCTCCCCGAGACGGTGAGCTATCTCTCCCGAGCGCATCTGCTCATCGGTGACTGTTATCTGCCCGTCAGTTTTCTGATATTCTTTTACTGAGAAGGCATTTTTTGAAGTTCCGTTTATTACGCCGAAACACGAACCGCATCCGGCACTGCTGCTCGTATATATTTCTCCAATATTGAAGACATTCTCTACTTCACATCCTGTCGGTACAATAGAACAAATGCCACCCATAGAGTTATTCGTGCCGGTAACATTTCCAACATTGTACGAATTGGATATTTTGTTTCCCGTACCAGTCATAAAGCCGACAAGACCTCCGCTGCGACCGGATGTATTACTTGAAGTAACTGACGCATAATTGACACATCTGTCAATCACAGAGCCTCCTTTCATTGTTCCTACTAAACCGGCAACGCCTGCAGCCGCCATAGGTTTTGCCGAGACCTCTCCATAAACTGACAATTTTTCAATCTTTGCCGCGCCGTCAATGACACCAAACAATCCGCGGTTAGAGGTATTTTCATTAATATATAACTCTTTGACGGCATGTCCATCGCCGTTAAATTCGCCACCGAAATATGTCGTGGCACTTTTACCGACAGGAGTCCAGTTATAATTACCAAGATAAATGTCATTCAAAAGTCTGGCATTAGTATTCTTATTATCTGCAGAACTGTTTACATGATCAGCTAACCATGCGAGTTCAGCACCTGTCGATATAAGGTATATGTCGTCTTCCTTCTTCGGCTCGGTGAGGGTTTTACCGTCCCAAACTCCGACAGGAGAAATCATTTCAACATTAAATATCTGGTTATCAGCATCTCCGTCTTTAATAACGAATATATTGCGATAGACGCTGAAACCCTCTTTCTCTGCGGTTACAAAATATGAGCCATACGATGACGAATAATTGCCATCAGCGTCCGGCGTAAGCGTTTCTCCGTCATAAGTAACTGTAATGGCAGCATCACTGACGTTACAATTAACTTTTATATTAAACAGTTTAATCTCAGAGAGCGGAATACGTATATCAGGGATAGCGCCGAAATATGTCTTGTGGGCGATGGCGGTGAAATTGGCGTTACGGCCTGTCGCGCGATTGATGGCGCGGTGATTACCGATGGGGTCGCCGTAGCCGTTTACCTGAATGACGCCTTCGTTCATAACAAACTCAGGGTTGGCGGCGACGTCCAAATCCTTAGGCAGCGTGACTGTAACCGCCTGAGCCGAAGCTGCAGAGCCGAAAGTGTATTGCCCGCTGCCAAGTATCAGCGACGAGCCGTTAGGGGTGCCGTTATATGTCACATAAGCTGACATATTATATATACCGGCAAGTTTGTTGGCAGGGTGATGCAGTCCGCTGTACTGTATTTTAACCTGATCGCCGGGCTGGAAAATCTTGCTGCCCTCGCGCGAGGCGTTTATAATCTCGCGATGACACTTCTTGGCGGTAAGCACCTGATAGACAGATTTGCCCGACGCATCTGTCATTTTTACAATCTGACGGCCTTCCTTGAGCAAAAGTGTGTAAGAGCCGTCGGCATTTTTGGTCACACCTTCGGCGCCAAAGCCTGTATATGTCGCCATCTGTTCACCGATAGTCGGATAAGCGATGGTGATGTCTGATACGCCATCGGGAGTGAAAGTATAAGTAGCACCCGCCTCGGTGTCAAGATAGTAGAACACGTCATGCTCGGCGTCGACATACTTGCCGGCATTTTTCATTGTATCGCTATTATATTTATCGTTTATAACCATATTGGGAGTGATGGCCGTGGTGCCCTGCCCTACCGTAACGACATAGACGCCGGTATTCTCAGGCCAGATGGCGCCCCAGTATTCGCCGCCAAGATAGGGTGTTTTGGTCGTACCGCTATAATAATTGAGGCCGATGGCGTCATAGGTCACAAGCACGATGGCCGTGCCGGCGGCCTTAGCGCGGATGTCAGCCCATGCCGACCCGGAAGTCTGCGTGATTTCGATTATGTCAGTAGAAGGCTTGCCGTCAAGACCGACGACAGTATAATGAAAATCAGGCTCGATGAAGTAATTGTTTACCGTGTTATCGGAGAGTTCCCACGTGCGCAAGGCCAAGGCGTCATATTTATCGCCGACATTCATCAGCAGATGACCGCGCTCGTTGATATTGACAAAGATGTTGCCTGTCTCGTAGCCCATGTTGCTCTGTACGTCATGATTGATTTTCTTAGGGTCAAAGGCCTTGTAGTCAGCCTCGGTGAAAGCGAGAGCCGGGCGTTTCGAGGCATCCTCGGCCATGGTGAAATACCCCCCCTGTGTGAGACCTCCGGCCATCCATGTGCGATAGTTATAAACCTGACCGTAAGCGAGTTTATAAATACATGTTTTGGTATCACCTGCAGTTTCTACTGACTCTGGCGCAACGATTTTGAAATCGGTAAAATGGCTTTGCTTCATGCCTATCTGCAGCTCGGCGGCAGCCGGCACACTGACCGTGTAAGTCTCACCCTTGGGAATTGCGCCTGAGACCGACACGTTCGATGTCACGGTACCGGCTTTATAGAGAGTCATGAAACCCTCGGTCTGATGAGCTGCAGAGGGGATGAACTCAGCCGAGTAGCTGTTGCCATTGAGAATTAGGAAGGAGCTTCGGCCGTCAGTTGTGCTCTTGCCAAGAACGGCTTTTTGCGATGCACCCTCTTTGGTGCTGACTGTGACATCAAGCGTATAATCGCCGTTTTCGATGGTCCATGTGACATTATCAGTCTTGTTTGTGACGTAAGCATTACAGGTCAAGACTGTGAAGAGCTGCTCGTCAGCATCGGTGACAGTTATGTCGATAGAGCCGTTGTTGACCGTGCCGTCGGCATTAAAACCCGTAAGAGTATATTCGCCTGCGGCAGCCTCGAAAGAGTAAGTATAACTTGTCGGCTCACCGACAGCGACAGCTTGCTGAGTCGCTTTGTTGACAAGGGTCATGGTCTGTGAATAGGTATTCATCTTGACCTGCACCTTAGCCGCATCGGCCACGAGACATGATGACGCGGCGAGCAGCGTAATAAGTAGATTTTTTAATCGCATAATGATAGTGATTGGTTATTTGTTGTATAGTATTTTCTTGCCGGAGCGGATGTAAATTTCGCCTGAGCGCGGATTGGTGACGCGGATGCCCTGCAGGTTGTAGAGCGGTGCGTCGGCGATGTCAGTATCCGGTACGATGTCGTCGATGCCCGAATTGTCATCGGGCAGGGCGAGGAAGTGGGCCGGATTGATATAGGTCTTGAACTTACCGAGAAAGCGACCCTCGGGCGTCCATTGATAGAGCGCGCCCGCGTCGGCAAACGACGAGGCGTCAGTGGCGTAGATGTAGCCGCTGTAAGGGTTGACATAGATGCCGTATGGCATAGTCATGGCCTTGATGTCGGCGAGGACAGTGCCGGGCAGGTCGGCCGTGACGCCGTCATAGCCGCCGCTCTGCATCACGGACTCAGGGTCGATGGTGATGTAATTGAATGTGTATTCGGATGTTATGTAGGAGTAGCGCGAGCCGATGGCATAGAATGTGCCATCAGCGGCGACGCAGTTGTAGGTGGCGGCATAGTCGAGTTTGGTGAAACAAGCCTCATCGGAGTCGCCGTTTAGCACGGCTTCGCAGTCGAGGATTATAGTGGCGGCAGGCACTTCATAGTAATCGCCGGGCGAATTGATGCACAGATACCGGCCGCTCTGAGACATCTTGCCGTAGAGGTTAATCTGACCGGTGTCGACCGTGCGTGTGACAGTCATTGTCTCGGCGTCGATGACGCTGACGGTGGTCTCGTAGCCGTGGCTCTCCTGAAAGGCATAGCCGCCGGTATTGGCCACGAAAAGGTGGCCGTCATAAAAGGCTATTCCCTCCGGCTCGTAGCCGACCTCGCAGGCTGCGACGACCTTATACGTCTCGGCATCAATTTTGGCGACAAAGCCTTTGGTGAACTCGACGTCGCGCCCGTCGACCGCGCACTCATGGCCATAGGACGAGACGTAGACATAGCGGCCGTCGGTGGCAAGCTTGCGGTTGTTGGGCACGTCCTCGGTGGCAGCCACAGCCCGGCCGTCGGGACGGATAAACTGCACGATATTAGACCAGTTGACGGCGATGGCAATCAGATTGTCATTGACACGGATGATGTCGTTTGGCGTGTCGCCGAGTTTTGAGCCATTGACGTCACGGAACCATTGGTTGCTGACCACGGCACCGTCATCAAAGTAGGTCACGCGGCCGTTGTCGGCCTGCCACGTCCCTTCGTTGAGCACGATGAGGCGCTCACGGGCTGCAGAGCCGAGAACACCGGCCGCCGTTAATACAATTGTAAGAATTAATGATTTGATTGACATAATTGTATATGTTTGTATACTTGTGTATCAGAATGTATAGCTGACGGTCAGGCGGTAGTTGCGGCCGGGCATCGGGTAGCGCGGGATGTGCTCATACTGCTCGTCAAGAAGGTCGTTGACCTCGGCGGTGGCGAGCAGCCCGAAAGGCAGCTGCGCCGAGAGCTTCATGTCGACATTATTATACGGCCGCAGCACGTCGTCAGGGTCGGCGTATGACCACATGCGCTCGCTGACATGCAGGTCAGATACGGTCAGCGACAGCCCGCGCCACGCGGCAATAGCCGTGAGGCCGTAAGACAGTGTGGGCGAGTAACATATCGGGCGGTTGTATGTGTCGGGATTGTCAGGGTCGGTGCGATTAAGATCGCGCTGCCATGTCAGTGAGCAGAGCAGCGAGAAGTCCCACGGCCCCGAGACGTAGCGGCCCGAGAGAGTGGCATTGAGACCGCGGCAGTAGGTCTCGCCGTAGTTCATCATGGTCCATGTATAGGTGCCTTTGAGCGGCAGACAGACGATACGGTCGTCGATATGGTTGACGTAGACATCGGCCTGCACCGACGTCTGCCACGGCAGCGATATGAAGCGGTATTCGGCACCGAAGTCGAGCTGACGCGTGTACTCGGGGCGCAGGTTGCGGTTGCCGGTCTGGGTGTAATAGAGGTCGTTGAGCGTCGGGGCGCGGAAAATTTTCTTATACCATGCGCGCAGCGTCAGCGTGCGGTAGGTGTAGCCGAGTGAAACGGCGGGGGTGAAGCGGCTGAGCGGGTCAGCGGCACCTACGTGCACACGGGTGTGGTCGCGGTAGTGCTGATAGAGCATCGACGCGGCGAGACGCCAAGAGCGCCATTCGGCCTGCACGGCGGCCACGGCTTTTTGGTCCTGACGGCGGACGGTGCTGAAGCGTTTGAGGTCGGCGCGCATCCATGACAGGCGCATGTCGTATGCCACGTTAACCGACAGCCACGGCCACGGGCGATATGTGCCCGAGACGGAGGCAAAAGCGTCGTGGTTGTGATAATGATTATTGACTCGCGCAGTATTCTGATTCTCAGGATAGTCGGTGCAATATCGCAGATACTCGTAAGAATACTTCACGTTGCCCTTGACCTGAAACTTCGCACCTAAGTCACGGCGGTAAGAGGCTTGAGCGAAGAGGTCAGTGTCCCACTCGCGGCCGACGTTGGTGTATTTGTCAGACAGACGTCGCACGATGCCACCGGGGCAGCCGCGTTCCGAACGATAGAAGTAGAGATGCGAGGCGAAGCCGTCTTTAAACAGCGCGGCCTCGGCGCGACCATAGCGGATGTCAGAGTTGCGGCGGCGTCCGACGGTGTCCTCCCACTGCGACTTATAGCGGAACTTATAGTCGCCTCGCGAACTGAGATACTCACCGTCGACAAAGCCGCTCCAGCCGCGGCGGCTGAACTGCGCGTTGACACGCCCCATGTAGGTGTGAAACGAGCCGATGCGGGCCGTCAGCGACAGCGAGTCTGACACGGGGCGGCGCGTCTGCATATAGACGGTCGCGCCCGAGGCATACTCTGACGCCGACTGGCATTGGTCGAGTTTGTTGGCATTATAAAGCGATACGGACTCAAGGGTCGAGAGCGAGTATTTGCCGAGATCGACGGTGCCGTTCTGGGCGTTTGTCAGGCGTATGCCGTCAATATAAACGCCGACATGCTGCGCGCCGAGCGAGCGCACATTGATGGTCTTTAAGCCTCCGAGACCGCCGTAATCCTTGATTTGGACTCCGGCGAAATATTTGAGGGCATCGGCGATGGAAGTGGTTGAGAGTGCTTGCAGCTGATTGCCGGAAAGATGCTGCACGGTGGCGAGACGACGCGGTGCGGCCGCATTGACCGTGACTTCGTGTAATTTCACAATACTGTCGGGTTTCTCGACGGCATGGGTCGAAAATCCCGGGACAATAGCTGCTGCAACGAGCAGCCGTGCAAAAATGTGACAGATTCCGCAGATGGAAATCTTCATTTTCCGGCAAAATTTCTCGCGGCGCTATTACCCGAGCGCTTTTTGTGCGAATTAATAATATCGGCAGGTCTTCTGACTCGTTCCCTCGGCCATCGCCTTCCCGACCGTCGCACTCTTGCTTGGTCAGTGACTTATTGATGGCTGAATCAGCGGAACTTACAGCAGCGGGTACTGTCAGGGATTCACACCCTGTTCCCTATTAATCGCGTATAATGCGAACCGACTGTTAACTGATTTCGCCGCAAATATAGAAATAATTTCAATTGTATACAAATGTATTATGTACTATGCTACACTATGCAATTGTATAGTCGTGTATAGAAAAGCAGTCGAGACGCACGACCCGAATGAGGGGGTGCGTCCCGACTATATAGGGATTGGGAAAACGGGCTGATTAGTAGCCGAAGATGTCTTCGGTGGTGAGCATCACCACTTTGCCGAGTTTCGACAGCGCTTCAATGTCGAGGTCTTTGGTGTCGCCGAGCACACAATAGTAGTATGTGCGTCCTTTGACATGTTCTTTCTGGAACTTGATTACATCCTCGATAGTTGCGGCAGGCAGAGCCTCGAATACAGCCTTGCGGGTGTCTGTAGACTCGCCGAGGTCACGGGCATTGATATAGGCCCACGCGATATCGTCTTTGATTATGCGCTGTGTGCGCAGACGCGACTCAAGACCTTTCTTTGCGAGTTCAAAAGCCGGAGCGCTGACGGGCATTTCGTTGATGATTTCATCAAAGGCATTTGTGGCATCAATCATCTTGTCGTTCTGAGTGGCAATCTGTGCCTGATATACGTAAGGACGACGCAGATAACCGGGGCTGCTAAGACCGGCCCATGCCGAGTAGGCAAGCGAACGGCTTTCACGCATTTCTTGGAAAACGATGGCGTTCATCGAGCCGCCGAAGTACTCGTTGTAAATCTCAAGCATCGGAGTCAGCGCCGGGTCATATTTCTCGCCGCGGTTTGAGAAGAGCGACATGTAGAGCTGTTTGGCGTCGTAAGGAGCGACAAAGATAACGGTCTCTTCGGGCTGTACCTGAGTGAAGACATTCTGCTCGGGAGCTTTGCGGGGCTCGGCGGCGATGTAGTGATACTTGTTAATGTCGTCGATGACCTTCTTGCCGTCAGATGCGCCGTAGTAGATAATCTGATGCTCATAACCCATCAGGTCACGGAGCGCCTCGAAGAAGACGGCAGGATCAGAGCCGCGAAGCTGCTCGACGCTGAGGTCGCGGGTCTGGGAATTGTCCTTACCGTACATCATGTAGTTGCGCAGGGCGCGGAAGTTGGCAGACTGGTTTGTCTTGGAATTTGCGCGAGCCTGCTCGATGCGGTCAATATAGGCGCTGTAAGCGGCGGTGTCAATTTCGGCCTCACGGACAATCTTCTCGAAAAGCTCGATTGCCTGCGGCATGTTTTCGTTGAGACCGCTCAGCACGATGTAGGAGCGCTCTGTGCCGATAGACAGACGGAACGAGCAAGCGAGCTTGTAGAAGGCGTTCTGAATGTCCTGCGGAGTCATTGTCTTGGTGCCCGAGAGGTTGAGCAATTCGTCGACATAGCCGAGGCGCACGTCGTTGTTGGTGCCTACATTATAAATATATGTCAGCTGGAAGACGTCGTTGGTGGTGTTTGGCGTATAGAGCACCGGGACGCCGTTTTTGGCCTTGAGGAATGTAAGGTCACGGTCAAAGTCGACAAAAACAGGCTCGATGGGCTCGACCTTGCTGTTCTGGATGTCAAGAAGGAACTGACTCGACTTGTCACGGTTCATGGCGATGGGAGTCAGCTCGGGTTTGGCGATTTTGAGCTCGTTTTTGTCGGGGCCCTGAAGTTTGTAGATTGCCACATAATTGTTGTCGCCGAAGTATTTGTTGGCCACGGCCACGACGTCAGCCTTGGTGACTGACTCAAGCTCTTCGAAGCCCTTGACAACATCAGCCCACGGCTCGCCGTTGATGAAGGCGTCTCTATAATAGTTGACACGGCCCGAATTTGGCTCGAACGAACGCTGCAACTGCAGTTTGAGGTTATTGATAATCGAAGGCACGAGGTCGTCGGCAAATTTGCCTTCACGCAGATTTTTCATCTCGGCGAGCAGCAGATTGCGCACATCGTCGAGGGTCTGGCCGCCCTTGGGCATGCCGATGAGCAGGAAGGCTCCCTGATCGGCGAGATCGTATGTGCCTGCACCGGCGCCGAGCATAGTCTGAGCCATATTGATGTTGAGGTCAATCAGACCGCACTTGCCGTTGTCGAGCACCTCTGAGATGATGGCGAGAACTCGCATGTCGGGATCTTTGGCAGCGGGGACGCGCCATGCGAGATAAAGACGCTCGGCCTCGTTGCCCCACACCTCACGCTTGACCGGCTCGGTGATTGTGGCCTCGGCCGGGAAGTCGAGATGAGGCAGATTGGGATTGGGTTTAAGATGTCCGAAGTATTTGGTGATGATGTCGACCATATTGTCAGGGTCGAAGTCACCCGAGAGGCAGATAGCCATATTGTTGGGCACATACCATGTCTCGTGATACTTCTTTACATTTGTAATCGAAGGATTTTTGAGATGCTCCTGTGTGCCGAGGACGGTCTGTGTGCCGTAAGGATGATGAGGGAAGAGCGATGAGAGCATGGCTTCTGACATCTTGCGGCCGTCAGATGTAAGTGACATGTTTTTCTCCTCATAGATAGTCTCAAGCTCGGTGTGGAAACCGCGGATGACAGGATGCTCGAAGCGGTCGGCCTGAATGCGCGCCCAGTTCTCAATCTCGTTTGAGGGGATATCCTCGACATAGCAGGTCATGTCATTTGAGGTATAGGCGTTAGTGCCGTTTGCGCCGATGGCGCTCATCAGTTTGTCATACTCGTTGGGTATGGCGAGCTTTGAGGCCTCGTAGCTGATGGAGTCAATTGTGTGGTAGAGGGCTTTGCGCTCAGCCTCGTCAGTAGTGGTGCGATAGACTTCAAAAAGGCTCTCGATCTGATCGAGCAGGGGCTTCTCGGCCTTGTAGTCAGAGGTGCCGAACTGCTCGGTGCCCTTGAACATCAGGTGCTCGAAGTAGTGTGCGAGGCCCGTTGTCTCGGCGGGGTCGTTCTTGCCGCCGACACGCACGGCGATGTTGGTCTGGATGCGGGGCTCGTCCTTGTTGACAGACATGAAAATCTTCAGGCCGTTAGGCAGCGTGTAGATTTTGGTGTCAAGAGGGTCACCCGGGACCGTCTGAAACTGATACTTGCCGGCATTGGCCGTAAGAGCGGCCATGAGCATCAGGGCTATACCGGCGAGACGCGTCAATTTTTTCATAATTAGAGGTTTTAGTAAATGAATAATGTTTCTACGATTGCAGAAAGTATTGTTTTACCGGATTAGTATTCGTCCCAGCTGCGTATTTCGATTTTGTCTATGGGCAGCGTGGTGAACGCATGTATGAATGCCGAAGCAAGACGGGCGTTGGTCAGCAAAGGCACATTGAGGTCGATTGACGCGCGACGTATCTTGTAGCCGTTGCTGAGCTCTGTCGAGCTGAGGTTTTTGGGGATATTGACGACGAGGTCGATGGCGTGCTCGTGGAGCAGGTCGAGCGCCTGCGGCTGCATGTCAGACTGAGACGGCCAGTAGACGCGGACGGCCGGGATGCCGTTGTCATTGAGGAACTGGTGTGTGCCGCCTGTGGCGTAAATCTTGTAGCCGTTGTTATGGAGCTCGTGAGCGGCCTCGAGCATGTCGGCCTTCTGTTTGGGACCGCCGGTGCTCAGCAGCACGCCCTTGTCCTTGGAGGGTATGCGCAGGCCGACAGCAAGCATAGACTTGAGGATGGCCTCAGATGTGTCGGCTCCTATGCAGCCTACCTCGCCGGTCGACGACATGTCGACACCGAGCACGGGGTCTGCGCCCTGCAGACGCGAGAACGAGAACTGCGATGCCTTGATACCGACGTAGTCGAGGTCGAAGGCGTTTTTGTGAGGCTTCTCGACGGGGAGACCGAGCATGATGCGTGTCGCGAGGTCGATAAAGTTGATTTTGAGTATCTTGGACACGAAGGGGAAACTACGTGATGCGCGCAGGTTACACTCGATGACCTTGATGTCGTTGTTCTTGGCGAGATACTGTATGTTGAACGGACCCGAGATGTTGAGGGCGCGGGCTATCTGCGACGATACTTTCTTGATGCGGCGCATGGTCTCGACATAGAGTTTCTGCGGCGGGAACTGGATAGTGGCGTCGCCGGAGTGCACGCCGGCAAACTCGATGTGCTCTGAAATGGCGTAGGCCTTGATTTCGCCGTTCTGAGCCACGGCGTCCATCTCGATTTCCTTGGCGAACTGTATGAACTCTGTGACGACGACGGGATGCTGCTTGGAAACGTTGGCGGCGAGGCGCAGGAATCTGACGAGCTCCTCGTCGTTGGAGCAGACGTTCATTGCGGCGCCCGAAAGCACGTAGCTCGGGCGGACGAGCACGGGGAAGCCGACTTCGTCGATAAACTCCTTGATATCGTCCATGCTTGTGAGCTCGCGCCAGCGGGGCTGGTCGATGCCGAGGCTGTCGAGCATAGCCGAGAATTTATGACGGTCTTCGGCGTTGTCGATTGACTTGGCGGATGTGCCGAGGATGTTGACGCCCTGCTCGTCTAAGCGTGTGGCGAGGTTGTTGGGTATCTGGCCGCCCACTGACAGGATGGTGCCGTGGGGCTGCTCGAGGTCGAGGATGTCCATCACGCGCTCGAAGGTGAGCTCGTCGAAGTACAGGCGGTCACACATGTCATAGTCGGTCGAGACGGTCTCGGGATTATAGTTAATCATCACCGAGCGCCAGCCTTCGCGCTTGACGGTCATCAGTGCATTGACCGAGCACCAGTCGAATTCGACAGACGAGCCGATGCGATAGGCGCCGGAGCCGAGCACGACTATCGAGCGGTGGTCATGGAGATAGTCCACGTCATTCGAGGCGCCGTTGTATGTTAGGTAGAGATAGTTGGTCTGTGCGGGATACTCGGCGGCGAGGGTGTCAATCTGTTTGACGACGGGCACGATGCCGAGGCTCTTGCGCAGGGCGCGGACGGCGAGATTGGCTCCCTCGCTGTCTGTCATGCGCTCTTTGAGGACGGCACGGGCGACCTGAAAGTCGCTGAAGCCCTGCTGTTTGGCAAGACGGAGCAGCTCGGCCGGGAGCTTGTTGATTTCGTCGAAGACAGAGAGCTCGACCGATGTGTCCATGATGTTCTTGAGCTTGTAGAGAAACCAGCGGTCAATTTTGGTGAGCTCGTGTATGCGCTCGACGGTGTAGCCCTCCTGCATCGCCTTGGCAATGACGAAAATGCGCTTGTCTGTAGGCTCGGCGAGCGATGCGTCGATGTCGGGGACCTTGATGTCTTTGTTGCCGACGAAGCCGTGCATGCCCTGCCCTATCATGCGCAGGCCCTTTTGAATGGCTTCCTCGAAGGTACGGCCGATGGCCATGACCTCACCGACCGATTTCATCGACGAGCCGATTTCGCGCTTGACGCCGTGGAATTTGCCGAGGTCCCAGCGGGGTATCTTGACCACGAGATAGTCAAGAGCCGGCTCGAAGAAAGCCGACGTGGAGCGTGTGACGGAGTTTTTGAGGTCAAACAGGCCGTAGCCGAGGCCGAGTTTGGCGGCAACGAAAGCGAGGGGATAGCCCGTGGCCTTGGATGCGAGAGCCGACGAGCGGCTCAGACGGGCGTTGACCTCGATGACGCGATAGTCCATCGACTCGGGGTCGTAGGCATACTGGACGTTACACTCGCCGACGATGCCGATGTGGCGTATGATTTTGATGGCCAATGAACGCAGGTAGTGGTAGTCGTCGTTAGAGAGTGTCTGCGAGGGAGCGACGACAATGCTCTCGCCGGTGTGGATGCCGAGCGGGTCAAAGTTCTCCATGTTGCAGACCGTGATACAGTTGTCAAAGCGGTCGCGCACGACTTCATACTCGACTTCTTTCCAGCCTTTTAGCGACTTCTCGACGAGCACCTGAGGCGAGAACGAGAGCGCCTTCTCGGTGAGGGCTACGAGCTCGGCGTCGTTGTCGCAGAAACCGCTGCCGAGGCCGCCGAGGGCATAGGCAGCGCGGACAATGACGGGGTAGCCCAGCTGATTGGCCACGCGCAGGGCGTCGTCGATATTGTCGACGGCCTCGCTGCGTATGGTCTTGATGTCGATTTCGTCGAGCTTACGCACGAAGAGCTCGCGGTCTTCGGTGTCCATGATTGCACGGACAGGTGTGCCGAGCACCTTGACGCCGTATTTCTCGAGGATGCCGCTCTCATAGAGAGCCACGCCGCAGTTGAGGGCTGTCTGACCGCCGAAGGCGAGCATGATGCCGTCAGGGCGCTCTTTCTGAATGATTTTCTCGACGAAATAAGGTGTGACCGGCAGGAAGTAAATCTTGTCGGCAAAGCCTTCGGAGGTCTGCACCGTGGCGATGTTAGGGTTGATAAGCACGGTGGCGATACCCTCCTCGCGCATGGCCTTGAGGGCCTGCGAGCCCGAGTAGTCAAACTCGCCGGCCTCGCCGATTTTGAGTGCGCCGCTGCCGAGCAGCAAAACTTTCTTTATCTGATTGTCGCGGTTGGGATTGCTTGTTGAATCAGTCTGAGTCATTGGTCTGAGTCGTGGTGATGATGATTAAAGCTTGCTGATAAACTCGTCAAAGAGATACTCCGTGTCTTTGGGTCCGCTCGATGCCTCGGGGTGGAACTGGGCCGAGAAGAATGGCTTGGTCTTGTGGCGGATACCCTCGTTGGTGCCGTCATTCATGTTGATGAACAGGGGCTCCCAGTCGTCGGGCAGCGTGGAGTTGTCGACGGCGAAGCCGTGGTTCTGCGAGGTCACGAAGCAGATGTTCTCGCCGACGACGCGGACGGGCTGATTGTGGCTGCGGTGGCCGTATTTGAGTTTGTATGTGCGGGCGCCGGCAGCTTTGGCAAGGAGCTGGTTGCCCATGCAGATGCCGCAGATGGGACGTTCTCCGTCAAGCGCGCGGCGAATATTTGCGACTGTGGCCTCGGCGAAGTCGGGATTGCCCGGACCGTTAGAGATGAACAGGCCGTCATAGGGGATGACAGAGAAGTCATAGTCCCACGGCACACGCACAACGCGCACACCGCGGCGTGTCAGGCAGCGCAGGATGTTGTGTTTGACGCCGCAGTCGACGAGCACGACGGTCTTCTTGTCTGACGGCGGTAGCACGGGATTAGCCTTGTCCAAGGGTGTGGTGACAAATTTACCGTCGGCGCCGAGCTCATAAAGAGTCACGTCGCCGCACGAAGTCTTGCCTACAAGATTTTCGAGATTGGGATTATAAAAATCGACATCGCCATGTCCGTCAATCACAATCTTACCGAGCATTGATCCTTGCTCGCGCAGATGTTTGGTGAGTTGTCGGGTGTCGATGTCATAGATGCCGGGCACTTTCTCGCTTTTGAGCCAGTCAGACAGAGAGCGGTCGGCGAGCCAGTGGCTGTGCTCCCACGAGTAGTCCTGTGCGATGATGGCCTTGCAGTGTATATGGGCGTCTTCGAAGTAATCGCTCAGCAAAGGCGAGTCATCAGTCGGCGGCACACCGTAATTGCCGAGCAAAGGAAATGTGGTGATTAAAATCTGACCCTCATAGGACGGGTCTGTCAGACTCTCAGGGTAGCCTGTCATGGCCGTATTAAAAACTACTTCTCCCGATGTCGAAGCCTCATAGCCAAAAGACTTTCCCTCGAATGTGGTGCCGTCTTCGAGAACGAGGACGGCGCGTTTTGTTTCGCGCATACGATAGGTTTTTAAGCGTAATATGATGGGTGGTCTAACACTATCAGTCGTGAAAACCATGCAAAGTTACGAAAAAAACATCGCCCTGCCAATCTTTAAATCGAAAATCCGTAAAATTGGTAGTTTATACCACGATTGTGAAACGCAGCCGACAATTCTGTTTCAGTATTTTTGCATCGTACAAATATACACCGACAATACAAGACTATACAACTGCATACAAGACTATATAAAACTATACAAACCATGAATAGAGTTATCACATTAGTATTAATAAGTTTCTTAAGTATTACAATAAGCACTGACATTATGGCACAACAGAAAATCGTTCAGACAGCCGGACGCGACCGGCTCGGCGACTTCGCGCCGGAGTTCGCTCACCTTAACGACGACATACTTTTCGGCGAAGTGTGGAGCCGCAACGACCTGCTCTCGCTGCGCAACCGCAGCCTCGTGACCATCACAAGTCTGATTTCGCAGGGCATCACCGACAGCTCGCTGACATTTCATCTCGAGTCTGCCAAAAAGAACGGCATCACACGCACGGAGATTGCCGAAATCATCACACACATCGCCTTTTATGCTGGCTGGCCGAAGGCTTGGGCGGCATTTAACCTCGCCAAGAACGTTTGGGCCGACGACATCAGGGGCGATGACGCCCGCGCTGAGTTTGCGCGCTCGATGATCTTCCCCATAGGCGAGCCCAACACGGCTTATGCCAAGTATTTCATCGGCAACAGCTATCTGGCCCGCGTGTCTGACTCTCAGATACCGTTTGCCAACGTTACATTCGAGCCCCGCTGCCGCAATAACTGGCACATCCATCATGCCACTAAAGGCGGCGGTCAGATGCTCGTAGGCGTGGCCGGCCGCGGCTGGTATCAGGAGGAGGGCAAGCCGGCCGTGGAGATACTGCCCGGCACAGTCATCCACATCCCGGCCAACGTCAAGCACTGGCACGGCGCGGCCGCCGACTCGTGGTTTGCACATCTCGCCTTCGAGGTGCCCGGCGAGAACAGCTCCAACGAATGGCTCGAACCCGTCACCGACGAGGAATATGATAAGCTGAAGTGATACACTAAGAAAGCGCTGCAGCGCAGCGCCGTGTGTGAGGGGGGTGTTGCAGAACTCCACTTGTTAAAGCCTCTGAGAATTGAAAGTTTCA